>JBCCQN010000004.1:0-136126 GCA_039024315.1 Bacteroidota bacterium
CGACCTGATAGATTTCCTTAGTCTCTCGATTTTGCACAAAAACCACTACTTCCAGACTATCATAATTTTCGACTATATCAGCAGGCGCTAAAATATCATTAGCTGGCCAGCTTAGATTCAAACTTTCTGTAATACCTTCCACTAGCTCCGGATAAGAGGTGCCAGCAGCATCCGGCAAAAACTTCCTAAGCACATAAGGCTGCTCCTCGGTATGCTCTACAACCGCTAGCTGTACGATTAATTCTTCGGCAATATCCCGACTACTGCTAATACTGATAGACGCTGTGATGGTGGTATCAATGTCTATAGAGATCGGAGATTCTTTGAGCAAACTGGTTTCTAGTACGTCTGAGCTTAATTCGGGTGTCCTACCGATAAAATCCTGCCCATCCACTATGGCCATACTGGTTTCGGAAATGCTGTAGTACAAAGCCCGTGCTCGGGGACCGGCTGGGTTTTGATCATAGAAGAGATCTCCCGCCTTGATGTAAAATTGAATGGGAACGATAAAGTCCGCTAAAGGAGTCACCAAGTCCCTAACTTGCTCATTTGCCTCCATTTGATCGCTGCTGCTAAAGTGCTCTAGCAGTACTTTTTTATTGGATTCACCGATAAAAAAATCATCCATAGCAAACCCATCATTAGCTACAGTAGTGTCAACTAGAGAAATACTAGCAAAAGCAAGGCGAAAGCGCACCGCATCCTCGTTTTGTAATCCAGTGAGTTTGACACGGGCTCTTCTCCAACTGCTATCTTGTCCTGTCCAACCGTACTGCTCTAAGGTATTTTGCTGGCCAGGGTTGGCAAAAAGTGTGGAAGAATTGTACCATGCTAGGCCGCTATTATTATTACCCACGGTCTGCCAATTAAATCCCTCATCGAGAGAAACTTGCAAGACAGTGCCATCGAAACCTTGGTTCGAATTTGCCCAAATATTTAAGCCAATTATTGGATTTTCTGTATCCTGAAAGTCAAAACAGGGGCTCGCGAGCCAAGAAGTATCATTAGCGGGATAAACTTTATTCAAACCCGTCATCCAAACATTTGCACCAGATGCTGCTTGATTGATCAAGGAGCCTTCGGGGGCGCCCCACTCCCAAATCGAATGAGGAGAATCAGGAGTCCATTCCCCCCTATCATTTTCAAAGGCTTCATCATAGGCCCCATCTTTAAGCCTCAGGGTCGAATAGGCCGTTAGCTGGGCGATGGCGATGCTGTCTGCTATCTGATGATCATACTGGATGGCATCCCCTCCCGATCTAAGTAGGGCAAATTGTCCCGGACTCACATTGGGAGTAGTCTTGAGCTGAAGGTCTCTGATACGAATGCTATTGACAGTTGTATCATAGCTCCGGGTATAGCTAAGTATAATTGTAGAAGTCATTACATCAAGGCTGCAATCCGATAAACCCAACCCTTCGCACTCAACCGTACCTGTATTGGGGGCAAACTCAAGCCCATCTTGAAGGGAAAAAACCATACTTTGGTTTTCTCCGATTCCAAATGCGCCTCCCGTGCTATCAATCATTGCCATTTCGGGGAGATTGAAAAAGGCATCATCTCCTAAACAACGAGGCCGAGCGGCGGAAATGACATAGGTGGATTGCGCTTCAAAGGCACCAATATCAATTTGGGCATCCCGAGAAGCTCGAATTCGACTATAACCTCTTTGGTCAGTTTTAATATCAATCTCATTTAACGGTAAACCAGCGCCCAATACTGGACTGTTGGGCAGGGGAGGATGCACCCTAGTAGGACCGCTAAAAAATCCTAGGGTGTCTAATAAGGGATCTATGGGATTGGCACTGGTACCATAAATATCGGAGGCTAATGGCTGCAAACGCCCCCCGCTAGTATCGCTCACAAAATTATAGCCTGATGACAGGAGGATACTAGTATTGCTTGTATGATGAAAATTTCCACCCAGATTGTTCGCGACAATACAGTTTTTTAGTAGGGTAGTAGTATTATCTGAAAAAGCAATACCCCCTCCAGTAGGAGCGGCATTTTGATAGAATGTACTAGAAGTAATTTGTACAACAGAATCCCCTTCCAGAAGGAAAACGGCTCCGCCAAAGAAGTCTGTAGTATTGGTGGAGAAGGTACAATTGAAAATAGAGGAATTGCTATTGTTACCATTGTAAACTGCGCCTCCTGACAATCTTGCATGATTTTCCCCAAAAGCAGAGTTAGCGATCGTAGTATTGCTTTCAGTATTATTGAAAATTGCGCCTCCAGCTCCAATGGGGGAAATAGCCGGACGATAGGCTATGTTTTCATAAAAATTACAAAAATTTATTTCTGTATTTGACGATGCTTGATTGTGCATGGCTGCTCCCTCGGTACCAACATTACCCTCAAATGTGCAAAAGTTTATTTCCGTATTTGTTGAGGGTCGATTCAGTATTGCAGCTCCTTGTAAACCTGTATTCCCGGCAAAAGCACAATGGTTTATCTCGGTATTTGCTAATGACTGATTGAGTAAGGCTACCCCTAAGTCACCATTATTTCCTTCAAAAGCGCAATAGGATATTTTGGTATCTGATTGATTGTTTACTAAACCAGCACCTCGGTAGGCAGTATTGGCTACGAAACTGCAACTATCAATCATAGCATCGCTATTGCTAAGATTAACTATGCCTCCACCTTCACCATCGCAATTACTATCAGAGCCTCCACAGTTGCCGACAAATGTACAATTAGAAATGTGTGGATTACTGAAATCCTCATTTAGGATTCCTCCCCCTTGGCGAGAGGTATCTCCTTCAAAGATACAATTGCGAATCAAAGGAGAACTGACCAAATTCATGATCCCTCCTCCCCTAAAGGCGGCACTATTAAATTTGAATTGAGAGTTGATAATATCTGTACCTGTACTAGCTACGAGGAAAAGTCCGCCTCCTCTGGTATTAGCTACATTAGCCTGAAAAATACAATCGCGTATTTCTCCTCCTGAAGCGCGAGCATTCAGTCCAGCTCCGTCTTGAATAGCTGAATTGAAAAAAAATGAATCTCTGACCATGCTAAAGTCACTCACAAAGCCATAAAGGCCTCCACCTAGACGGGCACTATTGCTTGCAAAAAAACAATCTTCTAGGACCACCTCACTAGTGGAAAAATAATAGGCCCCTCCTTCAACTCTAGCGGCATTATCCTCCCATCTACAAGCCTTAAAACTTGTAGTGCTCCTTTCCGCAAAAACAGCGCCCCCCCTTAAATCTGTAGTATTTGATGCCAAAACACAGCCCTCAAATTCTGCCGTAGCCTCAAAAATATGAACTGCGCCTCCGACTCCATTTAATTGGTTGATATTTACTTGTTCTGCTTCGTTTTGAGATATATCGCAGTTTTTCAGCTCCATTATGCCGCGGTAAACAGCGATTGCTCCCCCTAAAGTAGCGGCTTTATTTTGGGTGATGGCACAATTATCAAAGTTGAGTTTGGCAAATAAAATGAGGGTGTCAGTTATGGGCTCATAAAAGCCTCCTTCATAGTATACTGCTCCCCCACTTCCCCCAGAAAAATTGTCTGATATAAAACAGTTCTGAATATTTATATTACGAGTAGCGAAGCCTCCTGAAGTTAAAATTCGAATATAAATACCAGCTCCGTAGTCATTTGGGAAGGTAGAGTTATCTGCATAGCCATGACTAATACGGATACCATCTAAAACCACATCACCTAATAGGTTGGGGTCAATCTCCATAATATGATAGCTATTATCCGTTAGAGTACCAGCTTGCCCTATATCTCCGCTGAGAACTGTCTCATGGATAGTAAATCTACCGTCCGCATCTACCGCGCGATCTGACAACAGAGCTTCCGTGCCGTCAAAGCCTCCATAAAGAGAAACCCCTCCTCTGATCCGAAAGTCATTAAATCGACTAACACCGGGTGTATAAGTTCCTTCTGCTACCCAAATCTCATAATCTGTCTGTGGATTACTCATGGTAGTGTTGAGCGCAAACTGCAGGTCTGAAAATGCGTTTGCCCATGAACTACCATCATTCAGACCGCTAGCTTGTAAATTGACATAAAGTCTTTGCTGCCCTTGAAGGAACTGACTAGAAAACACGAATACTCCAATTAGGCTAAGTCTAAAGATTGATTTCATATGCCTGCTATCTAAATCCTTGATAATACTTGCTTTGTGAAAACTATTTTTTGGGGTAGTTGGAAGGAAACCTAAGTAAAAGCAGCCTTGAGTTTAATAAGCCGGGTTCTCCCCAAATACTACCAAAGGAAGTTTGCATTATCATACTAGATGTTTCTTAGTCTAGACAATATCAGTCATGCTCAAGCAGTTGATAGCCCCAATCAGCCTCAAGTCCTACCTGATAAGAGGAATATGAAACATCGATATCCTATCGTATTGAGTTAGGCGATTTCAAGCTGATACATAATAATGGCTGCTATTATGTATCCTGTACGAGCTTTTACTGTTAACTATAATCCAACAAACAGTAATTTACCCACATTCATAGTAGTAAGCAAAAGCTCGCTTTACAATTCTTCATTCTGCTAATACAAGTAATTTCTACCCAGCGATGAATATAATTAGGAAGCCTAGTGGGCTTTAAATGAAAAGTTTCGGGTGAGAAGCGCAGGTATTTTTTTCTCGGTCAAGGTATTTTGACGCTCGTATCGAGCTATGCAAGGAGAAACTTAGCGAGCTATACAAGGAGAAAATAAGGCTGTCAGAGGGAAAGAGAACAAGCTTACACTCGAATTCTTTTTGTTTAAAGCCCACTAGTTTTACCCTCAGGTCAAGTAGCATCGGCCTTGTTATCTCCTATTTTGTTACGCTCCTGCGGAGAACGATAAGTCGCTACACTGTTTGTGCAAAAAATCGCCTCTAAGTCAAAAGGGTCATAAGCATATCTAGCCTGTGTAGGCTATTGCAAAGCCCAATGCTTGCCTATGCAAGAAATGCCTCTCAAAAACACCAAAAATAAAATTGTCCAGTCCACAAAACTCTCCCCCTGCCCCAATTAGCCCCTCATGAGGAGCACCAATAGCAAAGTAAGCAGCACAATCTGGTGAAAGGTTAACCTCCCTATTTGGTTGATCTTTAGACCTGATCTGAACTTTTTACAAAAAATTAAACTATTGCATGAATAGGATTATTACGGTCTGGCTCTGTGGACTTGCTATGATTCCATGCCTTTTGCAGGGAAAGCTCCCCCCTATTCAATTTGAACAGATACGCACTTCTTCCGGCCTATCGTCTGATATGGTTTTTTGCATCGCCCAAGATCAGGAAGGCTTTATGTGGTTTGGTACCTCTAATGGCTTAAATCGCTATGATGGGAAAGAATTTTATATTTTCCGTGCTGATTCCATAAACCCAAATTCCCTCAATAATGACATTATAAAAAGCTTATTGGTAGACAGCCAAGGTATCCTTTGGATCGGGACCCAAGGAGGTGGCCTAAATCGGATGGATATAAAAAAGCGTTCCATCACGCACTATCTCCATGATCCCACCAATTCCAATAGCCTCACACATAACGAAATCCTCGATTTACATGAGGATGAGAATGGCCTCATTTGGATAGGAACGGAAAACGGCTTGAGTATCCTCAATCCTGATACAGATACCTTTTACAATTTTTTTCCCGACCCAGGAACGATGGGACAATTGGCGGCTCCTGCCGTCTTAGAGGTGCACCAAGACCCTGAAGGGGTAATTTGGTTGGGTACTTGGGGAGGAGGATTGCATAAAATGCTTTGGGACCAAACCGAGGCAGGACTAGCAAACGCTTACTTTGAGTACTATCGCCATGATCCCAACAATCCCAATACGATTGTTTCTGACCGGCTTTGGAGTATGGATTCAGATACTCAAGGACGATTGTGGATTGGTACAGGTGGAGCACAACTCGCAATCAAAAACACTTCTAGCTGTACAGAAATAGGGCTGGAAAGCTTCATTCACTTGTCAGGGAAAAAAGGAAAGAGTCTAGGCGACATTGTCTTTTCCTGTTTTGTCGATAGTAAGGGCCTCGCTTGGGTGGGAACGAAATTAGAATTATCGGTCTTTGATACAAAGTCCATCGATGCATGCCTAAAACTTAAAAACGACTGGGACTATAAAATTTTCCATCATAATTCGATTGGTTTAGCAGGTTTACCTAGCAATAGAATTAGAGACATTTATGAAAGTAAAAACGGCATTATCTGGCTGGCAACAGAAGGGGGGATAGCCAAATACGATCCTCAGATTACGGTTTTTCATGCTGAGCTCAACGGTCCGAAATATGAGTCACTAAAAGAGATTTCAACCATCAGCGTATCTCCTACCCGTGGTATGTGGGTGGGTACAAGGGCCAATGGCTTATTTCTTATTGATGAGAATAAAGAGATCCGAGATTATATTACAGGTTCTGACAATACTGCCAAAGGGAACCTTTTAAGTAATTTTATTGGTGCAATATGGGAAGACACCCTCAATGAAATTTTATGGTTGGGTAGCGAAAAAGGGATTTCTCGTCTCGACATCAAATCTTGGGCTATCCTTAATTACCCTTTCCAACTCAAAGAGGTAGAAACCTATTTCCAAATAAGAGATATTCTACCCAAATCAGATCAAGAGCTTTGGATCAGCAGTTCACAAGGATTATTACTATTTAACAAGAATAGTGGCCGTTTCAAGCTTTTTAGAGAAGATCCGCGGGATCCTCAAAGTTTACCGGATAACTTTTTAGGCGAACTTATTCGGGGTGAAGATGGCAGTTTCTGGGTAGGTTCAGATGATGGCGGCCTAATCCATATCCTACCACAAGAAAATGCTCCTCCAAGATTTGAGAGTATCTTTTATGATCCACATGATTTGGCTAGTCTCAATAACAAAAATTACCGCTTTCTCGCTAGCACCGAAAAAAAAATCTGGATCGGAACCACTCAGGGGTTGTTTTGCTATGATAAGTCCAAAAGAAAAATGCAAGCATTTGGAGACATCTATGGCTCCAATTCGATCAACATTTCCCAAATGTTGGTCGATCGGGAGGGGAATATTTGGTGTTCAAACTCCGTCGGGATTTCCCGCTTTGATCCAAAAGTCAAGAGATTTATCAATTTTGATCATAGACATGGCCTAATCGGGACCAATTTTTATGATTACCCAAGCTATCAAGATCACGAGGGTACCATGTATTTCTGCTCAGAGGCAGGCCTAAATGAAGTTAGGATTGAAAATCTAAATCAAGAACTTAAGGTTCCCGCTATCTTCCTTAGCGGCTTGCGCTTAAATACAAAAGAGCTAGTCCCCGGACAGGTAGATCCCCTACTCGGTGAGATCATCCTAAAACAGGATATTCGATATACTGACCATATTACGATTGATCACAGCCATAAAATCATTGATATAGACTTTGCGCTCATTGAATATAGCTTCTCCGAAAAAAATCAAGCAACCTATCGCCTAGAAGGCTTTGAAGAAACTTGGAACACCTATGACAATGATAGGACCATCTCCTACACCAATCTAGATCCGGGGACCTATCAGCTGCACATCAAAGCGGCTAATAGCAATGGGGAGTGGAGCGAAGACAAAATTTACCTCACCATTGAGGTACTCCCGCCTTTTTGGGAAACCTGGATTTTTAAGCTTGGGGCTTTGTGCGGCATTTTCCTGCTCACCTATGCTGCATATCAGCTGAGAGTCCGCCAAGTGAGAAATCAAAACCTAGAACTGCAAAAGAAGGTGGCCGATAGGACTCAAGAACTCCAAATGGCCAATGAGCGAGAAAAAGAGGCACGGGCCCATGCCGAATCGGCTGCTCGCAGCAAAAGTGAGTTCTTGGCCAATATGTCCCATGAAATCCGGACCCCCATGAACGGTATGCTTGGCATGGCAGAACTACTAAATGATGAGGCGTTGAGCCCTGAACAGAAAAACTACGTTTCGACCATTATCAAAAGTGGTGAAAGCCTTTTATCCATCATCAATGACATATTAGACTTTTCCAAAATTGAATCTGGTAAGTTAGAACTGGAAAATAGTCCATTTTCGGTGAGAGACTGCGTCGAAGAGGTATTAGGATTATTTGCCGGCAAATTAGGAGATAAGCCAGTGGAGTTTCTCTACTTTATCGACCCTAGTCTGCCCGCTCATATCATGGGAGATGGATTAAGGCTCAGACAAGTACTCCTAAACTTAGTAAGTAATGCCTTGAAATTTACCGCTAAGGGGGAAATCATCATCAAAGTTGACAAACTCCCCTCAGAAGATAGCGTTGCATTGGAAAAGGGCGCGTTCAAGGTCCGCTTTTCGCTCTCCGACACCGGTATCGGGATTCCCAAAAAGAAAATTGAGACCTTGTTTGATGCTTTCACGCAAGTAGATGCTTCTACCACTAGAAAATACGGTGGCACCGGTCTTGGCCTCGCTATCTCGTCCCGTTTAGTCAAATTGATGGGAGGAGAATTTATGGTTGAGAGCGAAGTCGGGAAAGGAACCGAATTCTCTTTTCATTTCGCTACTGCTGCACCTGCTGATCCAGCCTTATTTGCGATTCCAAGCCTTGACTTGACACCCCTTCAGGATAAAGAGGTCCTCCTCATTGATGCGCATCATTTACACGGAAAGATGATCGCTGAGCAACTTACTAAATGGGGATGTATCGTCAATTGGCAAAAAAACTTGAAGGCAGCAGCAGCATATTTAAACACCCATCCCAAGACGGACCTGATCATCAACAACTCTCCTCTGCCAACCAAGGAAGATTGGTCAAGGATCAAAGCCTTATTGGCAAAATCTGATGCCAAGAAGTTGCAACTCGCGTCCCTTTTTAGCTTTAAGCAAATAAAGCAAAGGGGGCTATTTGATAAAGTCTTAGCCAAGCCCTTGGCTAAGCGATCGTTTTACGATACATTAGTCTCCGTCTTTGCGGAAGGTAGCCCAGTGATCAAAACCGTCGCCTCTCAGGATGCTGAGAAAGCTTATGCCATAGATGATTCTTTACATATCCTATTAGCAGAGGATAACCTTGTCAATCAAAAACTAGCCCTCAAAATGCTAGAAAAAATTGGCTACAAGGCAGATCTCGCAGTCAATGGTAAGGATGCTTATGAAAAAGTGCTGGACTCACATTATGATCTCGTACTTATGGATGTGCAAATGCCAGAAATGGATGGCCTTGAGGTAACCCAAAAAATCCGCAAGCAAGCATCTGTGGTCAGCCAACCCATCATTATTGCCGTGACAGCCAATGCGATGCAAGGAGATAAGGAAATGTGCCTCGCTGCGGGGATGGATGACTATATTACCAAACCCTTTAAGCAAAAAGACCTATTGAGCGTCATCGAAAAGTTTAGAGGAGTGATAAAGCAATAATTTGCTGATAGGTATTTGTTGGTCTGGGAGAGGTTTAGTTTTCCTTTTTTTGTTTTCTCCTTCGGAGAACGCTGGGATAAGCGTTCCGCGCAGCGGCCCCTAAAGACAAAATCTCCCAACCAAAAATAGATTGGGAGACTACTAATAATGAGATAAAACAGAGCTAAATCTTAAGTACGGGGTAGTAAGTATCTCGATAGCTATCGGGAGTATCTAGTACGAAGAATAATCGCTTCTGTACCCCAATGAGGTCGTTTTTCAAAAATCTTAGTACTGAATACTATTGTCTTACTACTTAATTAGCTGCTATTATTGAAAGTTCTGTTTATGGGGAGGAGCGCTCATAAGCAAAGCCACCTTGTTGATTACCCACCCACTTTGTCAATTTGATGTCGATAGCGATATTTTCTTCAACCAAGAGCAAGACCAGATCTTGGCCGATAGCATTTTTGGGTTGGCCGATGGCAGCACGAAAGCTATCAAAGATCAAATTATCGATAGATTCGGTGGTTCCCTTGGCCCATCGAGTACCGCTAGGACTTGTTGCTTTGGTCGAATTAGCTTCAGAAGCAGCATTGAATAGCTGGCCTCCATCATTGCCTCGGGTCAGCCAAACCAAATCAGTGATACGATCCTGATTTTCGGCTAGGGTAGGGTCCGCTCCATTGGTTTTTTCGAAGGTGATTTTGGGGCCTGACCAAACTGTAGTTTCCGTAGAAGGCACTGGGTTTTCTTCTACGTTCCAAGTACAGGAAGTAAAAAGCAAAGCCAAGCTAATTACTGCCAAAAAGAATTCAATTTTGAGGATTTTCATATGTAATAGGATTAGGGAAACATGATTTACTCATGTCATTAACCTATTTTATAAACCCGATGGCTTCAAAAAGTTCTGTTAAAGCAGATTAAACTTTTCTTAAAATATAGTTGGCCCCCGCTTTTTTGAGCTCTTCTTCTGGATGCAGAGGGGTGAATGCGATATCTAACTGATCGAGTTGATTCTGACTAACTCCAGTCATGTCCCTGTCCTTGATGAGCGATTCTCCCAAGCTATCTTTTGCGGTCGTAAAGGCGAGAGCTCCGTGGCATACGCTTCCAAATATGATGTCTGTATCATAATAGGCATCGGCAATTTTTTGGCCTAGCGCATCATTACCCATATCATAAGCCTCTCCCCAGCCGCCGGCAAAAAATACGACATCATAATCCTCAAAGTCTACTTCAAAAACGGGAATCGAATTCTTGACCTTTGCTTGAAAGATTTCATCTTCCATGAAGCGTTCATCCTGCTTAGAACGAAGATAACGATTGAACGATTGGGGATCTATCGGGACCTGCCCTCCTTTCATACTGGCTATATGAACCTCCATATTGCCAAAGTCCTGAAATTCATAATATGGAATGGTCATCTTCGAGGCAAAAACTCCTGTAGAATCACCTTTAGTTTCTCCAGGCTTATTTAATACGCCATGACTAGTAGTAACGATCAAAGCTTTTTTGCCTTTAAGATTAAAGGTTTTGCTATCATAGTCTGGGTGTAAACCTCGAGACGCTAAAATGGATGAGCAATTGGTAAAAGTGCCCATAGCAGCAACGGAAAACATCGCTACGAGCAAGATTTTTTTCATGAAAATTGATTTAAAAAAATGATTTGACCTCTTTTCTTAATGCAGTAGGCGGAGAATAGTCAAAGCCTAGGAAGTACAAACAACTTGATTTGAACGCTTTAATTATTGTGCTCCTTTTTCAAGGTCCAAGATAGACCAAATCCTAACGAGAGGGAATTAACATAGGATAATAAATAGTGCTAGATTACCTTTTTTTTGAGGCAATTCGCGTTCTAATTCTACTTAAAGAGACAGGGGTTATACCCAATACATTGGCGATATATTTATCGGGAGCTCGGTCAATCACATTAGGATAGTCTTTTACATACTTTTTATAGCGTTCTTCTGGAGAAAGAAACACAAAGGATTCTATTCGCTGAAAGGCTCGCTTCATGATTCTTTTACTGAGATACTTTCTATTGAACTCTGATAAACTTGGATTTTGAGAGACAAGCTCTTGAAAAGACTCATAGTCTACGACATATACTTTAGTCCGTTCTAGTGCCTGAAAAGACAAATGAGAGGGTTCATCAAATAATATGGAGTGGACATTACCAAAAATTTGATGTTCTGGAAATAATTGAAAAGTGGTAGTGTACGAAAAGTAAGGATGGTAATTTTAGATGATTTGTAAAAGTGGGCAATAAGGGCTTCTATGATAGAATGCGAACTCAATCATGCCCTCACTGCCACTCCACTAAGGTAGTCAAAAACGGCTTGACCTACTATGGTAAGCAAAATCACCGTTGCAAAAATTGCAAACGCCAATTTGTCCAACGCGCTGCCTCTGATCCGCTCGATCTTGAGCAGACAGTCAAGCGACTCTTGCTGGAGCGGATCTCTTTACGCGGAATTTGCCGCGTCGTAGGGAAGAAGATGGGATGGCTTATGCATTTCCTAGAAAAGCTCTATGCCCAGTTACCTCCTGCCCTACCGATGGTCTTGATCGAAGAACCGGAAGTATCCCTCTGGAAAGTAGAAGCAGACGAAATGTGGTCATTTGTACACAACAAAGGGAATAAACAGTGGATTTGGCTGGCCATGGAGCGCAATACACGTCAAATTGTGGGCTTCTGGGTGGGGCCTCGATCTGAAGAAGGTGCATGGGGATTATGGTATAGTATCCCTGAAAAGATTCGGAATCAGGCCCATTTTCATACCGATGATTGGGATGCTTATGGCAAAGTATTACCTCCGAAACGGCATACAATCTCTTCTGTCAAAGCAAAAACCAATCATATCGAACGTTTCAATAATACCTTGAGGCACCGATGTTCAAGGTTGGTGAGGAAAAATCTTGCCTTCTCCAAGAAATTGGAAAATCATATCGATGCCATCGCCTTTTTCATCTCTTTTTAGGGTGTGGCTCCATTCTGATGTAGGTTAAAATCCATATCGATCAACCTTTTTCCAAAATTGGTTCCATCGGTCTTCGGTAAGTATCAAGCCTCTTATCATCAAAATCTGATCGACAGTTTGGCGGGTCCATCGACTCCCAGACTTACTAAGTCTCTGTTTCACAAGGGTTTTACAAGCCGCTTCTACTACCCCAGATCCAATAGGGAGTTTCTGTTTTTGATATTGACGATAGTTCATCTTTCCTATATGATTCGAAAAATAAGTAATGGCTCTGCTAACAGGGTCAAGTTTATCCTCGGTAAAATGGGCTGGACCATTTTGCTTCATTTCGCTCAAGATTTGTTGGGCCCCACTCGGCTCATGTTTCAAGGCCGAGCAGTTTTGGGTGGTCCATTTTTTTCGTTCATCGGGGTCCTGATAGACGACTTTGGCATAGTCTCCTAGGTAGGAAGCGGCGTGATAGAAATCCAGAATCTGGGTATGAGTGTACTGTTGCAAAAACCGCCAGTTTCCTTTTTCACCATCGGCAATCCCCACATATTCGGCCTCGGGATATTGGTTTTTTACCCGTTCTATCTCCATCTGAAAAACCGATTCAAAACTACTGCGCCCATGCTCGGGAGAGCAGCCCGTATAAATGGTATGGAGACGATTACCCTGCTGATCATACAAGCTAATGGTTCCAGCCATCGCTTCTTTGTAGCCCTCTCCTTTAATCGGAACAGTCGTCCCATCTCGACTAATGCCAATGGTGAATACCTCTGCTCCTAAAGGAGGAATCTCATACGTCCATTTCTTCTCCTTCTCGATCATTTCCTGGCCTAATCGGTCCATCTGGCCTTGGATGAGCTTTTTACTCACGTTAATACCGTGATGCTGAGCGAAATCCTGCTGCACACTTTTACCCGATAACTGCCCATATTTCCAAGTAAGCATCTTGGTAAATCGAGGAGTAGCCTTACCCAGTATCCGCGCTTTTTCTTCCAAGGGAACATAGGTCTTGCCACCTCTATTGCCCTGATATACATGACGACTTACTTCCCCTGATCCGTAAGGGGTTTGGTACTTTTTTTTACTGCCCCCTTACTACTCATTGACTTACCCTTTATCTGAAGCGCTTCGCCTTGGGTGTCAAATTTCGCCAAGGCCGCTAAGGTTGCCTTCAATCCGATTTCATTGACCCTCTCTTGGATATACTCTTCTATCTCAAGCATACTTCCCTCGAATTTCAAATTGATGCTTAGGGTATAGCTACCATCGGACTCTTTTTGGATTTTGCTTGACATCGTGTTGCTAAGGATTAAACGTGATCACACTAAAATAATATTTTCATACATCAAAATGGAGCCACACCCTCTTTTTACAATCTTTCAAAAATTGCATCCTTATAATTCGTACACTACCTGAAAAGTTAATTCTTCAGACTTTTCATTGGTACTAAAACTTCGGATCAGGCCTTTCCGAATAAAAAAGACTTCCTTTTTGGTGGAGCCAATGGGAATAATGATTTCTCCTTTTGCTATTGATTTGACGGAAACATGTCTGAACAATAGTAATAAGATTCTTATGTTCATAACTCTTAGAATCTTGGGGGAACTATTTTTTAACGCAAATGAAATGATCCCCTAACTCAGTTTATGCTCATTCAGCCTCAATTTTAAAATGATAAGTAAGGTTACCTGTACTAATATTTAGAGCTGCTGCTATTTGATTGGGCGATATGGAAGAAGTGCCTCTTTTATTGAACAAGTCAACCGCTTTATTGAGCATCTCTTCTTTTAATTTCATATCAAAGATTAGTCTTAGATACTAAAAAATAAAATCTAGCATCAGAGTACTAACATAAGCATTCTTTGGAATACTCCTATGGCTTTCCCATTTGAAAAAGAGGATTAGATCTAGTTATTGATTGTGAGAATTATTCAATAAGAAAAGGTTTTAGACGAAATGGTCGAATATAGATCACTAAAGGCAGGGAGGCGTCTTTGGTTTGAGACAAACAAACACATATGGGCAAAACGTTGGCCCGCCGAGCAAATCATTACCTCTTAGTGAAAAACATCCGAGAGACTTTTGTTTCACAGGTTCAATTCCTTCCTAATTGAGTGGGCCTAAAAGGCTTTTTTTCTAAAAGATCGTCAAACAAGCCTACCGATAGGTGCTCTCCACCATAGTATTCAAAGTATTCTATCCGAATGTGATGCAGCCCTCCTTCAAGAGGAATCTCTCCAAAGCGATCCCGAGGTCCATGGTTACCGCTATTGTCTACCACCTGCCTGCCATCAATAAAAAGCACAGAGCCATCGTCTGAATTGGTAAAGAATTTATAGGTCTTAGTCTCGGGTACTTCCACAAATCCTTCAATGACTCCTGCCCAGTGATCCTCTCGTGCTTGGAAGATTTTGGCACTGATTGTGGTTGTAAACCCTGTCCTTATAGGTTCTAATTCATCGAAATTAGGCATTTCTGCCCAACTCCCCTCATAATAAGAAAAATTGAGTCCAGGTTTCAATTGACCAGGATTTTGGGGTGGTAATGGATCCATCTGTTCAAAGTATCGACTTACCACTCTGCTAGCTTGTCCATTGGCGTTATAGACTCTGGCGTTCAGCGAAGCTGACTCCGTGAGGACCAAAGGCTGGGTATATACTTGAGACTGAAGCGAGGGCTCACTGCTATCAAGGGTGTAATAGATTTTGTCCGATGGATAGAGTGCTTCCATCCTGATGGTCGTCTGGTCCTGAAAAATCTGCTTATCGAAGAAAATGTGAGGCGCTGGTGGCCGGATCATTTCGGCGCGCTTCAGGCGATCAGGTGATTTTTCCATTTCAAATGAATCGAAAACGCGGCCTTCATGGTCAATCGCTTTGAAAACCATGGTCTTATCAAAGATTGCGAAGGTGCAATAATGATGTACCAGCTGCATCTCAAGCGAAAACCAGCTCCTAGTTGGCGCAAATCCCTCTAAGCCCCCTCCTGCTCCACCTGAGTTGATATAGATAACCCCTTCTTGCTGGTTGACCAAATCTTTGAAGATCGGCCAAGTTCGCTCGTAAACATGGGTGTGCCCAAAAAGGCAAAAATCAACCCCATAGGTTTCATATAGTGGCACCAGATTCCTTGCATGCGTCCCATATGAAGACTCCCCCTTGTAAGTATCACCATGGTCATTTTCTTCAGATGAATAGGGCGGATGATGGTGGATGACAAATTTCCAGGTTGCGGTAGATTTGGCGAGTTCCCACTCTAGCCAATCATATTGCTCAGAACCTTCTCCCACCTCCTTATTAGTATCGATCATAAAAAACTGGGCGTTGCCATAGCGAAAAGTATAGTAATACTCCGGCTCGGGATTGACCATATAATCATAGTACAATTGAGCATCCTGCTCATGATTGCCGAGGACGGTGTACATCGGAAAACGGCTCATCACGGCATGACCATTGGGGAAAAAATGTTGGGTCCAATCGGTCTTTTTGGTGCCGATATCTACTAAGTCTCCAGCGTGGACTACAAAGCTCGGCCTATCTTGCCAAACCAATTTGGCGATTTTACCCCAAGCCCAGGGAGTTCGGGAATTGTATTGGGTATCTCCAATCAGGGCAAACATATAAGCACTGGAATCTTTGACGGCAGTGCGAAAGGTGTACACAGGGCTGACCAATTCCTGACCATCGGCAAAAGTGGAGCGAACCCGCCAAAAGTACTGGGTTTGTACTTTCAGATTTTCCAGTTGCACTTCGTGCAACAATCGGTCTCCCGGCACTTCTACGGATTCTGTTAAGGTTAAATCCGTAGCACTGAGGCGCGCCTCTCCATATTCAACTTTGGTACTCGCCCCAGAGGAGGTTTCCCATAGCACATACATAGAGGTTTGGGTGCCATACTGGAGATAAGGTTTCACCAAAAAGGTTCCGGTCTCAGCCCTTTGGCCAAGCACGGTCAATGGAAGGAGGAAAAAGAGAATGATAAACTTTGTTTTCATCTGATCAAGAGGTTAGAGCTTAGTGTTCAGAGCAGAAACAACACAATTCAGCGAGCAAATACCAGCTTGTAACCGAGACTTAATACGTTGATAAAATGTGAAGGTGGCGGGGTGAGACATTTACCACCATGGTTTCAAATTAAAAGCGCGAGAAGCTAGTGGGGATACTAGCTCCTCGCTCGCAATTTGATATTTTGAATCCCTAATCCCTTCCTAGTCCGATATGAATAGAAGCGCTCCCGCCAGGCTTGAGCCAGACCAAATCCTGATTTCGGTCGCCGTTTAGGTCGAGCAATATAGGGACATATTGACTCCAGGTTTCTTCTGCTGGATGCTGCATTTCTGCTACCTCAAAGTCAAACCGTCCGTCGGTATTGCCGAGGCCAGTGATGATGCGATTGTTGCTCGATCCATCAGATTCATCCACCCAGACCAAGTCGTCGATGCCATCACCATTGACATCTCCAATTAGGAGTTCAAAGTCGTTCCAATTCACATCTTCCCGAACTAGATCCTGAGCGTCCCCAAAGATGTACTCTTCACTTGAGGTAGCTACATCCACGTAAATCGTTAACTGATCCTCTGTACTGGGATTCGTAAAGTATTGTAACAAATCAGTTTTCGTATCGCTATTCCCATTAAGAACGCGAGAGTTGAAGCTTGCCCACCAGAATCCATCCTTTGTAAAAGGAGCACTTCTGGTCAGTTCGTCGCTGCCGGGACTCCTGGTGGCAAAATAGACCCGCTTGGTCCCCGTTTCCAGTGATACCCATATCAAGTCATCTCCCCCTCCATTGACATTGCCTACTGAAACCTCATAATTTCCCCAGGCGCCTTGTTGACTATAAAGGCCGACCCACTCGTATTGGCCAGGGCTGGCGACCAGCTCGGTTGACCATACAGTGTTATTTTTTCCTGTGGCCAAACGGTTAAAGATCAATTCATCTTTTCCGTTATTGTCGGTATCAGCGACAACCGCATCGTAGTCTTCCCAACCACCTCCTTGCCTGTAGTTCTCGTTTAGGAAATCCCAGCTCGTCCCGCCTTGGCTCAAGGCCATAAGGGAGCGATTCCCCGCATTGTCTACGGATGTCCAGGCAAGATCATCTAGCCCATCGCCATCAAAATCACCAATGTGGGTAGTAAATTGGCTCCAGGATTCATTGTCTGGATGTGAGACTGCGGCCTGAAAATCAAGTTGCCCGGAGGAGTTTCCTAAGCCAATCTTGACGACATTGCTACTGCCAAGATGGTTGAGAGCCACATCCTCGAGACCATCTCCATTGAAGTCTCCCTTATAGATTTTGACAGGTGTGGGAAGATCAGCAAAACTCTCCACCTGCTCGGACTGGAATTCAAATGGGCCAGGAGAAGCCGCGGGCAGGAGTTCACATTCCTTGCGTTCAAAGATCGAAGAAAACTCTAAGTAGGCGGGTTCATTGGTCAGATATCGCATATCATAGGCGATGGGCACACCGGGATTGCTGAGGCCCCATTCGGCTCCCGCCTGGATCACTTCTTTGACGGCATCAAAGCTAGGAGCGTCCTTCAAGGCAATACCCGCTCCTCCCCCACGGACGACATAGGTCACCTTAGAATTGTCGAGCACTTCGCCATAGGAAAGCCCCGATTCCGCGTTTATCTCCGCCGGGCCGGCACCGCGATAGGCAGCCTCCAAACTGGCCACAAGATCGCTCGTACTATAGTTGCTCTCTGCGAGAAAGAAGATCTGACGGCCGTAATGTACCGTTTTGACATATAAGGGAGGATTCCCGGCCGATATTTGATCGCTGTCTTGCAAGCGAGTTCTTTGATCTCGCTGAAACAAAGCGTATTCATCTTCTGGATTGGGGATGGAGATGGAATAGAATTTTTGGTTGAACTGCAGCATCACTCGGCTGCTTTGGGTCGCATTGCTGGTGTACAAATTGGCGGTTACGTCCGCCAGGGGGAAACCGATCCCCAAGCCCGCGTGAAACTGAAATTCTTCCTGGCTAAAGGCTTGTTCTACGACATAGGAGAATTCTGCGGCGGTGCCCGCTACGGTACCTGAGATATCATTGAGCAGATCGTTGATCCCCTCTTTGACATCGACCTCAGATAGGGAAGGTACCTCAGCTGTGACGTCTTGGCCGCCAGATAAGCCGTCCACAATCAAGGTGTTCGGTGCCGTTTCGATATCCACCGAGATAAATTCACCTTCGGCTAACCTTCCACCCTGAATAATGGCACCCGGATACAGATTAGCCACCCCCAGATCAATTAGTTTGGAGAGGTCACGTACTTGCGAAGCGTCTACTTTTACCGTTTTGCAGACCAACTCCCCTCCATCAGGTCCGGGAATAGGGTCCAGCGCTATCGTGTCTTCGATGATGGTGTACGTAACCGGCGTCGGCTCTCCGGTAGGAAAAGATTCATCGGTGGGGAGGACACCGACCTTGTCTCCTTTACAGCCGATCGCGAGTAAGGAAAAGGTCAGGCCCATAAAAAGTACGGCCAGTATTCTCGTGGCCAAAGTCATTTGATTCATTCGAGCGTTCATTTTGTTATTGTTTGTAGTTGACAATCGCTCGTTAATGGGGGGAAGAAGAGAAAGGTTACCCTCGTGGGGGATTTTTTTTTGCCGAGGAGGTGGAGAGACTGCTTCGCAGAACGCTTGGATTAGTAAGGCTTACTTATACCGCTTTCGAATTTGCGGCAAGCCAATGGACCTTTTATTGATTTTGCCGCTTCGCGGAACGCCGAAACTTAAACGTTGAAGAAATGTAAAATCTATCCGCCTTGATATCCGTCCAAACGTTCCGCGAAGCGGGGAAACTCCATCATCAAGTTTTTTGCCTAACTCGATAAAGCAGGAAGACTAAAACGATTATGGATAGGAGGCCCAACATCCACCACCGGCTATGATCTCGCTCCAGTGCTAAGGGACTCATATCCCCAATGGGAATAAAGCTTGCCCAATAATAAGGCGATTGCAGATAGTCGGGGTGACTGGCGAGGTAGTCGAGTTTAGCTTTGCGGAGGGCCTGGTGTTTGGACAAACCTTCTGCTAAGTAGCCGTAAAAGCCCTCCATCAATACTTTGGTACTGCGGTCGTTGACATTCCAGAGGGAGGTCACCAGACTTTTCGCGCCGGCATAGCTAAAACCCCTCGCCAGGGAAATGATGCCTTCGCCTCGCTTCAATTCACCGATGCCCGTTTCACAAGCGGAGAGGACAACCAGATCAGCATTGAGTCGCAAATTATAGATTTCGCTATTGTAGAGCCACTCGTTTTCGACCTCTGCGCTGTCATCCTCGATGTGGTGGAAGGCCAGAAAAGAGTAGTCTCCTGCCTGGTCATTGGCTTTGCCATGGGTGGAGAGGTGTAAGATGCGATAGTCACCAGCACGTTTGACAAAAGCCTCCTCCGTGGCCTGCTCACCGATAAGCAGATCACCATCCAATTGCTCCAAGATGCTTTGGGCCTCGGGTACGTTGTAGGTCAGTGCGGAGAGTAGATTTCTACGCTCGGTGGTATCTATCAAGCGACTGGCGAGGAGAGACCGATTGTCGTTTCGATCGCCCGTAAAGCTTGGAGCTACGGCCAAGAGATTGCGTCGAGGAAGATGGCGATGCTGTTTGTGTTGCATCTCCAACTGGAGCGTAG
Organism: Bacteroidota bacterium; assembly: GCA_039024315.1. Lineage (GTDB taxonomy): Bacteria > Bacteroidota > Bacteroidia > J057 > J057 > JBCAWW01. The sequence goes on from JBCCQN010000004.1 coordinate 19,935, forward strand.
CGGAGTAAGCGTAGCTAATGAGATGATCCCGCAACAGATAAGGGTATGCCCCTCCGCTATCTGGAGCAGGATTGCTAAGTAAAGCCTCAAAAGGCAAATAACCCAAGAGACCATCAGGAACCAATAGGATGGAGGACTGATCAGGCAACACGCTATCCACGGAGGCAAAAAGTTTTTGATAAAGTTGATGGGCGACTAGACCGTAATCCTTACTACAGGACAAACTGGTATCTTGCTGACTCAATAAGGCACAACGCAGGTTTTTGATCCAAGTTTCGAGGGGGAAGTCTAGCTCAGTACGAAGGATGTGAAACGTATCGGGCAAGACCACCCAAGTGTAGATAATTTGATCTCCCACAAAATATTCCACCAGAGCGTCATGGGTGGAACCGAGCAAGTCTGAGGTAACTTCCTCCAAGCCGATTACAGTCTGACGATAGCGTAAACGATAATATTCAGGCTGATCAGATTGCAGGTGATCGAGGAAAAGCGCTTGACGTCTCTGCCAATTGAGCAATGAATCCTGATACAGTCGAAGCAGGGAATCATTGGGAGCGCTACGGCTAAACTTCGCTTCAAATAGTGCTTTTTGATACTTTGCGATGCCAATTCGTAGCCTTTCTTCTTCTTTACGAATAGTGTCGTCAATACCAAAAGCGTCGATTAAAGGGGCTTCCTGCAGGCGTTCGGTCAACTGTCGCCCTTTGGCTAATTCTGCCAGGCGGAACATCTCATTCCCCATTTCTCCGGGAGGGTAATGCTGAAGATTGAGCATCGCCCGCTCATACACTGGCAAGGATTTGGCGGCATAAAACTCTCGTGTAGCACCTAAGATATATTCGCTTTGTACATGATCCTCAAACGCTACCCGGTACCGATATAGTTCTCGTAGAGAGTCCAGTTGCGGTTTTGCGTGGGTGTTTTCCCAGCGATGAATGCGAAGAGCTTCTAACTTATCCAGTACATCGTCCATCAGGTCCAGCCGAGGAACCTGGGAGAAATCAGTAGGGCGATTGAGGTCGTAGCGCAGGAGGTTAATCGCCTTTTCATGATACCATTCGGCTTCACCATATTTATCCCAGGTAATATGCGCCTGCGAGAGGGAGAGATAACTATTGGCAATCAGGTAGTGTCCTGCGGGCAAGACCTTTTTCCTAATTTCGAGTGCTCTTTGGTGACACTCAACTGCTTGTTTATGCCGCCCAAGCTTGGTATAGTCAACCGCTAAGTCATGATAAGAGCCGGCAACTACAGGATGCTTTTGTCCAAATACCGCAAGTGCAATCTCCACGGCCTCGGAATCATATTCTAGCGCTTTTTCATCTTCGCCCATTTGACTATATACGGTCCCCATGCTACGATATAGGTAAGACACGTAGCGGTGAATTCTGCCTCTGATGGCCAATTGTATTGCTAAAGACTTTTGATAGCATTCCAATGATTTAGCATATCTACCTTGGCTACGGTACACATTGCCAAGATTCTGATAGCCAGAAGCCACAAAAGAACTCTGCTCTCCATGTTTGATCAGTTGAATATCAAAGGCACGCTGGTAGTAGGCCAATGCCTGCTCAAAGTCTCCGGTTGTATAATAGACAATCCCTAGATTGTTGTAGGTAGAGGCCAATCGAGGATGATTCTCTCCCAACGTTTTGGCTCCGATGGTCAAGGCATGATTGAAATTCTGAATGGCTGATTTAAAATCACCAAGATATCTGTACACATTGGCCTTCATCCGATACGCATACGCCAAACTTGGGGACATGGATCCGAAATGTTGTTGGGAGATCGAGATGGCTTTCTCATGTACAGTAATGGCTTCTTGATAGCGGCCTAAGGCCTCGTAGGTTTTTCCGAGTTGATAATAAGTTAGGACTTGAGAAGGGTGGGAATCCTCTTGAGCCGCTGCGCGGAACGACAGGGCTTTTAGGTGTTTTTTTTCTGATTGCCGGTACTTTCCCTGAAAGCGATCCACAATGGCCAGGTGGGTGTAAATATCGGCTAAGCTAATGTACGCGTCCTCTCCACGGTATTGAGTCCGCCAATCAATCGATCGCTGTAGCTGTTCTCTGGCCAGTTCAAACTCGTCGCGCCATTGACGAATATTTCCCAAGTTGAAGTAGGCCATGATGAGGTTGGCGCTATCGATGGGATTTTGGGCTTCGGCTCTTGACTTGGCTTGTTGAGCAAACTTTTCCGCATCATCCAAGTAGCGGGCTTCCCAGCAAGCGTGGCTAGCGATGTTGAGGACTTTGGTAAACAACCCATTATCCAGAGACGACACTTTTTCTTCGATTAAGGGTTTCACTTTGGATAGTGCAGAGTCGTTGTACCCAGCGATAATATCAAGGACAGCCTGATTCAGTAGTGCTTCCAAAGGGTTGACCTCGTTACTTTCTGATTTCATCAGTTTGGACGACTCGGTTACGCCAGATCCACTATCTCCCTTCCTAATTTGAGGATCGCCAGAGGTACAAGCAGCAATCAAAAGCCAGCAATGCAGCGCCAAAATCAAGCACTTCCCATATGTGTTCATAACTTTAATGTATGATCATCCAGAGATTTACTCTTCGGGCCATCCATCCAGAATAGCTTTAGCCTTTTCACGGTAAGGATTCTCATAACGGAGAAATTGTTCAATAGATTTTTTAACCTCAGGGGACGTTCCATTTGTACGCAAATCTGCCAAGCCTACATACCAATTAGCACTTTCAGCGTAGGGACCACTGCGAACCTTTCGGAGGGAATGTTGAGCTGCAGAAAATTGCTCCATTTGTAGTTGTACCATACCGAGGTAGTAGTAATAGATGGCAGTTTGGTTAGCTTGGGGATCAGGATGTTGGACCAACCAAGTTTGGAGTTTCTCCTCGGCTAAGCCATACTCCTTTGCCTGATATAGGCTATCTACGACCTTCCACACACTTATCCCAGGGTCCGACTCTTGTCCTGATGGGTCGGAGCGGATACCGGAGCTGAGCTGCAAATCGCTTGGTAATTCGGCGTAGGCCAAGTATAATTCTTCAGGCGTGCGAGATTGATGACTTTCTCTCAGAAGTAGGTATCCAAGTCCCACAATTAATACTACTGACGCAGCCACCGCCCACTTTCGCCATCCGCTTGGCAGAATTATTTTTGCAGGAGATCGCTCCCTCATTAAGTAGGCCAGTTTCTGCTCCAGTTCCGCCACTTCTGGCTCACTGATTGCCGCCTCAATATCTTGTTGCAATGCGACCTCTGCAGCCAGTTCTGAGTCTTGCGCCATCGCCTGCTCAAATTCAGCCTGATTTTCAGGACTAAGTTCTCCCTGTATATATTGTTCGATCTTTATGTCTATTTTTTCGTCCATAATGAACTGTTCAGACGGTCTTTACTCCTTCATTTCTTGAAATCGCCGATCAGATTTAATCAGTTTTGTCAGTTGTTGTTTGCATTGAAACTTTCGCTTCTTAGCATAAGCCTCGCTTGCGTAGCCCATCTGCTGAGCAATCTGTTGCATGGAAGTTCTGCCTAAAAATAGCCTCAGGACGCGCTGACAGTCTTTGCCTAATAAAGCGATTTTCTCCCGATACAAGCGGTATTTTTCTGTTTTCTGTATTTCCTCTTCTATATTTTCCACCACTTCCGATTCGACTTCTGTTAGAGGAATATGCGGCCTTTGGCTTTTCCGACTGGCTTTGTGTAACCAGATTCGTTTTCCAACGGCAATCAAAAAAGTATGGAACTGGCTGGTGAGAGCGAAATCTACTTGCTTGACTTTGCGAAAAACGACGATCAAGGTCTCCTGAAAGACGTCCTTCGCATCATCTTCATTCCCGCCTCTTTGACTTACAAGTTGGGCGAGCGAAGGATAATAGCGTTGGTAAATCTCTTCTAATACCTGATTGTCTCGTTTTCGTAATCCTTCTAGATATTTTTCATCCTGCTCTAGCTGATTAAGCTGTGCCATCCAATGGTTCTATTGGTCGAAAATTCCAACATTTAATCTAGCATATTTCTAAGGTAATCACAAGATACCTAAGGCGAGTCTACCTTCTCTGAAGGGGTTCTGTCGAGTGGTAACTCTTTGAAAAAGAGGACACATTGAAGCTGTGTGGTTATAAAAATATCCTCGCATTTGCTCGAGGATATTTTTTCTTTACAGAGAATGGGGGATTCGAACTCATTTTATATAAAACTGAATATCAATATCTTACAATACTACATTTTCATAGGTATCGAAAAGGTGTCAGTAAAGTATCTGCTTTTTTTATGAAATAGGAGGTGGTCTCAACGTTCAATACCGGGCCTTAATCCTTTTTACTTAATTATTCGTAATTTAGATAAACAGAAAGTATTTCCGATACTCATGGAGTTACAACTACATTTCAAACAAATCCTTCAATTGATCCGCCAATTACCAATGGATCAAAAAAAGAAGTTGCAATCCTTTCTTACCGAGGATCTGAGCCAACAGCACAATGGGAACAAAAAACGACAGATAGGAGGCCTTAAAGGGTTTGTAACTTATATAGCTGAGGATTTTGATGCGCCTATTGAGGACATGAAACCATATATGGAGTAATGAGCTATATTCTAGATACACATACTTTATTATGGTTCATTGAAAATGATAATAAACCTTCCTCATCAGCGAAGTCCATTATCGTAAATCTCCAAACCCCCATCTATGTAAGTGTTGTCAGTATTTGGGAAATCGTAATCAAAGTCAATATTGGCAAATTCAAAATTTCTGCCTCCATTGAAAAACTGCTTCAATTTTTAGATAATCAGGCTATCGAAGTCCTTCCCCTATCAAATAAGCATCTTTCTGTTTATGCAAGTTTACCACTTCATCATCGAGATCCTTTTGATAGAATGATCATAGTTCAAGATATGGAAGACAATCTAGTGGTTCTGGGGACTGACACAGTTTTTGATAAATACGCAGTAAAACGAAAGTGGTGACGAGATAAGCCCCAAAAGGGAATGTCCAAAATTAATCATTTTGGACATTCAGAAAATTACAATATTTCGCAGAGAGTGGGGAACTTGAACCTATTTTATATGTATCTGGAAATAAGGCAGTTACACCACTCATATATCATTGGGTATCGCTAGGGTATCGGCTATGACAGTTACCAGTTCTTTTTAAAAAAATTTACTCACGCGGGGCTGGATCGTAGTGTTCCAGGATGCCTTTGGCCCGTAAAACGGTTTTGAGCTTCTGAATGGTCGTCCCGCGAATCTGTCCTTCTCGTCCGGCATAGCGCTCCATCACTTCGCGATTACTATACCCTTCTAGGATAAGATCAACCGCTTCACGCCACTTGGCGAGGAACTGAGCTTCCGCATCATTCAAGGAGTCATCGGAACGATGATACCCAATGGGCACACCATGGTCTTGGCCGTTGGGTGAATACACGGGCATAGCGTTACCCTTAGCGCTATACCCTCCTGTCATATCATCAGCCAAAGCGCGATCAACGTAATGTTGGACAATAAAGCAAATGAGGAGCGCTAACGGATACGCGAACCAGACAAGCCGGATGTGGCCTTTACGTTTTTGCGCCACTGCCAGTGAAAAGCGTTCCCGATCAATGATATGCTCATCAACCGCCGAATTCATCAGTGAAGTCTGCTGTTTACGCAGGGCTTCAATATCGGCCATTAAGGATTGCTGAAAGGCACGACCATCTTTGGTGAGATACCCCTTCCAACAGTAGCCTTTAATTTGGCAGGCGGTGAGTTGGCTGAGGATCGCTTCCTTGTCCTTGATGGCAATTTGGAATTTATCAAAGACGCGTTCGCTTTGATTATCAACAATTGCCTCAGTCGTTACTTCTGCCACATAATCCACCCCCTTGAGATTCGCGTAGATATCGAGACATAAGAAACCAATGAGCACAAAGGTAACCGCAATGAACATGGGTTCATGTCCTTTGGTCTTATCATCGCGACCGGCGATATAGTCAAGGATCGTGCTTGTCAGTGATGACATAAGCAGGTACACCGATAACGCTATGGCTATCGTGGTGATGATCGGTAAGGTCGTTGACTCCCAGGGCGTGAACCGTTCGAGGATCACCCGATAGAAGTTAATCGACATGAAGGCATTGTAGGCCAGGATAAGGCAGGCCATAACAATCCCTGAGAGGAAAACCCAAAAGTACCGTCTGATGGTCGGCTTGTGCTTGAGTTTTCCCGTGAAGGCGAGGATGATGACGCGGAATTGATCAAACATGGCTCACCTCCTTCCGCTTACGTGAAAGGGACTCTACCTGATGAGGGAATCTCCGGAAAATGGAACGTGTCATAAACGATAGTCAATTAGACATTAAAAAAGGATAGGGGTATCACTTCAGTTTATGACAGGAAAATGTCTACGAATCATGTATCAGCTGCGATACATGCTGACGGTCTGGGAGACGCTATGGATCATCTAATGAATTGAAAATCATCTTATGTGCTGTGTGTTATTGAGTGGGGCGCTAGATTAGCTGTATGACATTTTTTGGAATATTTTCATATTTGAAGATACGAATTTTGGTTACCCGATTCAAATCTGTTTTCTGTTCTTACTAGGAGGAACGGTTAGCAGAAGACACCGCATTTCTCGACTTTCTCAAAGTTAGCCCATTCACTTAGGGACAGGCAAGGTCAAGCCCTTGGGGTGACGTGCGAAAAAATCTCCAACCCAACGGGTAGTATTTTTTCTTACCAACCTTGACCGTCCTACGTTCATTTACGCAATTGGTAGCTCAAGCCGATATATGGCAGAGTGAAATCATCCTGTAGAAGGTTAACGCTTTTTCTCTTGATTCCATCGAGCCAGGACAGCAGCTCGGCGCTTCTCACTCAAAGCTTTTTTCCTTGCAGCATTTTTGGCTTTGGTTAGTCCGCCGCGCTGCGCGATTTTTTTTCTTTCATCAGGTGATAACACTTGGGCACGGCGCTTGCCGCCAGCGCTCCGGGCGCTGATTTCCGCTTCGTTGAGGGTGCGTTTAGGTTTCTTTGACATAGGTATCGATTGCCCCGGAAGGGGCCACCTCACCAGCAGGGGTGAGGTGGTTAACTGATAATTAATATTCACTGGCAAGCATAATGGTAAGTACTCGTCTGGTTTTGGTTTCATCGGCGGGATCTTCACTGCCGTATTCAAAATTCAAATCGTAGTAGTCAATCTTCCAGAAAATCTGTTGGCCTTTATGGATGAAGCTACCAAAATCATGTTCACCATAGGGGTCATTATCCTTTGTGAAATTGTCAAAGGTGCGAACGTATTCGGATATTTGAATAGCATCTTTATATCCAAGACTGAGAACGCCGCGGGTAATAACCAGTTTTCCACCTGATAATGGACGGTGTAGCCGATAGTCATCATTAAGTTCGGCGATCTTTCGTTGACGATCAGATTTGTTTCCATTCTGACCATTTGCTAAAGTAGTTGACATAGAGCGATGACCTCTTATCACATACTTATCAGCCTTCTAAGTTTAGCGACTTAGGCTGGTAAGTAGTTGTTAGGAGGTGATTACCTACTAATATATTCAACCAGATTGAACTGTTCAGGTCGTAAGAAACGGCCTTTTCTTCTGGCTGATGTATTCAATTAACAAAGATCATTTATCTACCTTTATTCTATACTTTTGTATACCATAAGTCAAGCAAAAAGCCTTGTAAAATATATCTAAAACACATTTTTACCCCTTAGTCTACTTGCTAAAATATTGTATGCCAAGCATGGAAAATTTGGCTTATTTAAGTCCTCAATAGTAGTTATTATCTGCTGCTAGAATCAATCCGCATTAAGAGAGACATCATAATCTTCCTCCTTTCTACATCAAATTCTTCTGGAGAAACAAGAGCCTGAGTCCTTCTCTCGTTCAAACGATTAAATCGTGCTCGAATAGCAATCAATTGGTTAATGATTTCTGGATCGTCATAATCACTGATAACTTCTAACATTAGGTTGATGGCCTCTTCAAGTCTATCTTCCTTGATAAGAAGTATGATTTCAGATAAAATTCTAGCTCGATCTCTTGTCCTGCTGTGTAAAGGTGGGTCTTGCCGTCTCCTTGGGGAAGACTTCTGAGTAGTCGAATCCTTAGCCTCAATAATCCTATACTCTGGACTTTCTTCAATAAAGGTTAGTTGGTCGTAGATAAAGAGTTTTAGCATGTTAAAGCCATTGAGTAACCCTGCCTCAAGGGCTTCGCGCCATTTTTCAAACGGTCGAACTGGTAACTCACACAGGATAAGCACTGAACCAGGAGATATTCTTCGAATAATTACCTCCCCCTCTTCGATAGAAAGCAGATCAGACATAGCACTATGAAACCTTTGCTGACTTTCCGTTCCCCAGTCTTGATAATTCCCAGATAACGTAATCGTAACCACTGCTGGCTTTTCTTTTTGCCCTTGTGATACTGATAAGGATGTCTTCTTCCGTCCTAATAAATTCCGTCTAGACTTTTCTTCTACCTCTAAACCTTCTATCTCAATTGCAAGATCAACAATAGCTGATTGAATTTTCACTTCTTCAATCTGACTATCCTGACGAGAAATATCCCCTAAGTTCATCCTACCTTTGAGGACATGAAAACGGCCGGATATTACCAGAATAGTTGAGTAGATACTCTTTAACGTTGTATCGTTAGGGAAATCCTCCTGAGTCGCTTCTGACCATTCATTAAGCGAATCCACCGCAGCAGCTAATTTACCTGTCTTTATATAGTTCCGAACTTTCGGGACAATCTCTTTATCAATCATTCTTAGTTTTCGAGGTAGTGGCTAAATGTACGGTATTTTTCCCATTTACACAGTTGAGGAACGCTTATCACCTCATCAAGCAATTAGTGTAGATCCACAGAATAGAGATATATCGAGAAGGAGTAATGACAAAAATGGTTTCTCTATTTCTTTTATATACTTTCTTTATATAGCATTACCTTTTTCCCACTTTTTAGAGAAAAAAGTACGCTGGAAAGTTTACCTAATGACACAATATCTGTTACCTTTTTTCACAATTTTGACTCCTGGTTGCGTACTTTTCCCCACTAATTGAAAGAAGAGTTTGTGATGATGTTTTCGCGCCTTTGGTGTAATGAGCGCGTTATTTTCTTCATCAGTAACTAACACTATATTTCGCTCAACTAAGCCTGCGATAGCTTGTGAGATAGCTTTACGAGATAGTCCTGTAAGCTGAGTTAATCTTAACTGCGAAAGCCAAGCTCGCGTTCGCCGTTGCTTATTCTTCTTGTCTACTACATAGCCTAACGTTTGCCGAACGATAACCAGGAGAACCTTGAGTTCTCCTGGTTTCAATTCGCGCACGTACACATCAAAGACCTCATTTGGTACAGGAGTGGTGTAGCGCATATGCGGATTATTCAATTAGGTTGATAATGTTAGTTGATCACTAAGTGATCTTCACTCGTGTCATCTTGTTCTGGGAGGACGATAAAGTCAGTCTCAGGGAACTGAAATAGTTTGAGATACTTTCCCCCGTTATTGGTTACTTTGATTTCACCAATTTTGAACCAGCGAGTTTTATCTTCCCCATTGTGTTGATAATCTTTTTTTGAAAATACTTGATAGAACTTCATGGTTTTGTGAGCACTCCCTAAGCTGATAGCATAGAGATTATTGATTGATAAATATTGCTTGACGCATCAGGATGTAAAATCGCACGAGCGATTCAAATTCCTCCTGAGCAGTCAGTTCATCTATTTCTTCACCAAATTCTTCAGACCTAATCTTCATATACTCTTGAATCGTTGATTCTGTAGCATACATGGTCATTGGGTTAGTGAGATAATTTAGCTTGGGCCCAAGCTTTCTCTAGTATGATTTCCGAACCTATTCCAGCCAAGATTTTAGGAAAAGTAAAAAAGCGTTGATAACGCTATGTGAAAAATCCTATCCCCAAGTATTCCAGGTTTTCAGGGGACTCAAGTAATTCCAGGATGTTACTCGTGACGCAGTGAAATTGATATTCCGGCACCAGGGATAATATATCCATCATCATCTCGGTCGAGGAGCTGACTTGGCGTATACTTTGTTTGAGCGAAGAATTTGAAACGCCGATCTGTATTTACGTATTCGTATGTGCGTCTGAAAGGAACAAATTCAGCAAACCCATCTTCGGCTAGGGAGTACCATAATTTCCCCGATTTTGTGGCCTTCGTAAGGACGATTGGCATCTTATATTCCTCATTGAGATAAACAAAAAACTGCTTTTGAGTAGTCGCACTGACTTCAATCTTCTCAATCTTCTTTTGCCAAAATTTAAAGGATGGTTTCGGTTTAGGCGGAAGGAGACGCAACCATAATTCACCATTCATTGGTATCTGATGATATGCCCACCATTTAAGTATCATCTCTTCCCCACTTGTCGGATCAAGGATCATCCGCTCTGCCTTACATGACTCCAAAGCAATATCTTCCTGCAAGGTAAGTGAGATGAGATGTTCAAAGAATGGTAAGTAGTACTGCCCTGATTGCCATAATTCGTATTCATACCGGAAGCTCTTATAGAAGGTGTTCAGAAATTGATCGGATGGCTGAGCAGATCTTTTTGAAGGCATCCCGAATTGGAATGTGAGTGCTTTACCTTGTCGAAAGGTGAGCGCTTTAAGGAATTTGTCAAAAAGACGATTAGTGAATGCATGCCCAAACACACTTACTTTTCCTCGAACGTATAGTTCTCCAGCTCTATATGCTCGAATATAGTGCGTCAGTGCCTTTTTCAATTTCTTCTTATCAACTTCAATTACACAGGTAAAGAAGCCGGGAGCGCGTAAGACATTAAGAATAGAGTCAGGCACAGGCTCAGTCATAAGTAAAAATTCCCCATTACCCTCACCATCGATTTGATCAGCAAAGGCTCCACCTATTATGGCATTTACCTTTGCAGGGGTAAATTGAGTCATCGGTTCATCAGATAACCATTCGGGGTCTTCTTTTTGTAGAGCAAAAAAGAGTGGATCAACCTTTACCTTCTTTAGCGTAATACCAATCGATTTCAGGTGAGATAAACAGATGAACGTGCGATAAGCTTCCCACGACAGAGTTGTTGTTGTCATAGGATAACGGAATGGGAATATGAGCTGGGTAAGGGGTATGCCCCCTTTAAGATTTTGAACAAGTAGCTGATAAGCCATCAGGAGTTTACGACCTGACCAGAAGGTGTCTATGGTGCTGGCTTGGGAGGCAACCATAAGCGAGTACAGATAGTAGTATACTCTAATCAGGTAATATCAAAAGGTAGACTATGGAAAAACCTGAGTATCTTTCTCATGTAGTTTAGTCATTCTGAATATCTTGGATTATGTCTAATATGGATTTTATGATCTCTAATCGACCTTGGTCATATGTCGCTCTATCTAAAGCACCTTTAAAATATTCATCTTCTAACGAAGCGAAGCTTGCCTCAATTTGATATATATCTTGAAGATATCTCCATTGAATAGGGGCTGTGCGGTTGGCATATTTCGTTAATGTTGTGATCGCTTGTTCAAGTTGAGCTTGCCCAATGAGAGATCGGATTTGACTAGCCAACTCAGTTCTAGGTGAAATATTATCACTCTTTTCATACCCCAGTGATAGAGTTCCCGAATCACCAGGCGATTTCTTCACTTTTGGATAGATATTATTAGGATCTTCCAGTAGAAATGTAACTTTATCAAATATAAAGATGCCTGTCATTTTAAAGCCAAATAGTGACCGTCTGTAAAGCTTGGTTATGTTTTCTCGCAATGGCTCATTCGGGACTGTAAGCAAGAAATTTATCGATCCACTAAAGACCCGATTAATCGTTACTTCTCCTTCTCTTATCGATAAAATATCACTAACTGCGTGATTAAATTTCTGTTGATTTTCTTCCTGCCAGTCATCAATATCTCCGGCAATAGTAATTGTAACAACTGCAAGTCTTCTCTCATTCCCCCGAGAAACCTCAACAGTTTTTCTATTCCGTAATAGTCTACGAATATACTTTTCTTCTATTTTAAGCCCCTTAATCTCGTTTAAGACACTGATTATCGCTGACTGGATTTTTATATCCTCAACTCGCGCGTCTTGATCAGAAATATCACCAAGCTTTTTCCGATCAAGGTTCATATGATAGCGACTTGAAATAAGGAGAATAGTTGAGTGGATTTCGCCTAAGGTTGGTTGATCGGGGATTTCTTCCTGGAGCTCTTCAGACCACTCGTAGAGGGTATCAATCGCTTGAGCTATCTTCCCTCGTCTGATGAGTCCCTGAACCTTCGGCACAATGTCTTTACTATCCATATCGATGAATCGGAGTCTGCCTAAAGTACGCTAATTTTCCTAATTGAGACATATTCCCCACCACCTGATTGAGTTCTTGCCAAAGTGACGGTATAACTCACATGACAGTATATCGTCATGTGATATGCTTAATTATGAGCACAACCCTAGAGCACACAAAGCTTATGCATTTCTCTCAACATGTACGGTATATTCTTTACGTTAGAAAATCTAGCGATTCCGAGGACCGTCAAATGGCTTCAATACCAGATCAAATTGAAGCAATGACTAAACTCGCTCAAGAACGAGGTATTACTATTGTAGATATCATTACGGAATCAAAATCAGCCAAACAACCTGGCCGTCCGGGGTTCAATGAGGTAATGAATAAAATCAAATGCGGTGAAGCCGATGGCATTTTATGCTGGAAGCTCAATCGATTGGCACGAAACCCTATTGATGCCGGTGAAATTAGTTGGCTCCTACAAAAAGGGATCATTAAGCACATTCAAACATATGGGCAGGAATATAAGCCATCAGACAATGTACTTATGATGCAGGTCGAGTTTGGAATTGCCAACGAGTATGTCAAAAATCTAAGTAGCGATGTGATTCGCGGTTTATGCATGAAGGCGAAACGTGGTTGGTATCCTAATCCCAAGGTCGCTATGGGATATAAACATAATAAAGGATACAAGCCGGGTGAGCCGGAAATTATTCCAGATCCTCAGAAGTATGAGCAAGTAAAGCATCTATGGGATCTCATGCTCTCAGGCCTATGGAGCATGAGAAAACTATGTAAAGAAGCCCAGCAGATTGGAATTGTGAGCAAAGTCGGAAAACGGCTTTCACCAAGTGTACTCTACCGCCTTTTTACGAATCCATTCTACGCTGGATATTTCTACTGGACTCATCCAAAGGAAGGAAAAGTCCGCCATCAAGGTAAACATACACCCATGGTTACCTCTGAGGAGTTTAACCGAGTACAAAGAAGATTAAGTAATCACGGTGATCATATCAAAGAAGCTCCTAAGTATGACTTCATTTTCCGAGGGCCATTCTCGTGCGGTGAGTGTGGGTGTCATATTACTGCTGAGCACAAACTCAGAGTCATTTGTACCAGGTGCAAACATAAGTTCTCCGCTAAGACTAGACAAAATTGCCCCAAATGCGAGCTCAATATTTCACAAATGGAAAGCCCAAGTGTAATTGATAAGACGTATTATCGATGTACCAAAAACGCCGGGTATTGCTCCCAAAGATGTATCGAAGAAACAGAACTACGCTCAAAAATTTCTTCAGAACTACAAAAGATAGTTCTCCCTCCCTCAATAGCTGTACTCGTCAAAAAGGCTGTTGAGATCAATGATCCAGATCCTAGTATTGATTTAGAAAAGGAAGTAAAAGCCACCTATGCAAAGAAGAAAAGGCACTTGGAGAACCTCATTCAAATGCGAATGGCTGGTGAGATATCGCAAGACCAATTTCTTGAACAAAAGGAACAGCTTGAACAGTTTTTGTCGGAAGCATCTCAGCGTCTAGAAGATTTGCAGGATAAACAGAAGTGGAAGGACCAAGCTTACGTTGATATTGCTCTTGCTACTAAGATTCCTGAAGTGCTTGAGCAGGCTAAGAGTAATTGGTTCAGGGAGCTCATGGTAGAAGTTGCTTCGAACCCAGTCATTAAGGACAAAAAACCTATATTTTACTTCAGGAAACCCTTCCTACTATTTCAAAAGCTTAACTCAACGAACCCACACGATAAACCTCCCTTCGAACCCAAAAAAGTCCTTGATAAACAAGGACCATTAGGGGGAACAGACATTGACTGTTCCGTATTGCGGGCAATACGGAACGAACTTCGAACCCTTTATCTCGAACAATGGCCTGAAAACAAAGGATTTTGAAGGATGGCGTGGATAAAAGGGTTACCTTTTTCCCTCTTCATGAATATAAAACCGATTCGATTCTCCAAATCTAGGCCGAATAAACTCCCCTAGTTCTTTTTTCAACAATCAGATAATCATTTCTAGTAAGATGAATATCTGTCCACTAAAAAAGCGTCCAAGCTATAGCTTGGACGCCTTAGTTTTACTCAATAAATATTCTTCTATTGGATACTCCTTGAGGACTTACCACTCGTACAATGTACATACCTGTTGGTAGATCAAGGGGTATCTTCATCTCCGTATCAGTTTTTGTAAAACTCTGGCTGAGTATTACTCTTCCTAAGAGGGAAATAAGTTGGACTTCTCCGGAAATGATAGAACTAGTCTTAACGTGTAAGTTCGAACCTCTTACAACGGGGTTGGGATAAACACTAACGGCTGAAGGTATTCTAGTTTCAGTGACACTTGTAGGGAATGCGCTGGGTACTTCACCTGATGGTGAAATTTTTACTACCCGAGTCCCCCATGCCACCACAGCACCTCCGTCCTTAGTCTTTACTATATCAGTCAAGTATCCTCCCTCATCTTTGCTCATCGTAACATCATTCAATACTATGCCCGAAGTATCAGTTATTATGATTCTTTTTGGAAGGAGGTGGACGCCGCTACCATTCGGAGCCTCAGCACTACCAATCAAAACAATACCTGCAGCAGTAGCTGATATCCGTGGCTGAAAAAGGTAGTTCTTATAATCTCCTGAATCGGCAGTCACTACATTTCTCTTCCACAGTTGATTTCCAGTCAAAGCATCAACTTTAATCAAATTAACCTTGTACCGAGCACTAGAGATCTCTACAACATAGATTGCCCCTTTATGATAAACCATACTAAATGGGTAGCCTTCAGAGTTCTGCAGAGATGTCTGAAAAACATTATCATTCAAACCAAAAATATAATCGGAAGAAGAGTACAAGCCAAGAGTAAATGATCTAAGCCATGCCAGTGTTATTGTACTATCGTTATCTGTCTCTGCATAAGCACCTGTGATAGGAAATCTCTGAGCATTATACGGAATAAGACCAGATTCTAATGAAAAGTAAACAGTCTCGTTATCATTTGTAAAAAGGTTGTGCCCTCTGGCTATAAAACCTAAATGAACTGGTTGAACCCTGTCTGCTCTCATTTGCGTGGAAGTCCATGCCCCTACCTGCAAAGCATTTTGGTCATCGATCGTATCACCAGCAATATTAATACTGTACCGATATTGATTATTAATGAGATGGAATCTTGTGCTGTCTACCTTATCATTAACACTAAAGGTTTTAAGGCTACTGGCTGTTGATGGTAATGCATGAGTGTTATAGCTTAGACTATCTCCCATTAGAGATAATTTAGCCCAAACCATATCGAGATCATCAACGGCGCCTCCTGGTGTAGGACGAGTACCAGCTACTACAATCGTGCCGTCTGACAACTCAGCAACACTAGTAATAGATGAGAACGAGGAATCGAGAGCAAAAGTGTAGTCAAAACTCTGTGCAGATAGAGATTGAAAGAAGCTGCACGCTGTGAGTAGCCCAAGAAACTTAAGGAAGTTCATTGCTAGATATATTTAAGATAACTTGAAAAAACGAATCTCTGTAAGAATACACTCTAAAACAAGAGTGTCAATATTTTAAATAAACATATACCTTTTTTCCTTATGCGGACAACACTGAGCGAACTTCAAACCTCATATAACGACATTTTCAGTAATCGTGATTGCGACTTAGAGTAATTGTCCTTCCTCCCCCTTTATCCACAATCGTCCATTCTCCATACAACTATTCCACGCTACACTTCAATTAACGAAGCTTTCGACGACTAGAACGAAGTATCTGAGGTACTCCGTTCTTTTCATTTCCCAGAAAGCTGTCTTCTTTCACTCTTAAAACTATCATCATGAAACAGCCTCAATCGGCAGGTCGTAAGCCTGCCCATTCGGTAGACGTGTATCAGTTAGTAACTGATCGCATTAGTGAAGCTTTAGAACAAGGAACTATTCCCTGGAGAAAGACATGGCAACACTATGGTCTAGCTCGTAACTACATTACCGGACACGTATATACCGGTATTAATGCCCTTTTGACTAATCTTAGTCCCTATGAGGAACCTTTCTTTATCACCTTAAAACAAGCTAATGCTTTAGGTGGTCAAGTGAAGCGTGGAGCCAAGAGTCTTCCCATTGTCTATTGGAAGATCTCATACAAGGATCAGGATGGCACGATTGTGTCAGCCGATGATGCTCATCAACGTGGGGATCTCACCAAGCTATTCTTTGCCCGTTACTATCGTGTGTTTAATATCGCAGATATTGACGGAATCACTTTTGAAGTACCCATGGCTAATGAGCATAATCGGATCAAGGCCTGTGAAGATCTCGTAACCAAGATCAAGCAACCACCAACATTACGACTTGGTGGTGATCAACCATCTTATGCTCCACCAATTGATACGGTCCGTATGCCTGGTATCAATCAATTTGAAAGTGCTGAAGCGTACTACGCGACACTCTTTCATGAGTTGATCCATAGTACCGGACATAGTTCTCGTCTTAACCGCGAAGAAGTGATGAGTATGGTCAAGTTTGGTTCCTTGGTCTACTCACAGGAGGAGTTAACCGCGGAGATAGGAGCCTCCTTTCTCTGTCAGATCACTGGGATCAGTAACCCTGAAGTCTTTACTAATACCACTGCCTACATTCAGGGCTGGTTGAGTAAGTTAAACGATGACAAGCGGTTCATCTTTCAGGCAGCCAGTAAGGCGAAAAAAGCAGTCAAATATATCCTGCACTAACTTCATATACCCTAGACTTTTGAGTCTAGGGTATATCTAAATGCTTGTTTTATGCAATAGATAAGAATGTCTTTCAACATCTTGCAATCAAGACAGTAGACTCACCCTGCTTAACACAGTTATTCATAATAAATGAAATTTTTCTAGAGCAAGGCTTAACACATATTCCTTTATTATTAGAATAAAAAGGGTTTTTGGAGATCATGTTAATTTTCTATATTTAGACATAAATAAGTCAAAATGATTAAAAACAAATTTCCATCCATATTGGGAGCTATCTTCTTTATTGCCTTTATTCTAGGTATTTCAGGGTGTTTATCATCAGCAGCATCAACTGAATATATTCTTATGAGTAGAAGTAATCTATCAGAGGTTGCTATTAAAAATGATTGCGATCCAGTTGATCCAGTTGTCTGGAAAGCAGATTTGGACGACTTCATAAATGAATTTAAAGAAGATATAGAGCAGCTCAATGAACAGGCGAAAAAGAAGAAAAATACCTCAACAATCCTCACTGTTGTAGGTACCGCTGTTGGTGTTTCTGGAGCAGCTACAGGCGTGATTGCCCCTGACAGCGAAACTAAAGTAGCAGAAATCACCAGTTTAGTAACCGGTGGTATTACGACCGTAATGGGGACTATCAGTAGCGGTGAAAAGTCAGAGAAACTTAGCGATTGCGCAAAAGAAGTCGACCAAGCTCTTAATGAGTTTGTTGCTAAATGGCCAATTACATCTGCCCCAAAAAACTGTGAGCAAAATGAAGAGTATAGACTAGATAGAATTGAACTAACACAAAAAATTGGAAAAGCTAACGATTGCACAACTCCAGGTGCACAAAAGATTTTTGAACCCGAATAGTTATACTTTCCTGACTTACAATCCTTTATAACTCTGATGCTATTTATTATCTACTACGGCATATATAGCTTCGTTGGTAACAGCATAAAAAGAAACAGGTGATCCGAATATCGTCTTTAAGCCTCAGTTATGCATGAAACTGTATAGGTAGGTATATTAATGCAGAACGACTCGGTTTTCTCTGCGTTGAGGATGTGTTTTCATCTCTGCTGGGCAAGCATACAAGGCAGGAAATACCTAGAAAAAAGTAAACCCGAACTGCTACGTTCGGGTTTTTGTCATAAGTGCATGCTAGGCATGTTGCTTCTCCACAAATTGTTGGAGAAACTCTTTCGGTACAACTACAGCGTCTTCTCCTTGGGGTAAATTGATATTTTGTTTATCCTCCGGCTTCAATTTGAAGCCTTGGATTACAAAATCCCCAGATTCGTTCTGATAAATGGTAGGACATGATGACTCTTCACAGCCTAACGTTGAATGCACAACTTTTACTTTCATTTCTGTTCAGTTTTATTGGTTGACGTTTGTTGAAGATATAAGTCGATATAATTTTGAAAATCCCTAGAGTAGAATGGTTTTGCCTTCTCCCACCGCTTAATAATTGTCGGATCGGTGAACAGACGATGAATATCTTTTTCATCTCTTTCCCACAGTTCAGCCTCGATATGGCCTTTTTTGTGGAGATAATAGTTCTCAAAGGCTTTGTTTATGCGAAATGAATTGATGGAGCGCAGAATGTATTCATCCTCTGAAATACGTTTGTGTTTGGCTAGCAAAGACAGTATACGAGGGTTGTCCAACATGGCTTGGCGATCACGTTGAAAGCCTTCGAACTTCCGCATCAGGAAATCACCTTCTTTAATTCTGGTGTTCTCACGAAATGATCTGATCGTGTAAATCACACCAATTACTCCTCCGATATAACCGATGATAGCAAGGATACTTGAGAATGTGAGATCGAGTGTTTCCATAGAATCACTCCTAGTATCTCATATAACAAAGAACGAGTCGATCTGCATTGTGAAGATAGAAATATATAGCCAATACGGCAAATATGTCGTACCGTTAGTTCTACATTTACCAGAACTTGCCTCTTCATGGGGCAAAAAGACGACATACAGCCTTTTTTAGATGCGTTTGGAAGACGCGTAAAGAAGCTTCGTGCAGAACGGAAACTCACCCAACTAGACTTGGCTGACCGTACCGGTATGGATATTCGACAAATTCAAAGGATTGAAGGTGGCGATATTAATACCTCCATCGGAAACGCGTATTTGATTGCCAAAGGGTTAAAGGTTCCTCTTACTGATACCTTTGCCATTGATGACTTATCGGAAATAGAGAGTGAGTAAATATAAACGCCACCCTTTGTTGGGTGGCGTTTTATACATAAGCATTTCTTTACTAGTGCATAACTTGCACTTTCCGAATGAACGTTTTATCCCCGAAGCGTATTGATATAAAGTACATCCCATTAGCAATCCCATTTAGGCTGATACTTCTCTGAATACTTCCTTTATCAATTTCAAATTGATCAGAATAAACTGGTTGACCGAGTTGATTCAATAGCAGAACCTCAAGATTTTGCTCAACATTAGACTCAAAAGCTATTGACACTTGATCCATGGCAGGATTAGGGAAAACAACTAAAGTTTCTGTATCAAATAGCTCATCTATTGAAGTATTTACTTGATTTCTTTGTTGATATAGCGGACACATCCAATAGTAAGCATTATCATTCTCCTTCGTCTCCGCGATCACATCGTTCGGATCAACTAATACTCCAACAAAATAGGACACATCTGGAAGGTTAGGGAAATCATTCTTTATATCTACGATTGGCGTTGATACGTGCATATATGTCCCAGGGCTTGTAGGAGGAACAGAGACAGAATAAAACATGAAGTCATTTACATCTATAATTGTGTCCGTAGATAGGTAAAATGATACATCATACGATCCTGTAATTTCACTACCATAATTACCAACGTTATACTCAGCCTGGATTCCTCCTGAAGAAATAGTTGGCTTCATAAACAAAGGGTCAAAAATATGTGAGAGATTCGCTTGCGGAAGGTCGTATTGATATTTTGGCGAGTCCCAGTAAGCAGTGTTATCACCTTCATCTGATTCCGCGACCATATTATCAGCATCGATAATGAAGGCTATATAATATTCGCCAGCACTGATAGCAGGGATAATTGAAGAGATATCAACTTCGAGAGTATCCTTAATATACTGACCAGATGGTATTGAAGGTAGCGTTGTTTCGCCAATCAAAATATCACTTGTAGTGATGAAATCATTTATTGATAAATAGTATTTTAAAGTAGACGATCCAGAACTAACAGATCCATAATTATATATTTTTGAGGCGATAGATAAAACTTGAGTTTCAAAAGGCTTCCATTGTGGCGTTGAGAAACCTCTTTGAAATGTGAGATTAGGAGCACCATATGAATATTTTTGCCATATAAAGTAGCCGTCATTATCGGCTTCGCTTCTCTCATCAATCACGTTACCATCATCTAGGTGAAAAATGACATAGTAAATACCTGAAGGTGGAGTTGGATTAGCATTAGCGACATCAACAGTAAACGTATTTATGACGGAATCTCCAGGCTGTAATGCATTTAAGGTAGAACTACCTAGGAAGAAGTCATTCGCATCGAGATTATCATTGGCGGAAAGATAGTATCCTACTGTGGTTGAAGGAGAGACTGCATTACCAGTGTTCCTAATGTAGTGATTGTAGGTAATGAGATTCCCATCAAACGAAGCAAAACCATACCAAAATGGGAAGTCTAAATTTGACTTCTGATCATTTGGCATAGTAAATCTTGGATTAGACCAGGAGCCAATATTATTACTCTCATCCTTTTCCGCCAAGTCATTATCAGGATCAAGGACAAATTGTATCCCATAATCACCTGGAGGTAGTTGTGGAGTAAAGTTTGCCATATTTAAATTGAACTTCGCAACCTGAGCGGTATGAGGAGGTAGGTAAGGGATAATACTATCCCCTAGTTCGATCACATTGCCTGTACTTACGCTAACTAATTGAAAAGCAACCTTAACGTTATGAGCCGCAAGGCCACCATTATTTTCAACCCGAACCTTGTACGAAAGCATCGTATTCTTAATGTAAGGAGTAGAGTAATTGCCAGTAAATGTTATGTCGGGTTGAACGCCAACAGCGTCCCAAGCTAAATTGATTTGCTCTATTGCGTTACTGGGAGGGTTAGGTATCGACATTGCAGCTAAAATCGAGAGTTCTCGAGCATCGGAAAAAGTAGATGAAGCGGTCAAATGAACGGTCAGCATCTCATACGCAATTTCTAACGCCCGATCAAAGCCAATACCAGTAACGGAATATGCATGACTATCATCGTTTGTACCAGATCCTCCCATGGCAAGGAGATAAAACCAATAATTGAGTACACCACTATTGGTATGAACCCCGCCATAATCAGTTGCAGAGCTAGGATCAATCCACGGCCCTTTCCCATAGGTATCAGGATGATTCAAACTCCGAGGATCTTCTAAGCTTCTAATTGCCCCAGAGGACCGATCCTCGCCTATGAGCCAATCTGCTGGTGCATTTCCTGGCCCTAGTTCACCTTGGGCATCGAGCCAAAACTCTACTGCTGTGCCAAAAATATCACTAAACGATTCATTCAAAGCACCTGATTCCCCTCGATAAACTAGGTTGGCTGAAGAAGCAGTAACTCCATGAGTGAGTTCGTGAGCAACAATATCAATAGTATTATAATAGTCTTCAGGATTTCCAGACCCCATTCCAATACTCATCGTACCAGTGTAGGCTGAGAATGTTGCATTCTGCTGTGAACCACTAGCTGAAGGAACCCCGTTGAATACACATAACGGCGAAGCTTGATTATCCCATCCAATACGACCAAAAACTTGCTCGAAATAATCTCGAGACCGTCGAGCGCCCCAATGGGAAGTAACACTTACCCGATCAGTAGGTCGATCCCATTGATGATTAGGATCGATATTTGTGTAGTCAAAGGGAGATACCCCGTTATTCCAATCTCGAGTATGGATAGCACCATTATCACAGTCATCTTGAAGTGCATATCCCATAGGGGTACTAATAGTTCGGATAAGCTTTCCTCCGCCGTACCAAGTCGTAATCCCAACTCCTGGTTGGCAATGACTAACCAACGAGATATCCCCTAATACTTCACCATTCGTAGCATCTATGTACATAGTCTTTGACTGTTGATCATAGAAATCAAGAACATGGTATTTCCATGCTAGACGCATGCTCGTATTGTTTGGAGACTTACCCGGAGTACGATGAACAATTATTAGTTCCCCTTTAGGAAAATAAGTAGTGTCCGGGTTTTGAGTTCTAAGCTTTAGATAATTTTCAGCTTGAGGGTTATCCCATAAAAAGTGCGAGAATCCAGATCCATGGAGGGCTAAGTTTAAGGCACGAGAATGGTCTATACTCGGGACATCATGTAATTCTAGTTTATTAACTATATGCCCGTTAAAGGACTGAACAATGCCATTTTTTGAGTGCGTTCGCAATATGGCATGTTCAATAGGGATATTTTTATAGTACTGCTGGTAAGCATAATGACGATTACCCCATCGGTCAATCTCAACAGATATCTGAGCAAAAGATATCGCCTGAGAGATTTCAAAACGATTGTTCAGCCATGGCAGAAATTGAACATTATCCATTCTAATATCTGTCCTGGAAAAGTCTTGGGAGTATGGTATTGGACTAAAAGCTTCAGAGATTAAAGAATCTCTTACTATCCCAGAAGGATTGAAGTTATTCCCATGGTTATCTGAAGCAACCCCAATCTTTTCTTTTATTGGAATATCAGGTGCTTGATTTAACCTTTGAGCAATAGTCTCGACTGGGAGACATAAAATTAGTGTGAGGATAACAAAAAGGGTCCTAGCCCAAGAAGTGGAGTAATCGCAGTTCATAATTCTTAATGTAGGGTTATGTCTGAAGTAATATCGCACTTTTCCGACAAATTGATGAATTAACCTAGAAATCTGAATGCAGAGGGTAACTAAAAATGAGAACGAACCATGAGATCAATGTATCTCCCCTTTTTCACAAAAGAAAGCATCATACTGATGAGCGTAATAGTGAGGGTTACCAAAAGTATATTAAAGTGATTCGAAGTGTCATAAGGACACTTGAATGATATATAAAGGTTTTGGGAAATCGATTTCACATTTGAACCAAGTTTTTCATTACCTGAAGAATATTTCACTATGCTGGATACTCCTCTTATCTATATTTTCTATATCTTATTATCTAGTTACTAATTCATTTTAGATAATTCACAATATGGTTCTTGATGATAGGGGTAAACAATCTGATCTTTTTTCAGATGAAGAATTGACCTTCATTATCGTTAAATGCCTGGAAAAGTATAATGGAAGGATTGTTGAAAATAGCATTCTCTTTCCGAGTGATTCAAGACCGGTTATTTTCACTATCAAAACTGACAAAGAAGTTTATGTTCAGTTACGTAATTACTTCAATCTATTCTCTCTTGAACCAATAAATGAGAAGAACAACGAAAATACCTCGATCGATATTCCCTTACCTGAGGATGTCATCCAGGGGTTTGACCCAAAACTGTACAATCTGAAAGTTGCCGGCACTCAAACTGATCGAATCTACGAGGCATTAGTTTCCGATATTCAAAACCAAGTAGATAAGGTCAAGCAAGATAATGATGCAGAACTTCTTCGAAAAGATTACCACTTAACGAAAGAATTAAGTTCTCAACCTTTATTTAGACTCTTTTGTAAATTTCTTACGAATAAGACAGACTGTAATCGAGGCCTGACTCCATCGATATTTATAAGTGCCTATATTCTGTCTGAAGAAATTCAAAATGACCTTAAGGCCCATTTTTCTTCTTCAGGTAATCTTCAACTAGCTTTTCAGGCATTATTAGCACAAAAGTTTCCGAACTACCCAAGAATTCAAACCAAAATAGAGCACCTACCTAAGATCGAGTACTATTTATACCTAATCGGTTTAGTCTCTCCCAAGAGCGAACTTAGTGATATAAAGAATCGAGCACGGCTAGCTGGAATATTGATTAATCATATTGACAGTCAACAGTCTTTTGATTTCGAAATTGAAGAAGAAACAAATAAGCCTAACTCTAAAGTAATCGGAGCCCATATTGTTTTTTCACAAGCAATGTTATCAGGTCAATCTTCAGATATCAAAAACTATTTCCCTTCAATCAGTAGCTGGGCTAAAAAGAATCCTGAAATTCCCATAACATATACCACTGTTGGCAAGGTCAAAATCCCTTCTGAATTTATTAACGAGTTTGGGAGACCTAGTAATCCGCAAGCAAGACTTGTAGAACTACTAACTCGCTCTGTTACTCGCTTTAAATCAATACAAGATGAATCCTTGGAACGAGTGAATTTGCTAGTAACAGAGGTTAATTCCCTGCAAAATATTTCTAAGGAAAACCAAAATTCCTTAGAGTCTCAAGCTCAAAAATTCAAGGGAGAGAAAAAGATGCTTTGGAGAATTATTTGGGGATTGGGCCTTGCCTGCTTCTTAGTTATTCTTTCCTCAATTTCAATTTACCGCTATATCTATCGCCATGAAATCTCGCCTATCTCCACAATACAATTAGGAGAAGAGGTGCAGCCCTTTTATTTGAGAATTAATGATAACCACCTATTCATCTCAGATATCAATTCTGATAAAAATACTAAGGGTTACCAAAAGGTCCCCATCGAAAAAATTTCAGAAAGTGACACACTAAATCTCAAAGGGGAAAAAAGGTTTACATACCTTAAAAAAGTGGACTTCCCTACTATAGATTTCGCATTTACCAAGGATACTACTGTAGTTTTCTCATCCAACAGCTACAATACTTTGTATTTACTAGATGAAAGCACGGTTAAACCGCTTAAACCAAAAGTAATTCTAGATACATTTGGAAATACCTTCCGAGAAGGAAAATTAGATGCTATTGCTATTTCTCCTAACGAAAAGCTTGTAGCAGTTACAAATTGGGGGAAAAACTCCTTATTAATTTACAATCGAGAGTCCGATTCTACCTATAGTTTTGATGTTGGAGAACAGCCTTCCGGAGTACAGTTTATTTCTGATCAAAAGGTAGTTGTCAGTCGTGATACAGATAAGAATATTCCACAATTAGTTTTTATTGATGCACTGGATGGCTCGAAATGCGATGAAATTACCACTGGCGAACGATCTATGAATGATGTAAAAGTTACAGGTACACATATGATATTTGTCTCTGATTGGGGTGGCTATATTTTTATTATGGATTACGATTCATCAACTATTTGTGATCGAGCCCTTGTTTTTGGTGAACAACATAAATATAAGTTAATCGGTGAAAGCTCCCCTACAGATATTGTGATTGACCCAACTGGGAAAACGGCCATTATTGCACATCAATATCACAAAAGAATAGACATTATCGATATCTACCAGCCCCAAAAACTAACTTCATTCTTCTTTAGAGAAGCTGTTCCAGGAAACTTTAAATGTGAAGGTCTTACAGTAGATTGGGAAAAGGAGCTGATTTTCATAGCCAATTTAGGGTTAGGAGAAGTTTATACCTTTGAACTTCCAATTTCGCATTAGTATCAAATATAACTTCTCGTTTTAGTAGGCACTCCATCACCCCAAGATTCAAAAAATGACATGGGGCTTGGGGTAATACAGGATTATCCTATCCCAAAGCAGAAATATTGGAAAAAAGTTATGGTCGCCCCCCAAGAGCATAATCCCTTTTTTTGTTAAAAGTGAGAGCATAAACATCTGTCTAGAACAGGGTCTGGCAATACAATTTACTACCCCAAGGGTGAGATGAACAGAAACCATTCTGGATCTTCTTGACATAGTTACGCCCTGGTCTCTCTGCTCATGCTGTCGAGTCAAACTCTACCTAAACTTGTTTCCAACAAAAAACCAACCCCATTATCTCTATGAAAAAAATCCGAATTAGCCTGACTCTTTTTTTAATACTCTCTCTAGGAGTCAGCCAAAACCGATGCGGTCTTCCTGCGAAGATTGGGGATACCAATGTCCTCATTCAAAGAATAGCATATGCTTTCGACAATTTAATTGAAGAAATGCAGGATGCCCCTGAAATAGTTGAACTCTTGATGACGAGAATGATAAATGATCTTAAGTTCATCGCCGATGAAACGGGTACTGAGATCGTTCACGAAGCATATAGCTCATTAAGCCAATTGAACGGAGAATTTCATCAGCGTGTTGTTGAGATCGGTGGCTGCTTCTCTCGAGGAATGCACTCTACCCTACAAGATGAAGTCAGAAAGATCAAAGAAAAGCTTCTCATTCAAGCTGAATCAGTTCCGATAAAGATCCCAACCATCTGCATCTCTTCACCACTTCGAATTGACCTCAACCTTCCTCCTACTTTACGTACTACTCTGTCCGTTGTTGGGTGGAAAATGGACCTTAATGGCAAATATGACGCTTTTTTAAAGAATCGCGATGGCAGTTCCTACGCTATTGGGGCCAACATCTCATCTCCAACAGTTTTCCGCAAAACACTGGAGTTGGCAAGTGTAGAATCACTTTTGAGCGATTATCATGCAATTGAGTGGTACTATAATGACTCTCTGATCAGTTCCACTCCTATCATCCAAGAGTTTCCGCCGACATTACCACCGTGTGAAGAAACGACCATTGAGGCAAATCCCTCGATCACTCCGATTACACATATTCCACCACAAATTAATCAGGTGGGAGATGCGACATTTAGCAGAGATACCGAAGTATCGATAAAAGTGCGGTTTTTCCACGACAAACTCCACGCATGGTACCAAGTGTACTTCCGTGCACTCGAGGCTGAAGGATACTACAGAACTGGAGCAAACTTTAACAATCAAGTAACAAGTCCTGACCGAACTGAGGTAGCAGGATGGAGCGACAGGGTAATCTATTACCGAGCTCCGGCAGGTTTTGAAATCCAATCGTTTCGAGGACAAGCAAAATTTGACAACGAGGTACAAATCGTAGACATCGATACAGATGTTGATGAGTATCTCACCTCACTAGGGCAGTATCAAGTAACCGCCAAAGGAAGCAAGAATCAAGCTGGTACTGAGACTGGTGTCTTAGTCAATCCCACCCATGGTCCGACCGTATTGATAAAAAATATCTGCAACTAATAAATAACCTTACTATGAAACCCTTATTTCTCATCCTATTTTGTTTATTCTGCGTAGCCACCTTTGCGCAAGATCCGCTAGGGGCATCTGATTGTAATCCAAAAGATTTAGTTGTGCTTCGCAACGGAACGATCAAGTGTACCAATGTATTTGGAGAAGATGGACGTCAATACTGGGTAGAAGATTCTGTAAACGGGCGTAAGGTTCAATACTCTGTTGACTACAAAGAAGTATTAAGGATTACATATCAAGTTTGTGACTGCGGTCTTCAAAGTATCGCCGAGCCAACTCGAAATTCTCAGGCACTACGCCAACCCTATATTCTCGTAAATGCCCATCCTATCCAAAAGATAGTGCCATCCCAAGCATTTGGCATTGGAGGTGGAATTATCTTGGATAATATCTGGCCCATTTCAGTTACCCCCCTGTTTGAAGGTTCCATTAACAGAGTTAGCTACACAACCTGTGACTTTTCAACCGTTCAATGCGCACTGAACGACTCGCTTAATATCCCTCGTAAGGGTTGGATGTTTGCATTGGGAACCTCGATCCTTGCAGGGCGTAGCCCTCTGAAGTTAGAGGGTGGAATTGGACTAATGTTTGAGAGTATCAATAATCCGACCTTAACATCTGATACCCTTGTTCGTCCCAGCAGCCCAGTCACCCCTCCGTCAACTAACGAAGCCCTTAAAACTGTTCCCTACATCAAAGGGGGAATAAGATACGTCTCTTCTGGTGGAGTTCTCCTTGGACTAGCGGTCCAGACTCGCTTCGCTAGAGAGGATTCTTACTTTTTCGGACCAAGGCTCAATCCATCTACTGGAATTACAGCTAATATTGGGTTCAGCTTTTAGATCGAACGTTCAAAAGGATTAATTCAGCTTTGGGTCAACTCGTAATAGAATTGACCCAAAGCTTTTTACTGATTAGTATTTTATCAATTGCAGATTATCTATAACCGTTCTTTTAAAGGTTTATGTAGGTGGGTTTTCTATATTACAGAAAGAAAAAGTTACTTATCGTCTTTTTCTTCCTGTTCTTTTTCCTTCGGTTTAGCCAGTAGCTCGGTTGTATCTTTCAAACGGACTTTCTCTAATACTCCTAATACAGAGGTGACTTTCTGCGTTCGGCGTTTAGCTTCTTCGTTCAAGATAGTGTACCCAAGTTCAGCTATACCAAGGAGATCAAGTGCTGCTAACTCTGGACCCCCTTCTTTAAAAAAGGTTGGATTCGGAAGATTACCTTCAAATTTAATTTCCATTAATTCCTCTACATTTGTGTCAATCGCTTCAATCACTTTCTCATAGGGCTTAAGCTGGTCGGGTAAATCACCCTTACCTTTGATACATTGATCAAGTTTCTTGTATGCCCGTAAGTTATTCTTGGCATACATATCAACAGCCAGTTGATTGATCAGAATATCTACGTTGACTTTGATCGCTAGATATTTCTCCTGAGCTTTTTTAAGTTGCGCAGTAGCAGGAGCGCTGGCGATAACATCTCCAGGAGTCATTGTATCTTTCACAAAGTTGCTTTGATACTGTTTCGTCAGGAAGATCATTTTCCCTTGGGCAGATGCGCGCACCGAAGTAAGGTAGGCCGCTAGTCCCAAGCTCTTTTGATTTTCAGGTTTAAAGGCTGATAAATCTTGTGCATAAGATGGCATTGCACTTACAAGTGCAATTGCGAGAATTACAAAACGCATGATTAAGTGTTTCTATAGTTAAAAAAGTGTTGAGAGGACACCTGAGTGATGTAACGAGATTATGGAAAATCAATTTCATCTCATGCCTTAAATTTTTCGATCGGCTGAACAATCTTTCACTGTTCGTATTCTTTTAAAATAGACATTTCGTACACTATCTCTAAAAGTGCCTGCTCTATCTGAGACTTGTAGCTCAGGTACTGCTCAAACGAAAGTGAACCAGATCTTCTTTCCTGTTGAACGGTAGTCATACGAACTTTTGTCATGACAATTTCCTTCCGCTTACTCAAATATTCCTTTTCTAAAGGAAGGTAGTTAAGCAGTAGACCAATAGCTTCATTCAGGTGATTATTCATCACCTGATCTTCAATGACAGCTATGTCGGCTACTGTTAACATCATTAATTATCCTAATATATTCTTCTCTTTGCTTCGTCCATTTTGGCTTATCAAGTTACCGTCTTTTCCCTTTTTCAAGGTAACACTCAAGCTAGTAGAGAGCTATTAGGAACGAGCTATTAAGTGAGAATTTTAATGCATTCAGTCCCTACTTCATGTCTGGGCTGATTCTTCTCATTCACCTCCGCTAAAGAACAGGAAGCAAAATACCTTTTTCATCATCCCGATTGGACATGAAACCTCAAACCGATCCATTTTGGCTAAAATCAGCGATTTCTGACAAGAACTTTTCCCTACTTAACGCACCTACGCTATTCCATCAGGGAATGGTGGATGACACGTTCAATGGCGTAATCTCAATTCGAAAGATCTTTATCCCCCGATACGATTGGGTATAAGTTAGGCGAACACTTTTACCATAGCTATCCTTCAATGCCTACACCTCAACCAGCCCTTCGAGCTGCCATCCTGCCCATAATGGAGGAACAAAAAAGCCGTAAACTTTGAAGCTAACGCGCAAGGCCTTTCTAGGTTAGTACAACAAAAAACCTCATCGTTGATGAGGTTCGTATTACCACCAATTAATTCATCATTGGCTAATCTTTACAGTCATCACGGGAAGGCTAAAGCTTCCACCACGGTCGCTTCCAGATCTTTTCCCGATCAACCATGATGTAGTCCGGATTCCACGTCTCCTTCATAAGCTCAATGAGTCTATCTTGATTCTCTTTCTTTAGAAAGAAGTCCCGATGAGAACCACCATAAGGTAAGCGTAAGACACAGTTATTCTTAGCGAAGTCCACTAATCCATTCATAGCAAAACTCATACTAGCTGCCCCCTCTTCAGTATCTGCGCCATTCCAACCACCAAAAGAGAGAGGTAGATTGTCAAATCTTTCTTCTTTTGAAGCCGTAAGTTCATGCATGACATTCTTAACAGTAATGTCCATTATACGTTCGAGAGATTCTTCTCTAGACATACCAGAGTAGTACCATTGACCAAAGACGTCTGGTTGAATCTGCTTTAAATGACCTAAGAAATCAACAATCCTTTGAGATACGATCTTAATGTCTTCTCGGCGTTGTCCCCAATGAGCTACAAGTGAAGTAAATTTGTACATGGATTGAAATATGGAGAGTATGGTCTTTAAAACGTAAAGGGACGAATTGTGTAGCCACCGTTCATTTTTTCACATCGCCCTGTATGGTAACGTCATTTTGAATTTATACCTCTAGAGAATTCCCAGCAGCTCCCAGTTATCTCTAAAACCTTCAGCAAAGGTCTTGTCTTCTTTGTCTGGCACAAAACTCCTAATATTACTATCCCTCCTTGGCTTCCCAGATTTTTGTTTTCCTTGGAGCCACTTCTTATGACCGGCGGACACATATTCAGCGAAATCGTTATGGGGAATGATGTAATAGTCCGGGAGTTCATCGAGATCCTTGAAGTTTACAAACACGTAAAACAGGTTTTTGATGTCGGTCTTTTGCTCCACTTTCTTCCCTAGTAGCCAACCTTTCTTATTTCTCTGCGAGCGGGTTTTCACCTGAATATTGGCAGTAGCACCTTTCTCCAGATTGGTGGCAATAATATCTATGAGGGGGGGTGTTTTTGAGCGTAAGCGTAGCTATGACACCTCGTCTGGATAATTCTGAGGCAACGATAAATTCACCAGCAGAACCAATAATATTGTTATCGATAATGAGGTTAGTTTTCTTTTGCTTACTCATAGTGTAAGTAATTATATCCAATGCGTTGAATGTGCCCAAAATTATGGCTCAAAATACCATCCTACTATTCTCAGCCCTTATTACTTCCTACCTTCGTCAGGCTTTAACAACTTATAATCAACCGCTATCCTGTTTATTAATCTGAAAGAGTGATCACCTTTTTATTATCTTTAATAGCCTGCTGTAAGAAAGTTATCATGTTTTTAACAGTCAATTCGGCTGGTTCTGAAAGACTTCCTTTCAAGAGTAAATTAAGCTCATTTCTAATAGTCACTAATTCATCTGAGTAAAAAGTCACCGTCCCCTCTATCCCATAGTAGTTTTTAATTTTCAGCAAGGTATGCAGTTGTAGTCTTTTTGCATGATCCTGTATTTCGTTAAAGGCATCATAACTAATTTGTACAGGGTTCTCTGAGTAAACTACTTTTTCTATTGCTGTAAATGACATCATAATTTCATTGATTGGGTTAAGCTAACACCTTACTTCTCTATTTAATCCACTCACACTTTGGTAATGCCCATTCATCTGAAAGTTGAATAATATCAAGAATCTGATCTTGAGTTTTAATCAAGAAATGCGTGAGTCTCCCCTTATCAATTTCGTAGTTTTGATCGTTTACCCAAGCAATAAAATCACTTTCAGATGTTTTGTAAAAGCACCAAGATTTATTGTCTGGATGGTGTTCAAAAATCGTATCATTCCTTAAACGCTTACCCTCATCTATTACACGATACGCTATATTTTTAGGAAAACTGATTTTCATTTTTTTTATGGTTACTTCTTTCTCTATCCATTCAATAATCAAAAAACACTGATCTGGTCCGTCAGAAAACTGGTGGAAGAAAGGGATATCATTAATCCCCTCAACAGGTTTCCATATATTGAATTTATTCACTAGTTGATTCTGGTTCATATCGAATTTTAGTATCAGGATTTACTCCATCTTTGGGTTGAACTTCTAATGTTGCGCGTCCATCTTTTGTACTGGGTCGAGCTACTACTGTTCCTCCTCCATCAAGATCACCAATTGTAACCTCACCTTCGTGACGAACATTTTGTGGACCTAATTTGAAGAAGTCATCAAATACATCTTCTGCTGTACCATTTTTTTGCCATTTATTAGCTCCGTAATCTGGATTACGTGGACTTTTTCCAATTGGCTCAGCTCCTTCTAGGATATCGCCTAAAGAGTCTTCCCATCCGTAGGTTGATTCTATATAGATACCTGATTCGACTGTCTCTGGAATAAACTGGAATGGTGACTGAATATCTACCGGTGGTGAATTATCCAAAACATGAGCTACTCCCAGAGTACCAATAATAACTACTCCTGCAACAGCTAAAGCCTTAGCGGTTTCAACAAGCACAATACCTCCGAGAACTGCAGCACCAAGAATACTTTCTCCATTTGGATCAACATATGCTAAAGGATTATTCCTCGCATACGTATACAGATTCAACTGTTGAGGATCTTGAAGGAACGTCTCTGGCCCATACAAACTCGCCGGATCCTGCGACATAAACCTTCTCATGTCTCCACCATAGTATCGCGCTCCCATGTAGAGCAATCCTGTCTCTGTGTCTGAGTAATGATTCGTGTAGGTTTTGTCCGCCTCAAACGAACCTGAATTAATCCGCTCTGATCCAAACGGGAAGTAATCCAGTGATTGCAGGACATTCCCCTGATCATCAATGGTCAGTGATGATGAATTCAGGTGATCCGAGAGATTGTAGGTCAAGGTTCCACCCTTGATGGTCGCGATCTGCATTGCACCAGAGTAGACAGAAGCGGTATTAGTGGTTCCGTCTGTGTGGAAGAGTTTGTTAGCGTAGATAGTGGTGTTGGTTCCATTATCCTTGGTTACACGTTGTCCACTGTGATCATACGTGTATGACGTGGTTGATGAACTTCCTCCTCCCGATGTAGTCCCCAGGAAACTGGTAAAGTCTATCGCTTGGAACCAGGCCGCGAACATTTGTCCTGAGAAAGGACGTTCGTAGGTAATGGTACTTGGATCTGAGAGATATGATGACCATGATCCGGTACGTGAATATGAGTTTCCTACTCCTCGTGAGGTATTGGTCATGGTTGTCATGACGTTATCCGAGGTAAGAGTTTGCGGAAGGGTTAGGGTCAGGGTTTGCCAACCTTGGTTGTTCCCTGTATCTCCGTCTGCTTTAAAGACATGCTGTACGAACAGATCAGGATGAGACAAGATCGTGATGGTTGAGTAGCGGGTTCCCGCGTATTCACTCGCGACTGAGATCTGGTTGGTGGTGCTTGGTACGGGACTGGTTCCTTCTCCAAAGGTGGTAACAATACTAGTTGAACCTTCTCCGATGCCGTCTCTCTCTGAGTAGGAGGTGGTGAGGGCAAAGGTTTTGTCTGTGTCATAGCTTTGACCCAGGGTGGTACTGGTGTAGGCCGTTGGGATAGCTACGCCGTCCTGATGACTTGTCCAGGCATCGATGGTGACCTCTTCTGTTGTCCAGGCTGAGCCCAGGTTGACCTGGTACAAGGTCTGGAAGCCAGCTCGTGGTAGACGGTTCTGTGCGCCAAAGCGTTCGAGGGTAACGTCATTGCTTCCGCTCTTGGTAATCCGGGTTCCAAAGGTAGCCCCGTAATGAGCGGCTCCGTTTCCGTTGGTAGTCTGTCCCCCGTCAATGATAACGGTGTTGGTCTGGTGAGGATTGGTAAAGGTATGGGTGGTGGTCTGAAGAGTGTTTTGACTTCCCTGTGCCAGGGTGACTTCACCGACCTCTGACAATTCGAATCCGTCAGTGGTACAGTCCGCCAGACATTCGACTACGGTAATCGTTCCACGCCAATCATTGGCACTGTTTTGACGATCCAGTTGCAGGCCATTGGCCGAGGTGGTGGTCGCAAAGTTACCAAACGGATCTCCTGATACGCGGACACCGTCTTCGCGTGGGCTACGGTTGTTAGGATCATCTGATCCTCCGTTGACGATGGCAAAGTAGTTACTGCTGAGATCCTGATCCAGGATCAAGGTGTAATCTGTTCCGGTAAAGATCGCGTCATCAATCACATAGGTAGTAGTACGGATGACGTCCGGGGTTGATGAACCTCCGCCGGTAGTAACGGTCGAACTGGTAAGTTGATTCTTGTAGTTGTAGGCAAAGCTGTCACTGTCGATACCGATGACATTTCCGTTAGCATCGTAACTGTAGTTGATGCCATTGATGTCTGATACGGCCTGCGGGTGAGCGGCGTTGTAGCTGTAGGTATCATTACCAGCGGTCAGAATATTCCCGGTTGGGCTGTAGCTGTAATTGTAGGTGTAGTCCTGATTGTTGGCGCTGTTGGTGATGGTGGCACTCGTCAGACGGTTGAGGTCATCGTAGGTAAAGGTCGAGAGCTTGGCAATCCCACCGGTGCTTTGATCGTTGATGGTCAGGACGTTCCCGTTGTTGTCGTAGGTATAGCTGATGTCCTGGATACCTGGGGTGGTCTTGTTAGTCAGACGGTAAAGTTGATTACTGTCATAGGTGTAGGTGATCAATCCAACGGTTGGCAGATATTGACCAGTCACTTGGCGATTCGGCATGTACAATGTTTGGCTCACCAAGGCAGTCGTACCATTGAGGGTAATCGTATTGATGAGATTCTCGTTGTAGTAGGTATAGGTAATGACATTACCATCGGGATAGCTGATATCGGTCGCGCGACTGTGGCGATCATTGGTATACGTAGTGGTGTAGGTGGTGCCATTGACGGTGCGGGCCTCGCTGGATAGGTATCCCATACCGTCAAAGGTGTAGGCGGTGGTAATGCCTTGGCTGGTGGTGCTGGTCAATTGACCCAGGGCATTAGGCCCCTGATCATAGGTGTAGGTAACGGTATCAGCGCCGCTGATTTCGGTCAGGATACGATCAAGGTCATCATAGGTATACGTGATGGTATCGTTGGCTGGGGTTGTCCAGGTGAGGACGTTACCATTGTTGTCATAGGTATAGGTGTGGGTTCCGGTTCCGCCATCGGTGGCCGTCAGACGGCGTCCCAACAAATCATAGCCAAAGGTACGCACGTTGTTTTCGGCATCGATGAGTTGGATGAGATTCCCGTTGGGGTTGTAGGTATAGCTGGTAGCGTACTGTGCTCCAGCGTTGTATTCGATGACCTGGATCAGATTACCCTGTCCGTTGTATGACAAGGTTTTGTTGACCGAATTCTTGTCATTAACGGTGGTACTCCAGGTGTTGTAAAAGTAGTTAATGGTTCCGGTCACATCGGTAATCGTCTTGGGACGATCGAGGGCGTCATAGGTAGTCGTGATCCAATTACTTGGCGCGACACCGTTGACTGGACCGTCCCAGTACGGCAATGACTGTTGGCTGACGCGGCCCAGCTGGTCATAGATAGTGTGTTGGCTGTCTTGGGTAAAGAAGGCAATGTCTTTAACCGTATGGATAACACGCCCCAGACCATCCATGTAGGTAGTTCCCACGTAGTTAGCCGTATCAAAGTGCGTCGTCGTGTTGACGTATGGGTTGGCCACATCAACGTACTGATGACTTTCCAAGAGCAAATTATTGCGACGGGTAGATAGCGTACGTCCCAGACCATCATAGGTCATGCTGGTGATATCTCCATTAGGGTCAGTGATGGTGATTGGTTGACCTACGGCGTAGTCATAGCTAAAGCTGGTGGTGTGATTGAGGTCATTGGTGATCGTAGCCGGAAACAGATCGTAACTGTCATAGGTATACGTAGTGGTGTTGTTCTCGGGATTAGTTTCGGTCAAGACGTTACCAAAGGCATCATAGGTGTAATTGGTATCAATCCATTGACTTCCATCCCAGACTGATTGCTTGGTCAGGTTACCATCTGCGTTGGTTAGGCCCAGGGTAGTTTGACCATCATAGTACATGCGGACACGTTGCCAATCCGTACCGCCATTACTGACCGTAGCCGTAGCGGGTAGGACTAACGATCCACTGGTGTAGGTGTAATCAGTAGTTGTGGTGGTGTATGACTGCCCATCGTTGAACGAGACGGTTTCGGTATCAAGGTTACCGGTGCTGGTGTTGTACAGACGAGTAGTGGTGGTGATCTTGCCGTCTTCGTTAGCTACGCTTTGGGTGGGGCGGACAAAGTAGCGGTCGTTACCCAATGAGGTACTCGCCCAGGTAGTATCGCTGGTAGCGATGATTACTCCGGTGTTAGTTGCGCGTTCGGTTTTCCAGATCTTTCCGATCAATGATCCGTCGGCAGGATCGTTTGGTTCACTTCCCTGTTGACCGTTTCCTTGGTGATAGTAGGTGACGTTGTCTTGGCCAAGGGCATCGGTGGCGGTTACCTTACCGAATCCAGCAAAACGCCGGTCTTGTGCGTCTTGGTAGTAATAGTGTCCATCGGCGTATTCGTAGGTGGCGGTTGATACGACGCCATTGTTGTCATTAGTGGTGATTTGATGTGCGGTTTGCACAATCATTGGCAGATCAGGGTTGAGGAGATTACCTGATGTGTCCTTGTAGTGAGTTGATGGTTTGTAGGTGATATCGGTAGTAGCTCCGGTTGAGTGATTGATACTGATCAAGTGATCAGGCACCATTCCTTGGGCAATTTTTGCATTTACTTCTCCAGCGTTACCTGATTGGAGCATATAATCAATTAGACCATCAGCATTAATATCAACGTAGGGGTGATTATTACTACTTCCTGTCGCAATGGCACTCAAAGATGACAGTGTATAGTCTGGATGAAATTCATTAAAATCTTCACCCGTGTTCATAAACACACCTTGCGGACCTGCCCAACTTACACCGACTGAACTATAGAAATCTATTAGACCATCACCGTTAATATCAAGTTGTGGAACAAAGTATTTTGTTCCTCCTCCTGAACCGGCTCCAACCTTGAAATCACCCCAAGTTGTAACAGCAGTATCTTGAGTCCAGTTCCCACGACCATCTCCGAAATAGAGCGGCTTGGTACTTTGTCCTGTTCCATTAAGTGGATCAAAGACAGCAGTCAAAACATCAACCGTACCATCTCCGTTATAATCTCCAATATTTGAATTATACCCAGTAGTGAGATATGGATTCCCCCAATCGTCATAGTGAACAGGAATCTTCCAATCGGTTGTATTGACTGGATCAAAGCCAGTTCCATTATTAGTCTCAACTGTTTGAGGAACTGAAGTTGCACCTGATGGAACAGTGGCTACATTACTATTGATTTGGAGTGTATCCGGTAGGCCATCAACGTTGAGGTCGCGGACAAAACGTGAGTAAAGTGAATAAAGGAAATTAATATCAGAATCGTAGGCCGGCGCATTAACCCAGGCACCTGCAGTTTGACCCAAATATCCAGTATAGGTGTCAAAATTTCCATAGTACCCATTACAAGCGTAGGTACTATAGTTTTGTGACTCCAAGAGATCATATTGACGATCACCATTGAGATCAGTGAATACAGAACCAGCACCACCAATATTCAGTGAACAATAGAGCCATGAACCCCCACCAACATAAATACCTGTAGGCAGCATAGGCCCCCCTGTATACTGTGGAACTACGGTATTGAGTGTGTTGTGAATACCTACATTTTCGTTGATTATTGGATTTGCACTAAGTGCATCTTTACTAGATCTCACCCAATCTACCCAACTATCTCCATTAAGATCAACTGGTACAGAGTTTTGGATTCCCATGAAGTTAAAACTTGATGAACCACCAATAGTGTAGTTATCAGCTGATCCCACCCACTGCCGTGAGTGTTCTGAATAGGTAAAGGTTGTGGCTGGAAGTGTAGTTGTTGTTCCTCCGTTATAGGCAGTTTCTTGAACACTTTCGAGAAGGCTACGATTATCGTTATCTCCTACGGTGTAGTTCAGATCATACTTACGGATGGTAGTACCGTTGAATTTGGTAATGATCTCGTGAATACGGTAATTGGTCTTGGTATAGAATCCAGGAGTGTATGATACGAGATCATCATTACGTGATTGACGGTTGAATTGTACGCTGTACAGACCATAGGTAATAGTCGCCGGATAGACTTGTCCGTCATTTTTGAAATATGTGTAGGTAATCGTATTGTCATTACGATCTTCAATACTGTCTATGTACCAGGTAAACACTTCAGCGGTATTCGCTGCGTTGTCTTTGCGACTCGCCGCGGTTGTACCAAAGGTGATTTCATAGCCACTCTTGGTCGTTAGTGTCCAGGTGTTACCACTCTTGGTATAGGTAGCAAATGACCCATCATCATACTGGGCCTGATAGACATTAGGAAGAACTTCTTTGAGGTTACCGTGCAAAGAAGACATATAGTCATCGCTAGTGTAAATGGTATCAAGTCCGGTGATATTACGGCGTTGAATATATGGCAGGCTCAGTTCCCAGCCGTAGCCTACGATACTGTCATTGAGTTGCCGTTCTGAAGAGTAGCTCACTGATACTCCTGGATTAAGTCCTCCAATCCACTGCGGAACGTCAAATGGATAGTTATACCCAGCCGCTCCGGTGTGTTGATTGGCATCTACACGCAAGCGTTGTGAAGCGTCTGTACCATTGACCAATGATGACACCACTGGATCAATAGCTCCACCACCACTCGCAGTCAGTGATTGTACTTCAGGCCCACCTGAACTGACTTCTTCGCCTCCTAAGGCCAAGTTGATCGCATCCAAGAGATCCGATTCAGTCCGTGCATCTGCGATTTCTCCACGTTGTTTATCATTCAATTCATATGTCTTCTGAAGAATGTCCGCAATCTCTGACTGTGAATGATCACCCAGAGCTTCTTGAAGCATGTCTATATTAATTGGACCATTGACCTCAGTGGTGGTTGCAATTTCACCACCAGCTGGTTCGGCTTCGAATGACACTTCTTGTCCCATGACGTATTGGTAGGGACTAAAGAGCAGCATCAAGAGCATGATTGCTGTGATTGCTTTTGAAAAGAACGCTGAATATTGAGAGGTGTTACTTCTAGATGACATGTAATGTGTTGATAAACAATGGGTAAAATGAATAATTGACCACAAAAAATATCAGCCTTGTTGAGCTGATGATAAGATGGCGCGTACGTTGAACGCAAAAGGATAGGTTGATTGAACTGTCGTGATTATGTACGACATAAGAAAAAGGCAACTGCCTGGAGTAGCCGTTGCCTTTATCGTTTCAAATTTCAATGGTTTTGTCAATCAAGATTTAGCCTTCTTGATTGTAGGAGGGAACCAAAGACCTGATGATTTCTATTACTTTTTCAATAGAGCTACCTGTCTTACTCATAAAGGTAACCGGAGCAAGCGCTGGATCTTCAGCTAAAGATGCATACTTATCGTAGTTTGAAAGAATGAGAACGGGAATGTCTTTGCCCCATTCATAGCCTCGTAGTTCTTTGAGCATCTCTTCCCCGTTTTTATCTGGCATCATCATATCGAGAATAATGAGATGAGGAAGATCACCCCGGACAATTCCCAATCCTTGCATACCATCGTTAGCTTTCGCCACGAGATATCCTTCACGGTGGAGTTGAGACGCTAGCGTATTGGTAATAGCGTAGTCGTCATCAATGATGGAAATACGAATATCATGCGCGTGCGATGGTCGTTTATCTCCAACGAGCGCTTTTAGTGTTTCTTGATATTTTTCATCACGTTCTTTTTGATTCAGATGAGAATAGTCTTCCATATCTCATCATTTTATCACACACGATTATCGCTCCTATTTCTTCATATGTTCTTTTCTAGGAAGCAAATAGTCTTCTTTAAGTGCATACTTATTATTCTCAAGTAGTGTCTGTATGATCTCAAATAGGAACACTACTCCAATAATTCCAGCTGCGATATAGAAAAGCCAATCCACAAGATTCCAGCCGAATAATAAGAACTTGATAGCCTTTGTCAGGAGCCACGCTATCCCAAGCACTATGAGGGCTATCTTTGTACTTGAGATACATTCTTTCACCTTAGCGCGTGGAATATTTTTTATACCTTCATCAAATGTCTTTTGTCGAGCTTGCTTAAGATTTGAAATGATTGCGGAACGCTTATCTTCGGCTTCTCTTTCTTTGAGAATAAAATCGAACAAAGTTTCTGTCGTCTTTTTCGTATACCAAATTGGCCCCTCCCCTAAGTGTTGTCTAAAGCTATCTTCACTTAACACCAAACTTGTAGGGATATCACGGTTTTCAATATCTTTCAAGAAGTCTTCATATCTATCCCGAAAGGCCTCATCATACTTTGTTCTATCATTCGTATAAACGGGATACATCATAATCGTACGAGGCATTGCTTCGGACGTAATTCTATGTGCTAAACGTGCATCAAGCAGCGTATTATTATCTAAAAGTCGAGCTACATGACTAAACTCTTCAAATACCTTTGATTTAGGAATAATCTTAACTCGTGCATTATCAAATAGGCGCTTAACTGGCTTACGATAGTCATCTCGCTTTTTAGAAATGTAGCGGACAATACTATTACAATTTCTCAATATGGGGTCAGCCATAATTGGAATAGCGTACTCTATATTTTTATTCAACAGTACTTTTACTGTTTCTAATGCATTTTTTTCCTTCTTAAGGGCTGCTTCCATTCTCGCCTTTTCAAATATTATATCAATACGGTGCGGGAAGTACTGAGCTGTTTGAGTACAGATACGTAATGCTTCTGGCACATTACCTAAAAGAAACTGACACCGCGCCTGCATATTAAAGGCCTCACCGGCATGAGTTCTAATAACTCCTGAGGAAATGTCATCACCTAAAGCAGTCTGGCTACGCCGAGCGTCATGACTTGATTCTGCTAAAGCGTATTCTCCTGCCTGACGGAAATACTTTTCCGCTAGTATAAGATCTACATGATGTGGTGAGTAAAAGTAAATAATACCTAAGCGATATAAGGCAAAATAATCAGCTGGTTCAATCGCTATAACTTCATTAAAATTGCGGTAGGCATCATGAAAACGATCTGGGAAACTGACACTATTATGCAAATGCTTAAAACCCTCCTTTAATTTGTATTCACGTTCTTTTTGACTGTCAGGAATAGCTAGGCGTTGAATCGCAACTTCAAGATACGCTTGAGTCTTTTGTGTTTCAGCTACCATAGCTGACGTAAGTCCTACTAACTGATTGAGTGATTCAATCATTACTTCCTGATTCTTTCCAAGATGAGAAAAACCAGCTTGAAGGTTTTTTGCAACGATTTCAGTAGTTTTCAATGTTGCTTCGAATTGCATATGTGCATTCTGCGCAACAAGATCTGATTGGTGATTGATAGCACGTTCTAACTGTTGTTGTCCGCGACTAATATCCTTAAGATGTCTTCCATTTTTTACGATTTGTTTCCATTGAGCTTCAGGTGATGAGGAAGAAGTAAAGTCAGGCCAGAATGATGACATAGGTGGGATGGTTTTATGACTGATAAAACAGAACGTTAATTTACATATTTTGCGTCAACGGACAGAATATTAGTATCCATAAAGATCATGCGATTTTAACTTTTCCTGAAAATTGTTCTCCCAACAAAACAAAAATAAGATACTCTTTCCCCTTCCTTTCAATGCTACGAGAATGACCTTTGCAATAGGAAACTTAGGTATGTTATTATAAGGTCAGTGATAAATGAGTCTCCAAAGAATGATCAAATAGAATCTTCTCTTGTAGAGAAATACGCAGAACAACTTGAAGGATTGACGGAAATTGATCTTGGCGCCAAAGCTGAGCAACAATCTGCAAGGCAAGAATCTATCCGTTCGCAATTGAGAAATCAGCGCATTGACGAGCAAATGAACGATTATCTCAAAGCAGGTATCGTAGATGAAGTTGCGTATGTTGAAAGAGATCAAAACGACGAACATTCTTTGAAAAGTGGAGACGCAGTTTTTAAGCTCAAAATGCAGTACCGGGATCAAGGCTTTGATTTCCAGACTGCTCCTGTTTGGGATGAAACAGGTGAGATAATTGGATATCGATGCTTTACTATCAATCCAGAACTTTCACAAGAGCAAGCCCAACGTAAAGAGGAAATCGAATTTGTAGCAGAAAAAAGATTTCAAAATAGCTGGCAATATGAAATAGAAGAGCAAGAGCTCTATTTTCAAAAGGAAGTAGAGCATGGAAGTATGGTCTATCTAGGGCAGCTCAACGATGATGACTATTTTTCTATGAGGAATGACCTTAATATTCCTTTTGGTAATATTGAGACCCTGCCCGTTTTTGACGAAAAGGGCAACGCTAATTCTACTCAACAAAAAGTTTATGTCTATACAGGGGGAGTAAGTTCTGAAATATAAGCCCAGACCGCATTTTTCATTGATTAATGAATATCCCGCTGCGTATTTTCTGTACTGGAGGCAGAATGTGTGTGTAAAATAGAACAACATGACAATCGCAATAAGCCAGTCAGATTGTTGCCTAGCTTGTTTTACTTTTCTTGAGAAACGTAATCATAAGGTCTTGACTGACAGGACGTAAGCAAGGTGCTCTTTCCCCTTTCCTACGACGATACATTGATTGACAGAAAGTGGTATCGTCGTAGTCCTTGTCTGAGATTGATCAACTATGGACAGGATAATCTCAGACTCCCCAGAAAGCGCACTTTGTGCAAGATAGCCACCTGACCTCATAACCTTTTTCTGTCGGTATCAGCTGGCATCTTGGCGGGGCGTATCCCCTGCACCCCTAAAGTAATGAAATGAGTTAGGCCTAAATATTAGTTAATAGCCAAATGAATTTTCGGTCGTCTTTTCTAATAGCCAAGCATTCAAGTTGTCTAAAAACTGAAATTCTTCTTCAGTAACACTATAGGAATGAAAATTCTCATTTCGTATCCTTTCTAATTTTTGCATCCAACTAGTTTTGGCATCTTTCCCGCCCCTTATTTTCTCTTCTCCGGGCATGGTATAAGGTTTTTCAAATATATCACTCCAATTACTTCGATATTGTGCAATCGTACGATAATCAATTATATGTAAACAGTCCCAAGGCTCTTTTTCATCCTCCTCATTTTCAATTTCTCTATTCTTAACAAGTGCTAAATTTCCGGCTTTCTCGTACACTTTGGCAGGAACCCCTTTCTTAAACCACATATTGCCGTAGACGGCTTCAAGTCGTTCTCTAAAATCTTGCTTAAAATATAGTTCAAGATCTCTAATTATCTGAAACGATCTTTCATTGAACTCCTTAGCCTCTTTTTTAATAAAATCATCCAAACCAGGAGGATGAAAATTATCCCTTTGTTCTTTAACGGCAATTTGTAATGTGCGCCAATATCTCGTTCTTCCAGCTGTACCGTAACTACGTTTTAAACTCAAACGATCTTCAGTAGACAAACCCATGAGATAATCAATCGCTGGTTTAATGTATTTTTGCATTTCCGGCATCAAGTCTTCTGGAGAGATCGTCCTGGGGTTAATACTTTTCTCTTTGATGATATGATCTAGAATATCACTAAACAGAATGAGGAAACTATAGATACCAGCATTTATAGTAATAAAACCATTGTCATCTTCACCTTTAGCCCATTCATCGGGAACTTGCTGTTTTACAAATCGGAGAAATTCTTTAAGCAGAGGTAGGGCTTTTTCGAAAGTATCATCGTTATTTCCCATGTTTAAAGAACCGAAGTCTTTCATTTCATTCTTGGAAAACTTTCCAAAAAAGTTAGTTCTATCTAAAGCTGTTTTTATCGTTTCAATAGTAATTGACCTTGTTTTAGTTTTCTTATTTTCTCCAATGATAACCATATCATAGAGTGGTGAATCTAAATCTTCACCTAAATTTTGCGCAATCTGAAGTTTAAGAGCGCGAATTTGTTCTATTAAATTATCTGATGTCCACAACAAATTTGCATTGAGTGTATTTCTCAAACTTTTTGAAACAGCCTTTTGATTTTCATTGATTTGCATGAAAATTCTCACTTGAGCTTCTCGATCAAGATTCTCAAAGGCAATAACAGGAATAGTGTTGGTTTGACTTTTATCTGTTTCAGTATATCCGTAAAGTCGGTGCTGACCATCAATCACAAAAGCAGCTCGATACCGCTTAGGCAAATGGAGGATACCAATTTTTGAGATTGAGGTCTTGGATTGATTACTCGCTTTATCAAACTGTAATTTTCTTCGACCACTATCGATATTTATGATAATTGAATTAGGGAAAAAGCCCTTTTTTTTCTCAATGAAATCTCTGATAGAGTTAAGCCTACTCCGCTTTATTAACCTCTGATAAGTTGGCATCAAAAGTTTGTTCGCTTTATTTCTGTGAAGCACATATCCAATTTTCAAAAGCTTGGCTGGCTCAATGGAGAATGAATAGTACGTATGACCTCCCATTTTTCCTTGTATAGCTGGAATCAAATTATCCATTTCAGGAATCTGTTGTCCCTGGAATAGATTGCCTAATAATTGATACTTCGCAGCTGTTCCTAAGTGCTTTGATAAGTCAAGATAGTAGTCTAATATCTCTTCATTAAAGTGAACGATATCAAAATTTTCGAGACGCTCTTCATCTGGTTTGGAGAGATAGTATTTTTCTGTAGCTAAAATAAATTTGATTTTATGCTTAGTGTGAGGGAAAGACTTTCTAATCTGTTTGATCATCCCTTCTTTTCTACCTCCAATCGATTCGATAACTTCTTTGAAGCTACTTCTTTTTACCTCTAAAGATGATTTACATTCAATCACTAAAATCACGTCCTCATCAACAGCAAAGACATCAATTTGCTTTGATGTGGATTCATCTTTCGAATATTTTATTCGAAAGTTTCGATCCTGATTTAAATATTCAAAGCCAATACGGGCAAAGATTGCCCAGACTTTGTCTTCGAAAAGAACATCATGAGGCTTGAGTTTTTTTAGCTTGAAAACCGTTTGAAGCTCTTTGGTCTTTTCCCAACCCAGGCTTGTGTACTCATCAAGTAATCCTTTCTTAATACTAATTTCTTCGTATTCACTTTCTTTCTTACGGATTGCTCGCTTTATACTTTGACCTGATAATAGTCCTTCTTTTAAATCGTCCATTCCTAAAAAATTAACGCCTGATTTAGAT
Source organism: Bacteroidota bacterium (assembly GCA_039024315.1). Lineage (GTDB taxonomy): Bacteria > Bacteroidota > Bacteroidia > J057 > J057 > JBCAWW01. Next base: position 64,843 of record JBCCQN010000004.1, read on the forward strand.
TTCGATATTGGAAAAAAGATATTCTGAGATAGTATTTCTTAACGCGTTTTCGCCACCAACTCTGTTAGCTCTACTGAGCTCATAAGCGTTATCTTCCTTTCCAAATATTTCAAAAATTTTGGTATGTGCTGCATTAGTTAAAATGTAGTAGGCATCTTTTTCCTTGATTTTCTGTATCAGGCTAAGTAAGCGGTATTGGTCATCTAAGGAAAACAGTTTCTTGTTATACTTGATAAATCCATTGTTGTTATGGGAGACAGTATAAGGAGGATCAAGAAAAACTAAATCTTTCTTTTTAACCTTATATTCTATTTCAGCGAAATCTCCAGAACTAAAGTGTGTATTTTGTATGACGCGGTTAACAATTTTAAGATTGTCTTCTTTACGGTGATCAATGGTTCTGTAACCGTAGGGTACATTGTATTCACCCTTTTGATTCACTCTGTAAATACCATTAAAAGAAGTTTGATTTAGGTAAATGAATCGGGCCGCCCTTTTGTACTTCGACCGATACTTTTGTTCACGGATAGAATAGTATTCCTCTTTATTGTTATCCATCAACTGAAGCTCATTGATCACCTTGTAAACATTTTTTTGTAAACACTGGTAAGTTTCAATTAGCTCTGCATTGGCATCTGACAGAAATGCATCCTTAGGCTGAAGATGAAAGTATACTGCGCCTCCTCCTAAAAACGGCTCAAAATACCTATTGAAGCCACTCTTAGGTAAGAAGTAACTCAAGTCCTTGAGTAACCATGTTTTCCCTCCAGCCCATCTTAAAAACGGCTTACACGAAAGAAACTCCTTAGTATCATAGAGATACATTTCCATGAGAAATTACATTTTTCTTTTGGTGATGATCCTAGCTAACAAAAATAGAATAATTACAGGATAAATAAAGGGTTTCAAACAGTCATCCCTGATAACATCCTAATAGCCAATAGAAACCATTACTTTTAATCCTCATCATACTTTTTGGTATTGTCATGATCGGCTGATATCGAACAGAACTTTGCCAATGCTTGGTTCCCCTGACTTGTTAAGGGAACCAGATCGCTCTACCATCACAGGCTTTAGTAGCCTGACCGTTTCTTTCATCGTATCCATGTCTTGATTGACAAGCATGGGTATGACAAGGCTGATTTGTACCAAGGAGATCAGAATTACCAGTACGTACTTAACATGAGCATATATATGCTTGAGTTTTTTGAGGAATGTACTTGACTGAAAACGTTGTTGACGTTGTTTGATCTTACGATTGACTAAGCGGCTATGCTTACGATTACAGATCGTTTGATTTGAGCGAGGTGATATATTGAAAAAATTCATTGGTTTCTGATTTGGTGTTAAAAATTTTAGCAATAGAATTCCAGGCCACTAATGAAAGTAGCTAACGATCAGATCCAATAGGGTTAAGGAACCTGATTCAGGCACGTACGTGTCGCTTATCCTGCCACCAAAATGGCAATACAAAAATCTCCCTCACTGGCCTAGGATTAGGTCAGGAGCGAGTTAAGCGAATTACGTGAATCAGGATCGCGGACACAGCATCGTATGGGTATCTAAACCATAGAAGCTGAGTAAGTATTGAGGAGTGGAATGAGTCCGTCTGAGAAAGAAGCGCAAAGCGACTTTAACTTTACGGGCGAGGCTAATGATTTTTTGTAAAATGACTTGGGCATCTTTCCAGACACCTTTATCTAGGGATTGGGACTTACCGAGACGCTTTTTAAGCTGAACAAGCGTTTTGGTAATATTATCGAGTTCTGCGTGGAAGGTAAGCTTAGATAGGTCACCACCTTGAGCAAGACGGAATGAAGACTCGCTAACACTTGATAATGAACTCCTTAAAAAGGAAATATCTGACTCAGTCTCTTCTCTAATGAAATGCTCCGCGACAGTAACAAGACTGTTCTCATTATAATTATAAGAAACTGGATAAACATCGATGCTTAATGCTGCGCGGTTTATTGCTGCAAAAATGCCAAATTCGCTCGGTGAATCTATACTAGCTAGAGCATCTATTCCAGGCTTTATGTAGGCAGTAACTACATTTTTTAGTTTAGCAAGACTATGACTGGAGGATTCCCAAGCCTTTCTAACAAAATCCGCATCTGGAAATACAGGATTTAAATTAATTCGTGGAACTCTATACTCAGATTTGAAACTCATGAGTGGAGAAAAGTCTTACTGCGATTAACTATTTTGTTTTGCTAACGAATTTAGCGGACAAAGGTTGCAATTCATAGTCATGCCATTAGTACCTCTCCCTAGAAGGCAAGTTTAATTGTAGTCATCACATGGTTTATGCTTGTAGACTATTTATACCACTCTCAGCAATAGTGTAAAATTGCGAAAAAACAACTTCCTCGCAAGAAAGTATTAGCGAGGCTGAAATTTTACGAAACCCAAATATATGACAAGCGTATAGAAAAACAATCATATGAACATAACTACATATGTTTGGGCAAATATGGGCCCATAAAGGCCTGATAACACAACACCCCTAAGGTTAAAAGTTATCAACGGATAAGACATGAAATCCCCTCTGGAGACATAACTGTGTCTCAACACTCATTGTAGTGAATACGTTAGTACTAATATTTTTTAAATCAAGCACTTCATCACTGTTGCTTGAGAGGACACGTTTGGCTCTAATTGGGCTAAACCTTTGGAGAAGTCTATGAATCTTTAACATCTAATTCTTATTACCCACATTATCTAAACCATTGGCTGTAAGGCAATTACATTAGCAATCTTCCTAATTCCTCAAGACACACGTCCCAGTGTAAATCACAAAGATACGCCGATACCAAACTCATCTAGACATGAAAAACAAGAATTTGTTATTTGTTGTTGCCATCATTCTTTCTACCGTAAATCTTACAGCCCAAGATTGTAGTCAAATCTTACGTAGCATTTATGATTATAGAACTGAAAGTACGGATTATGAAAAATTACTTGCATTCCTCAATTGGCAGAGAAACTACTCAATGAATGAAGCCAGTAGTGATTCACATTCTGATTACGATGGAGGATTTAGCTACGGTGGCATGACGATTGATCTCGAGGGCGCAGATGATAAGAATGCATACCAAAAATTTATTTCAGATGCTGAGAACTATTCCTCCCTTAATGAATCTCAACGCTTAAAAGTCATACGGACATTTAAGACGATTAATAGTCAAGTTGTAAAGGCATGGGAGAATTGCATGCTGTCTCCAGGAGTTAAGACTTGGATAGTGCATACAAAAGATCCTAATGTAATTGTCCTTGGAGCCAAGTACGTTAGTGATGGATTAAAACTTAAAAAGGCTCCTGAGATTAGAACTATCTCTTTTTCTAGTAATGTAGATCGAGTAGATGGAGACTTTTACATAGGAGGGAAACAAAGAAAAAACATCAAGCTTGATGGTAGCGCGAGATACCAAATCATCAAAAGAACTTCGAAAGAGGCAATGACAGTTATCATTTCAGCAACAGGCGGTAATGGTCTAACATATAACTTCGGAAAAATCCGTACTGATATTCCACCTCGAGAAGTAAATTGCCCAAAAATAAAAGTAGAGACCTTCTCAAAAGAAAGTGAGGTAACAAATAACCCAAAAGTAGAATTACGTTTACCTCCAGGTTATAAAATTCTAGGAGGAGGAGCAGAGGTTACCACTCCTAATAAAGGTCTGACTGAGTGTCTACTTACGGCAAGTTATCCAAGTAGTACTACCTCATGGTACGCAGAAGCTAAAGACCATGGATATTCACATAATGCAAAATTAACAGTAGTCGTATTTGCGGTATACGATCCTAATAATGACTGGGAAGTTAAGCTTTTTCCAAAGCAAAGCTCAACTACTAAATATCCAGAAGCTGCAGTCAGTGTTGGAGAGGGTTATACCATGACAGGTGGTGGTGCAATAATCCATTGGAGTGGGGACGGAAGCCTACTGACTAGCTCTTATCCTTTGACTGATAATACGTGGAAAGCTAGGGGTAAAGAGCATGCGATGTCTTCATCCAGTAGCTTAACCGTTTATGCGATTGGTCTAAAGTCCAGGCTCCGATGCAAATCAACTATACAAACAAGAGTATTTTCTCAAACTTCTCCAAAAGCCAAATATCCAACAGCTGAGGTTACCGTTCCAGACGGCTGGACTATTACAGGTGGTGGTGCGCTTGTTAATGGTGATAACAACCTGCTAACCGCAAGTTGTTTAGCAGCACCTGGCAATAGGTGGATATCCAGGTCAAAAGAACACCATGGCATCGCTAGCTCAGTAACCTTGACATCTTTTGCAATTGCTATAAAACAATAGAAATAGCATCCATTTCAAGGAAAGCACAAATGCAGTAGTTAATTATGACTACTGCATTTGTTTTTACATTGATATTCCGTCAATAAAAACTAAAAATCTCTTTTTCCTTTAAAACTCGGAATCACACCTTCACCGCTAAGGTTTTCAGCAGTATCTGTCTAAAACGGATTAGTATGCGCAGAAACAAGTAACATCTCATCGTACAAACTCAAACTAGGTTTGCAAAACGAACAAGCCAAAGAAGAAATTTTTACTAGCGTTCAAGTGATATCCCTTTTGCCAAAAGACTCTTTTCCCAATCAACCCCCAACCGCCTCAACCGATACTTCTTCCCCTCAACCACTACCCCTTGTAACTTCCCCTTACGGTAATATGGCTCCAACTCATCAGCTTTCAGCTTCATCTCAAAATCATTGATCGAATGCGATTGATCAAGAACGGACTTCACCCGCTCAAAGATTTTTTCTCGTGTAGTCTGTTGTCCGGTATTGCGCTTGTACCAATACTCACGATCAGATAATTGCGGTGCGGTTGCTCGTCCATGAGCTACCACTGAGTTCGTCAGTTCGGGATAATAGTCTTGCTGGTAATCCTGTGTATGTTGCTTGAGTTCAGTAAAGGCTTGTTTCGATAGCCGCATGGCCTTTCCCGATTTGTACTCAACCCCACTGACACAGAGATGCACATGGTAATGACCTTGATCCAGATGAATAACTCCCACGTAGAGTCCGTTGGGATTACGCCGAGCAATATATTCCCTAGTCATATCTTCTATCCCTTCTAAGGTGAGATACGGGGTATCATCCGGGTGCCATGACAAGATCTCGTGGGTGAGAATGACACTATTCTTACGGCGATGTTGGCGATAACCCTCATTAACTTCAAATTCGTGTACCCAAGTTTGAATATCGTATCCTGATAGATTATGGAGCATGATACGACTCTCCGGAACACGTTCTTCGCCGTGAATCATATAGGTGAGTAATTGCCGGAAGGCTTTGTTTTTTCGTGATTTAACTTTGATGATCATAGTGATGACTACGCCATCGGCTAGGGTGTGCTGTTTAGTTTACCTGAGGTGGGTTATGGAAAGCGTTATGGATAACCGTTTCCAAATGTGCGATGCGCTCCGCTAGATCAAGGTAGGCTTGATTAAGTTCCGGGAGGTTCCGTTTACGGACATGACGCGCGATGACCCGAATGTCTGTCTGACACAGTCGTAGGCGTTGTTCCAAACGACTAACAGGTTCTCGATCTGGTACGAGAAAGGTTTGCTTGAGATAGGCCAAAGCTGCCTGCTTGATAAAGGCTGGCAGTGAGTAGTGATGTTGTTGAGCTGAATGAGTGAGTTCTAGCCAATCAGCTTTGGATAAGGTAAGGGTTACCTCCGGTCGTTCCTTGCGTTTCTTTTTACGATACTCTCGTTGGTACTTACGTTGATATTCTTTTTTTACGGCTGCGATAGCGTCTTCATTCCCCGATTCTAAAACTCCTGATTGCTCCAAATATTCCCACATACCGGTATTCCGGCGAATAGGTTTTGGCATAGGTTAAGGTAATTGTGTGAGGGCTAAGAGTCCTCGCTGTTGATAATATGGTTTAAGGTCAACCTGCATTGGTGGATAGTTCCCCGCTATGAGAAGCGCTTGATTCTTTTTCATGGTACGGATTTCATCACGGGTCATTAAGGGGCGATGATGAGTCCCTCCCTGGTCATCTTCGTAAGCGTAACGTCCCAACGCTTGTTCAAGGGCAATGGTGGTATCGGGCGCTTGGCCTGGTAGGTAGAGCTTGGCAAAGCAGTTATGGATAATCGTTTCCGCCTCATGCTGTCCGTAGAGCTGATACATTTGGCTTGGGGATTGTATGGCTGCCAAGATCCCAGAGCGGTACTTACGCACATTACTGATGACATTCCCCAAGGAAGGCAGATAGAGCACCCCGGCCTCATCGATCAAACAAAAGACATCGTGGTGCCACGGTTGAGGTAGACGAGCCAAGAGTTCAGCAAACAGTTGCTCAAAGAAGAGTGAAGCCAAGACTGAGTAGTATGACTGGTCAGTAATGGGGTTTTGAATGAACAAGGCGGTCTTCTTCACCCGGAACTCATGAAGAGCGATAGTGTCATAGCTGGTAACTTCAGCCACGGCTTCATCAGTGAAGAGTTGCAGCGCGCTGGATACGGTAGCGATGATTCCAGCTTTAACTTTGGCATCGTAAGCCTGGAAGGTGGCATATTCAGCTCGTAGCCCAAGCGTATCACTGGCTTTCACTTTCCGAGTAAACCAGGCTTCATCACCACTGAGTTGATTGAGATAGTAGCGTACCTGAAGGAAGGTTTGCCTGTCCTCAGCTTCAGCTTTAACTAAAGTAATGAGCAGCGTGAGTAAAGCCGTAGCTTGGAGATTCCAGAAAGGATCACCTTTCACCCCGCCTAAAGCGGTACGGATGACGAGGCTCGAAACCTTGTTGATGTCGCTGGAGGTAGCCACCCGGTAGAGTGGATTGTAGCGATCTGATTGGTCAGGGTGAGCAAAATTGAGGGTTTTAATCGTGTAGCCTTGCCGTAGAAGGTACGGGGAAACTTTTTTGGCTAACTCGCCTGAAGGATCATGCACAATCGTACTGCCTTTCAGCTTGAGGAGTGAAGGGATATATATGACAGATGATTTTCCTGAACCGGTAGCCCCGATCACTAAAGCATTGCGATAGGCATCTGCAACCGATAGACAATGAGTTCCGGTTAGGCAGAAACCACGATGACTCCGCTTGAGGAGCGGATGCGGTGAGGCAAAGCGGGCGGAATATCCAGATTTCCTTTTAGGAAGGCCTGAAGGAAAGACCAAGGTGAACAGGGACTCAAGGGTACGTTCGAGTGTAATGAATACTGTTTCAAGGAGGCCTTCAATCAGACGAAAAAGTTGACGCATACGTGGAATGCTCAACTAGGAAGTGCTGGGTATAGTGTAGCACATTGGGGATTTTCCCCTCATACGATGCGCAATTGATGTTTAGGCACGCCTTACCAATCCGGACAGAACTGACAAAAGCTAGCAAAAATGCATTGTCAATATTACCAAATTGTTACCTGTATATATTCTTTTCATTAATTCCAGTTGAACACTTGATTAGTAAAAAAGTAATCCAGACCTTAGATGATGCGTATCAGGAGTACGCTCTAGTTTCAACCAAAAATCAATCATTTTTGCCTATACGAACACCTTCCATATATACATAGAGACCCATCTTTTTTTAGTCAATATATTTTTTTGCTGACTGCTCAAAACATAGAGGCCGATCCGATGATAGGGCCGAGTAATACGTACAAAGCTGTCTTTTTTAGGTAAGTACCACAGTGAAGTGGACCGATACCAAGCAGTCCAGCCAATTTCAGTTTTCACATGTCGATTTCTAGCTAGAGAATTTATTCATCTAGCTCAAGTTTTTTCTAGGCCATAGCGTAAAAATTTTTCAGACGCTACCTGGCATACCTATGAACTTACTTAATCACTGAAGTTTATGAAAACTCAGCACAGGACTCCTATGTCCTACTTAGATCAAACACTGTTTTACTTCAACCGGACTGATACGTTCACGCTCCGTGATGCTTTCAATGGCCTGCTCATTACAGGCTCAATTGGTTCAGGTAAAACGACTGGCCCAGGCAAATATATTGGTCAAGCCTACGTAAGAAACCAACTTGGCGGTATCGTACTGTGCGCCAAGTCAAGTGAACGAAAACTCTGGCAGAAGATAATGGCGGAGGAAGGCCGGAGTGATGACCTCATCACCTTCTCACCAGATTCATCACTGGCCTTCAACTTTCTCAGTTATGAAGCGCAGGTGAATACCAGTGGCGTAACGCAGAGTGTCGTTGCCCTGTTTGAAACGCTACTCGAATCAAATAGTCAATCCGCTAAGGAAGAGTCGTTTTGGGGCTTGGAACGCCAAAAGCTCCTCAAGAGTGTCATTGACTTGGCTCTGAAAGCCACAGGTGAACTCCGCCTCGCCGAGCTCAATGAGATCATCCTGTCGGCTCCCAAAACTGAGGAACAGCTTCTTAGTCCTACGTGGCGGAAATCATCCCTGTTCTATCGGTACCTCACCGCTCTGCAACCTAAAGTGGCTGACTTGGGCACCGTGGAAAAGTCTGACACTGCGCTGACGCTGAACTACTGGCTCAAGGAGTTTATTCGCATGCCGGAAAAGACGCGCATGAACATCATCTCCAGCGTAACGGGTATGTTCACCGTTTTCCTGCGGAGTCCGTTTGCTCAGTTGTTCTGCGCCGAAACCACCTTTACCCCAGAATTATGTCGGCACGGTAAAGTCATTCTCCTTGACTTCCCCTTAGACGAATATGGTGACATCGGGCGCTTTAGTCAGATCCTTATGAAGCATGTCTGGCAAAAGGCCATGTTGCGTACGACTGGTCGTCCGGTCTTTCTCTACGCTGACGAGATGCAGGCCTTTATCACTAAGGCCGATGCAGACTTCCAAGCCCGCTGCCGGGAGTATCGCGTAGCCACTATCTACCTCACGCAGTCACTTGGCACGCTTGAATTCGGCTTGGGGAATAATGGGTCGGCGAAAAGCATCATCCAAGGTCTGCTCGGTAATCTCACGACCAAAATCTTTCACCGCCAAGATCACCCCGAAACGCGCCGGTACGCTTCCGAACTCATCGGCAAGTCCTTCCAACAGCGCAGTAGTGGTGGTACCAGCTACGGCAGTTCGACTAGCATCTCCGAAGGCTGGAGCGAAAGCCATGAGTATACCGTTCCCCCAGAAGTATTCAGTACGCTCCCCTCTGGTGGCCCTGGCTATGAGTACATCGTAGGGGCAATCGTCTACTCCCAAGGCAAAGTCTTCAACGAAAGTCAGCTTAACTATCTCTATGTCCATTTCACCCAAACCCGTTAACCTTATGCGAAATTACAATCGTCCTTCTTCACCCGTCCCACCGTTCTTCCAGCCAACTGGCCACGTCCAGGCGCTGAAGCTCTTCTTCCGCGAATTTATTGACCGTGAGTCTAAGTTCGGCAAGTGGTTACGTGATACCCTGCAACGTGTCCTCTATGTCCCAGCTACGCTCAGCGAGGTACTCATGCGGCGTAACTTTGGTGAACAGTACTATAAAATCGGCACGATCATTTTGTTTATGGTCGGCTTCTGGGCAATCGGTCAACTCGCGCCTGAGTTCGGCCGTGGTTCAGAGTGGTACGGACTCCTCAAGCCGGTCGTAAGTCTTCAACCAGACTCACTCATCAGTTACCTGTTTCTGGCACTGTACGGTGGCTTAGCGTGTTTCCATTATCTCGTCATCAAACGGCGCATCTGGCAACGTAAAGACTTGGAGTTTTACTCACGAGCTGATGGCACCCCTCATGAGTGGTTATGGCGCAGTCTGGAAAACATCATCCACGCCACGCCCATGGTGATGGAGGCGCTGCGCAGTGCGCTCGTCTGGATGATCGCTCACACCTGGGGGCTGACCTGGTTAGCTGCCCGAGCGCTTCACCTGTTTGTCGTCAAGCAACTCCACCGTATCCCAGCGCTCCAACGGTTCTCGTTCTCCTGGACTATTCCACCCCAGATCATCACCTCATTGACATGGTTCTTCACGATGATTGACCAGCTCACCGCGCAGGCTATCGTACTCGTGGATCGCCTCATCAGACGGGTGCAATTCAATGAGTACATCGTCAAGCGCTATGCCGAACCAATCCTGGTCAGCGGGGTCGGCTATGCCCTCCTCACCTATCTTGGTGCAGACTTCCACTTCGTTGGCATTCTCCTGCTCATCGGTGGTAGCTCATCATTCATCCGAGCGCAAATTGAGTTTACGAAGGGTCGCCGGTACCTCCTCAATCAAAATGACAAACGGATCGTGGGTGAGCAATTAAAGGCGGCACTTAACCGCAAAACACCCACGAGAAAAGTAGCGGGTGTCAGCCTGCCTTTCCTACCGGCTCGTGATCCTCTGGAACAAGCCAACATGTGGGCTGCCCTTGAGATGGATAGCTCAGCAGTGGTGGTGAATCAGCCTTCATTAGAAGCAGAAGCAGTGCCAAGGGGAGACGTCTGAACTAAATATTCCATTAACCACAATCCGCTCACCTATGCTCCGTATTACCGCGCGATATAATGCTGAAAATGCTAAAGCCTACTTTGACAAGGCTTTAGCGCAAGAGGACTATTACCTCAAGGAAGCCAGTATCGGTACGTGGCACGGACAGGTGAAAACCTGGTTAGGATTACCCGATACGATCACGCGGGACACCTTCCACGCCCTGTGTGATAATCGTCATCCCCGCACCCAGAAGTCATTAACCCCACGCACGAATAGCCATCGTCGCGTGGGGTATGACTTCACCTTTTCAGCCCCCAAAGCGGTCTCAATCGTGCAGGCACTGACCAATGACCAACGCATTGAAACCGCGTTTAATGATGCGGTTACCTCAACGATGCAGTCAATTGAACATGAGATGAAAACGAGGGTGCGCCGTAACGGCAGTGAAACTGATCGTCTCACCGGCAACCTTCTGTGGGGACGATTCACTCACTACACGGCACGACCGGTTAATGGGGTACCTGATCCTCATCTTCACGCTCATTGTTTCGCCATGAATCTCACGTACGATCTCACTGAGGAGCGCTTTAAGGCGGGGCAATTTGGTGATCTCAAACGTGATGCCCCATACTTTCAAGCTGTCTTTAATCACCGCTTAGCGACTGCCCTTGAAGGCTTAGGGTATACCACCGAACGCAGCACGCACGGCTTCACCTTATCCGGTATTTCACCTGAGCTTACACAAAAGTTTTCTCGCCGGACAGCCGTGATTGAAGCCGAGGCAGAGGCCAAGAATATCGTCTCGCCGGTAGCCAAAGCGCGACTGGGTTCACGGACACGTGAAGCCAAACAAGCAGATCGTTCACTTGCCGAATTAGAACATGACTGGATGAATCGCTTAACTACTGATGAGTTAATGACCTTAAGTGAACTGGCTGGTAAGCCACGGGCTGAACGAGGTGGTGAACAAGCCGCGATTGCTCACGCGATGGCGGTCAGCTTAGAACGTTCCTCAGTCGTACCCGAACGCACCGTCCTGACCAAAGCCCTCGCCTATGGCGTAGGACACGTTCGCGAAGATCAGCTGACCCAAGCGCTTAGTGATAAGGCATATCTCAAGTTCGACCTGCATGACGCTCCGGTATATACCACGCGCTCAGTGTTACGCGAAGAACAATCACTCATTGCCTTTGCCCGTAACGGTCGTAATCGCTTTACCCCACTGCACCAGGATATTGAGCAGTATCGCTTTACTGCCGAGTATCTGAATGAGGGTCAGCGGGGGGCGGTACACCACTTGTTGCAATCTCCCGATCAGATCATTGGTATTCGGGGCCCAGCTGGTACGGGTAAAACAACGATGATGACGGAAGCGATTCAGGCCATTGAAGACTCAGGTCATCAGGTGTTTGTTTTTGCACCATCCGCCCAAGCGGCCCGTAAGGTCTTACGAGACGAAGGGTTTACCCAGGCTGAAACGGTAGCGCACTTACTCAATAATCCACAGCTCCAGCAACAACTCCATAATCAAGTCATGTGGATTGATGAAGCGGGTCTCTTGGGTACCCAAGCCATGCGACAGATCTGTGATGTGGCGGAGCGATATAATACGCGGGTCATCTTGTCTGGTGATTACGGACAGCACAGTTCCGTTCCGCGGGGTGATGCCCTACGTATCCTCGCTGATAACGGCGGGCTCACGCTCTACCGCCTCTCTGAGATCATGCGCCAAAAGAACGCCGGCTATCGCGAGGCGGTTCATTCAATCGCTGAAGGTCGATTACTGGAGGGCACCCAACAGCTTGATCGCTTGGGAGCGATTATTGAAGCCACGGGGGATGAGCGATATACCGAGATCGCCGAAGCCTACCGCACAACCATTAGTCAAAAGAAAGGCAAACAACGCCATCGGACGGCCTTAGTGGTCTCCCCTACGCATGCCGAAGGACGGCGGGCAACCAGCGCCATCCGTGCATCACTCCAGGCTCACGGACACCTTGGCTCATCAGACACGGCCATCCCCCACTTACATAACACTGGTCTGACCACCGCGGAACGGCAGGACTACACGCACTACGCTACGGGTGATCTCATTGAGTTTACCCAACATGCTCCCGGGGTTCGCAAAGGTGAACGATTTGTCGTTCAGGCTACGGCACCAGATCATCTTACGGCCGAACACTCATCAGACGGCCAGCTCTACACCCTCCCCTTAGGACTCGCTGACCGATTCGCAACTTACCGGCAAAGTACCCTGCCGATAGCGGTTGGTGAAAAAATTGTCATTACGAAAAATGGAAAAACCAAGGATAAACAACACCGCTTACACAACGGGGCCAGCTACACCGTCAAAGCCCTGACGCCATCGGGTGATCTCCTTTTGACCAATGGTTGGGTGGTGGCTCAGGACTTTGGTCATCTCACTCATGGCTACTGCACCACCTCACACAAGGCACAAGGGCGCTCAGTCGATACTGTGATTATCGCTCAGTCTACGCTATCAACCGGGGCTAGTGATAATAAGCAATGGTATGTATCTGTTTCCCGCGGGAAACATGAGGTACGTGTCTACACTGATGATAAGGCACTCCTCTTTAAGAACATCCAACGCGATGGTAATCGCTTATCTGCCATTGAGGCCGAGCAAGCCAGCTACCATCAGCAACGTGCGCAAAAGCAGCGCCAGCACCTCCGTACGTCTCAACGTGAATCTCAACACCAAACACACGATCATGGCTATGAACGAGAACGATAATTACGATGTCTTTGACTATCTCGAAGACCTCGTAGCTCCCGCATCCGATACCTCATCGCAAGCACTGAGTGATGAGGAAATAGCTCAGCTTGATATTACTGACAAGGACGGGTCACGCTATGGCTTTCCGCGCTATACGCTACGTTCGCTGTCTTTCCATCCGATAGACGGTGCGCTTGCGCTCGACTTTGGCACTACCCTCGTCACCCTGACTGGACGAAACCTTGGCCTCGTCTATACACAGCTCCTCGATAACACGCTTGGCTCACTAAAGATCAGTGATCCACTCTATGATGAAGGTGAACCGGATACCTGGAGTATCCATCACCTCGTCATCACGAAATCGTAATTTTTCACTTTGTATATATCTAACTTTTATGGAAATTCTTGAAAAAATCCGTACCGAACTGCGTCAACTTAATGCTTACTACACGCAGTCCACCACCCCCAAGGCAGAGGATCACGGCGAATATGTCGATGGTGCCTGGGTTCAAGAAGAGTTTAATCTATCCCGTCAAACGCTCCATGAGTACCGGCGTAATGGAGTAATCCCCTACACGTACTTCAATCCAGGCGGGAAAATCTATTACCGCAAAGCGGATTTGTACGAGATACTTGAGAATAATTTTACAGGGAATAATCCTGCAGACGGCAGTAAGTAGTTGTAATTTACGTATCAAAGCGGTTTTTTTTTAAGCGATCCGCCAACAAGGCCATATCGCGCTGTATTTTTTTCATTCCCATTTTGCTGTAGTGCTGGGTCGTGGACATATGTTTATGACCCAGCAATTCTTTTACCGTTTCGAGGGGGACGTCATTAGCTAAGAGGATGGTCGTAGCGAAGGTGTGGCGCGCGACGTGAAAGGTTAAGTGCTTATCAATCCCACAAATCGCCGCTAATTCTTGAATGTAGGAATTTACTTTTTGATTTGACTTGACTGGTAAGAGGCGGCCATAAATTTTGCGATACTCTGAATCAGCATACCGAGCAATAATCGTATCGGCTTCCTCAAGTAAAGGGATGCTGCACAAAGCATTGGTCTTTTGGCGGAAGGTGCGAATTGATCGCTGACCTTGAGTTTCCACGATGTGATCTTCCGTCAGATTAAAGGCATCAATGTAGGCCAAGCCCGTGTAGCACGAGAAGATAAACACATCGCGGACTTCTGCGAGGCGTTTGGTCTGGAGCACTTTCGCTTGGAGTCGATGCACTTCCTCAATCGTTAGATAGACGCGGTCTTTGGTAATCACCCGCCCCTGCCATTGGATAAAGGGATCACGGTCGAGCTTACCCTTGCGAACGGCACCTTTAATGATCCCGCGTAGAGCATAGATATATTTGACCCGAGTATTGTTCTGAATCTTCCGCTCCGTTTTGAGATAGTATACAAAATCCTCAATGTGCCTATACCGTAAATCATCGAGGGCAATATCACTCACCCCCAAGCTACTCATAAGGTAGTCAGTAAAGTGTTTCAACACGGTGCGGTACTTACCCACGGTACGGGGAGAGATCCCGTCCGGAAGATCAACCGTTTTCTCTAGTTTGGCAATATGCTCCTGAAAGGTGCCAACGAACGTATGCCCATGGAGGCTTTTTCCGCGATACATATCAAGGACTCGTTGGGCGGTTACCTTCTTCCCTTCACCGAGCAATGAGTTCTCAATTTGGGTAAGCGCTACCGTAACATTACGGATATGCTGATTGAAGATAACGTCCTCACGTTTTTTCCCTTTACTACAGTACCTCACGCTATCCCATTTATGCGGAGCGATATATTTTTTTAGCGAGTGAGCTTTACGTCCATGAGCGGTAAGACGCAGGTACACGGGGGCCTCGCCATTGGTTTTGGCTTTTTCTGGGCGGATATAGAAGTGGATTTTCAATGACATAGGGTATGGTTTTTCGCTTGTTTATGCCGATACCCTTTTTCACCCATGGGTGTCGAAAAGGTGTCGGACGTTCCATTTGAAGATAGGAAAAACCAGACAGACCAGAAAGAAAATCGCCCCATACTGGACGTATGAGGCGATTTTGAACACTTTGTATCGGAACTGGCAGAGAGTGGGGGATTCGAACCCCCGATACCCTTTTGAGGTATACACGCTTTCCAGGCGAGCCCGTTCGACCGCTCCGGCAACTCTCTGTGAGGGTTGGCAAATTTACATAAAGTATCTGAATTTACAAGCTAGCCATTTAGGCGAATTTACGGAGGAAGCCTGCCTTACGTTGACGCGCAACTGGGAGGCTAGCCCCATTACTCATCTCGACTAAGCCGCCGTCCGTTTTACGAAAACGACGCACGTAGC
Source organism: Bacteroidota bacterium (assembly GCA_039024315.1). Taxonomy (GTDB): domain Bacteria; phylum Bacteroidota; class Bacteroidia; order J057; family J057; genus JBCAWW01. The sequence goes on from JBCCQN010000004.1 coordinate 80,294, forward strand.
GAAGCTGGACCAAATAGGTCTGATGAATGCGATAAAAGCCTTGGCTATGCAGCATACCTTCATAATGTTTGAGGGTTTTGCTGATTAACTCTTTGCTACCATCGGCCAGATAAAAACGAGTGTAATTGCGATCCGCTTCGAGATAAATGATGTCCTTCAGCTCAACTACTCTAAAACCTTCACTATTGGGGAGGACAATCCGCTCGGCTTGATCGCTGCGATATTGCTGTTGTAAGACATCTAACTGTTCAGCCGAAATTTCCGCCTTCGCGTCTTGTAGTTCCGCGAAGCGGGCCAAAACCTCCGCTAACTCAGATCGCTTGATCGGTTTGAGGAGATAACTAAAAGCTGCAAATTGAAAAGCACGCAGAGCATATTGATTATAAGCCGTCACAAAAACCACCTCAAATGGGCGTTCCTGCAAGGATAATAAAAGATCAAAGCCCGTCCCTTTGCGCATCTGGATATCTAGAAAGACAATATCCACCTCCACCTTTTTGAGCAGAGCCAAGCCAGTATCGACATCATCGGCTTCTCCTATGATTTCTACCGCTTGCGGAACGCTTTCAATCGTTCTCCGCAGGAGGATACGAGCATCTTTCTCATCATCAATCAGAACTGCCTTGATCATTACTAAATATTGCTAGTGGGAAGTAATTAGTATAAAGTATTTAGTACTAAGAGCTCGGGTGTGCTTTCTCTTAGTTTTCTTCGCGCCAAACTAAAGGCACCGAAAAACGCACCTCTGTTCCCATCACCGCTCCTGTTTCGTCGCGGCGTTCACTAAGGCTGAGGGAACGACCACCGCCCAAACGTTCTTCCAAAATCGTCAGTGCTTTGGGATCATGATCCAATTGGCGGTTGCGCCGAGCTTCTACTAAGCCAATGCCATCATCCATCACCTCAAAATATAGGATCGATTCATCCGCCCAAATCTTGACTTTGATTTGGCCCCTCCCACCTTTAGGCAAGATACCATGCCAAATCGCATTTTCTGCCAGTGGCTGCAAAATGAGGGGCGGCACCATAATATCATAAGTATCTAGGGATTCGTCGAGGACAATGTCGTACTGAAAACCATCCTCTAGGCGGTGCTGCTCCATCCGTAGGTAGCGTTGCAACATGGCAATCTCCTCTTCGAGTGAGATTTTCTCCTCTCCAGAATGATCCAGGATCCCGCGCAATAATTGTCCGAGGTCAGCCACATAATCATTTGCCCTCAACTGATCACCATCTTGATAAAGACGTTGGATGGAATTGAGGGCGTTGAAAATAAAGTGAGGATTCATGCGCGAACGCAAAAGCCGCTGTTGGAGTTCCATAGATTTTTGGCGCAGGCGCAGGCGGTTACGCTGCATAAATAGCCACCCTAGCAAGGCTCCCAAAATCAGGGCCCCAATCAAAATGTAGATAAGAAGCGTTCGGCGAGCCGCAGATTGTTGGACCAATAGGATTTCTAAATCTTGGGAAGCCTTTTCCTCCTTGAGATCCGCAATCTCCCGTTCCTGCCGCTCTGTTTTATACTTTTTTTCCAGCTCCGCGATAGTAACTAGATTTTCTTCATTGATCATACTATCCTTGAGTTGATGATAGCGGACCCGATATGCATAAGCTTCTTTGTAGCGCCCTAATTTGGCGAGGCTTTCGTAATTGGCTATATAAGCCAAGCGTTGGAGCATTTTATTGCCCAATAGTTCGGCTTGTTTAGTCCCTTCTTCTATTGCTTTTCGTCCCGCCCTTAGCTTACCTTGCCGCACCTGAAAAGAGCCTAAATTGATCTGGGTGCGGACCAAGCCGTCATAATCTTGAGACTTTTCATAAAGCTTGAGCGCTGAATTCAAATGATATTCGGTCTTTTCGACATTTTTTTGTTGGTCATACATTTGACCAAGATTGTTGTGCGAAGAGGTGATCCCAGGCAAATCTTGCGTTTCTTCAAATATGTGCAGGGCTTTTTCGGTGTAATAGATTGCGCTATCAAACTCGAGCATGCCATAGTAAGTTCCCCCTAAAACTTGATAAGAGTGAGCCATGCCGTTAGGATTTTCTTGTTTTCTCCTCAATCGGAGAACGCTTCTTTGAGTCTCAATGGCCTTATCAAAATTTTCTAGACGAGCCCAAAGGGTACTGATGATGTTGGTCAGGGTTATCTCTTTGCCCAAGTCCCCTTGTTCCTGCGCAAGCTTTACCGCTACTTGTAGTACTTCCATCGCCTCTGGCGAACGCCCATTATCGAGTAAAAACTGACTGTAGAGATAGCGCGTACGAATATCAGTATCAATGGCCTGCTCATCATTTTTGCTGGCCGCAGCACCGAGTACTAAGGCTTGCTTGAAGTACTCTTCCGCTTCGGGTCGGTACAAATTGGCCGCTGCCGAACCTAGCTTTTGATAGGCTTCTTGCTTGTAGAGGAGACGCTCGTATTGTTCTGACCAATCAAAAATCCGTTGTGCTTGCTGCCATGCGTACTCCCAATCCCCCGCATTTAAATAAAAGTCATAATAAAGCATGAGGGTATAAAATTGCCCCTTGGTAAACTGAAGAGAGTCGGCTAAGCAACCTGCCTCATTGACCACGGCCAAACCCAGAGGAGGATTGCGCGTAAACAAACGCTGACTATAACGTAGACCCGTCATTACCTTCATTGTATCCTCTGGAAGCACCAACCAGAGGTTTTTCAAGCTATCGATTTGGGCATTTTGCCCCAACAGACTGGCAAGACTGAGCCACAGCAATAGCCAAAAACTGCTAAGGGTTTTCATAGTGCAACGGTTTCTGAAGGCTGACAAAAAAGATATCCACTCGAAAGGAGCGGATATCTATACCGTCTTTTTAAAACGGCAATGGGGCTGGTTTCTAACTTTTTTTCCTTACATGATTGATGCCCTAAAGCATTGACTCTAAGGTAGTCGCTTCTCATCTCTGCTTCAATGGCCAATGATCCTCGGGTCATGCTGTTTGATTATTTGGTCGTATCCAATGATCCGCTTGATAGCTTAAGGGGTATAAATAGCCTCGCTTCCGTACCTAAAGTCTCACCATGGGTATCCTTACGCTCTCGTAAATGGAAGCCCGATTCCAGCCCCAAACGTTCGTTAAGGATATTGAGAGCCTTAGGCTGATGCCGATCATGTTGCTTTTGCTGACTACGGCTCAAGCCAACGCCATTATCTATAATTTGGCATTCAAGTCTGTCTTGATTCCAGCTAAAATTGATTTCAATCAAACCTTCTTTTTCTAAGGGAGCAATACCATGCCAGATAGCATTCTCTACCAATGGTTGCAAGATCAAAGGAGGAACCAGCGTCTGATAGGCGTCAATTCCCGCCGGTAAATGTAAGGCGTAACGAAAACCGTTTTCAAGGCGATACTGTTCCATTCGCAGATATAGCTCTAAGGTGCGTAGTTCATCCACCAAGGGAATCCATTCTTGCCCAGACTGATCTAAAATATCATTCATCAACTGCCCAAATCCTTCTAGATACTCGTTGGCGCGTTCCGTATCACGGTCCTGAAATAAACGCTGGATAGAGTTCAAGGCATTGAACAAAAAATGAGGGTTCATTTGGGAACGTAAAAGCCGCTGCTGGAGGTCAGTATCTTGGGCTTTTTGGCGCAATGCTTGGCGATGCCAAAACCACCAACCCAAAAGCACCGCTCCCCCTATCACCAAAATCAAAATAATGATGATCGGTAAAAACTGATCGTTACGCAGGCGACTCTGCACCAAAATCGCTTCTTGCTTCAACTGGGTTTCCTCTAGGCGAGCGACTTCTTTCTGGGCTTTTTCCTCCTCAAACTTAGCCTCTATTTTCTCGAGTTTTACTAGCCTCTCTGCATTCAAGCTGCTGTCCTTGAGCTGATGATATTGGCTGAGATATTGATAAGCTTCTTGGTGCTTGGCTTGTTGCTGTAGGGCCTCAGCGAGACTTTTGTAAGCAAGGCGAATTAGGAGTGCATTGTCCATTTCCAATGCTTGCGCTTCTCCTTGGCGTAGGTACTGCAGCCCGAGTCGTGTTTGCCCTAGTTTTGTCTCTAGTAATCCCCAGTTAATCAGAGTTCGGATTTGCGGGGGCTTGTCATTGGCGGCTTGATAAATACGATAAGCTTCTTGATACAAAGGACGAATCTTCTCTAGCTTTCCTTGCTTTTCATATACAAGGGCAAGATTGTTGAGAGTACCAGCTAGTCCTATCATGTTTTTGATCTGCCGATTGTGCTTGATCGCGAGATCCAAATAATGTTTAGCGCTGTCCAATTGCCCTGATTGCATAAAAAAAGCGCCTATGTTTTGCTCCCCAATCACCATCTGAGGGAGATGATTACGCTCCTTGCGGTAGGCGTATGCTTTCCGCAAATAGGGTTCTGCCTTTTCTATTTGCTCTGTTTCTAACCAGAGCTTGCCTAGCATGCTGTAATAAGGGATGAGGCTTTGCCGTTCTCTCGCAGTCGTATCTCCTTTAGTAGAAACCAAGCTTTCAATTTGTGCAAGGGCATCTTCGTAGCGCCCCTCTTCTTGCAACCAGATGGCATAATAATATTTTATTCTCTCTAAGTAAGTCTTTTTACGTACTGCCTTGGCCGCTTCAATCGCAGTAATAAAATATGCCTCAGTTTGTGGGAGAGACAGCCTCAGGGCAGTTTGAGCCATTTCTGCTGTGGCTACGGCCCGAAAGTTAGCTTTGGGGTTTCTCTCCGAGAACGCTAATAATTTTTGAGCATGCTCATGCGCTTCCTGCCATTTACCGGCATTGCCCGCTAAGTAGCAATACTGTATTTGAGCATTAAAACTAGCCTTGCTAAAGCCCAAACTATCTCCCAAGCAGGAGGCCCGATCTGTAAGGTAGTAGGACCACTCTGGATAGTGAGACATCAACTGCCGGCCCAAGCGAAAAGCTTTTTGTACTTTGTGGGTATCAGCAGGCATTGCTTCCCAAACGAGAAGAACACTATCTAGCCCTTGGGCAATTAGTCCCAGAGGCATCAAAAAGGCCGAGAGTAGCAATAGTCTGCCCATAGCATTAGTAGAAGTAGCAAACAATCGGAAAGAGTGCTAGGCAAGCTGAAATGAAGTTACAAATTGAAGGGAGCAAGGTCAATTTCAAAATTCTCTGCGTCATCGTTTTTATGATTTTGATTTAATTGCTGTAGGTAGTGGAATAGCTTTGTTAAGCACTTGGACAATAGTATCAAGTATTAAGATCCCAAAAAATGGGCTAAAATGGTCCATTAAGCCTCTTCACCTCTGTACTGAATACTCCCGAAAGCTTTCGGGATACTTTCTAATCTGTACTGAAGAGGCAATCAAGGAAAGCTAATATTTATTGACTTACTCCCAATGAGACTGGTCTTAGTGGGATCAGTTGGGGTTCGTTTTCCGCTTCGCGGAACGCTTATCTCTGTTGGATGATAGTTGCATGCAAGCATCTAAATCAGTTTTTGCCAGCACTTACAGCATAAATCGTCCAAAATGAGCGTTCTGCGCAGCAATAATAAAGCCAAAACCGCCCCTGTATTCTCCCCAAAAATGAGAGAAAATGCCACAACAAATTGGGCTGATTTTTTTTATTCCGCATACTTCTAAAGCGCTACTCAACGGCCTTGATTTATCGCCAAGATGCGCTACCAATGGTTAGATCTCAAGGCAGACTTAGCCTGAGGTATTTTTGAGCGAACAATCGGTAAGGATAAATGACCTAATCAACAATGAAGGTTTCGATATAGCGCCTGTCATTGGTGGCAAGCACGACGAAGTATTTGCCGATGGGAAGGCTTTCGGCATAGGTCAGGAGGTTTTGGCGATTGGCTTCGATCTCGCCATAGTAGAGCAGCACAATTTCGCGGTATTCCTCATCCAAAATCTTTACCTGTACCCTTTGGCTTTCCGTGGAAGCAAAGCGTACGTTGAGTCCGTAGCCGGGACCGAGTAGGTCTCTGGAGATCTCCAAATTGAAACCATCAGGATTTTCGGTGGTGCGGACCTTGAAGGGATTGGAATAAACAATCTGTCCAAATTTATCGACATTTTTGATCCGATAGTAGTAGGTCCTATTTTTTTCTACCTCAGGATCATAAAAGGTATAAGCCAATGATTCTCGACTGTTACCATTGGCCCTCAAGCTTCCCAGTTCGCTATATTGTACGCCATCGCGGCTGCGTTCCACGAAGTGGAAAAAACAATCATTTTCTTCCGTAGTATTGAAACGAATGGTCATGATCCCTTCTACAAAACGAGCCTGTAAAGAGCGATACTTAGTGGCAGGAATCAGGTTGCGACGCCGAGAATTGATGCGCCAGCGATGGTTGATACGTACAAAGGCCATCGCTGGGTCGGGCTCCAATTGCATATAGTTCCAAGCGTTGTTTTTCTCGTCGGGAAGATTGATCGATCGTTCCCCTTCTTGCCCTTCTCGATAGACATCTCTCACCGGTAGGAAGCTAACACTCCTTTCGCGATTGAAGTAAAAAGCGTCCACTGTACGTCCTTGAGGATTTTGTAAAAAGGCAAAGTTACCGGTTTCGGGTCCCGTTTTCTCTCTTTCTTCCAGGGCAGGGCTTTTGCTCAGATCTATATCAATACCTGAGGAGGTCTTGAGTTTGTATCCTAGTCGGAGAACGCTCAGTGGGGCAATCCGAAGATTGGCCGGAAACTGAATCGCATACTCTCGGGTAATAAGCAAATAGCCTTCGAGAGAAATTTCTTCTTGCACTGAAGGATTGAAGAGATCAATATAATGGCTAGCATTGCCGGGCACAAAGCGGGAGATCTCCACCTCCTGCCCCATCGTGATCAAGGGAATGCAAAATAATAAGCCAAGGATATGTCTCTTCAACTGCAAGGTTTATTCACTTATTTCAATGATAAATTTGTTCTTCTTGCCTTTTTGTAAAAACAGGTAACGATCAAAAAAGAGGTCTGAGGTTTGTATAGTAGCGTTGCTATCGGTAATAGCTTCCATATTGACCTTGACGGATTTATCCTTTTCGATCGCTCGACGCGCCTCACCGTTCGACGAAGTCGCCCCAATCTGAGTCAGCAAATTTAAAACGCCTATTCCTTCCGCAATATCGGCCTTAGTAAGTGTCTTGAGGTCAGAGGCCTTGGCGACTTCGGTCCATTGCTTGGCGTTGAGTTTTTGCAAGGCTTCTTTACTTTTGATGCGACCAAAGAAGAAGTCTGTCATCAATTTAGCATTTTCTAAGCCCTCTGTGCCATGTAGGCGTTCGGTCAGTTCTTCAGCCAATTGGCTATGCAATTGACGACGAGCCGGATCCTCATGGTGAGTGGCAATCATGGTCTCAAGCGTTTCGCGATCCTTGAGGGAGAAGATTTTGGCACATTTGATGACGTCTTCATCAGACAGACCCAGCCAGTATTGATAAAATTCATAAGGCGTAGTGCGTTCTGGGTCTAGCCAGACATTTTTCCCGCCTGCGGTTTTACCAAGTTTAGCCCCAGTTGCCCCCGTAAGGAGGGGACAAACCACTGCGAAAGCTTTTTCTTCATGTCCCAACTTACGGCGAATCAGTTCTGTACCAGTAGTGATATTGCCCCATTGATCAGAACCTCCTACTTGTAATTTGACACCTTCGTTTTCGTAGAGATGTAAAAAATCATAGCCTTGCAAAAGCTGGTAGGCAAACTCAGTGTAGGATAAGCCCGAATCACTGGCAATCCGCTTTTTAACCGACTCTTTGCCCATCATATAGCTGATGGTAATATGCTTACCCACATCTCGCAAAAAGTCCAAGAAGCCAATGCCTTGGAACCAGTCATAATTATTGACCATGCGGGCGGGATTTTCTGGGGTTTCAAAATCCATAAAGCGAGCTAACTGATCACGGATAGCGGCAGCATTGGCATCAACTTGTTCAGCGCTCATGAGCGGACGTTCAGCATCCTTCCCTGATGGATCTCCCACGCGGGCCGTAGCGCCCCCCACTAACAAAACAGGGTAATGTCCATGTCGTTGCAGGTGTACCATCATCATTACTGGCACCATATTGCCGATATGCATAGAGTTACCGGTAGGGTCAACCCCCAGATAACCAGATACTTTGTGCTCGTTTAGGTATTCTTCGGTTCCGGATATCAGGTCATGGATCAGACCACGCCAACGTAATTCTTCAATAAAACTCATAAAAAGACTTGCCACTGAAAATTAAGGAGCTGCAATTTACGAGGCCTAGCTAACTTCACCAACCCACTCTTATTTTATATATTGATTTGGTCCTTTTTCCGAAATCTCGAATAAAATGCCGAAATTGCGGCTGTAAGGGATAATAATTTCCTTCATTCTAACATAATTTTCAGGCGGTCTTAGCGTTAGGAGACGGTAAGCCCAGATTTATTTCCTGAGCATTTTTTATGTATCTTGCTTTTATAGGTTCGACTCAGTGTTATCCTAGGAACACAACACTTTCGATACAAATGAATAAACCCTCTACCATTCTCAATCCCCCCCTCACACGCACATTGATACTAATGCTGTTTTTGGCCCCTATGTTGATTTTAGCGCAGGGTCCAGGTCGGCGTTCGTATTTGATGGGCGAAAATTTGCGCAAGCAAAATAAGTGTAAGGAAGCTATCCAGCAGTATGACGAAGCCATACGCTTGGAGCCAGCCAATTACAAGTATTATTTTCAGCGGGGTAAGTGTGAGTACAATCTCAAGGACTTTGAATCTGCTAAAAACTCCTTTAAAAGCACGGTTGAGTATCAGCCTAACTTTACTCCTGCCTACTCGCTCTTAGCTAAGATTTATAAAAACGAGAAGGACAACCAAAACGCAATCTACTACTACCAAGAAGCGGCTCGTAACGAAAGCAACAATAGTCGTAAGGTGCAGTACAAACTGCTTTTGGTCAATCTTCTCCTCAAAGAGGATAGAGTAGCAGAAGCGCAAAGACATATAGCAGAGGCAAAGAGTATCGATCCTACGAATCCCAATATTCTTTTTTACAATGCGGAGATTCTATCGATGCAAAAAAATTGGAGCAGCGCCAAAACCAGCTATGAGCAAGCGCTTTCGTCAGAAAGGCTAAAGACCGCTACTCCAGCCGAAAAAGCGAAGTATTACTATGGATATGGAGTTGCCTTGAGCAACCTTGGTGATAATGCCGGCGCAAAAGCCGCTTGGAGTAAGGCCAATTTTGGTCGCTATAAGCCTCTTATCGCCCAACAAATGCTAGAAAACAATCACGTTTACTATTACAAAATCGCCGTCAGCTATTATCTCAACGGTGAGTATCGTGAGTGCGAAAGCTATATAGCTAAAGCCCTAGAGCTGCAGCGTAGTTTTGCTAGTGCATATATACTCAAAGGCAAAATCGCACGTAAGGAAGGGAATAAAGGCCAAGCGATCCAATTTTATCAGCAGGCTTTACAAATGGAAAAAAATCCAGATCGCCAAGCGGGTATGTGTCGCTTAGTGGCTGGGCTCCAAATGGAAAACAAAGATTATGGTGGTGCTTTGCGGACCATCAATCAAGCGCTCAATCTAAAGCCTAAAAATGGTGCTACTGCTCTTTTAGCTATGAAGGCCCAAGCAGAATATAATGGTGGCCGCTACAATGAGGCGATCAGCACTATTGAGCAACTTCTCCAAGCCGGTATCGATCCAAAAACAAAGGCCAAATACAGCTTTATGATGGGCATGGCGGCAAAGAAAACGCGCGATACCGAAAGAGCCAGAGCAGGCTTCAAAAACGCCCAATATGGACCTTACAAGCCTGCGGCAGTGATGGAACTAAAAAAATTGAATCAGGGCTAAACGCCAGATTCTTGCATTGCATAAAAAAGCAGGGCTTCAATTGACTGAAGCCCTGCTTTTTTAGAAGATACTTATTCTTAATGAGAATCGTAAACGACGGTTTCTTCGCCCACAAGGGTCAATTTGTTACTGGCTGCGTCTTCGCAGCGACCGATAATTTGCGCCTCAATGTTGAACGCTCCAGCCATGTCGATGATAGCTCTGGCAGTATCTTCATTGGTATAAATCTCTAATCGGTGGCCCATATTGAAGACCTGATACATTTCTTTCCAGCTCGCTTTGCTGGCTTCTTGAATCAAGCGAAATACCGGCGGGGTCGTAAAAAGATTATCTTTTATGATATGGAGGTTTTCTACAAATTTTAGGCACTTGGTCTGTCCCCCTCCCGTACAGTGAATCAAACCGTTGATTTGATCAAAGTATTGGTTGAGTACTTTGTGCATCAGGGGCAGGAAGGTACGGGTCGGACTGAGCAAAAGCTTGCCGATGCTTTGTCCCGTTTCCGACTCGATGTCGGTCAATTTATGCGGTCCAGCATAGACAAGGTGTTCCGGGACGGTAGCATCAAAAGACTCTGGGTATTTGCTAGCATATTCATGGGAAAGCATATCATGTCTAGCGTTGGTCAAACCATTGCTCCCAATTCCGCTATTGTAGGCAGTCTCATAGCTAGCTTGGCCAAAACTGCTGAGCCCCAAGATCACATCGCCAGCCTTGATTTTTTCGTTGGTCACTACTCGTGAACGCGGCATTCGACAAAAGGCAGTAGCATCCACCACCATGGTACGTACCACATCTCCAACATCAGCAGTTTCTCCCCCCGTGCTTTCGATAGCGATCCCATGCTCTCGTAGCATAGCAAAAAAACCTTCCATACCGTTGAGAATCGTGGCCAGCACATCACGACTGATCAAAAATTTATTGCGCCCAATGGTATTGGAAAACAAAAAGCCGGTAGTCGCTCCCGCACAGAGCATATCATCCAAGTTCATCACGACAGCGTCTTGTATGATCCCTTCCCAAACCGACAAATCCCCAGTTTCTCGCCAGTAGAGATAGGCCAGTGAAGATTTGGTACCTGAGCCATCGGCATGCATAATATTGCAGTAGGCATCGTCTCCGCCTACTCTGTCAGCACTTATTTTGCAGAAAGCTCGTGGATATAAGCCTTGGTCAAGCTTGCTGATGGCAAAATGGACGTCTTCTTTTCCGGCAGAAACCCCACGTTGGGAATAGTTGGAGGACATATTGCTTTGTTTTTGAGTCTGCAAAGCTACAAAAAATACAGGCAGGGATTAAACGAAGAGCGGCGATAAAACAAATGCTTTATCGCCGCCTTGATTATACTTTTGCAAATTGAGTCTAGCTATCGTCCCCAAAGTTGATCGAAGTGATTCGGAACTCTGTACGGCGGTTAGCCTGCTCATCTTCATCCGTCATTTCTGGATAGATCAACAGACGAGATTCGCCATATCCTAGCCAAGCGACACGACCGGGATCGATACCGTTTTGAGCAAGATATTTGATCACCGCACGCGCACGATTGTTTGAAAGCTCTACATTATAGGGCTCAGAACCATTAGAGTCTGTGTGCGCTTCAAGCAGGATCGTAATATTAGGATTTTGACGCATGATCTTGAGGAGATTTTGTAATTCCTCTAGGGCATCTGCACGCAGATAATATTCATCAAAATCGTAATAGACATTTTGTAGAGTGAAGGTGGTAGTAATATCGATGGGATCTAATTCGATATCAATGTTCTTTTCGAGATCAGTATCCTCCATCACATCCATTGTATTGAACTCCTCTTCATTGGCTAAATACTCCTTCGCATTACCTAATACTTTATAATAAGTGTCTACTTTTAGTGGAAATTCATATGAAGCGTCTTGTCCAGTTGAGAAATCCTGAATTTTCGTTATTGTTTGATCTTCATTGATCTTAAATAGCTCTACAGTTGCATAAGGTATTGGTAACTGGGTTACTTTATCTCTAACCACACCATGAACAGAGACATTGAGCCTAGTACGATCCAATGGTACATATCTGGCCCAATAAATATCATCTCCACCTGCCCCGCCAGGGCGATCAGAGGTAAAGATTACCGTAGAGTCATTATCCAAAAAGATCGCCCCATAGTCATCATAACTAGAGTTGAGTGGCGACTTCATGTTTTCGGCCTCTTTCCAGTCGCCGATAGCACCTTCCGCTTTGTAAAGATCAATCCCCCCAAATCCACCGCGGCCATTAGAGCCAAAGTACAAGATCGAACCTGCATCATTTAGGAATGGAGTGTATTCGTTGAAAGCGGTATTGATGTTTGCCCCTGCATTTACTGGATCAGACCAACCTGTACCGAGACGGCGCGAAAACCAGATATCAAAACCACCTTCTCCTCCATCACGGTCAGAGACGAAGAAGATCGTACGCCCATCACGAGAGACCATCGGCTGACGGTCATTGGTAGGGAGGAGTTTAGTCTTGCCACGAGAGTTGATGATCTTTTCTTGCTTACCCGCAATTCCTTCTACTAACTGAGGCTTTCCCCACTGCTTTTTGATTGGATTGTAGCGAGAAGTAAAGATACTACAGCCGTTTTTGTTGGCTTTGGTATTACAAATGGTGAAGTACATGGTCAATCCGTCAGCCGTAAAGCTGGCAGAGCCATTGTTGCGCTTCTTGTCATTTACGATCTTTTCTAAGGCGATACTCTCTGCCCCGAAGGTGCTATCGTTTTCCATGACGACGGCATAGAGATCCGAATTATTGGGCTCTCCTGTATTGGGGTCAATCCGTTTTTTCTTTTTCTTTTTGCCTACAGCTCGATGCGAGGTAAAGACAATAAATTTGTCTTCCTGCCTTTGATCGAGATAAGCAGGGAACATATCTCCTGCGGAGGAATTGAAGGTAGTAGGATTGACCCGATACTCTTTTCTTTCATTGGCTAGAGAAGCCTCTGCTATCTCACAACCTTTGATTTCGAGTTCGGCAAGGGCGTACAACTCATCGCGGGTGCGATGGCGACGCATAAACTCTTCCAGCGACTCCCTAGCCTTACGGTAGTCATTGAGGCGCTTGTAAACAAGGCCGATTTGAAGATAGACAGTATCATTACGAGCGGGGTCGATCTCTGCCGCCTTACGGAAATAGCGGAGAGATTCACGATAGTCTTGTAGATAACTGTTGATAGAGCCTAGCAAGTAAGCGGCTTGATAGTCGCTTGGATTTTGATTAAGGACTTCTTTATAAAGGTTTTCAGCCTCCACAAAGTTGTCTTCCTGGTAATAATAGTCTGCCTTCTTCCGGGTTTTGTCCGCCTTACCACTTTGGGCCTGCACAATTGAGCTAGACCCTAGAAGGACAAAGATTATACCCAAGACCGACAATCGTAAGGGGGTTGATCCGATCATATATGGGAGTGTTTTTTTCACAGAATTGGAATTTATAGAGCGATAGGCAATTTACAACAAACATAGAAAAAAACTACCTCTGTCGCCAGCCTTCAGAACAAAATAATCCAAAGAAGGAAATCTCCGCCTAAAATTGCAATCGCAGAAATCACAAAAGAAGAGATCGTTGCCTCCCCTAATCCTCTTGCACCGCCCTGAGTATGAAGGCCTTTAAAACAGCCGATTAGAGAGATTAGCATCCCAAAAACCGTTCCTTTGATCAAACCACCCAATAGATCACCAAAGGCAAAAAAATCTCTCACCGATTGAAAAAATACCTGATGTGTAATATTCAAAAAGAAATTTGATACCAACCATGAACCAAGTACAGCAATCAAAAGGGCGAAAAAAGTCAATATTGGCATCATCAAACTAAGCCCCAAAAAGCGCGGCATCACGATATAACGAACCGGATCGATAGACATAGTCCGCAGCGCATCAATTTGTTCGGTGATTTTCATCGAACCAATTTCAGCCGTCATCGAGGCACCGATACGTCCCGCGATCACCAAGGCGGTCAAGACAGGGGCCATTTCCATCATTACGACTCGCGATACTTGACCACCCAAAACAGAGAGCGAAACCATGCCCCGAAATTGATAGGCTGCTTGCCACGCAATAATTGCACCCGCAAACAAACCGATCAGCAATACCAAAGGGATAGAATTGACCCCCACATGATCCAATTGATAAATGATCCGTTTACGATCCCGCCAGACATAGCGGAGATTTTGTAGCACCTGCCACAGCAAAAAACCAAATTCCCCCAAGGCGTTGAGTACGCGCATGGGGGAAATTACAGTTTTTATTTTTTGATTGTTTGAATTAATGAAAGTTTGAATCAATCATTCAAACTTTCAGTCAAACCTTAGCCTGCTTGGTGCATCACAGTTTGCGGAAAGGGAATCTCAATTCCAGCCTCATCCAAGGCAATTTTCACTTTTTCGGTGATACCAAAGTAAACATCCCAATAGTCAGCTACGGTAGCATAAGGACGGATCGCCAAGTTGACTGAGCTATCTGCTAATTCGAGTACGTTGACCGAAGGAGCGGGATCTTTTAATACTTTAGGATCGTCTTGCATCACTTTCATGATCACATCCTTGGCTTTTTTGATATCCTCACTATAGCCAATACCGGCTACTAAATCTACTCGCAGATGACCAATCTCTGAAAGATTAGTGATGCTATCGTTGGCCAGAGGACCATTGGGTATGATGATTTTCTTACTTTCAGGGCTTTCGAGCGTAGTAACAAAGACATTGATATCTTTTACTACCCCAAAATGTCCTTGAGCGTCGATCAAATCCCCCACTTTAAAGGGTTTGAATAGCAGGATCAGCACCCCCCCGGCAAAGTTAGCTAAGCTACCTTGTAAGGCGAGACCAACGGCTAAGCCCCCAGCCCCTAAAATCGCGACAAAGGAGGTAGTTTCGATGCCAACCATAGAAGCGACAGAAATGAAGACTGCTGCTTTTAACAAAATACTGACCAAACCTGCCAAAAATCCTTGCAAAGAGACATCGACATCCCTCTTAGCCAAAGATTTACGTACAAGACCTGTGATTTTACCGGCTAACCAAAAGCCAATAATCAGAGCAACAATGGCCATTAAAATTGCGCTGCCCCATTCGACAACTTTAGAAAAATCAATATTAAGCTTTTCCAACCATTCCATAGTAGTGGATTGTTTTTGTAAGTAAAATGTAAGATGAACAAACTTGTAGGGAAGTTAGCTTTTAGATACAAAGCCAAATTGGAAGTCACAATTTTAGAAGGGGATTTTTTTAAAAAGAAAAATTCGTTTGCTTCAACGAATCATCTGGATGAGCGTTCCGCGGAGCGGTAAAAAAGAAAAAAGGCTCGGAAATATGAATTGATGCAGAGACAGCTAAAAGGTCCAATTGGGTGATGGAAGTTTTTTGCTGCTGCGCAGAACGCTTATCTCCTAAGCTTCATCGAGCTCCGCCAATGCTTTTTCGAGTGCGTTAAGATGCTGGCCATAGAGACGTTTGAGGTAAATGGTAGAACCCCAAGCCGCTAAAGCGCCATAAGAGAGCATAATCCCGATGACCCAAAACCAAGTAGAACTGGGGATGTCGGGCCAGACACTGTCATACACCACCGACTCCCGGACAAAGCCATACAGCACTCCGGCAGCCCCTAGCAAAGGCACCACCCCCACGACCAAAAAGCGATAAAGACGCATATAGCCCTTAAGACGCTTAATCCTCTGGGCTAAGAAGCTTTCGATGGACTGGTCAGAAGCGGGTAGCTGGCCAAGACTAAAAAATTTAAAGAGGTAAAAAGCCAAGCCCAAACCACCCATGATCCACAAAGCTTGCCACTCAGCCGGCAGGACAAAAACGCGCTGTAGGCGGGCAAAGACCACTACTCCTATCATAGCCAAAATGACCAGCACCATCTCAATGAGGGTATTGCGACGAATCTTTTGCCAATAGGTACGGCTGCGGCTACGAATCATTTTACGGATCTCCTCCGCCCCTCTGCCCGCTGATCCGGTAGAGGCCTGAAAGCTATTTTCTGCTTCCCAAAGCGATTTGAGTTGATCGAGATCCATCTTAATTATTCAAAATGGGGGCTGATTTTTTTCTTGAGCTTTACTTTGATACGATTGAGCTTGACCCCAACATTGTTGCTGGTAATGCCCATGATCTGGCTGATTTCGTCATAAGAATGTTCTTCTAGATACAGGAGTATTATGGCCCTTTCGATCTCTGATAATTGTTCGATGGCGCGATACAAAAATTGGCGTTTTTCGGCAAGGTCGGGATCTTGGATGCGTTCGGCGAGGCCAAAGGGTAAAGGCTCATTGCTGTTGAGGTTGGGCCGTCGTTCTTTTTTGCGCAATGCCGAAATGGCAGTATTAAGCGCTACCCGATACATCCAAGTAGAGATTTTGGCCTTGCCACCAAAGCTGTGGTAGTTTCGCCAAAGTTGCAGGACAATTTCTTGAAAGAGATCTTCGCGTTCGGCTTTGCCGAACGCATACAGCCGACATACCTTGTGGATGATGCCTTGATGCGTTTCAATCAACGCAACGAAATCGTGTTCCTCCTGCTTGGTCAAACTCGGTGCTGCTTCTGGCGCAATAAGATATGATTTTTCGAATATCAAAACCCTTGGGTAGAAAGCTTGTTATGCTTTTTGGTTCCCTCTTTTTACCATCAGTCGTAAGGATGGGATAAATATTACAGCGCTTTCGCTTTTGGCTGTTTTTATCTTAATTTTACGCCACAAAACAAAATAAGCAACCTCATGGCAAGTGTTACTTTAAAAGGCACACCCTTTTCCATTAAAGACGATATTCCTGCTCCTGGTATTCCTGCTCCTGACTTCACCTTTGTTACTGAAGATTTGGGCGAGACTAGCCTTTACGATTTTGACAACAAAATCAAGGTATTGATTGGCGTACCAAGTTTGGATACAGGCATTTGCGCAATGGAAACAGTGCGTTTTAACAAAGAGCTATCAGGCTACGATGACAAAGACGTAGTCGGTATCGTACTTTCAAAGGACCTTCCCTTTGCGATGAAGCGTTTTTGTACGGCCGAGGGCGTGGACAATGTCATTATCGGCTCTGATTATCGCTACAATGACTTTATCAACGAATTCAATACTGAGATTCTAAGCGGTCCGATGAAAGGACTCTCCGCCCGCGCCGTATTTATCGTTGACAAGGACAATGTAGTACGCTACTCTCAGCTAGTGCCTGAAATCGCGCAGGAGCCTGACTACGATGATGTCATGGCCGCGCTAAACAAACTAGTTTAGACGATTACCGACAAAATAATCTTAAGGGCTTCTCCAATCGGGGAGGCTCTTTTTTGTATTTACATGCCAAACGGTTCATTATAAGTTCTCAACCGCCAAGAATGGGCTTGCTTTGAGCAGCAAAAAACTCGTTTTTTGTAAGCGTTGGAACAACTTTTTCATATCGATTTATTTGCGAATCCGGAAGCCCTCTTTTTGTTGCTTCTGATTCCCGGCTTCCTCTTTTGGTATTATCGCTATTTCCAAAAGCAGCGCTTGGTGATTCGTCTCAGCTATGATCCCACCAAGCTCAAAAAGCCAGCTTTTAGCTTAAGCATGCTGAGAGTTTTGCCACGAGGCCTACAATTGGTGGCTTTGGCGCTGATGATAGTAGCAGTGGCACGACCACAGAGTGCAGAGGACGTACAAAGCCGATTGGCCGAGGGGATTGATATCATGCTCTTGCTCGACACTAGCAGCAGCATGGAAAATAGTGACTTTTTTCCCAATCGCTTAGAAGTAGCCAAAGAGACGGCGGTAAGTTTTGTTTCTGACAGGTCCGACGATCAGATCGGGGTGGTCTTATTTGCAGAAAACGCTTCGGCCTATGCTCCCCTAACCTTGGACCACGACCTGCTCCAAACCATGATTGAAGATGTGAAGGGTGGGGTCATTCGCCGTCAGGGTACCGCTATTGGCTCGGCTATAGCAGTGGGGATCAATCGCTTGCGCGAAAGCGAAACCCCTAGTAAAATTATGATTTTGCTTACCGATGGCGCCAATAATCGAGGCCAAATAGATCCAGTTACGGCGGCAAAGCTCGCCAAGGAATTTGATATTCGGATCTATTGTATAGGTGTTGGTTCTAGCAAGGTCGCTGACAAGGGCACTGAATTAGACGAAGCTAGTTTGCGAGAGATCGCTTTTGAGACGGGAGGCGCTTATTTTAGGGCCCAGCAAGCTGAACGCTTATCCGAGGTATTTTCGGAGATTTCCGAATTAGAAAAACGCCCCATTCAAGCCACCACATTCCGTAAAACAGAGGATAAGTATCCTATCTTTTTACAGATTGCGATGGTCTTGCTGGGCATTTCATTTTTGTTGATGCTCACCTTTGTTTACAACCCCTTGGAGCAGTAAGCAAAAGGCCTAAGCGTTGTCTAGGATTTCTTCAATCGCGATCAACTCATCACGGCTAAATTCTAGTTTATCAAGTGAACCTACATTGTCAATCAATTGGGACATACGACTGACGCCCACCAATACGGTAGTGATACGCTCGTCTTTCAATAACCAAGCGATCGCCATTTGGGCCATGGTTTGACCTCTGCTTTCGGCGATTTCGTTAAGACGACGCACTTTATCAATTGTCTGATCACTGATACTGTCTGGCTTGAGGTAGCGTCCATCTTTGACGGCACGAGAATCCGCTGGCATCCCCTTGAGGTACTTACTAGTCAAAATCCCTTGCTCTAAGGGAGAAAAGGCAATCGAACCAGTACCTTGTTTTTCTAGTTCGTCAAGCAAGCCTTTTTCTACCCAGCGATCCATCATGCTGTAACGCGGCTGATGAATCAGAAGGGGCGTTCCCATCTCACGCAGCATATTGGCGGCCTTGGCAGTATCCTCGGCATTATATTGAGAAATTCCTACGTAGAGTGCTTTGCCTTGACGCACAATGTGATCTAACGCACCCATGGTTTCTTCTAGCGGTGTATCGGGATCTGGACGATGGTGGTAGAAGATATCTACATAATCCAAGCCCATACGCTTGAGGCTTTGGTCAAGACTGGCGATAAGATATTTGCGAGAACCAAAGTTACCATAAGGCCCGGGCCACATATCCCAACCCGCTTTGCTAGAAATGATCAATTCATCGCGATAAGGCTTAAAATCTTTGGCAAAGATGCGGCCAAAGTTTTCTTCGGCAGCGCCGAAGGGAGGGCCATAATTATTGGCGAGATCAAAATGGGTGATCCCCATATCGAAGGCTTTGCGCAAGATCATGCGCGAAGCATGAAAATCATCCTGATGACCAAAGTTGTGCCATAGTCCTAAAGAAATCATCGGCAACAAAAGGCCACTACGGCCACAGCGACGGTATTTCATCGAGTCATAGCGATCGCCAGAGGCTACGTAAATACCGGGATCTAACGTATCGTGAGTATTCATTTTTTTGTTTTAAGGGTAATATTAGAGAAAGGCAGGTAATTCATTATCGGGTAATAAAACCAATCGTCCCCAAGGATTTGACCTTAGCATTGATGCTTTGGCCCTTTTTGAGGTAAACAGCAGAAGTCGCTGCGCCAGCCATCAAATAAGAGCCTGCGACGATAGGCTGTCCGTATTGATGCCCTAGACGAGCAGCAGCCAAAACAGACTCCCAAGGATCCCCAAGGATCGCATCTGAATTTCCCTTCTGCACGATTTCCCCATCTACCATCAGTTCAATGCCTAGATTAGCAAGGGAAGTATGTTGGCTCATCCAAGGGCCAACCGCAAAAGCAGCCGAGGAGCAATTATCCGCAATCACGTCTTCTAGCGAAAATTGGAAGTTTTCGTAGCGGGAGTCGATGACTTCTAAGGCAGGAGCAATACCGTCAATATATTGGGTCAGCTCAGCACGCTTGAGGGGCCAAACTAAGTCTCTGGCCACTCTAAAACAGATCTCAGGCTCTACTCGAGGGTGTATAAATTTACCCATATCAAGAGTCCCACCACTATCTAAGTACATTTGATCGGTAAGACGGCCCCAAATCATATCATGTACGCCCATTTGCTCCATTTTAGCCTTGCTGGTAAAACCGAGCTTCAGCCCGATTAAGCGTTCGCCGCGGGCGTAACGTTGCGCTAAGGAGAGTGCTTGTACTTCGTATGCTTCGTCAACGGTAATAGGGGACTCAAGACTAATTTGGGGGGTGGCTTGGGCCTGAAAAGCGGCTTGATCCAAGCGTTCGGCAAAGCCGGCGAGTAGAGACATAGAGAGTAAATTTCACCAAATATAAGCAGTAGCTTTTTGTTAAATAAGGTTAATTGAGCAAGCACGTAAAACGATATTTTATTCCAGCCTAGCTCCGTCTCCGCGTTCATCTTCCAGACAAAGCCTAAAGAAAGGCCCCAGCTAGCAGCTAAGGGCAGGGAATAGAGTGCGCAAAGAGCTTTACTCACAGGGTACTCAATACAATGAAGTTCTGGACTATTCTCATCTTTTGAGGAAGCAGCGGAGGAGCACGCAAATATGCTCCACAATAGTACGCAAATGGCGATTTTGCGCAATAAAATTGCTCTCTGCAAGAAAAAGCAGACTGCCAATTAGCCGTATCTCGGATTGAGGCGCTCAGCAAAATCAGCGCTCAAATGGACGAATGTTTGGTCTAGTTAAAGATCGATAGCACCAACTATGGGAGAAGCCATCAATTATGCTCCCGATGGGGCCGAACAATTTGCAGTAATGGAGGCGCAGGTAAAAGCATATTTTGCTGATTAAAGCTTTCTCCGTAAGATAATCATCATCACTTTGTCCCCGTGGAGCTGTTTGGAACCTACCCCAAACTCCATCATACTGACTTCCCAACCGATCGCTTGATACTCAGAGAGTAGCCGAAAGACATAGGTATTATCGAACTCACCGCGGACCTGATAATCAGCTCTAGGCGCCTTGGACTTGAACCTATCATTTTGACTAGCTTGGGTACTATCTGAAAGACTAATTTTACTTTCCGTCCGCCCAGCAGCATCAGGTACCGTTTTTAGGACCTGCCTTTGCAATACTACTGGATCTACCACCTTGAGCGCAAAACGATTGCTTTTATAAAAGCCATCGGTAATGCTGATACGTTGTTCTCGCTCGCCATATTCGACGACAATAGAGGCGTATTCATAGCGTTGGAAGGAAGCTTGGGTAGATAGACTATCTTGCGAATAAGCGTTCTGCGCTAGCAGGCAAAAAAGGAAAGCGGAAAAAGCCAAAAATCTTTTCATGGGATTATGCTAAATATGGACTGTGCACGTTGAGATAGCAGAAATAACGACCGCATCCTAGAGACAATGAATATGCGTGTAGCCTAGCTGAACAACTGATTAGGCGGAGTTTAACATAGATTTCATCCCCGATGTTTTCTCCTCCACGTGGAATTGTCTAATTTTGCCTCCTGATGAAAAACCTCCTTACGCTTCTCTGTTTGGTTTGCGGCTATGGCTTAGTCAGCGCCCAACTGCCTGATATTTTTGACGAAAAAGTCACTACCGCAGGCAATGTTTCTGGCACGATCACCAATCTCGGCAATGTAGGCAATGCCTTTAGTGGTAGCTTCAATATTCTAGAATATCCCTCTTTAGAGTATCCGGTCAATACGAGTATCGAGCATATTTTTGACGGTGGCCTTTGGGTCGGAGGCATTGTCAATGGACAGGTGGCAGTTAGTACCGGTGCAGTAGATGATGCAGCGGGCTATTCGACGGGCAAAGCCGGTTTTGAGTTTACTTCTAAGACACCGCTCGCGGAACGCTCATCTCTGTTTGACAGTCCATTTTTCACTCCTGATGCCATCTCGCATCAAGACTATATTTCAACTTTCTCGGACTCTTCGCTTTCGTTTTTCAACGGAACGACCAATCTTCCCATTGCCAACCACCTAAGCCCTCTAGGGATAGAGGTAGATTATCAAGTATATAACTGGAATTTTAGCTTCGCCAATTTTTTCATCATTCTCAACTTTCGTATCAAGAATGTCAATACTGTGCCCATAGACTCAATATTTGTGGGTTATTGGATGGACGGGGTGGTCCGCAACGTACAGATCACGCCTCCAGGCGGCACTGCTTTTTACAACAAAGGAGGCAATGGTTTTATTGACAGCCTCAATATGGGCTATGAGTTTGATGCGCTAGGTGATATTGGGTTTACGGATAGCTATCTAGGGCTCAAATACTTGGGCGCAGAGCAAAACGGCAACTGCCCAAGCTCACCCAACTTTGGCGTCCACTACAATACTTGGCAGTTTCGCAATTCAGCGGACCCGCTTTTTTTCTTTCCTGTCAATGATCTCCAGCGCTACGGCAAGATGGCCAATGGTCTCAATTTTTTGCCGAGTTGGGATGATATCCAAAACAATATCTCGAGCGCCAATAATCGCTCAACTTTGGTTACTGCCGGGCCTTTTACGAGCCTCAATCCAGGTGAATATATAGACGTAGCCTACGCGATGGTATTGGCCAAGCGTAATTTTGATGGCCTGCCAGCCTCTGCCAATACCCCCGCTCAGCGTTCCAATCTCATTCAAAACGCAGGTTGGGCTCAGACGGCTTACAATGGTGAAGATGCCAATGGCAACTGTATCTTGGAGCCTGGCGAAGATCGCAATGGGGATGGACGGATTAGCCGATTTATCTTGCCTACCCCACCCGATCCTCCCAAAATGCGTGTAATACCAGGAGAAAACAGTATTGATGTTTACTGGTCAGATAATTCGGAGCGTTCGGTGGATCCCATCTCCAAACTACAAGACTTTGAAGGCTATCGCCTATACAAAACCGCCGTTGGTTTTGATGTCCAAGAGACTCAAGATATTCTCGCTTCTTTGGATTTGGTTGCGGAATGGGATATCCCCGGCAATACCATCTCTTATGACGCAGGTTTTGAAGGAGCGCGGCTTGAAGAGGCCGTTACTTTTCCAGGAGACACCAATGAGTATTTTTACAAATATACCTTCGAAGGTATCGCCAATGGTTGGCAGCATGTCATCTCTATGACGGCCTATGATAGTGGCGACGAAACCAATAACCTAATTTCCTTGGAGTCAGCACCTTTGGCGAGTACCAAACGGGTCTTTGCCGGCAAACCAGCCAACGAAGGCTTTAATAACGGGGATCCCTTTGTCTATCCCAACCCTTACTATGCTAGTGCGGCTTGGGAGGGCAGTTCTTCTTTTGAAGAAGACCGCAAGCTCCTTTTCGCCAACCTCCCCGCTCATTGCGAGATCAGGATTTATACTTTGTCGGGCGACTTGGTAGATGTCATCCAACACGACGAATCCTATGACGGGAGCGATACTCGCTGGCATGACACCTACTCCAATACCGAAGAAACCGTCTTTTCGGGCGGCGAACATGCTTGGGACTTATTGTCTCAGGACAATCAAATCATTGCCCGTGGGCTTTACCTATTTGTGGTGATCGATCAAGAGACCAATGACAAAAAGCGCGGCAAGTTCGTGATCATCAAATAATTCGTACCAAAACCTCATTATACATATGAAAAAACTTTTCCTCCTTCTCTGTTTGGGTGGAATGCTGAGTAGCCTACAAGCGCAGGATACCCTCTCGATCCAACAGATTCAAAACGTATCTGCGAACGATCTCGCAGCCTGTATTGACACTTCATTTTACCTAGGCGATACGGTCTATACCTATGGCGTAGTAGTCCAAGACGGTGGCTTGGCCCAAGCTACGGGGGGCCGTAACCTTTGGCTTCAAAACGGTACCGGTCCTTTTTCTGGAATCGACTTGTACACGATTAATGTGCCAACTCCCGTTGCCGGAACGGATGTACTAGACCTCCTAGAAGGTGATTCGGTTGTCGTTAGAGGTATCATCGATCGCTTCGGTAATGAAACAGAAATCCTACCGCTTGAAATCACCGTAGTCGATGCAGGCAAGCAAATCCAAACCCAGACAATCTCTGTCGGGGATCTAAATGACAACTTACAGGATAATCTTCCGGCCACCGGTGAGCAATGGGAAGGCTCCTATGTTACCCTTACTGATCTTACCGTAACGGCCGTTAGCTTCTTTTCTGGTGGCAACCGAGTGAGCTTTATTTGTGCAGATGCCCAAGGAAATTTGATCAACATCTCTGATCGCTTCCTCGTGCAGCGCCTCCCCGCCAATGGTGGTACCTTCGTTCCGCCTAACACAGGGGATCAGTTTGATACCATCCGTGGGGTGGTTGCGCATTCTGCGAACGGTTGCTTTGGCGCCAATGGTCGTGGTTATGAACTTTATCCTCACAAAGCAGAGGACTATGTTGCCGCTCAAGGCGCTTCTTCGCCCTTGATCTCCAACATCAGCCGTAACCCTGTCACGCCTACCGCAATGCAGGATGTTTCGGTTTCTGCTACCATCGAAGACAATGATGGTACCGTGGCTACGGCTACCCTACATTATGCGGTTGGAGTGAGTAATACTAACTTCTTAACCGTGCCTATGACCGGCTCTGGCTCTACTTATACAGGTACCATCCCCAACACTGCTTTTAGCGATGGTGATTTTGTCAAGTATTATATCACGGCAGAAGATAACGACAACTTAACTTCGACTTCCCCCGATATCAACAACAACTTCAACCCACTATTTTTCGCCGTTCGCGACAATGGTACGACCATTTTTGATTTGCAGTTTACCCCCTATGAAAATGGCAACTCAGGCTATACAGGTCTGGAAGTAACCGTAGAGGGAATCGTTACTGCGACCGCAGATGCCAATGATTTAGGCTTTGTTTATATGCAGCAAGAAACCGGCAATGCTTGGACAGGCATCTCTCTCGTCCAAAATGCTCAGTTGGCTAGCTTATCACGCGGGGACAAAATTAGCGTTCGTGGTACCGTTGAAGAAAACTTTGGCTTTACTCGTCTTAGTGATATTGTTACGGTAACAACGCTTAGCACTGGTAACCCATTGCCAGCCGCTACCGATGCTGATCCGGCTTTGTTTTCTGACTATGATTTCGCCACTACTGAGCCTTACGAAGGTATGCTAGTACGTCTAGTAGCACCTAATAATGCCGACATCTATGTAGTGGACGAAAATGCCGATGATCCTAGTAACTTCGCGGAGTACCGAGTAGGCAGTGATCAGTTTGATCCAATGTCTGGCTGTCGTGTACTTGCCGGTCGTGTTACGGGTAATGCCTTTGGCTCTTTGGCCTTCTCTTACGTCAATGATACGAGCTGGGCGACCAATTCTGGGGTAATGACAGTGCCTGCTTGTCAGGTGATTGTAGGCGACACTATGGCCAGCCTCACGGGTATCATGTACTACAGCTTTGGGCAGATGAAGCTTTTGCCTCGCAACAATGAAGATGCAGCCTCCTTTTCTGGCGCCAACTGTGTTGACGGTATCAATAGCATCGAAGATGAGTTGGTAGGTACTACGCTCAAGGTATTTCCTAATCCTACTGCAGCTGCGCTGAACGTTCAGTATGATTTCCCTAAAGTGGTGAAGGCAGAAGCCATCATGACGGATCTGATGGGGCGCCGCGTTGGGCAACAAGACATCTTCGATCAAAACGGTACGATTCAATTTCAAACCGAGCAGCTTAGCGCAGGTACTTACCTCCTCAACCTTCAGGTAGAAGGGGTAGTGATCGCCCGCCAAAAAGTTATGCTCATCAAATAATGACCTTTGTGAACCGAATCATCACAAATAGTCAACATGAGTTATGGGTCAGCGATCAAGCTTCGGCTTGGCGCTGGCCAACAACTCTTGTTTGGCTAGTCCTCTTCGCACTGTTTTTTACGGCCTGTGATACGGGCAGTCCGCTAGACAATTTGCCACCCGATACCAAAATCTTTGTGGATCAAATTGACCTTAGTGGCCCCAATCGTCTCAATAGCGTAGTCAGACTACGCTGGTCAGGAGAAGACCAAGATGGCTATGTCAAAGGCTATGAACTCTCCTTTGATGAGCAAAATTGGGATTTTGTCCAAGAGACAGATAGCACTTTCAGATTTGATATACCCGTAGGTAGTGATACCACGGATATTAGCTTCTACGTGCGCGCGATTGATGATGATGATACGGCGGACCCTAGTCCAGCATTTCTGAGCGTTCCGATACGGAATACCCCTCCTACTGTCAAATTTGATTCTTTGACTAGCATCCCTGATACGGTACTATCAGTTTGGTCAATCTTATGGAGGGCCGAGGATCTAGACGGCAACGAAACGCTGGATTCCCTCTTTATTCGCCTCAATGATGGGGCTTGGTATCCCATTGACCGTTTTACCACCTTCGCGAGCTTCATTCCGGAGTCTCCCATGCAGGCTGGTTCCCAGAACGCTCAACTCTATCTGGATGCAGAAGCTGATTTACAGGACAACCCACTGCAAGATTTGCGAGTAGATGGAGACAATCAGCTTTTTATTCAAGCAAGGGATATCGCGGGGAGCTTAAGCCCGATAGATAGTTCAGAGGTTTTCTTTGTCAAACGCCAAACGGCAGATCTTTTGGTAGTAGATGCCCATGGCTCTGCCTTGGCAGATGGTATTTATCGTTCTAGTCTCCTCAACCTTAGTTTAGCCTACGATTATTATCCCATTACCACCCAATTGCCGCCATTTTGGGACCCGACGATTGGCTTCTTATTAGGATTGTATGACAAGGTATTTTGGTACTCCGACGGAGAACAATTAAGCGGTTTAGGCGAGCGGATCGCGATGGAAGTTGGCTCAACGCAAATCCAAGAATACCTTAATCAAGGAGGTAAGATCCTATTTACTGCCAAATTTCCCAATCCTTTCCCCAATGCCGACGCCCCTAATCAATCTACGATTTTTGGGTTTTCTCCCATGGATAGCCTTTCTACTTCCTCTGGTCAGGCGCGTTTGCCCAAGGATAGTTTAGCCGTCCCCCAAGGAGACTTTGCCAATCGATTTCCGGTTTTGGAGTCATCAACCTTTATCACTGGTGCAGACCCCTTTTATTCTAAGGACCCCATCAATGATATCTATGTAGGCCAGATCGCCAAGGTAAACAATTGGGTAGGCCCAAGTACGATCGCGGCTCGCACGGTTTTTTCCAATGGCAAAACCAACCAAGTGTTCTTCTCCATTGAGCTACACAAGCTCAACCAAAACGGCAGGGTAACAGACTGCATTGACGTGATTCTAAATCAAGAATTTGATTGGTAAATCAGCGAAGATTACTTTTTATCCCGTAGCGGCGAGAAATTTGCGCCACTACGGGATTTTTTTGTGATACAAGGGTGTGAATGTTTGCGCCTCTAAAGAGGGGGCCTTATCTTCTTGCTTTCTTTTCTAAGATTGGATGCGAAAAGAACACACCTATTTACTGCTACTATGGATTTTCAAATACTTGACTACTCGATTTTTGTCGCGTACGCGCTCGTCATTGTGGGCATTGCCCTTTGGGTGAGCCGCAAAGGCGGAAAGACCTCCGAGGACTATTTTCTCGCTGGCAAAACCCTGCCTTGGTGGGCGATCGGGGCTTCACTGATAGCCGCCAATATCTCCGCTGAGCAATTTATTGGGATGTCCGGCTCGGGCTTTGCCATTGGCTTGGCGATCTCTTCCTATGAGTGGATGGCCGCTATCACCCTCCTCATCGTAGGTAAATTTTTCTTACCGATTTTCATCGACAAAGGACTCTATACCATCCCTGAGTTTGTCGAAAAACGCTACAGTACCAATCTTAAGACTATCCTTGCGGTTTTTTGGATCGCCTTATATGTCTTTGTCAATTTGACGACTGTACTCTTTCTAGGAGCTAAGGCGTTGGATACCATTATGGGCGCAGGCGACGGCAGCATGATGCTTACCGCCGTGATCGGACTCGCTCTTTTTGCAGCAGCATATTCTCTTTGGGGTGGCCTAGCCGCAGTGGCTTGGACAGACGTAGTACAAGTTGCGCTATTGGTATTGGGGGGCTTAGTCACAACCTACATCGCCTTAGATCAGTACGCCGATGGCGGAGGAGCAATGGCTGGCTTCCAAAAACTGTTAGACTTTGTTCCGCAGAAGTTCTCGATGATCTTGGATCAAGGAGAAGTGATGATTGCAGACAAAATTGTCACTGCCGAAGACGGCAGCAAGGTCATCGAATACAAAGACGCTTGGGGCGATTTACCGGGCTTAGCAGTATTGATTGGCGGGATGTGGGTAGCGAATCTCTACTACTGGGGCTTTAATCAATATATCATCCAGCGGACACTGGCGGCCAAGAGCCTCAAAGAATCTCAGCGAGGTATAGCGTTCGCCGCAGGCTTAAAATTATTGATGCCTTTGATCGTCGTAGTACCAGGCATCGTAGCCTATGCGATGAATGTGGACCCTAGTGTTGGTGCCCTTACTTTGGACTCGATTGATCCGACCTTCATCAAAGAGACCGCTGATGGTCTGGCCTTTGACAATGATAAAGCTTCACCTTGGTTGATCTCGAAGTTTATGCCTTCTGGCCTCAAGGGGCTAGTACTTGCGGCATTGGCAGCGGCCATTGTCTCTTCTCTTGCCTCTATGCTCAACTCCACTGCGACCATCTTTACGATGGATATCTATAAGCCTTACATCAAACCTGATGCTTCTGAAGGGCAATTGGTAAATATCGGTCGTATTTCGGCGGTAGTCGCACTGGTAATTGGAGTTATTTTAGCCCCAACACTGGACAGCTTGGATCAAGTATTTCAATACATTCAAGAATATACAGGCATTGTCAGTCCGGGTATTTTGGCAGTATTTATGCTAGGATTGTTTTGGAAAAAGACCACCAATAATGCCGCAATTTGGGGAGCGATTATCTCGATCCCGATTGCTTTGTATTTCAAGGTTGGCGCCAAAGGCTGGATTGAGCATGCTATGTTTGTGGACATACCATTTATGCATCAGATGATGTGGACTTGGGTCTTGTCAATGATCGTAATGGTCGTCATCAGCCAATTGGAAAATGGCGGTAAAGATCACGAAAAAGGTATTACGCTTTCGAGAGAGCTTTTCGCGACAGGACCAGTCTTCAACATTGGCGCCATTGCAGTATTATTGATTACCGCGGCTCTTTACGCAATCTTTTGGTAAGCAATCAAAAATTTGAAGACAACAGAATATTTGGCTCAAATGAGCAAGCAAGATCAGGAATTGATGCAGACAAAAGGCATCGCTCCTGATCTTTTCCTTTGGCAAATGGAGCGTTTCCAGCAGGGCTTTCCCCCCATACAGCTCCTTCGTGCGCCTCAAATTGGAGACGGAGTGCTGCAATATGAGGAGACCGAAATAGATCGCCTCATCAGCCTGTACGAAAGCAAGGCCGAACAGCTCCGCATTTGCAAATTTGTACCTGCCTCTGGTGCCGCAAGTCGGATGTTCAAACTTTTGTATGCGTATCTCAATGGGGAGGGGAGGACTCCTGCGGAGAACGCTCAGCTCGAGCTTTTTTTTCGAGAAATCAAACAATTTGCTTTTTATGAAGATTTGGTCAAAGTCGTTGATCGCAATGGCCAAGACTTGTTGAGAATGCTGGAGGCGGGACAACGCAAGGAGATACTCCAGTTTTTACTCGGTAAACCCGGTCTCAACTATGGTAACTTGCCCAAGTTACTCTTGCGTTTTCATCGCTATCAAGGTGAGCTGAGAACACCAGCGATGGAACACATGGTAGAAGGCGCGCATTATGCCAAAGGCAAAAATCGTGAGCTGATCTTACATTTTACGGTTTCGGCAGAGCATAATACCTTAGTCAAAGCACATTTGGCCGATTTAGAAATCCCTTACTCGGGACGATATGCAACTAGTTTCACGCTTCAGACCTCCCAGCAAAATCCGGCCACAGATACCATTGCGGTAGATAGCGAGGGTCTGCCTTTTCGCAAAGAGGATGGGAGCTTGCTCTTTAGACCTGGCGGCCATGGTGCATTACTGGAAAACCTCAACCAAATCGAAGCGGATCTAGTTTTCATCAAAAATGTCGATAATGTAGTGCCTGATGCCCACAAAGCGCCCACTTATCGTTACAAAAAGCTAATTGCAGGAGTACTCTGTGAAGCCCAAGCCCAAGTATTTGCTTTATTAGAGGAGTTAGATGCTACGCAGATGCTAAGCCCAGAGCTGGAAACCAAAGCACTCAAGCTTTTAGCTAGCTTGGGAATCGTTCCGCGCAGCGGTTGGCAAAATAAAGATAGTAAGCAGCGCAAAGCCTACCTATACCAAAAACTCAACCGCCCAATCAGAGTCTGCGGCATTATCGCTACTGAGACAAATACGGGCGGCGGGCCCTTTTGGGTGCAAGAAAAAGGGGGAGATATCAGTTTACAGATCGTAGAAACAGCGCAAATCAATTTAAGCACAGCAACCCAAAGTGCAATCGCCGAGGCTTCCAGCTTTGCCAACATCACGGATCTTGTTTGCGGACTCAAAGATTATCAAGGAAAAAAGTTTGATCTACTACAATTTCGCGATGATGATACGGGTTTTATCACGCAAAAATCTCTCAATGGTCGTAAGCTACAAGCGCTGGAATTGCCGGGACTTTGGAATGGCGCAATGGCGGACTGGCATACAATTTTAGTAGCCGTACCCAAAACTACTTTTAGCCCCGTAAAGTCTGTAATGGATTTGCTAAGCCCAGAACACCGTGCTTAGGAGTATCAAAAAGGCTTTTTAGCAAAAATCTGCCATAGCAACCTACCACAATTCTGGTAGCAAAATTTCATCAAAAATCGTGGTTTAATTGACTACAGGGTCGATTATGTTGTGGACTCAACATTTAATCTACCCTGTTATGTACAACACACGTATTCTCAATGGGAGAGCTTTGTCTCTTCCCCAAAATTTCTATGCCTTAGTACAAGGCTTCATCATGCTTGGGCTCCTTGGCTTTGGAACGAGTCTTTCAGCCCAGACGATCGAAGCGTATCTCAACCCTACTCCTGTCAATACGGGAGACGAAACGGAAGTCTACATTGAGATAGGTACTGAGAGTCAGCCCGCCAGCAACATACACAGCTTTAGTGCCACTTTTGTCGCGGAAGGTTTCACAATGACCGCCGCTACTAATTTTGATTTTGATGCCACAGGTGGTTGGATGCTCGGCAGTAACTTTGATTTTAGTTACTCTATCAACTCAGCCGGCACTGAGATTACCATTGACGCTTGGCGCAACGATCAAGTCGGTCAAAGTGGATATGGTCTAGTGGGCAAGGGCGGAAATGTAACCTGCGAAATTGACGGAGAAGTAGGTAAAAAGGAAGCGGTATTAGGATTTCGCTTACTCAATTTCAGTCTTAATACCCGAGAGGCTTTTCCTCTTTCGATCGGTCCAAATCCAAGCTCTAGTTATGTCATGCTGGAAAACCCAACTCAGGAGGAGCTAGGGGAGATCAAACTAGTAGACTTATCCGGTAAAATTGTGAAAACATGGAACTTAGAACAAGCTACTGCTCGGTTAGAAACCAGCGATATCCCTAACGGACTGTACTTTTTCGTTCTTGAAGAGAAAGGCGTTCTCCGCAGGGAGAAAATCCTTATCCAACATTAATACTTATAGAATCGGAAGCAACTTCAATAATCGGGGAAACCAAACAGTGTTTTGGTTTCCCTTTTTCTACACTGGGGGAGGCAAAAACTCATCTCCTTTCAACCTTTGCTCTATTTTGGCAAGCATCCATTTACGGAAGGAAGCATTTTTGATATTTAGTGCTTCTGCTTTCATTTTCAACACTTTGGCCCTACGAAAGTGAGTCAAGAGGTCCAAGAAGAGTTTGATTTTGAGCTTACTCTGCTGCTTAAAACCTTCCGATAAGGCTGGATTTCGCTTTAAAAATGTACGTAAACTTTTGAGAGGAACCTCTAGTTCTGCCCTCTCCCCTTTCTCATACCTTGCTTGTAAATGTAAAAGTCGTCCATTGGTCTCATAAGCTGGTATAGGAAAGGAAATCGTCATAAATCCCTTGAGGATGGGATCAAAGTCCCCCTCTTCAAAGAGGCAAAGTCCCTCACAGAAGCGGTAAACATCTTCTCGTACCTTAGGATCAAGCTTAGAAGTGAAGACTGCCATAAATTCTTTAGTCTGTTCAAGTTTTTCTGCCTCAATCCCTGCAAAGACAATACTTACATAGCGTTTATAATTCAATATTCCTTCATAAAGATATAGCCCTTCTCCTGCTGCCCAAACATAATAATTGAAGCGATGTACACCATCCACTTTTAAGCCCTCTTTGATAACACGACGATTGAGATAATTTTCTATGCAAATCGACATATTCTGTTGCATATAAGCTTCAAAATGGTGATAGTTTTCCTTGTAGACTTCAATGACTTCTAAGTGCTCCTCAGGAGACTTTTTGATATCTGTATCCGTTAATCGGCAAATCTCTAAAAGGAGTTTAAGAGCCGAATTTTCATTGACCAGTCTGTCTTTCCTAAGCTCATCGAGCGTAAAATCTTGAGGCTTCTCGATACTTTTTGGAAGATGACGATTGTTAGTGGTGGAAAGATATAATTCCAAAAAGCGAAAGCGGTAGGAGATGGCAAAATGTTCTATCATTTCCTGCCAACGGCTTCCCAGTACCTTTTTACCCATTCTGCTTTCATAAGCATAAAACTCCTCTAACATCAGCCCCATCTGCTCGTGGTAAGCTCCATCCTTTTGGGTATAAGCTCTCTCTAGCTGACGGAAAAAAACCATAAAATCCTCATTTACTTTGCCCGCATTGACGTGCTTAAGGAAAGAAATGTCCAAAAAATAATGATCATCAAGGATGTATTGATAAGCAAGGTATTCCTTCAACAATTTCTTCAGAGCGTGGGCTCGTTTACGGAGAATATGCGGTATCTGCTTCTTATCCTCAGGCAAGGGTTTTTGAGGAAACATATCCTGCCAAATGGAAGTCCACTTTGGGTTGCCTAACAATCCCTCATATAAGACCTGCAGATATTGTTCTTTGCCTCGCAATCGCCATTGCAACCAATTGCCAAAATCTGTTTGAGTTTCGGGATCAAGCTTTTTGAGGAGAGAGTAGAGCTGAGTACTTATCATAGCAAAAAAGGAACAAAATAAACTAATTATTACTATGAATATTAATTTTGACTAATACGCTAGGAACAATTACCAATTTCTGTATTTAGTTTTCCTCAGTTTTATCGAGTAATTGATTTCGAGATTGGGAAATTAAAAAAACAACAAAATAACGACCCTGACCTACTGGGATAGAATTAGACAATTTTTCTAGGGAACAATCTCAATAAACTGTCGTCTGTTTCCCTCATTTTTTTTGAGTCATTGAAAATGAACTCAAAGCAGAGGCTTTATATAAGCAAAAAGGTAGGTTTTTAAGGGAACATTTATAGCCAAAAAGATCTCAAGGTTTAAAAAAAACAAAAATATTAAGGAACAATTTAAATTTATTGTCCCTGAATAACTCAGCTTTTAACAAGTATTTGTACACATCATCACTAAGCACTAATCATGACCCAGCTAGAAGAATCCTTTTCACAGAATATTATCAAAGCCTGCTATGGACCGGATGGATTGACTAAAACAGTCCACAAACCTGAGGTACTACTGAATTACATGATTCAAAACGGCATCCTCAAAAAAACCTCCATCAGAGACTTTACTGTCTATGCAGAATTCAATCGTCTCATGGCCCTACGCCAATATAGAAACAAAACCGTAACGGTGGAAGCACTTTCCGTCATTTTCAAGATTACCCCCAGCACCGTCTGGGCGATTATCAAAAAAGCCGAAGCCGAAGGCCCTACAGTCAACCATCAATAGTATTGCTTTTCTAACGCCAACATTACGTCCTATGCAAGAGTTCCCCAATCCTAATACCCTATCTTACAAGATGTGCTATGCCATCAAGCAAGGTATGTACGACGTCTGCATTTCAGATGAACTGGTGGACGAGATCGCTAACAAGATGGTGGAAATGCTTCTTAAATATGAAGATAGCTTTGACCGGTGTAGTAATGAGATGCGAAATATGTTTTTAAGCTACACTAGCGAAATAGAGATAGATCTCCAGCTTGTTATCGCTCAGTCTCCTCTTGCCATCAAAAAACGATGGGCTAGACTAGCCATCTTATGGCCTCAAGTTGTCCAACTCATCTTCGAAGGCTTGAAGCCATATGAGGTCCTCAGACAGGTCTGTCAGCAAATTGATCGCATCATTCAAGACATGGACCCAGATCACGATATGATCATACGTATGGAAAGTATGTGCTCTTTGCTTCTAATCTGGATTGATTTTCACGAGCCCGAATCAATGCTTCCTCGCGATTGCTAGTGAGGCAACATATATTTTCTCAGGAGGCATAGGATGCTGTGTCAGTACTCTGATACAGGCCTCAAGGGTTGCTCCGGTAGTGATCACATCATCCACGAGCAGTACATGTCTCGGTGGCATTTTCGCTAATTGAAATGCTGCCGAGACATTTTTCCATCTAGCTTGGCCCGAAAGCCGTGTCTGGGTCCGGGTATGGTGCCTTCGCACCAAGATGTCCGTTCTCAACTCCAAGCCCATCGCCTCTGCCATACCCTTTGCAATTTGTTCGGCTTGATTATAACCTCTTTGCCATTTTCGCCTCCAATGGAGAGGGACAGGGATGATTTGGGTAGCTGCTTCGCAGAACGCCACCTCTCGTAATTGCTTTCCCCACAAGCTTCCCAGATGCCGCGCCAACATCATAGCATCTTTATATTTGATATGCTGTACCAAGCGCTGTAAGCGGCCTGCTTTATCAAAGTAGTACATACTCGCCGCCCCATCTAGGGGAATTTTACCGGCTAAGCGATAGTACAATTCATTGTCCTGAGGCTTCAAGGCGGAGTCATTGCCTTGCATTTGGCCTAAACAATCAAAACAGATCATTTTTTCCTGTATGATCAGATTTTGGCCGCAGCTGTAGCAACTTTGGTCTAGAATAAGTGAACTGAGTGCTTTGAACATTTCGTGCTTTACTACCCTTAGTCTAGTCTGAGGGTAAAAACGTTAAAAATCCAGCTTGATTTTGTCCCTTTTTGTCGCGATTAACCTTTTCAAAGGACAACTTATTTACTAGTCATAAAGCGATCTCAGGCAAAAGCGTTTATCGTTTGGGTCTTAGCAGATTCCGTCTTAATTATGCAGCAGCAAAAAGGATCACTATGTTCGAAAAACTTAAAGCCTACGAAAGTCAGGCACCAGAAATTGTATTTCACTGGCAAGATCGCCAGACCGAAGCCCAAGGTTGGGTAGTCATAAATTCTCTCCGCAATGGTGCCGCTGGTGGTGGCACTCGTATGCGCAAGGGCTGTACCGAACGCGAAGTTGTTTCGCTGGCCAAGACGATGGAAATTAAGTTTGATGTGTGCGGTCCACCCATTGGGGGTGCTAAGTCAGGGATTGATTTTGATCCCAGGGATCCCCGTAAGGAAGGCGTTTTGCGACGCTGGTACACTGCCGTAGCCCCCTTATTGAAGCGCTATTATGGTACGGGTGGCGACCTCAACGTTGACGAAGGGCGGGAGGTTATCCCGATCACCTATGATTTAGGCGTACACCATCCACAGGAAGGTATTGTCAACGGTTACCTAGCGGCCAATGCCTCTCAGCGTAATCAAACGCTCAGACAATTGCGCAATGGGGTCAGCAAAACGGTTACACACGAAAACTATGCACCTACTACAGGCAAAGCGGTCACTATCTCAGATATGGTTACGGGTTACGGAGTGGCTATGGCTGTGAGGCACTTTTACAAACTTTGGGAACAAGCAGAAGCCAACAAAAGGGTCATTATACAAGGCTTTGGTAATGTGGGAGGTTCTGCCGCTCTTACCCTTGCTCATGCCGGTTATAAAATCGTCGGAATTATCGATCGAGCAGGCGGTATATTGAGCCCAGAAGGTCTGGGATTAGAAGAAGTCAAGGATCTTTACTTCGCCCGTGATGGTAACCAGCTCAATCACCCAGATATGATATCATTTGATGAGATCAATCAAAAAATCTGGTCTTGCGGTGCCGAAGTGTTTATTCCAGCCGCCGGTTCAAGGCTCGTTTCCAAGGACCAAGCCGAGGCAATGATTACCCATAAGCTAGAAGTGATCTCTTGTGGTGCAAACGTTCCATTTGCAGATCCGGATATATTTTTGGGTGAAACGGGTACCTTCGTAGATGAGCAAGTTGCTGTCATCCCTGACTTTATCGCCAATTGTGGTATGGCCAGAACCTTTGCTTATCTCATGGCTCCTAACATTTCGATGGAAGATGAAGCAATCTTTACAGATATTTCGAACACAATTGAGCGAGCTTTACGTAAAACTCGTCAACGCACCGAAAATCCTCAAAAACTATGGCAGCATTCACTGGCTTGGGTCTTGGAGGATTTGATGTAAATACTTGCAAGTTGTAAGGCTAAGTGCTTACTTCGGCAGGACGATTGTTATAAACATGCGCAAATTCTGGATTAGGCTGCTGGGTACTATGTTGATATTGGGCGTTAACTTGTCCCCTCTATCAGCCCAAACACCCCCTCAGGAGCCTCAACAAACCACTGAGGCAGAGTCAACCTTACATGCGGCACCTCCCGTAGAGCTCGAGCATCAGCCAGAAACGCATGCAGATCAATCACATGAGGGAGAAGAACATGCAACCGAAGAGGAACATCATTCTCCCAATCCTCTTTCGGTCATCCCTTTTGTAGTATTGCTTATCTTGATTGCCACTGGGCCAGTCTTCTTTTCTCATTTTTGGCATCACAATTATAAATATATCGCTCCTGGTCTGGGACTGATCACCTTGCTATATTATTTGATCGGACTGCACAACCCGCACGAGCCTGCCCATGCCTTAGCCGAATACGTTTCTTTTATCGCTCTTTTGGCTCCGCTTTACATTGCTTCAGGCGGGATCTTATTGCAGATTGACCGGGAGGGTACGCCTTTGGCGAACGTTTCCCTCTTGCTTATTGGGGCGGCAATATCAAACATCATCGGCACTACAGGGGCATCTATGCTATTAATCCGGCCATTTATTCGCCTCAATCGCGATCGCCTCAAACCTTACCATATTATCTTCTTTATTTTCATGGTGAGCAATGTAGGAGGCTCCCTGACTCCTATTGGAGACCCACCCCTATTCTTAGGATTCTTGAAAGGAGTACCCTTTAGTTGGACTTTTAATTATGTCCTGCCAGAATGGATTTTTGCGCTCGTCCTGTTAGCTATCATTTTTTACTTCTTTGACCGTAAAAACGCCACCGATCTGGATAAAGTCGAATCCATCTATTCTGGTAAAATTAGGATTACTGGTACACGTAACTTCTTTTGGCTGGGAGTGATCGTCGCTGCTGTATTTCTCGATCCAAATGTGATTGACTGGGTGCCCGCTATTACCTATCACGGAACCAAGTTTTCCTTCCTTCGGGAAATTATTCAGTTGAGTGCTGGAGCAGCTAGCTATTTCTTGGCGGACAAAAAAGCACTTAGAGGCAATGAATTTACCTTCGAACCGATCGGAGAGGTAGTCTATCTATTTGCGGGGATATTTTTTGCGATGATGCCAGCGCTGCAGTTGATAGGTGAGTTTGCAGCCAGTGATACTGGTAAATCCTTCTTCACAGTCAACTCTATGTATTGGATCACCGGTTCTCTCTCTGGTTTCCTAGATAATGCCCCTACTTATGTCAACTTCTTATCGGCCTCTCTAGCCAAATTTGACCTTAGCGTAAGCAACATTGCCGATGTAAAAGCCTTCGCGGCAGGTACCAGCCCGGCGGGACTAATCACCCAATCCTACCTCAAGGCAATCTCGGTCGCAGCTGTATTTTTTGGTGCATTGACCTACATCGGTAACGGTCCAAACTTCATGGTCAAAGCCATTGCAGAAGAACGTGGAGTAGAAATGCCAAGCTTTTTCGGTTACATCATAAAGTACAGCCTTGTCATACTGATGCCCGTTCTTCTATTGACTTGGTTAGTATTCTTTGTCTGGCTGGGCTAATTCGAACCTACTAAATGTAAGTTTTTTTGGATATCAGCCAGCAACTCCAATAATTGGGTTTTAACTTGCTATTGGCGCATTTTAAGTACTTAGATCATAGTACTCAGCATTAAGACCTAGAATAAGTATACTATATGGTTCAGGGAGACCCCTTTTCTCTATACTAAATACTTTTTACTCTGTACTTAAATACCTATCCTCTGCAAGCAAAATTGATATGAAAAAGCTTCTGCGCATACTTTTTATAGTAGTAGCATTATTTGTAGGTGCCTTAGCGGCTGCCCCCTTTTTGTTTAAGGACAAAATCAACGCCCTCATTCAGGACACCGCTAACGAAAATTTGGTAGGCACCTTTTATTTTAGCGAGTTGGACCTCTCCTTTTTTCGCAACTTCCCCAATGTTAGAGTTGCTATGCAAGACTTTGGCTTAGTCAATGATACCCCTTTTGAGGGCGACACCTTAGCACAGGGTAAGGAAGTATCTCTAGTGGTCAATTTGATGAGCGTCATTGGCGCAGGGCCAATGGAGATCAAGCAGTTGATTCTTGATAAGCCTAAAATTCGTGTCAAAGTCAAAGAGGACGGCAAAGCCAATTATGATATCGTTCGCGAGAGCGAAACTCCCCCCGAAACCAAAAGCAGTAGTAATACCAACTTCCAGATAGCACTACAAGCTTACGAAATCATCGATGGTGAGCTGGATTATGAAGATGCGAGTTTGCCCATGCATGCCCATATCAGCGGCCTGCAACACAAGGGCAAGGGAGATTTTAGCGCTACCATCTATGAGCTAACAACTCAAACAGAAACCGATAAAGTACTTGTAGACTACGATGGTACCACTTACCTCAATAATCCTAAGATTGGGGGGGAAGTCAACCTCAAAATTGATGTCAGCAATGATTTAGCGATCGATTTTCTACAAAATGAAATTCGCATCAATGATTTAGCCTTGGAGTTTGACGGCAATATGCAGATGCCAGGCGATGATATACAACTAGACCTTAACTACGCTACCAAGCAGACAACATTTCGCAGTATACTTTCTCTTGTGCCAGGGGTCTATACCGCCGACTTTGCCAAGCTTAAAACTGAAGGTGATTTGGTATTCAAGGGCTTTGTAAAAGGTACTTACAATGATGTTCGCATTCCGGGCTTTGGTTTAGATCTTGCGGTGCAGAACGGTTTTCTCCAATATCCGGATTTGCCTACACCCGTTTCTAATGTGCAGATGGATCTTAAGCTGGATTGTCCTGATGGTAATCTAGAGCAGCTACTAATAGATCTCCGAAAGCTCCATGCAGATCTCGGCAATAATCCCATTGATGCCAATGCTCAAGTCAAAGGACTAGAAAATATGAGCATCGATGGCAACGTGAAGGCAGATCTCAACTTAGGGGAAATCAGTGAGATTTTTCCACTCGAGGGTACTGCGCTCAAAGGCCAATTTGCAGTAGATGCTAATGCCAAAGGAATCTATAATGAAGCGACTGGGCGTTTCCCGCAGGTGAACGCAAAAATGAACCTAGACGATGGCTACATTAAAAATGATGAGTACCCAGCAGAATTAAGTGAATTCAGCTTCCATGGTAGCCTAGTTGACCAAGATGGTAGCCTGAGCAGCGCAGTATTAGATATTCCCGATTTCCACTTACTCATGGATGGAGAGCCCATCGATGGCAGCGTGTTTGTGCAAAATTTTGATGATCCCTTTTATAGACTCAAGGCTAAAGGAAGGCTTGATCTCGAAAAAGTCATGCAAATTTATCCCATCGACAGTATGACCCTCAGAGGTATTATTGATCTCAGCAATTTTGAGACCGAGGGCCGTTACTCTGATCTTGAGGCAGAACGCTACGATATATTGCAAGCGAGCGGCAGCGCTGAGGTAAAGAATTTGTATTATTCCGACCTTTGGTACGTGCAGCCAGGCTTTGCCATTGACCAAGGCAGTGCAGACTTTACGGCCGATAAACTTGTGCTGCGTAGTGTCAAAGGGAAACTTGGCCAGAGCGATTTTAGCGGGCAAGGATATATCGACAACTATCTGGCCTACGGCTTGATGCCCAATCAGCCCTTGGGCGGGAATCTGACCCTCAGTTCCAACCGACTCGATGTCAATGAGTGGATGGGGGAAGAAACTGAATCTAGCGATGAAAGTACGACCAATACGGAGGCGGAGCCTTGGGAAGTAATCCCAGTACCAGACTACCTCAACATGACCATCCAAGCCAGCGCCAAAGAAGTCATTTACGATGACCTCACGCTCAAAGGCTTTAGCGGCAAAATCAACGTCGCTGAGGAACAAATGAGCATGGAAAATATCAAGTTCGATATGTTTGGCAGCCAAGTAGGTATGAATGGACTTTATGAGACCACCAATCTCAAGCAGCCTACCTATAACTTTTATCTCGACATCTCAGACTTGAGCGTAGATGATGCTTACCAATATTTTAGCCCTGTGCAAGCTTTTGCCCCCGCTTTGGAGTTTCTCAATGGTATCGCAAATACAGAGTTGGGGATCAAAGGCCGTCTGAAGGAGGATATGTCTCCAATCCTGGAAGATTTATACAGCCTTGGTTCCTTCCAACTCAAGCAAGGCGAATTTAAAGAAGCGCCTATGTTTACGGCTCTGGCAGATCGTACAAAGCTGAGCGCCCTACGTAATTTTAACTTTGAAGACGTACAAGGAAAGTTTGAAATTGAAAATGGTTATTTAATAGTCGCGCCCATTGACTTAGAATATCAAGGCGTTAAACTTACCCTCAGTGGCCGCCAAAGTCTTGCGGGCAATCTAGATTATAAAGTTAGCATAGACGCCCCATCAGGTAGCGTAGGAGAGCAAGCGTTCCAGGCACTGGCTAACCTAAGTGGTGGAGCTATACAAACAAGCGATAGAGTGGTGGTAAATCTACTAGTAGGTGGTACTTCAAAAGCTCCACTAATCAGTGGCGCCGGCGGTGGTACAGGAGATGCCGTCAAGGATCAAGCTTTAGAGCTAGCGGAAGACAAACTGAAAGAACAGACAGGTTTAGAGGTAGATTTGAATAAAGATAGTCTTAAAGCTCAAGCCGATCAGGCTAAACAACAAGCGATCGATAGTGCCCAAAGGGCTTTAGATATCGCCAAGCAGCAAGCGAAGGACTCTTTGGAAAGATTATCCAATCAAGCAAAAAAAGAAGCTGAGCAAGCCCTCGAAGACCAAGCGAGGGAACAGTTAGGCGACTCAGTAGTCAACAAACTTAAAGACCTTAAGGATAAGTTTGGCTTCCCTAAAAAGAAGAAAAAAGACAAGAACTAGAGAAGGCAGAATGCCTCTTGTCGAATATCGCGCTTTTCGAAATTTTGTATGCTACATTCGACCATCCTTCACTGCTTTAGCCATTCAAGAATCACCCCGTAATAATCGCGTTGGTGCTTTTTTGAAAAGATCCAAGCTTTATAGCTAATGAACTCATTACTCCCTACTTCATAAATACTTTGTTCCAAAAACGCTTCCACCAATACATCCAATTTTTTGTCGATACGAAAACTCATATTGCGACAAATAATATGGATAATTTTGATTAGTTGGGCTTCCACCGCATAAGCTTCTTCATTGAGGAGCGCTCGAAACTTACGTTTAAATTCCTTAAGGCGGTAAGTGGCATAATCCCAATCACGCATTTCCAAACGTAAAATTAGCTCCCCTAGACTAATGGTAAGTTGATAGGATTTGTCGAGCTCAGCAAAGGTCTCACTATGGAGTAATAGATTGATCTGGGTAGTAGCTTGGGCATATTCTTTTTGGTCGAAATAGAGTCGCGCGAGATTAAATACAATAAACAGATCGTAAGCAGGAATAGATTCGCGCGGATGTTCCTTTTGGATTTTGAGTAGTAGTTGAATCGCCGCCTCTAGCTTAGCTGTGCCCACAAAATTGAATATCTGGCCTTGATAGTAAGTCCAGATATATTGATGGTAAAGCAATTGATTATACTCCTGTAAAGCATTGCCTAGCTCTTCAGTATATCGCTGGGACGCCTCAAAACGCCGATTTTTGGCCAAGGTATTGACGATCCATGAGAGGATCACCACTTTTTCTTTATGATTTGCGGCGTTAAAAACTCCTTTTTCTCTATACTCCCGATAGCTTTCGATCAGGTAGCTTTCTAAGGTTTTGAAGTCTTTTTTCCCAAGTAGTGCTTCGCGAACGCATTTATTGATTTTGAGTTTGACACCAGCATCCTGTAGTTGTTGCGGCAACAATTCGAGTGAACTTTGAATTTGATTTAAGGCTTCCGTAAGCTGTTGATTGCGGCCGTCAAAATTATTGCGTTTTAGCCGTTGCGAGATCAATTGTAACAGATCTTCAATTTTCTGCTTTTCTAAATATGCTTGTAGTAGATTATTTTTATAACTGATCACCTCTTCCAAGTCCACTTCTCTGGTATAATTGGCCAGATGCTGCAGCTCTTCACAAATGGAGATTTCTAAGTCAAGAAAGCCCATCTTCATGGCTTGTTTGGCAGCTTTAAGATAATACTCATGACTAGTCTTGTATTCTGTCTTCAACAAAAAGATACGCGCTAAGGTATTGTAGCGTAATACTTTAACTCTTTCATCAAGGATATGATGCTGGAGCAATAAACTCCTTTCCAAATCAATGACTAATCTATGCTTGAGCCGGTAATATGCATTTGCATTATTTTTTCCGTATAGCTTTTCAATTAATGCCTTATCGCCTTCTTCAAATTTTCCAGATCTTAATAAATCAAAAAGATCAACTAGTTTTTTATCGTACTTAGCAGACTGAATTCGATCCGTAAAAAGCCTAAATCCTCGG
Source organism: Bacteroidota bacterium (assembly GCA_039024315.1). Classification (GTDB taxonomy): domain Bacteria; phylum Bacteroidota; class Bacteroidia; order J057; family J057; genus JBCAWW01. Next base: position 122,819 of record JBCCQN010000004.1, read on the forward strand.
ATTTCCTCTTTATTCAACGATCGAATCATTCTGCTGAGTAACTTCATCTCCTAAAATTAACCGTTTGTACAATATTTTACTACAAACTTAACTTATTTAGTATTTTGAAATATATACTACCAATACATTAGCCAAATTGACATGAAAAGCCGATTAATCAGCTTAATTCCCTTACTATCATTCTATGTTCTTACGGCCCAAAATCTTGACATTGCCTCAAATCCAGTTCCGCTTGCATCTAATGCCGAGTATGTTTTAGCAGTTTCTGCTCAGTCTCCCCCTTTCCGGCAAGGCTCCGGCCTCGACAATGATGGTCCAGAGGCCGCATTGAGACAAGATGGCTTCAATGATCCAGTTTCAAATGCGAGCAATGCCGAAATCTTGCTGGCAGATGCCCTGCCCATCGCACACCCCCAAAGTCAGCAAAACGGAGATAGCCTATCTTCTAGCAATGCATCAGCACCCCAAAGGCAAGCTGGAGGGGGCAAAGGGGTTACAGTGGTGATATGGCCGACGCGAGATTCCAGTTCAACCGATGAACCTGGTTCTAAATGATAAACTATGAGGCCTACTGAGATAGTAAGCGTCTTGAGTAGCCGTTTCAAAAGAGCTAGAATAAGCGTTCTGCGCAGCAGCCTACCCAAAAAACTTATCCCAATCCGCTAAGCAAATCTATCAGTATTTTTATACCTGCGGTGAACGCTTAGTAGGGCCAGATAGCTTTATCAAGCTTCGTACTGCTCTTCTGATTAGACCTTTTAGAGGCGGCCAATCTAGGTCCTATAATTGAGAGCTCGCGCCGATCTTTAGCATTGGCAAAAAAGCAAATTGATAAGGCGTGATAAAGCGTGGATTATCAGTCAATAAGGCCTAGTTTTCCCAAGCTTTATCCCTATGTTTTTTGGGCATTTTTGCGTATATTTGATAGCTATATAGCAGGCTATATTTTCAACGCATTTATACCAAAAAATGAGCGAAGAAGGAAAGCAGTCACAGGATTATTCCGCTAGTAATATTCAGGTCCTTGAGGGGATCGAACACGTACGTAAGCGTCCCGCCATGTATATCGGGGACGTGGGCAAAAGAGGGCTCCATCACCTCGTCTATGAGGTAGTCGATAACTCTATCGATGAAGCCATGGCCGGGCACGCCAAAAACATTGACGTTTACATCCATGAGGATGATTCGATCAGCGTGCGTGATGACGGGCGCGGTATTCCTGTTGGGATTCACGAAAAAGAAAAACTTTCAGCCCTTGAGCTGGTCATGACTCGCTTGGGTGCTGGGGGTAAATTTGACAAAAACACCTACAAAGTTTCTGGTGGTCTTCACGGTGTGGGGGTCTCTTGTGTAAATGCCCTTTCCTCTAAGGCTTGGGTGAGAGTATTTAGAGACGGTAAAGTCCACTATCAAGAGTACAAATGCGGTAAGGCCCAAGGCCCCGTTACTGTTATCGGTGATACTGATGACCGAGGTACCGAGACACACTTCTGGCCAGATGAGACTATTTTCTCTACCACAGAGTATATTTTTGACATCTTAGCTTCTCGCTTGCGTGAGCTGGCTTATCTCAACCGAGGCGTACGCATCAGCATTACTGACCTTAGAGAAGAACTCTCCAAAGAGGAAAAAGAGAAGCCAGAAAATGAAGGGGAAACTCACCTCAAAGAGACCTTTTATTCAGAAGGGGGTCTCAGAGAGTTTGTGAAGTTTTTGGATAGTTCTAGGAATCCGTTGCACGAAACGCCTATCTATATTCAAGGCATTGACAAAGAGGAATCGACTCCCGTGGAGATCGCAATCCAGTACAACTCCTCTTACAATGAGAACATTCACTCTTACGTCAATAATATCAATACCCATGAGGGCGGTACGCACGTATCTGGCTTCAAGAAGGCATTGACGCGTACTTTGAAGGCATATGCAGAGAACTCTGGCATGCTTAAAAAGGTGAAATATGCGATCTCAGGGGAAGATTTTCGTGAAGGTTTGACCTGTGTCATCTCGGTTAAAGTGGGAGAACCACAATTTGAGGGACAGACCAAAACCAAGCTAGGTAATAACGAAGTAATGGGTATCGTCGAGCAAATCGTTGGCCCAAAACTTAGCGATTATCTCGAAGAAAACCCTAATGATGCCAAGCTGATCGTTTCTAAAGTCTTACTCTCTGCTGAAGCTCGCCACGCAGCTAAAAAAGCGCGTGAGGCAGTTCAGAAAAAGAGTAGCGTCTTGAGTGGTGGGCTGCCCGGTAAATTGGCTAACTGCTCTAGTAGAGACTCGGCTAATTGCGAGCTCTTCCTAGTGGAGGGTGATTCTGCCGGTGGTAGTGCTAAGCAAGCGAGAGACCGGAAATATCAAGCGATTTTGCCGCTTAGAGGTAAAATCCTAAACGTTGAAAAAGCGCATCCTTCTCGTATCTACGAAAACGAGGAGATCAAAAATATTGTGTTAGCACTCGGTATCACGGGTATCGGCCAGCACGAAGAGCTCAATCTCGAGAAGCTTCGCTATCATAAGCTGATTATCATGACCGATGCAGATATTGATGGTAGCCACATTCGTACTTTGTTGCTAACGCTCTTTTATCGCTATCTACAGCCACTAATTGAGGCAGGGCATGTTTTTATTGCAACTCCTCCTTTGTATCTGGTCAAAAAAGGTAAAGATTCCCGCTACTGCTGGAGTGAGGAGGACCGTAAGAATGCGATTGCAGACATGGCCGGAGGTGATGAAAACAAAGTTCACATCCAACGTTACAAAGGTCTGGGAGAGATGAATCCTTCTCAGCTTTGGGATACGACCATGGATTATGAGACGCGTACCCTCCAAAGAGTAAGCATCGAAAGTGCCGCCGAGGCTGATCGTCTTTTCTCTGTATTGATGGGGGATGAAGTGGCTCCGCGACGCGAATTTATCGAACGAAATGCCAAATATGCCAATATTGACATCTAGGCATTCTCTTCCGACATAAAGATTTTATTTATAAACCGCTGTGATTCAATTTGAACGCAGCGGTTTTTCATATTCTGTTAATCTTTCTGTAAAAGGAAGGCAAAATCGTTTGCAAATAGTGGCTTTCTTATTAGTTTTGCGGTGGGTAAGACTATACGGTCAGATCCTTCTGAACTCCGTCAGGACCGAAAGGTAGCAGCGGTAGGAAGTCGATCGACGCGATATGGTTCTTGCCCTTTTTTTATGGCCTCTATTATGCAGGATCCTGACTCTATTTTCTTACAGCGCTGTCTCACTTTAGCTCGTCTAGCAGGCTCTAAGGTCCAGACTAACCCCTTGGTAGGAGCAGTATTGGTAATAGATGACAAGATCATTGGAGAGGGCTATCATCAAAAATCTGGCGAGGCTCACGCGGAAATAAATGCGATTAAGTCCGTCCGAGATCATAGCTTACTCAAAAAGGCAACGCTCTATGTAAGTCTAGAACCTTGCTGTACCTATGGCAGGACACCCCCTTGTACCGATGCCATCATCGCCAATCAGATACCGAGAGTCGTAATCGGTTGCCTAGACCCTAATCCTTTGGTTGCGGGTAAGGGAGTAGAACGTCTAAAAAAGGCAGGGGTTTCAGTTACTATAGCTGATGATACAAGCGCTTTCGAAGATATCAATAGCGTTTTCTTTTTTAATCTAGAGAGCAAAAGGCCTTATATCACGCTCAAATGGGCCCAAAGTCAAGATCGATATATTGCGGCCCTCAATCAGGAAGGTTTGCCAAAGCCTACGAAAATCAGTGCCTATCCGGCCTCTATTTTCACTCATCGCTTAAGAGCAGAGAATCAAGCCATTTTGGTAGGTAGCAACACCGCAAACATTGATAATCCCAGCTTAAATACTCGGCTTTATCCTGGAGTTTCTCCTCAAGCAATCGTTCTCGGAAGAGAAAAAGACCTAAACCCACAACTCAAACTCCTGCAATCGTCCCAATCAAAATTAATTAGTGCCCCTAAAGCAGATCAGGATTTGGCTTCTTGGCTAACAGAATTGTACCAGCAAAAGAAAATTGCTTCCATTCTCGTGGAAGGAGGGACAAATGTGCTACAACAATTTATTGATCAGGGCTTGTATGAAAAGATTTACCGCTATCGCAGTCCCAGTACTTTAGGGCAAGGCGTTGCTTCGCCAGTCTTGGAGGAGGCTTTCCCCTGGTCGGGGAACGCTCAGTTGGGTCCAGATAAATTGGAATGGTATCAACGACCTTTGTAGTTGGTTCTTTTGCGCTGCCTTTTTTTGCGTTGCTTTTGCCAACGCGACTTCCAGTTCGCTTCAACAATTACATAGCGAGCCGAAAGGCCAAAATAAGGCCTAAACCAATTTTCCTGCCCAAGATCAAAGTGGGGATTAAAATCAAAGGCCATATTGACATGGAATAGAGTTACTTCAGCCCCTAGAACGCCATTTAAGCCCGCAAAGGTCGCGGCCTCTGAGCCAAAACCCGCATGCACCCCACCTCCATAGTAAAAGTTAGCCGAACGCGTCAACAGCATCAGGCTATGATGCCGTCTCGCCATGACAGACGCATAGTTCTGCATTTGAAAATTGTTGTGTAGCAACAACTCTCCCGTCCATTTCCGGCTAAGGGTTTGCACTACCGTCAATCCATATCCATTACCGATCCGGAGACCAGCGGCGGTTTTATAATGTTGAGCCTTGGCTGGAAGACTAAGGCAAAAGGCAAGACTTAGAAAAAGCAGAATCCGCATATCGAGGCTTTATGCTCAATATACGGATTCTACCTTCGAAAATTGTATAGCTTACTGCTTCCAGATCTTTTGCATGGATTGACCTTCTAAGCTGATGAGGTGGAGAAGATACATCCCATCTGGCAAACCTGTTAAATCAATCTCCACTTGAGCAGGCATAGATTCATACTGTTGTAAAATCCGTCCTTTGATATCTACCACCTGAATCGATAGCGGATTAAAACCGTCAAGCCCTGTTTCGATCATCAATCTATCCGTAGTTGGATTGGGATAAACATTTGCGGCTAATTGGGGTAAGCGTTCAGCAAGGCCGGTATTATTGACAAAGATGAACGGATCAGACCAGCGCACATCTGTCGTAAAGAAAGTATCGGTCAAAGTGTGCATAAAGGCGACTAGCGCCTCCTTTTCTGTATCTGAGAGATTCAAAAGTCGAGGAGGTCCATTGGGAGGACCACCAGGACCGCCTTGTCTCAATTGAGGCGCAAGATTGGGATGCGCTTGCACGCCACTATTATAATGTTCCACCACCTCTTCCAAAGTCTGAAAACGCCCATCATGCATAAATGGCCCACCTAATGCAATATTGCGAAGTGAAGGCGCCTTGAATTTCCCTACATCATTGAGTTGTCCAGTAACGGCATACAAGCCACTATCTACTGAGACAAGTTCAAGGCCATTGTTACGGGCATCAACTTGCACAAACATATCGGTCGCATGACATGTTCCACAGGCGCCTCTCGCAGGATCTCTGAAGATTTGCATCCCTAGATTTTCAAGCGCGCTGAAATTAGGGAAACTATCTGGCGCCGGTCCCGGAGGAACCATGGCGCGACCAACATCATAAGGTGATTGGTAAGAGACCATAGAGCGCACAAACTGCGCTAATGCCTCCGAAATCCGCTCTCTTGTTACCATAGGGCTACCAAACGCATCCTCAAACAATTGGGGATAATAGGAAACACTTTGCAGCCTAAGCTCCAAGGTATCAAGACTCATTCCCATCTCTACTTCATCCTGAATTGGCAACAGCACTTGATGCTCAAGTGATATAGCACGTTCATCCCAGAAAAATGCCCCATTTGGATAGAAGCGAGCATTGCTCAATCCCATTGAGTTTCTACCGGTCAGCCCCGATTCAAAGCCTACACTAAACTGTGCAGAATCGGTAAAGGCAAGTTCTTGCAAATGGCAAGAGCCGCAAGCGATGCTGCGATTGTAGGACACTTCACGATCATAAAACAATACTCTGCCAAGGGTAGCACCCGCATCCGTAATTGGATTTTCGGCAGGCGTATTATCTAAATTTTGGATCGGCTGATTGTTTAAATGCTGTGGCAGCGTAATGTTGGCATAGTTGTACATACTTGCCGGCAAATCGGGCACCCAGCCTGTAGTTTTGAAAGTAGCCGCGATTAGTATAAAACCTAATGGGATTAGATAAGAGAGGTATAATTTCATAAAAGTGAATATATGAACAAAAGTAGATATAAGTTTATAGACTAACGCGAGAAAACAGTCACTTATGTTACGGCTCGACCTTCATGAAATAATGAATAGAAAAAAGTATCTGTACTACTCCTCCATTTACACAAAAATAACCCTCTCTCCCAAAGGAAAGAGGGTCTTAGACAGCAAAAAAGTCTTCAAAAAAAAGGATAAAATATAAAAGGGATCAATCTACGTTATCGTGCAAGAAGGAATTATTTTCCTTTAGCCGATACTTATTTTCATGATCTCCACCCTCTACACTCGTACGAGAAAGATTGAGGGGATCAAAATCATCTACATTAAGCGTAACCCGCTTACGTTGGTACGCTGGTACATTTTCTAAGCCTTGTAGACTTTCAGGATCGTGAATGTCATAGGTCTTAGAATTGAGCTTATTAAGACGCGCATGACGCTCATTGCGATCAAGACGCTTAGGTTCCTTAGGCTGTGGTGCTACCAACTGCTCTCTCTGAGGCTGTTGCAGTTGTGCCTGAGGTGTGATATTCACGGGTGCCTCCTCTACTGAATTATAACGAGTGGCGATAACCGTTACTCGAAGAGTGTCGGCCATATTGTCATCATATACAATACCGTAAATGATATTCGCTTCATTTCCAGCAGATTCTTGCACGTGCTCCACAATCTGGGTGGTCTCATCCATACCCAAAGAGTCCTCAGAAGCAGTGATGTTTACGATCACCGCACGCGCGCCTTTTACTCCCATATCATCAAGTAAGGGAGAGTTGATAGCTGCGGTTACTGCCTCCATCGCACGATCTTCGCCTTCCGCTTCGGCAGTACCCATAAGGGCCTTACCACCGTCCTTCATGACGGTACAAACGTCTGCAAAGTCAACGTTGATATAACCTTCAGAGGTGATGATCTCAGCAATACCTTTAGCGGCATTACAAAGGACTTGATCGGCTTCGCCGAACGCCTTCTTCATGCTCACCTTTGAGCCAAGGATCTTGTGCAGATTGTTATTGTCGATGACAATGAGGGTATCTACCACCTTCTCTAGCTCATCAATACCCGCAGCGGCAGATTGCGCACGCTTAGGTCCTTCAAAGCGGAAAGGAGTGGTTACGATTCCCACTGTCAAGATCCCCATCTCTTTGGCCATGGCCGCGATTACAGGTGCAGCACCAGTACCAGTACCACCTCCCATACCAGCAGTCAAGAAGACCATTTTGGTATTATCTTTTAAGACAGCGCGTACTTCTTCGAGGCTTTCGATAGCCGCTTTTTTCCCAATCTCAGGATTCGCGCCGGCCCCTAGACCTTCGGTTTGGTTAGCGCCAAGACGGATCTTGGTTGGGATCTCACTTAGTTTGAGGGCCTGGAGGTCGGTATTACAGATGGTAAAATCTACCCCATCGATACCCTTTTCAAACATACTATTGACGGCATTACCACCGCCGCCGCCTACTCCGACGACTTTTATTATCGAGAATTCGTTACTTGGAAATTCAAATTGCATGGCTCCGTAGTTTTCGGAAATGAACGTTTGTTAGTCGTAAAATGATTGAGAGTTTATTCGATAAACTCACCAGTGTTAGTCAAAGTGCTTTCAAACCAGGTCTTAACCTTATCAATAAAGCTGATTTTAGGTCCGCCCGCACTGCGGCTACTGCCACGCTGAGAAGATCGCTCTTGGCGACCGAAGCTCGCACTACGTACAGACGCATGCTCGGCAGCTTCCAATCCCATAATGACTAAACCGGTTCCTGTAGCATACATGGGGAAGTTGACTTCGTCAACCAAACCACTGGCGAGATGCTCGCCGGGAAGGCCAATCCGAGTGTCAATGCCCGTTACGTATTCTACACACTGTTTCATATGCTGAAGCTGAGAGCCACCACCAGTTACTACGATACCGGCTACCAACTTATCTTCAAAGCCTGAGTTTTTAATCTCCGCGGCCACAAATTCCATGATCTCTTCCATGCGAGACTGAATAATCTGCGCTAGCATAGATTTATGGATTTCCTTGGCGGGACGATCACGTGGACCAGGAATACTGATCACGACGTCCTCAGTAACTGCGTCAGCCAAAGCACTACCATACTGCACTTTGAGTAGCTCAGCATGCTTCTTCATGACTTTACAGCCATGCTTGATGTCTTCGGTTACGATATTACCGCCAAAAGGAATGACTGCTGTATGACGGATGATATTGTTTTCAAATACGGCAATATCAGTGGTTCCGCCCCCAATGTCTACGAGACAAACTCCCGCTTCTTTTTCTTCTTCGGTTAGTACTGCGGCGCTAGATGCCAGTGGCTCTAACACCAATTCTGCTACTTCCAGACCAGCACGAACTACACATTTGTAGATGTTGTTGGCGGCAGTGATCTGCCCCGTAACAATGTGGAAGTTACCCTCTAGTCGTACGCCTGACATACCGACTGGATCGATGATTCCAGACTGACTGTCAACGGTATACTCCTGAGGAAGTACGTGAATAATTTCTGTGCCCGGTTGTGTGGCGATCTTGAACATATCCTCATGCAGACGGTTGACGTCGCTTTGGATAATTTCAAAATCAGGGTTGTTCAAAGTAATGATCCCTTTGTGCTGCATAGAGCGCACGTGCTCTCCGGCAATGCCAACATGCACTACCTCGATTTTGATGCCTGAATGCTTTTCGGCTTCGCTGATGGCTTCGCGTATGGCCTGAACGGTCTTTTCGATGTTCACGACCACGCCACGACTAACCCCATCTGAGTGAGCTTTGCCCAAACCCAGGATGTTGATTTTGCCATACTCATTTCGTTTGCCGACGATGGCACAAATCTTCGTGGTCCCAATATCTAGGCCTACGATGATTTTCTCTGTTGATCCTTTTTCTGAAGACATGGCTAAAAATTGAGTTTAATACTACTTTTGACTGTTAAAGAGAAAAGCAAGAGCCTCGTAGCGTTATTTATTTTATCCTCTGGTGTCGATGGTTATTTCTTGGCCACCACCTGGCCTCTAAATTTTAAGCTTACTGACTTGTAGTAGTTCCATCCCACTTTAGGGATAGCTTGCCGATAAAAGTCTTGCAGTAGCGCAAATTTTTCTTCGATCCGCACAGGATAGCCAAACTCGATTTCGAGATTGCCCACTTGTGGGAGCAGTAGCAGTTCTCCGCTTTGACGGATAATCACATCTGAAATTTGAGCGTTCCAAAATGGATCAGCATGAATAAACTGCATCACCGGTATGGCATCACTCACGGTAGAACAAGCAAAGGTGTCGCTCACGGTTTCATCAAAATCTCCTCGCACCAAAAGGGAGTGAGCAGTATGTAGCTCGGTGTCTGGAAATTTCACCCCGTTCACGTCTAGGTATATATAGTCCGCTTCGTTGTTGATCAATCGAGCCATCGGTTGACGCAAGGCCACCTCGGCCGTCAAGACCCCTTGGAAGTTTTTGTACAGTTCCGCATATAGTACAAATGGACTTTCTTTCAATTTATTTTCGAGCACCAAAAGCTGCCCTCGATCCAAACGTTTGCCGATTAAGGCAGTATCTCCTTCCTCTGCAATCGCGCCAATGATCCCCGCATCATCAATAAAGGGATGCTCTCCGCCTACACTCACTTTTACCTCAACCCCTGACAAGGCAAGATTTTGGTGATAAGCATTTGCCGCCATCAATAATGCCACGATCACAGCGGCTACGATAGGATAGATGGCCCATTGCTTAAATGGCACACTGAGCTTACCGATCTCGACTTTCTTAGGAGCAGAGCGGCGCTTCTTTTCAGCGACCACTTCCTCCAAAGGACGATTTCGGCCTTTTGGCGTAGAGCGAGGACTGTATGTTTGGGTCAACAAAAACATCTAGTTTATTATTGTTGATTGATCTATTTTTTATTTGGTGAATACTTGATCTGTTGAAGTTTCAAATGCTTTAATCAACAATTCAATTATTCGCTTATTCATTCATTTTTTTGGACCTTTTTCTTTTTCTACTGCTTCGCAGAACGCTTTTATCTTGCCGATTTCACGGTCGATATCCCCAGCGCCTAGACTTAGCAATATGGTCGGCATCTCGATTACTGTTTCCAGCACTTTTGTGATATCCCTGCGGGGAACGATTCTCTTGTTCGCCAAAGGCATACTTTCCAAAAGCATTTCAGAATTCACACCTTCGATGGGTTCTTCCCTTGCTGGATAGATATCCATCAAGAGTAGTGCATCTGCTTTCGCGAGCTCAGCACTGAAGCCTTCTGCAAAATCTCTCGTCCGACTAAAGAGGTGAGGTTGAAATACCACCACTAACTGTCGATCTGGGAATAAGCGTCTCGCTGTATCCATTGCGGCCGCAATCTCGGTTGGATGATGTGCATAATCGTCGATATAAGTGAGCTGCTCAGTATGATATTGCTGCTCAAATCGGCGATAGATACCCGCGAAACTGTTGACTGCTTCCCTTAGCACTGACAATTCAGCTCCTGCCTCCAATGCCAATACCATCGCAGCGACCATATTCAAGACATTATGCTGTCCCGGAAATGGTAATCGAATCCCTTCGAGTTGGCGTTCGGCGGAGACGAAATCAAAAACAGTCTCTAAATCACCGTAGCGGAGATTTTGCGCTTGGAAGTCCCCCTCATTAATCCCGAATGTCTGCACTTCTTGTGTCCAGCCTCGATCCTGCAATGAGTGATGCACCAACAAGCGATCTGATAGCTTGGCAAAGGCCCGATAGTTATCCGCCATTTCTTCTGGGGTCCCGTAGATATCGAGATGATCCGGGTCCATAGAAGTGATGATGGCACTCTCAGGATTGAGCGTTAAAAACGAACGGTCAAATTCATCCGCTTCCACCACTAGCCAATCAGACTCTCCGTAGGCAAAATTGCCTGCGAGATTGCGTGAGATACCTCCCAAAAATGCGGTACAATCGACTCCAGTATGACGCAGCAAATGCGCTAACATGCTCGAAGTAGTGGTTTTGCCGTGGGTTCCAGCCACAGCAAGTGTTCGATAGTTTTCACTGATCAAACCCAATATCTGAGAGCGTTTCAGAATCGGAATACCTGCTTCCAAAGCGGCCTGATATTCTACATTGTCCTGACTAATCGCTGGAGTGTAGATCATCATATCGACCCCTTGGATATGGGTAGGGTCCAGTATGTAAAAGAGCGTCATCCCCTCATCTTCCAAGCCTTTGGTAACGATCGATTGAGACCGATCATATCCCAAAACCTTTTTCCCCTCTCGGTGGAAGTAGTGCGCCAAGGCACTCATTCCTATTCCGCCAATGCCCAAAAAGTAGATGGTATTTACCTGCTTTAGGTCCATTTCATCTCCTTGTATATCGCATCGACTATTTCTTTAGCAGCATCGTGTTTCTCCATTTTGCTGATGGCAGTAGTTAACTCCTTCAGTCTTGCAGAATCTTTGATGATAGCTAAGCTTTCTGTCACTAATTGCTCACGTGCATCCACATCCTTAACCAAATGAGCCGCTCCTTTTTCTGAAAGCGAAAGCGCATTTTTGGTCTGGTGATCCTCCGACACATTGGGAGAAGGCACCAAGATGGCTGGCTTAGATAAAGCGGTCAGCTCTGAGATGGTGCTACCACCCGCGCGACTGATCACGATATCTGCAGCTGCATAGGCCGCGGCCATATCTTCGATAAATGCCATAAGCCGAATGTCCTTATGTTCTGGCACTTGAGGCTTAAGCTTTTCGTAATAGCCTTTGCCGCATTGCCAAACCAATTGAACACCTGCTTCTGCAAAGCGTAAAGCGTCTTTTTTGAAGGCTTCGTTTAAGGTCAATGCCCCTAAACTTCCGCCCAAGCTCAGCACTATTGGTCGCTCAGGATCAAGTCCCATTTGGGTCGCCGCGCTAGCACGATCCGGCAGCTCAAAGCTTCGGATGGGGTTGCCTGTAACCTGAATCTTCTCCTTCGGGAAATACTTGCCTGCATCGGCATTGCCGAGAAGAATTCGGGTAGCACGCTTGGCTAACCAACGATTGACCAAACCGGGGTAAGCGTTCTGCTCGCAGAGGAACAAAGGAAGTCCACGTCCAGAAGCGACCCGACCTACGGGTCCACTGGCATAGCCACCTACGCCTACCACACACTGTGGCTTAAAACGCCTCACAATTTTGCCTGCATTAAGCAAGCTGCTTGCGAGCTTGATGGGAAAGAGCAAGTTGCGACGAATATTGCGCAACGTAATCTGACGGTGAATCCCACTAATCCACACCGCCTCGATTTTATAACCATAGCGGGGTACCACATCTAATTCCATCCCCCCTTTGGCTCCTACAAACAATATCTCCGCATCTGGATCACGGCGCTTAATCTCGCCTGCGATGGAGACGGCTGGGAAAATATGTCCACCGGTTCCTCCTCCAGATATGATGACTCGTTTTTGCATATTTATACACTCGCATAGCGTGCCCTAGGGCGGCTAGCGCGACTTCTTTGAGTTGCTTTCTTTTCTATTGCGTCTCGGCTCACACTCAGTATGATCCCGAGAGAGACACTGGTCATTAAAATGGATGATCCTCCAACACTAATCAGTGGCAATGTCAGTCCAGTTACCGGCAATAGCCCAACGGTTACCCCCATATTCATCATCGCCTGCAAGACTAGGATGAAGGATAAACCTGCTGCCATTAAGGCTCCAAAGGTTTTACTCACGGTAACAATACTCACCGCTCGGAAGAGTAAAACCAGGTACAACAGAATCACCACTGCTCCTCCCAATAGACCATATTCCTCTACGATTATGGCGTAGACGTAATCCGACTCCGCATTGGCGAGATAGTTTCGTTGTGAGCTTTTGCCGACTCCTTTTCCAAACAGGCTTCCAGTAGCAAGCGCAACATTGGCTTGCAATGTCTGAGATTCAATATTATCGCCTGAACTAGTCCATTGGGCGACATAGGCATCCCAACGATTGGCCCAAGTATCGGCTCGCTTTGCAGTCTTACCGAGGATCAAAAGCCCTAGCAAAGCCACTCCTACGAGAATGCCGAGGTATTTGATGTCAACCCCTGCGATGAACATCACCATAAGGCTGGCGATAAACATCAACATGGCAGTACTCAAGTCAGATGGCGCAATCAAGCCGCAGATCACCGATACC
>JBCCQN010000005.1:0-119552 GCA_039024315.1 Bacteroidota bacterium
AGTAGAGCTGAAAGTATTGGTCTCAATGATGTCTGAACCTACTTCTAGGTACTGGGCATGTATTTTTTTGATGATCTCAGGCTGAGTTAGCGAAAGAAGGTCATTATTCCCTTTCTGCGGACGCGGATGGTCTTTAAATTGCTCCCCCCGATAATCCTCATCTTCTAGTTTGTAGCGTTGGATCATAGTGCCCATAGCACCGTCCATGACGAGGATGCGTTCTGCTAGTAAAGCTTGCAGTTGAGCCTGCTTGTTGATAAACATGCGTGCTTTTGTTGTTAGGTTTAGGCGAAAAGCCTCGAATTTGGGACTACAAATTTAACCAAAAAGCACGATCAAATTGTGCATTTATGGTGAAAATCTAAGCTTCTGCTAATGGATTGGCTTTGGGAAACCAACTGAGGATCATTTGTTGGAGATCATTGGTACGGATAGGCTTAGCCAAAAAGTCTTGCATACCGGAGGCAAGGCACTGGTGCTGATATTCGACGGTAGTGTTGGCGGTTAGGGCTATCACAAGCGGGCAGAGGCCTTTGGCTGAGCGTTCGCGGCAGCGGGACAAAATCTGTTTTGTCGCCTCAATCCCGTTGAGAACTGGCAACTCCAAGTCCATCAAGATTAAATCATACTGTTTTTGACCAGCAGCTTCAATGGCAGCTTGCCCATTTACTACGAGATCGGCTTTATAGCCCAACTTTTGGAGCATTCGCATGACAACTCTCTGATTGACAGGATTATCTTCCACTAAAAGGATACTCAAACTATTTTTATCATTAGGATTGGGCATATAGGGTTTGGCCGTTGGGGCGACTGATTCGAGTACTTGAAATCCGAGCTCAAAGGCAAAGGTAGTGCCTTGCCCTTTTTGGCTATCCACCCAGATTTTGCCCCCCATAAGGTGCACCAATTCCCAGGTAATCGCGAGGCCCAAGCCCGTACCTTCTTCAGCTAGGGTGCGATTTAGTTGGGTGTAAGGATTGAAGAGTTGGGAAATTTTTTCTTCAGGAATTCCGATTCCAGTATCTCGGACCGAGATCCGAACCATCTGCTTTTGATGATCGAGGCCGATGTCTTCTACTTTGACATAAATACCGCCTTTGTAAGTAAACTTAACGGCATTACCAATCAAATTGATCAAAATCTGTTTCAGCCTTTTAGCATCCCCTCGCAGATTACGATTTAGGCTTTCTTCGACTTGATAATTAATCCCATAACCTCTTTTTTGAGCCCTAATATTGAGCATATCCACGACCTCTCTCACCGCTTGGGGCAAAGAAAAAGGAGAATTTTCTAGCTCAAGACTATCGGCTTCAATTTGAGAGTAGTCCAATACTCCGTTGACCACTGACATTAGGCTTTCAGCACTCAGTTTTATCACTCTTGAGTATTCGACTTGTTCATCGTTGAGCTTTGTATTTTCCATCAGCTCGACCAAGCCAATGAGAGAATTGAGGGGAGTGCGAATTTCGTGACTGATGGTAGAAAAAAATCTAGACTTTGCTTCAATAGCCTTTTCAGCCTTTTTTAAATTTTCGTGTTCATTATCTCTTCGCAGGTAAAGATCATAGACCAAAAAAGCCATAAGGGCACTAAACACCAATCCCGTACTTAGATCAATAAGGTGATTAAAGGAGACCGCCTTCTCTACATCTAGTACTAACCAGTTGAGATAATAAATCGCTTTAAAATGAACTAGCGCAAAACAAAGGAATGATAATGCCTGAAAGAGAAAAATATTTTTGAGTTCCCGAGTAGGGAACAAAAGTAACGGAAGCAATAAATAGATAAGAAAAGCGAACTTTACATCAATATTTTCGCCCCAAATCGAAGCAGAAAATAAAGTACTCAGGTTGACAAAGAGAAGTAGGCTAAATTTAGCTATTTGGATATTGCCAATAGCACCAACGAAAAAGATCAAGCAGTTAATAATGATCATCGCAAACGAGAGCCATTGAAATGCTTGATAGTCTCTAACCAAATAGTAAATCGGATAGGCCAGAGATACGACGATAAAGAAAAAAGAAATTCCCTGGGTATAAATCGCACGCCTGCGCCCTTCTTCATCTAAGGAGGGAGAGATGCCAAAACTGAGAAAGCGTATCAGAAGATCCCAAAAATCTTTCATAAGGCCCTTTAGCAGGAGCTAATTTGCTTGTATCAATTGAAACTTAGCGATAAATAATTAAAAGTAAGCGATTGAGATAGACAAAAAGCCGCGTTAAGAAAGGTTTTATGCAAAAAAAACGCTCCCTGCAAACTGCAAGGAGCGATACTTACGCTTAGACATTCCGTTATAAAGTACGAACTTTAGTTCGTGATAATGAGGCGCTGAGATGCCTTGATTTCGCGGTCAGCCATGCTCAGCAGATAGATTCCTGGGCTCAAGTGTTGCAGGTTCAGTTGCATTGCTTGAGGCGCTAGTCCTCCATCTATTCTTTGTTGGTGAACGACAACTCCATTTACATTTAGTACTTGCAGTGTCAAATCACGTCCTGTTTCGTTGGTATAATCAAGAACGATCGGTTGTTGCGTACTTGCCGGGTTAGGATAAGCTTGCATCTTGACCAAGTCAGTATTTTCGAGGGTCAGTACCATGGTTTGACTCAAAGAAAATGACCCGTTTAGATCGATTTGCTTGATGCGATAGTATGCTTTCTCGATGCCCATAGCAGCAACGTTATAATCTTCAAAGCTGTACTCATTACGAGTGCTGGAAGTACCTGCGCCGCCTCTTTCACCGATGGTTACAAACTGATTATTGTCGAGAGAGCGCTGAATCAAGAAGTTGAAGTTATTTTCTTCCCGACTGGTGGTCCAGCTAATTTTGCTGTGATCACCCATCCATTCTGCTCCAAGGTTGCTGTATTCAACGGGAAGGATATTATCCACCGAGATTGTAACTACTGCCTCGTCCATGCAACCAGATAGTTGGCTGATTCCATATTTAAAGGTTACAGTACCCAAGTATCCAGGAGCGGGTGTGAAGAAAACTTCACCGTACTGATTAGTAGTTACGGTTCCCTGATTTGCAGGTGGATGAGCCGTTATTACTAGTGAAGCAGTGTCTAATACTTCGGTGTGAGAGTTTACATAATCATTCGCGATGACATTGATCGGAAAGTTTACGGCAGTTGGCTGAATTACGACTGCATCATCGTTAGCTGTAGGGGGAAGCACGCCGTTTACTAGCTCTGCAAATTCGATGTCGTCAATAGCAAGGTCATTGCCTTGGCCACCAAACTTACCGTTTTCAAGAGAAAGGGTGATTTGAGTTACCCCTGCAGGAACGGTATAAGTAAAGGCATAATATTCCCAATTGCCACTAGTCGGTAAGTCTGGAGAGATACCGATAAGGATGTTATCTACCATGTAGCGAAAATTAGGTAGAGACTTGTTGGGGTTGTTGTTAAGGTTCATGAACCATGCACCAAAACAATATGTTTTTCCAGGCTCAACGGTTACTTGGGTAGCCCAAATATCCATTGGATTGTTGGTTCCGTTAGGATTTGTATCTGGGAAGTCAGCGACTAGCATGGAGCCTGAACCGTCTCCTAAACTGTGGTCGTAAGAAACCCATTCGAAAAAGCAGTTGCTTGGATTGTTTTGCACCGTAACACTGCCCCAAAGGTCATAAAAGTTGACCGGAGGACACAATACGGTACCAAATTCTGTGGTAAATCCGTAGATGGGATTGTTTGGATCGGGATTGGCAACTTCAAAATTGCCATTAAAGATTAAGTTCGGGCCCTTACACGCACCAGGTCCACATTGGGCCTGAACTACCGTCGGTAGTAAAGCGGGAAGAGTGAGAAGGAGCAGATGAGCGAAAATGCGATTGGAATACGGCGGCAAGAAACGAATAAGGGTGCCACGATTTGTCATAATTGGAAACGTCTAAGTCTATTGCATAAATTATTTTCAGGTGATAAATATGATTGGGTTACACGTACCTATTGCCAAATAGCGTACCAAAGCCCACTAAAAATGCCATTCGCGCTGCGTGCCAAACCATTCAGACGGCCCAAAAAACCATTGATCCAAGCTCGAAAAAAACGATAGTTCTATTCGCAAAATAAGGACAGCCCGTCAAAATGTTTGTTTCGATGAAATTAAATTTATGGCTGTCAAGGCTTTATGAGACGAAAAAGAATTCGCCAAATGCGAAAAAGCTAATCGGAACTAGCGAAGAATATTGTATTAGGGTTTCGCAGATGTCAGAAAAAAAACTGAAAAAAAAATTTATTTCAGCCGTTCGAAACAGATAATTGACCATGTGTTTAGACTTTGTGTCACTCAGTGACCTCGTGACTGAACAGCACTGGACACCCTCTATTTGGTCATAATCAGCACTTTAATGGGACAAAATGCGAATCAACGTTTAGACCTTAAACTAGCTATGCCAAAGCTTACATCATTTTCCCAATGTCAGTTTTTGCTCTGCGAGTGCAGTAAAATCAGGCATTTTTGATGTAAGGTTTTGGGGGCATGTGTCAAAAAAATAAGCCCAACAAGCAATTTTGTTGGGCTTAATCTTAGATTTTAATGTCAATGACTACTTTTCGCGGAAAATAATGCGGCCTTCTTCTACATTATAATCCTCCGCCATCTTGCGGTATTTTCTGGCAAGCGATCTGTTAAGACGGCGACCATTTACTTTCACATAATCCTCTGTGATATCAACTTTTACACGTGAATCGCCAGAATCTATCAAGCCATCGCGCTCTAACTCACGGATTAAGCGGTTTTGATAGCGTATATAGTTGGCCTCATAGCCACGATTTTCTCTCGCTAGCTGCCTTCTTACCATTTCAGCCTCTCTTCTAGCCAATTCTAGCTGTTTTTGGGACTGTTTTGCAAGCACTTGAGCCTCGACTCGGGCCAATTCTGCTTTAAGCTGTGCTTGCTGACGAACCACCTCGGCTTGCTGAAGCGCTTGCACTCTAGCTAGCTCAGCAGATTCTACTGCTTGCCTTCTCGCCAATTCTGCGTGAAGTTGGGCTTGCATACGCGCTAATTCAGCTTGTTCTCTGGCTTGTTGAGCATGAATCCTTTCAAAAGCTTTTTTCTTTTTAGAGAGAATCAGGATGTCTTCTCTCATCTCAGGGCTCTCCTCGCCTCTCGCGATTTCCTCAGCGTAGGTACGCTCGAACTCTTTCTGCCAAAGCGCCATCTCAAGCTGAAAGACCTCCATTTCTTTTGCCCAATCCTGCTCTTCCTTTTCCCAGACCTTCGCATACTCCTTGGCCCAGAGCTCCTGCGCCTTTTCAAATTCTCTCATCTGGGTTTCAAAAGCAGACCTTTGGTCTTCGTCTTCCCAATCAATATTGGGTACGACAGGCACAGGAGGCATTGGAGGTACCACAGCAGCACGCGGTCTGGGCGGAATCGGTGGTCTGGGAGCAACAGGAGGGGAGTCTAGCAGCATGATCAGATTATCATGGCCACCATCTAATCGGAGTACAGCACCATCTAATAAGGTGACAGCTTGGTCTAACTCAAATATTACCGCATCCATTTCTCTTGGCGTCGCAATAATCGGTTCCCCGATATCAAGATTCGGATTAATCTGTCTCGCCAAATTAAAGACTCTATCATTTACCCGAGGGAGATTGGTAGCTAGTGGTTGAGATTCCCTTTGGGGAACGCTTATCAATTCTACCTCATAGGGGGGAGCGGGTTGAGCGTTCGGCGAAGCCGTAGTCCTAGGCAAAGCAGCTGGGGCCGCAGTCTCGAAGGTGGCAACAGTGACGGGTAAGTCCGCTGTAGGCGCTTCGGTCTTTGGAATTGGGAGGATTTCTGGGGTCTGTGCTTGAGGCTTAGTCCATACCAAGCCAATCAGACAGGCAGTAAGCAAAAGCGCGGGTATGATACTGGCGCGTTCTTTTGGGCTTCTAGCCTGCGGCTGAACGATTCGTTCGACTCTACGATAAAGACCATTTTTATTGCCGGCCATACCAAGGGCCATCATGGGCATATTTTGACGACGTGATTCTAATTCAGTTAACATACGTGCATAAGTAATTGCATCCTCGCAAACGGCTACTGCCATGTCATCGCAGCAATGTTCGCGATTCTCTTCGATTTGATTGGATACCCACCAATAGGCTGGGTGATAGAAAAACACCATTTCCACAAACGCTAGGATCTGGTTGATTAAGAAATCATAGCGGCGGATGTGGGAGAGTTCGTGGGCAAGGATAGACTCCAATTGTTTGGGAGAGATCCCTGACAACAAACCCAAGGGCAGCAGAATGACCGGTTTGAGATGCCCTAGCACCATAGGTACCTGAACCCTGCCTGATTCTAATAAGGTGACGGATCGGGTGATCCCCATCTTACGCGCTATCTGATTGAGTTTATGCTGCCAGCCATAATCGACAGCAAAAGTGTAACTCAAGCGCAGTCGACGGAGATACCAGAGGCCTCCCAGCCAACGGATAGCAAAAAACACCAGCCCTGTGAGCCAAACCACTGACAAATACGGAATGGCTTGTTCCCAAGCAAATCCTTTAGGCTCAAGCAGGGCTGGTGCAATCTGATCAGTCTGAGTCCAGACCAATATAGGGGTAGTTTGCACCGCCTCTACAGCGGCGAAATTGTGATACTCTATATATAAGGTGACGGTCGAAGCTGCTAGCATCAAGACCAGCGTGCACAAACTGGCGATATAAGCGGCTTGAGGAGAGCGTCCTTTGAGTAGGCGCAAAAACATCCGGAGACCAAGAGCCAATAAGGCTCCCTGCCACAATGAATGTAATAGCGTCCAACCAAGACTTTGGGCAAGTTGAGGGGGGAAAAGAAGATCTACAAACTGCATAGATAAATTGACTTAGCGATCTGAAGATTTCTCATCAGACAATTGATCAAGATAGCGGCGGATTTCATCTAACTCCTGTGGGCTAGATTGGCTACTCCCTAAGGCTTTCATGACTAATTTCATGGCAGAGCCTTGGAAAGCAGTCTCTAACAAGCGATCTACCAAAGCTTGCTGGCTTTCGGCTTCACTAATGTTAGGGCTATAAAGATGGGTCTTGCCCTCACGGGTACGACTGACCAAGTCTTTATCAGCCATTATCTGCATCAGCTTGAGGGTAGTGGTATATCCTACCTCTTTTTGGCCTTTGCGTCGATTGGCATTGATCCGATCGTTGATCTGACGAACGGTAGCCGGACTCTCTTGCCAAAGCAATCGCAGGATCTCTAATTCTCCATTGGTCGGTTTCTGCATTTCTGCGGGATAAAGATTAATCTACGAAACGTTTCGTATAGCAATTATATACGAAAGCTTTCGTAATAACAAATTTATCTACGAATTATTTCGTAACAAGTTAAAAAAAATGTTTGCATAAATCACAAATCACTACCAATCAGCAATTTATACCGACTGTAATTTAATCTTGTTGTAATTAGGTGAATTTTGTGAAACTAGGAATAATCACTAAATTCATATTGGGAGGCAAACAAACATTCGGAAGCCTTGTTTGCCTTTATTATAAGACCACAAGATTTTTACTCGCAAAAACAATTATGGCTACTCTTACCCAGACCGAGCAAAAGCTCAGGACTCCCCTCGAATTATTTTATCATTGGGAATCAAAGATCGGTACCAAGAATTACCTCAACCAACCGATCAACGGCCAATGGCATACTTGGACTTGGGCTGAATTTGGTCAAGAAGTTCGCAAAATGGCAGCGGCCATCGAATCTCGGAATTTTGAGCCAGGAACGCGTATTGGTATCCTTTCGCGCAATTGTGCGCAGTGGATGATGACCGATCTCGCGATCGCGATGGCAGGCCATATTTCTGTTCCGATCTATCCTAATGTCAATGCCGAAACGGTACAATATGTATTAGAGCATAGCGAAGCGAAAATGCTCTTCGTCGGTAAACTTGAGCCGCACGATTGGGCTGAGATGCGCAAAGGTGTACCAGCAGAAATGGAGTGCATTAGTTTTGGTATGTATAACTTGGATGCCGACTATGTTACTTGGCAAGATGAGATAGCCAAATTTGAGCCCAAGAGCGACAACCCAACTGGAGACTTAGATGATATGTGGACGATTATCTATACTTCTGGTACCACTGGAAAGCCAAAAGGGGTAGTGCACAAGATGAGAGCCCCAGTCTTTGCCTTTGAGACCTTTATGGACATCTTCAAGCTCACGCCTGATGATCGTTTCTTCTCCTATCTACCGCTATCTCATATTGCTGAGCGGATGCTGATCAGTATGGGTACCCTACGCTGTGGTGGATCGATTCACTTCGCCCAATCTCTCGATACCTTTGCGGACAACCTCAAAACAGGGGCTCCAACGGTATTCCTTGGGGTACCACGTATTTGGACCAAGTTTCAAAGTGGTGTTTTGGCCAAGTTTCCACAATCTCGCCTCAACTTATTGTTCTCGATTCCGATCATCAACAATATCATCAAGAAGAAGATCCGTGAAGCACTAGGGCTCTCCGAAGCTCGTATTTGCTTGACTGGCGCAGCGCCAACACCAGTTTCACTTCAAGAATGGTTTGAGCGTATCGGCGTTACCATCCTAGAAGTATATGGTATGACTGAGAACTCTGCTTACTCGCATGCCAACTTACCAGGAGCCTACAAATTTGGTTTTGCGGGTAAGACTATGGCGGGAGTGGAGATGAAAATCACCGATGAAGATGAAATTTGTGTCAAGAGTGATGCAAATATGATCGAATACTACAAAGAGCCAGAAAAAACCGCTGCGACTCTACGCGATGGTTGGTTACACACAGGCGACTGTGGAGAACTTACTCCTGAAGGATTCTTGAAAATCACCGGCCGTGTGAAAGATATCTTTAAAACTTCTAAAGCAAAGTATGTAGCGCCTAACCCGATTGAAATGAAGCTTGCCAAAAACGAATACATTGAGCAGGTATGTGTCGTCGGTACCGGTATTCCACAGCCCATTGCCTTGGTGGTATTGACTGAGGATGGCAGAAAGCGTGATAATGACGACCTAGTTGAAAGTCTCAGCGAAACACTTCAAGAAGTGAATCCAACCCTCGAGCATCATGAAACTTTGAGACGCATTGTCGTCGTCAAGGACGAATGGGCCACTGAAACAGGCCAGCTCACTCCTACTCTTAAGATCAAGCGTAATGCGATAGACAAGCAATACGCAGGTCGCTACGAAGAGTGGTATGAAGGAGGCAAAGGAGTAGCTTTTGAATAAAAATATGTTACTTTAGACAAAACGACTTATCCAAAGAAGGGTAAGTCGTTTTTTTTTGCTAAATCAGCCCCAAAAATTTATGCAACACAAACTAGGTATTTGTTTAGCCGGCGGAGGTGCCCGAGGAATTGCCCATATTGGCGCTCTCCAAGCCTTATTAGAAGCGGACATTCGTCCAGAATGCGTTTCTGGCTCTAGTATGGGAGCATTGGTAGGTACCTTGTATGCTGCAGGTTATGAACCCCAAAGCATGCTCTCTATTGTCAAGGAATCATCATTGACCAAATTGTTTAAGTTCTCTTTTGTAGGTGGTTTGACGGATAACTCCTACCTCATTGAACTTCTGTCTGAATATGTCAGTAAAGATGACTTTAGCTCCCTATTACGCCCGCTTTATGTCTGTGTAACAAATATGAGCCTCGGTCGCTATGAAATAGTAGATGCAGGGCCACTATTTGAAATGGTAGCAGCCTCTGCATCTATTCCTATTTTGTTTAAGCCTCGTACCATCAACGGTTTTGAATATGCTGACGGTGGCTTGATGAATAATCTTCCGGTTGAGCCCCTGCGGGAACGCTGCGAAAAGGTAATTGGCGTTAATGTTACTCCTATTGCCCCTTTTCCTACAGACGAAGGACTCAGCGAAATCGCCTATCGCACCTTAGATCTAGTTCTCTGGACCAATGTCGAGCCACGCCGCGGGCTTTGCGATGTGATCGTGGAGCCTGACACTGCTAAATATCGTTTCTTTGATATCGGAGAGGCAGATGCGATCTACCAACATGGTTACGAGGCAATGCAGGCAAAAATCCCCGATTTATTGAAGCTTTTGTAAGAGAATCTTTTTCGTCAACTGCATATAGTCGTTACGGGCACTGATAATATAGTATCCGGCAGGAAGGCCACTGCCTTTGATCGGAAAATTATGCGGTTCACCTGCTCTCAATTTACCCTTGTAGATATCTGCTACTTTGCGGCCTGTAATATCATACATAGCAATCGTCAATGCTTGATCACTGCTCAATCGCAGAACAGCGGTCCCTTCATCCGAAAACGGATTAGGCCCAAATTCGAGTGAGCCGATCGTTTCGGGGGCTTCAATAGAAATTTCTACCATTTTGCTGTATTCAAACTGCCCATCAAAGTCTATTTGCTTGAGCCTAAAGACGTGGGAGCCCGAGCCTAGACGGTCTGATTCGAAAGAATATTCTTGCATATTATTGGTAGTACCGCTGCCTTGAACCCAACCAAGGTTTTCAAAGCTTACCCCATCTACACTTTTCTGAACTTCAAAACCTTGGTTATTTTGCTCGACAGCAGTGGCCCAGATCAAAAAGGCACGGTCGTCTCTGGTTTCGGCTTCGAAGAATAGATACTCAACCGGCATCGTGATCGTATTTTCTTGGGCTCTGGTGGAGATATTAGTGTTTGGTACGACCGCGAGGGCTTCGGTTTCTACACTTTCGCCTATCGTCATACTAGGGTCGATATCAACATAGTAAAGGATACTTACCTGATCACTCGGGGCTAGATAGATTCCTTTGACTGTTACTACAGAATCCTCTACCGTAATATCACCATGTACAAAGTCTCCGTTGCTACTTTGCAGGCTAGGTAGGGGACTATTGGCAAAAGTACCTCCTCTTTGCAAGACATCAGTAAAGTTTACCCGATAGGCTCCGTCGTAGTCTCCACCATCATTGGGATTGAAGATGGTCGTTTCATATTGAATACGGTTACCTGGTAGAGGATCCCCTTGGACGATACGCTTAGTGATGGTGTAAGGCTGTACAATTTGCACGGGGGTAGCGTTCCCCGGAGGGAGAAACTCATCAGAAGAATAGTGAGTAGTACCACCATGCTCAAAAGAGGCCTGTACTCTGGGCGTAGCTCCAAACAAGGCCGCATCACTCGGCAAGGCTACTTTTACTTCAAAACTTGTCTCACCGGCAATTTCGCCCACTTTAGCGCCTACAGAGATTTGATTAATATCAAGATCCTGTGTGTTACTGTAGTTACTAATACTACTCATCATAGAGCTATTGGTCAGCGTATTGGGCAAAAAGGCGGCACCTCCCATACTGTCAGGCAGATGGAGCTTGAAGTTTTGTAAATCCAAATCAGCTACCGTTGGATTGACAAAGGTGAAGAAATAACTGAGCGTATCACCTGGCTTAGCAAAACCAGGCTCCAAGCTCATCCGAAGGCTTGGCTGAGCAAAAGTACAAGAGGCACCATCATTTTGTGATACTTTATCACTTGATCCTAGTAGGGTACGCTCTCCACAAAAATCCCCAGGACAATTATAGTTGATTTTGTAAATATTGCTATGCGTACCATCGTTGTTTTGAGAAGCGTAAAGGGTACCATCTACCCCAAAGTAAACCGCACCAAATGCCCCCATTTTATTACCATCGCTTTTGTGCTTGGTCAAGAGGATAGGGTCTTGGGTAATATCTAACTTGACGATACTACCCGTATGATGTTCAATCGAATAAAGCTTATTATCAACCGGATTGAAGGCCCAATCATGAATACTAGGCAGATTGGCGCTAATCGAGTAGGGTACAGGCTCAGGGATCGGATCACCATTGGCAAGGGCCTGATCTACTGCGTTTAAGTCTAGTTTAAAAACGACTTTTTTGTTGCCGGGCCCACCTTTGCCGGGAAAGTAATAGATGCTATTAGCGTCAATCTCCCCTACGTAGTGCTGGATAGTATAGCCTTCGGGAGCGGTGATTTGTGTATAATATTCTGTTCGCCCTTCTGCACCAGTGCGATAGAGGTCAATGACCGTAGAAGATACTTTGTTGATACCGTAGATCAAACCATCTGAGGAGCGAAAGCCTTGACCGTTGAGATGCAATTTGGTTTTTCCATCTGGGCAAGCAGTGGCCTCACCAAATACACGTAAGCTACCATCAGCTTCTACAATGGTAAACTGGGTAGGCGTTTTTTGAAAAAGAAATAAAGTACCATCACAATCAAAGGGTACTAGATCAAGGGAAAGCGAGCAGTCAGGCGTGCCATTATCTAGAGTCATCAAAAGCCCACTCAGCAAGACCAATCCGGCGATTGAGCGCCATATTTCAGTCTTTATGCTCAGCTTTTGCTTGCTAGTTTGTTTAAGGGAATTACGTTGGGGAGTAGAATTTTTATTCATATAGCAGCGTTTAGCGTTCTTAACATCTGCAATTTGAATATTCGTAATAAAATACACGAACTAAATATTACGATTTTTCGACATATATTTTATAGACTCATCCAACCTAATTTCAAGCCTGAGCCACTTTTTATCCCCAAAAGCTTAGATTTTAGGTTGATACAAGGCCAAAATCTTACGCTTTTCCCAAAAACTTTTATCTTGAACTACTGATATTAGGTAGTACAACAATAATCAATTGGTTGTCTGCACCTTTAAACTTAATTTTGTAGCATGATGAAAAAGTTTGTGCACGTATGTATGACCCCTGCTCTCATCGATCAATTTGATGTCTCGGAGTCTATTGTTGTGGTAATTGATATATTGAGAGCCACTACCACCATGTGTGTGGCTTTTGACAATGGGGTTGATTTTATGGTCCCTGTCGAGCATGCGGAGGAATGTCGCAGTTATAAGGATAAGGGGTTCCTTATTGCTGGTGAGCGAAGTGGGGTCCAGATTGAAGGATTTGACTTTGGTAACTCCCCATTTTCTTACACCGAAGATGCGGTCAAAGGCAAACAAATCGCGATCACGACCACCAATGGTACGAGAGCTATCAAAGCGGCGCAGCAACGCAATGCCAAAGAGGTAGTGGTTGGTTCATTTGGTAATATCACTGCCCTCGGCAACTGGTTGATTGAACGCAATGAGCATGTTTGCTTATTATGTGCTGGCTGGCGAGATCATGTTACTTTGGAGGATACCATTTTTGCTGGCGCTATGGCCAGAAAACTACGCCATCATTTCCGTCGTTTTCAGGATACCGCTATCGTGGCTGAGACTTTGTTCCAATCTGCCAATATCCGTAAACGTTATTTTTTCCGTCATTCTTCTCATTACAACCGCTTGATTCACCTCAATCTGCAGGAGGAAGTCAAATATGCCATGAGAAGAGATACGCATCCTGTCATACCAATCATGATGGGCAATGAGCTTCACGATATAAGTCATAACCCCAATGACTATGAAACCTACCGACAAGAAGTTATTGCTAGACAGCAATCGACTGTTCATGCCAAATAGGCAAGAGATAGCAAGCTACAAGGGCTTTGGATAAAAAATGATGCTTGGTCGTCTCCATTTAGAGCAAGTTGCCGGCGTCTTAATACCAAAAATGCCCCGGCCATTGGCAGGGGCAAAACCGTTCGGTTTCCAAAATTCGGATTTTCACTTGAGTTTGCTACATCGGCAGTCTTGTCATCGAATGCCTAATTTCATGGTGTTTATAGTCATGGTTGCGAACGATACATCCGATCTAAAGCCAAAAAGACTTTAGTTTCAGCGGAGATGGTACTGGTAATGTACAATTGGATTTCCTCGGTGCTCATTTCTCGCACAAAAAGCTCATAAGTAACATCTTCGCTTTCGTAACGGGCTATGTACCCACCAGGAGAATCCTCCAATTTTGTCCACCCCCAATTACAATCATCTTCATCACAAGGCTCGGCCGCCAGTAACTTCTGATCATTTTTGTCGATCACAATGCGAGACAACATACTGTAGTCTGGATTTTCGGTTTCCCAAACATCCATTCCCACAAATGAAGAATGCGTCGCGGGACTGCGCATTGCAAGAAATAACAGGCTGCATAAAAAAAGAGCTAGGCAGTTTTTAAATCCTGCCAACATAAATGCTACGTAATTAAGGTTAGAAAAATCGTCTAAATGCTCCTCTAAACTAAAATTTCAGCGCTCAATAGCGAAAAACATTTAGCAAATGCTCTTACATTCTTACCCTGCTTTTTAAACCTAAATTTTTGCAGTTTAAACATATATTCAGCAGTTTCGCCCAAATACGAGGGTAAAACGCGACACAAAGTGCCCTTTTTATTACAACACTCATATAGTATTTTGCCAATATCAAGATTGAGATTAGGCTTCCTTAGCAGTTTTGTGCTGCTACCTTTGCTTCTTTCCGCCCAATATTTTCCCCACCTAAGCTTCCAAAAATTTTTTGACCACACGGGTGAAGACTACGCCCGCAGGCTCCTCAAATCCAGAGATGGACAACTTATTTTAGGGGGCAATACCGTACTAAAGTCGGCCTCAGCTGATTGTGCCAATCTATGGTTTCTCAAAGTCGATACCCTAGGAGAGATCATTTGGCAATTGGAGGTACCAAGAAAAGGCTGCGAAGAGCTCAAAGACATGATCGTCACCGACGATAATGGGATTTTATTTACGGGGATTACCAATGGACAGATCAGACATGAAGAAAAAGGGGACCGAGCATATTGGGCCGATGCCTTTATTGGTAAACTCGATGCCTACGGGCGTTTAGAATGGATGCGGAACTACGGAGGCAGTCGATTTGATCAAACGCTGGCACTGGCCAAAAGCAGTTATGATGAATATATAGTAGTAGGAGGGAGTCATTCCCGCGACGGAGACCTTAGCCAAAATCAAGGCATGAGCGACCTTTGGACTTTAGTCATCGATGGTCGTGGTAATATCATCCAGAGTATCAGTATGGGCGGCAAAGGAAGTGAATGGGCTCAGTCTATTAGCCGCTGCGCCAATGGTGATATGCTTATCGCCGGCTTGAGCTCTTCTCGCGATTTTATACAAAGCAATAATGCCAATAGTAGAGAACATGGCTTCTTGATACGCCTGCGCCCCAATGGCACTTTGGTCTGGAATCGCCATTTTGAGTGTCCCTTAGGAGGGTATTTTTCGAGTGTTCAAGAATGTCCTGATGGTCGTCTCCTTCTGAGTGGTAATTACATTCAAGCTCAGAGTGGTCGAGATTTCTGGTTTTTGCGCCTCACCAGCGAAGGTAAGATGATTCAGGAGGCGGTCACGGCTTCGCCGAACGATCAGTGGTGGCTGCAAAGCGATATTTGCCCGGATAGTGGTTTTGTGTTTGGAGGCTATTCTCGCCACCAGGCAAAAAGTGAAGCCTACGCCAAGGGCGGGGAAGATTTTTGGGTCATGCGCACCAACCCACGAGGCGAGCTTCTCTGGAAAGATACCTTTGGAGGCCCTGCAAATGAAAAGTGTGTTGATATCATCTCTTTTAGACCTGGTATTTTTTATGCCTTGGGCGAAAAGCAAAACTTTTTCAAAGATGGCAATCAGACCTATGATTATTGGCTCGTACGTATCGAAGAAAAAAGAGAGGAAGATATTAAAGCAGAAATTTACGTCCGAGCCGATAAAAACCGCATCAATCGTGATACTCCTACCCGCTTTCGGGCTCGTTGCGCCTTTGGCGAACGCTTCCTCTGGGACTTTGGAGATGGCACTACCTCTACGGAAAAAAATCCGCTAAAAAGTTACCGGCTTTCGGGACTATATGATGTAACCCTCACTGTTTTCGTAAATGAAAACTGTAAGCAAACCGTTGGCCTAGACCAAGAATTGGAGGTTTGGTAATCGCTTATTTTTCTTCCCACAGGCGCCACCAAGGGGTACGTGGCTTATCGTGATGCTCATAATGGTAGCCAAAAAAGTAGCAGCTCACAAAAGCCCATAAGTGGTTTTTGCCTTGAGACCTTGCATGGTGGGGATTATCATGATCGTGCTCGCCGCGATGAGGTAAATAGGTCCCAAAGATAAAAAGCTGGAATAGGGATAAGATTGAAGGTACAATCCAATACATCACCATATTGATTTCTGGTACTCCAACCAATCTTACCATGATGTTATGAGTGATCGCAGCCAATAAGATTTGTTTCCAAGAGATATATTCTTTGATAAAATCAAAGAGCCATAGGAAAAAATTCTCATTGCCATTATGAAAGTCAGGATCATGCTCTGTGCCTGCAAAACGATGATGTTCATGATGCTTGGGCAACATCTTATCAAAATTATTAAACAGGAATAGACTTGTGGTGATCCGCCCCATCCAAAGATTGATTTTACGATCTCTCGGCACTACAGTCCCATGCATAGCATCGTGAGCCGTAATAAAGAGTCCGGTAAACAAATGCATCTGCACCAAGACCATCAAATAGGTCCCAGGATGGGACCAGTCGATTGTATGACTGAGATTATAGTATAATGAAAGGCTCCACAATAATATCACTCCTATACCGATGTATAGCCCGGAGTATTTATTGTTTACAATTTTAAGATAAACTGCGGACATCAATTAACAATTGTTGAAGGTCTGATTTATTGAAAGCTAGAATCACTGTCTCGGCTTCCCGTAAAGAAATCAAAAATTTTGTAATACTTGCTGCACTTCTTCCATAAGCCATTGTGGAGTACTTGTAGCGCCGCAAATACCCACACTCTCACCAGGTAGAAACCAAGCTTGCTCAATTTCTTCTGAGGTGGAGATAAAATGAGTATTAGGGTTAGCTTTTTTACACTCGCCGTATAGCATGCGACCATTAGAAGATTTTTTACCCGCAACAAATATGACTCGATCAAAGCTGCCGGCAAAGTAGCGAATCTCTTGATCTCGATTAGATACTTGACGACAAATCGTATCGTGCGCTTTTACTTTGAAGCCTTCAGCTCTCAATTGGGCGACCACCGAATAAAAGGAGTGTTTATTCTTGGTAGTTTGACTATAGAGGGTAAAAGCGTTCGGCAATTGCCGTCTATCCAAAACCGCTAAATCTTGAAAAACAATCGCTTCTCCGCCTGTTTGCCCTTTCAAACCAATGACTTCGGCATGATCTTCCTTACCATAAATAACAATGGGCTCTTGGCGCTCATATGAGCTCCGAATTCGATTTTGCAACTTCAACACCACTGGGCAGGAAGCATCAACCAAAGCTAAATTGTTTTTCAGGGCTAACTGATAAGTCTCCGGTGGCTCACCATGAGCCCGAATCAAAACCTTAGCGTCGCGGATCCCC
This sequence comes from Bacteroidota bacterium, assembly GCA_039024315.1. Lineage (GTDB taxonomy): Bacteria > Bacteroidota > Bacteroidia > J057 > J057 > JBCAWW01. The sequence goes on from JBCCQN010000005.1 coordinate 17,217, forward strand.
TTTAATTGCTGATGATTGATGATCTCAAGCCCCATCTGCGTCAAGCGCAAGACTTCACGATCATTATGCACAATATCTCCTAGGCAGTACAAATGTCCTTCCTCACGCAAAATATCTTCTGCCATTTCGATAGCATAGATAACGCCAAAACAAAAGCCAGATGCAGGATCTATATGAACACTCAGATCATACATGGGCTCCTTGAGGGCGGAGGGCAGGAAGCGCGAAACGAGACTGGAAATATTCATACCAGTTAATGTTCATTAACAATAAAAGCATATTGTACATAGTATCGTCTGCCGGCACAGTGCCAAGACGAAACCCAAGATTTTCGAGATCGTTATACTCAACCACTGGCATGGCGGTTAAAACCCCGTTGACTAAGAAAAAGGGAATCAGCGCAATCAAATAGCTCATAAAGAACCAACCCATATAGGGCGTCTTCCAAACCACTAGGTTTACCAACAATAAACCTGCTAGGCCAAAGAAAGTCACGGCTGTGTACCAATGATCATAATGCAAAGCTCCGATTATGATCAAAAGGGTAAACAATCCCCAAGCAGCCTGTGTAGCATACTTTTGAAAGTAATCACGCGCAAAATATGCCTTTACACAATCATAGATAAAGACACATGCATAAGGTACCGTCAAGAAAAACAACCACTCTTCGAGTGGCAATCCGAGAAAGTAAACGCCAATAAGATAATCTGGATTAAAACTCCAGATTCCCATCTCAGTAAACCAAACATCCCAGAGAATGAAAACTAGACCTGTCAAAGCGATAGAGGGAAACAAGGCCTTCCAACGACTAGCAAAGGCTACTTTCTTATCGAAAGAAAGTCCCAGAGGGCCTAAGAGAGTACCAATGTTGAGGAGAAGATAGGTGTACATTAATGAATCTGAGCTTGTAGTTTTTCTAATTCTTGTCTTTTGAAGCGGCCAGTCTCCTTGAAAAAATCTAAGAAGGAAAGCACATGTTCGTAGGAAAGGGCATAATTGGCATATTCACCGAGTCGATCGATCAAAATGGCCTTGTCTTCTCGGCGTTCATCAGCGATGTCCAAAATAGCCGGGACAGAATGCTGGATCGCAAAACGGAGGAAGCGTACTTCGAGATTTTTGGGATCTAGCCTGACCGCTTTGCGGAACAAGCGCATCGACTCCTTGGCTTGGGAAAGTTTTTCGAGGGGATTCCATAAATGCTGTGCCATCAGCGAACGAGCCGAAGCCTTATAGGCCAATGTAACCGCATCAGGTCCATCATAATTTTCCAATGCCTGCCACAAAGCAATGGCAGCCTCTTCTTGTTTGACCGCTAGTTGATATTGTTGACGAAGTTCGCCCAGCGTCATGATCTACAAAAAGTTGAATTGGTGCTGGAAATAGGAACTCAGCAGGATGGCAAACTTCTGATTATCAGGCACGCGGATACGCTTTTCTTGCACTTCAGTAGCTGGTGCCTTAGCAATTTTTTTGAGGAGGCGGAGGTAATAGCGATAAGCGAGATAAACACCTTTTTTTGCGCCTTCGGGCAATCGTACAATCCCCGTATAAGCGTGTTCAAAGTCTTTGGCAATATCTGCTTCAATTGCCTGCTTAGCGGCTTCGTCAAAATGAGTAAAATCTACTCCAGGAAAATAGACTCTGCCTCGCTCAAAGTAATCGCTCTTCATATCGCGAAGAAAATTGACCTTTTGAAAGGCGCTCCCTAAACTACAAGCCGGAGCTTTGAGACTTTGATACATTTCATCATCTCCCTCACAAAAGACTCTTAGGCACATTAGCCCCACTACCTCAGCAGAGCCGTAGATATACTCTTCATATTGCTCCTGATTATATATCTGGAAATGTAAATCCATCTCCATACTGTGCAAAAAGGCTTCTATCAATTCATGTTCAATCTTGTATTCACGCACCACTGCTTGAAACGATTGCAAAACAGGATTGAGGCTAATGCCTTCCTCAATGGATCGATAAGTATCTTCGCGAAAGCGCGCCAAAAGCTGGGCTTTGTCATAGCCATGAAAAGTATCTACTATTTCGTCGGCATAACGGACAAAACCATAAATCGCGTATATCGACTCATGATATTTGCGCGCCAAGGTACGGATACCAAGCGTAAAAGAAGTACTGTAGCGTTTGGTGATGAGCTTACTGCATTCCAAACAGGTGTCTTGATAAAACTGCATCAGTAGAATGATTGAACTAACACAAAAAAAAGTAGATCCATCTGTAACGGATCTACTTTATAAGTTGTTTAATGTCAGATTTACTGACCAACACTTCTCTTTGAGAGTTTACGAATAGGCAATTGCCTTGTAGATTCGTTACTCACAATAAACCGAATTTGTTGAAGTATTGTTTATTTTTTTTATCAAATTTCTCAACAAAACAGCAGTTTTGCCTAAGAAATTTATTTAGCGTAGCTTTTGAGCTGACGTTTTAGCTCCTTGCGAGCGATGTGGATACGGTTTTTGACCGTACCAATTGGAATGTTGAGGATGTCTGCAATCTCAAAGTATTTGTAGCCTTTGAAGTGCATCATAAAAGGCGTTTTGTAATCGTAGCTGAGTCCCTTGATCGCCTTCTCGATCTCATCCATCGCCAACTTCGTACCCGCACCATTTTCGGTAACGTGAGAAGAAGAATTGATAAAGTGTAAGTTGTCGGTAGTATCAATGAAAGTTTTACGTTTTACCAAACGATGGTAGTTGGTAATAAACGTATTCTTCATGATCGTATATAACCAAGCTTTGAGATTAGTTCCTTCTGAAAACTTTTCGCGGTTAGCAATCGCTTTCAGTAAAGTCTCCTGAATTAGATCATTCGCCTCTTCATTGTCACGCGTTAGCTTATAAGCAATCGGTTTGAGAGAAGGATGGAGATTGATGACGGCTGAGTTAAATTCTGGGGCGGTCATAAGTTTCGGTTTTTTCTGAAAGTTCAATACAAATATACGTACGAATAACAGACTTACAAGGTTTTGTTTATCTTTTCTTAAAACAAGTTAAACAAAAATATTTCATCGAATCAAGGATATTAAGAAAGCTATATATAATAGATTTTGAATAGAGTTCCCTGTTTATCAGTTGCTTATATCTCTTTCAGTATATAGTGAAATCCCAGTATTCTAAATATTTTGTTTAAGATATATAGAAAAACACTAAACAATGTTCAAACGCCAAAACAGCCCCTATCTCGCTCACAATGCGGCTTTTTTAGAGCAGTATGGATATCTAAAAGTGAGGATGAGCGTTCCGCGAAGCGGTAACGCATAACAAAATTGCTATAAATAGGAGGAAAAAAGGGCCTAATAAGGTGCGCAAAAACAAACAAATATGACTGAAAAATAATATGAAACTTTTTTCATTTTTTTTCCTAAAGCTGCCCTAGCTTCCGCAATTCTCCGGCCAATTCGCGGATTACGCCCTTACTTTTGGGGTCATAAATCCAGTTAGTATCAAACTTTTCAATTACCTCGGCATTGGGATCATCGGCTAAAGTAAGGCAGTGAAAGCGAGTATCGTTGCGTTGCTGGTGGTGGCTGATTTGCTCCAAGACCTCATCTTCTACCTTGTACATGATAAAGTCGGAGATCATCAGTACATCGGCATCTTTGTAAGACTCCGTCCGCAGCTGTCGTAAAACTTCGTGCAGCGCCAAGGTAATATCAGTGCCTCCGTAGAAAGACATTTGCAAAAAAGCTACAATCTGGTCCAAAGAGCGGCCGATGTCATAGAGGTCAATCACTTTGATGCCCACCGAAAAGTTGATCAGATAGGCTTTGCGATTATCACGGGCTGCTAACTTCAAGATCGCAAAGCAAAGTACCTTCGCGATCTGCTCCGCATGACCAGACATCGAATCACTCGTATCGACACAAACGATGAAGGGCCCTCTTTCTTTACGTTTGACCAGTTGGCGGCTATTGGTAAAGTGTTTGGGACTAGGTACCGAGCGTTCATGCTCATAGCGGAAGGTCTGTAATTGCTTATCCGCAAAGCGTTTTAGAAAGATGGTTTCCGTATCGGGATCTCCCAAAAGACTGGTCTCAGTGCTCAATAGATTGTTGAGGTCATCGCTCGCATGCACTCCTACGATCTCGGCCCGTTCGTCTGTTTTGATCGTAAAGCGCTGCTGCACTACCACATCCTCATAGATTTCTTCCTCGGTTTCCAGCTCAGCTTCCTTGAGACGTCCGAGCAAGTCCGCTAACTCCTGCACCGACTTTTCGTTCGCTAAAAGCGCATCATAACGCTCGAGCAAATCAAAATTACTCTCCTCCCAAAGTTCCTGCGACATATTCCAATACTTACCCACATACTCCCCAAAAGGAGAAAGTAGTTTGTAAAGGCGCGAGAAATTGGTGGATTTATTACCCAACTCATCCGCAAAGTCCTGCGCTTCTTCTGCCAATCGTTTTAGTTGGAAGGCGAGGATCTTACCACTGAGGCGAGCATCCCACTGAGCGAGCAGATCATGTAGGATGCGCTCTAGTTCGGTTTTCTCCGCTTCGCGGAACGCTTCTATCGGTCGATCTGCAATGAGTGTCTCGAATTTATTTACATAAAAGCCCGTAGGAAATTCTTGTTCATGATAAGTTTCCTGCAAAAAACGAGTCGTCAAACGCCACTTTTCGACAAACTGCCGCAGGGGTACCACCGTAGCCGCTTCTAACCTTTGACTTTCATGCGCATAGGGATTTTTCTCTCGCATACGACGGTAGGTTCGTCGCAGCCATTGCAAACTCTGACGCGTAACCTCCTCCGACAGTGCCGGATGCTGCAGACACATCTCTACCAACTGATTGCCATCAAACAACTGGTCCAGCGTATCACAAAAATATCGGTAATAAGTATCCTTGATTTTGTCTAGTTCAGGGAGATCTAGTTGCTCCCGCAAACTAGGGTTGAGCTTACTTTGTAAATAACGCACGAGATATCTGCGCGTTTGGCGATCCAGCAAGGTGCCAAACTCGATAAAGCGTTCAAAGTCATCTTGTAAGCTATCTGATGGAGTGTACAACCCTAACTATTGTTTGTAATTAAACTCTCTAATTTTCCTTCACAAGGCTAGTCTCTCAACTTGCCCTCTGCCCTCAGGGCATCAAAAATCAATTGATCAACCGGTGAGATCCGATCATAATCTTCATAAGTCAACCAAGCAAAATGATCAATCTCCGCTGAAGCCTGCAAAGTCCCGCGATAGTCAGCAAAATAACATTGCATCGCCACTTCCACTCCTTGGGGGTGCGAATCCGCCTGAGCGACATACTCTCCCCAAAAAGCAACACTATCCGTGATAATCTTCACTGCAAGTTCCTCTTCTATCTCTCTGTTGAGAGTTTGCGCATCACTTTCCCCCTTTTCTCGTTTCCCACCAGGGATATAATACTTAGACTTACCCTTGCTCAAGGTGCTCAAGATTTTCCCGTCTCTGATGTATATCCAAGCTACTTTATCGATCCTTTTACTCATGATCAAAGCGATGTATAAGCGTATTGGAGTTTTTCTAGCCTTAGCTGCATCGTATTTAAGGCCTCTCGTACCTCTTCCAAATTGGCCATCACCAGTTTGCTAAGATGCTCCGGTACAAATAGATTCCCGTTTAGGCCGGCAAACTCATCAGGCAGCTCTGAACTGAGACGCTCTTGCTGCTCGCGGACATAAGTCTGCAGCTTAGCCATTCGCTCATCCCAATGTGCGGCCACCAACTCATGTGGCTTCTTAGGAATGATTTCTGTGCGTTCAACTTGGGTCGTCTCTAGATCTAACGGTATTTCCTGTGAATTATAGGAGATGATCAGGGTGTGTGCCTTGACACTCTTGCGCGCCTTGAGGCGGTGTCGGAGATTCTGCTCCTTGTCATAAATGTTGATTACTTCGAAGTCCTCTGTCCCTAGGCGGTTAAAATCTTCAATCTTCACGATATCACCGTGGATTTGCTTTTCTTGCTGCGTGAAGGCGTAGTACTCTTCCTGTACTGCTAACAATCGATCTTCCGTCAAGACCCTTTTGATGCGCGTCTCGGTATCTACTTCTACTTCAAAGGCATCGATTTCTTTGCGTAGCATCTGCAAATTGATCGCAATAGAATACCCATGCTTCCGAACCGTTTCGCCAACGATCTCTTGCAACAATTCCAGCTGCTCCGGTACATTCCATAGACAATGCACCATCAGGAAGCAATCCATCAGATCAGCCTTATCACGACCATTGAGGAAGGCAGAAGTACGTACCAAGCGAATAATTTTTTTCCAGCGACGGTCATATATCCGGAAAGGCGCAATTTCCCGCGCCGGTTTTTGGTTATGAGCTTCTAACTTAGCCCTTACTACTTGTATGGTATTGAGCACCTCGGCCGGTACTGTTACCTCATCTATCTCCTTATGCCAGCTTGCAAGTTGATCGACACTTAGTTTCGAGCTTTGCTGAACGCTATCCTCGTACACATCTTGGGTATCAGTGATCATCCGCAAGAAGTTTTGCTGATTGCGGATTCCTCCCATCGGATAACGCAAGACAAAGCGGTCCCAAAGGGGCTGAAAACTCTCTTTGTCTGGGGGTAACTCATTGGAAGCAGTGATGATCCCTTTAATATTGACCACTACCTCTTGCTCGCCATTGCGATAAATCTTTTCATTGAGGATAGTTAGTAAGGCATTTTGGATCGCTGGGCCAGACTTCCAAATCTCGTCCAAAAAGACAATATTAGCTCCCGGCAGATACTTATCGGTTAGGCGCTCATATTTATCTTCTTCTTTGAGCTTTTTGATGGAAACGGGTCCAAAGATTTCGTCAGGCGTACTAAATCGGCTCATGAGGTATTCGAAGGAGCTTCCGTCTCGGAACGCATATTTGAGTCGCCTTGCGATCAAGCTTTTGCCCACTCCGGGAGGGCCAAGCAAGAAGATACTTTCACCGGCAATGGCACTTAAGAGTGCTAGCTTCATCGGCTCTTCTCGCTCATAAAGTCCTTGACATAGTTCGTTGATGAGCGTTTCAGTTTGCTGCCTGACAGCAGTACTTAATACTTCCATTGATAAACTAACCAATAGCCTAGGGCATTGTTATAACAAAAAACGCCCCACAGTGAGACTGCGGGGCACCTGCTTTCATCATGAAATATCAGCAATTAAACTGATGTTTCTAGCAATTTAGCTCTTCCGAGGAAGTACTGAATCGCTAAACGAATATACGTATTTTTTTAATTTTACAGCTTTTTTTGTCCTAATTCCTTTACACTTAAGCCTTTTTGTTGAATCTCCTTTTGGGGTCGCACCAACAAAAAAAGCAGTGAAAAAATTCACTGCTCTGGATTTTCTCATTAACAAAATGCGGGTCTACAAACCTAAGGTTTTGCGATAAAGGCGCTCATTACCAAGCACTTCTACTGCTTTAAGGATGTTCTCATCATCCTTAAAACTAGTTTCAATCGCCCCACTTTGGTAGTAATATCGCTGTACAATTTCTTGCTTGAGTAACATGCTAATCTCAGCACGATGCTTATCTAAATCTCGATCTTTCATCCCATCAAGCTTCTGATCAAAAGCGATCAGGTCTTGATTAAGCAGGTTGCCGTAGGATTCTTCACTGACCGTAGAAATCAATTTCTCCAATTGTCGGTCTGCTTCTGTATCGTAGTCAAAATTTTGCTCACGTACATAAGCTTTAAAAGCGTTATAAACTTTATCATCTATCTGAAAATCCCGAGCGCTAGCTATCGTTGGATTCTGTGCCACAAAGCCAGTGGTGAAGTCAAAAATCAAGCCTTGACGACTGAGCTCTTTGGTGATGGTAGCCACCTCAACCCCTGCTACAGAGAAGTCAGGCTCAATCCCTCCACCATCATAAACAGTGCGACCATTACGCGTTTTGAAAGCGGTTTGTAAACTATCGGGAATCTTGGCGACGCTACCATCCGGATGCTTATCGGCATAGTTGATCGCTTGAATACAACGGCCACTCGGGGTGTAGTACTTAGCCGTTGTAACCTTGAGTTGAGTATTGTAGCTCAAGGGACGGATTTTTTGTACTAGCCCTTTACCAAAGCTACGCTGCCCAATAATGATCCCTCGATCCAAATCTTGAATCGAGCCTGCAACAATCTCAGAAGCACTGGCGCTGCCTCTATCTACTAATACCGCTAACGGAATCTCAGTATCGACGGCCAAACGCTGGGCGCTGTAAACTTGATAGGCATCTTCTAATCGACCACGGGTCTCTACGATGGTCTCTTTTTGAGGGACAAACACATTGGCGACATTGACGGCCTCATCAAGCCTACCACCGGGATTTCCTCGCAAATCGAGGATAATGCCTTTGAGTTCGGGGTGATCGCTTTTGAGACTTTGGGTCGCGATGGCGACTTCTTTACCTGCATCTTGGGTGAAACCTGTCAAAGAGATATAGCCGATTTCTTCATTGACCATACCAAAGTATGGCACATTATCTATCCGGATTCGATCGCGCGTGAGATTGAAATCAATCGCTGTTTCTTCTCCTGCCCTTTTCACCTTCAACTGTACTCCTTCGCCTTTGGGGCCTCTTAATAGACTACGCACGTCTGAGACACGCATCGTGCTACCATCGATGGCTTTACCATCAATCGAAATGATCTGATCTCCGGTACGTAAACCAGCCGATTGAGCTGGATAGTTTTCATATGGTTCTAGTACGATGAATTTCTCATTACGCTTGCCGACCAATGCACCAATGCCACCATACTGGCCAGTACTCATAAAGCGATAATCTTCAATCTCACGTTCGCTTATGTAGTTGGTATAAGGATCGAGAGAATTAAGCATCGCATCGATACCAGTCCGCATCAATTCAGAGGGATCAGTATCATCGACATAAAGAGAGTTTATTTCACGGTAAAGCTTTCCAAAAATGTCTAGATTTTTGGAGATTTCGAAGTAATTGTCGGACACGTCGGTTACAAAACCAACGCTGAATGAGAGGGAAATGATGAGCGCCCAGCTGAGCAGTCGTTTAGTTGATCGCATAAAAATGTTGCTCCTATGAGTGTTTGGGAGTTTATCCAAGATAAAAAAGCCCCCTACTCATCCAAGACTTAAGAACTACGCTTGTTGAGCGATGTAATGTGTGTTCTTATTTCATCGCAAAAGCCATTCCGAGCTTGTAAGATTTAGTCCCAAGTCTCAAACAATTTACAAATAATACGATCAGAAGGCGAGCCTAGGAGAGGCTTTTTTTGCGAATTATCTCCCCCTATTTGGCTTTCCCCTCTCCACGACTGTAAATTTTGGCTCACTCAAATGACTAGCATCATGAAATGTCTTTCTCTATTATTCGCCAGCCTATGCCTGATGGTCAGTAGCTTACAGGCAGACTCTTATTCAGAACTCACCAAAGACTTCTCCTTCGGCAAAGCCGATATCCAATCCATGAGCGTCTTGACCTTTGGACCAGAGGGCTTGCTCTTTGTGGGTGACGCAAATGCTGGTAAAGTCTTCGCTATCGACCTGAAAGATCGTGTCCAAAATACCAGCAAAGAAGGTTTTTCACTGGAAAATATAGAAGCAAAGCTGGCAAGCTTGCTTGGTACCACCCCTCAAGGGGTCGTCATTCACGATTTTGCGGTCAATCCGATCTCACAAAATATCTATCTAGCGGTCTCTCGCTCCGATGCTACGCAACTAGGCTTTTGGAAACTACCCAATGATTTAGGTGCCGCCACGATCTTACTTAAGATTAACCCTAAAGGTGAAATTTCTGAGGTCAGTCTTGATGCCATTAGTTTTGATAGTGCAGAAGTGCCCAAATTGATTGAGCCTGGCCAACAAACTTGGCGTAAGAGCGACATGCGCACCGAATCTATTACGGATATCGCCTATGCCGAGGGCAAGCTTTACGTTACTGGACTTTCTAACGAAGAATTTGCCTCCAACCTCCGCATCCTTGACTTTCCCTTTACAGACAAGAGCCAAGCTAGCTCCTTGGAAGTTTGGCATATCGCTCATGGTAAGTCCGAAACGGAGGCTCCCATTCGTACGCTCCTACCCTATAAATTCAATGGTGAGACTCATATTTTGGCCTCTTACACCTGTACGCCTTTTGTCAGCTTCTCGGTCAAGGATCTCGAAGATGGTAAGCATCTAAAGGTCAAAACATTGGCCGAATTTGGTTTCAGTAATATGCCGATCGATATCATCCGCTATCGCCGCGATGACAAGGATTATATCCTGATGTCCAATACCTCTAAAGCATTGATCAAAATCGATCCCAATGATATCCCCGATGCGGAGAATATCGAGCGTAAACTCGAGGATGGCGAATATACCGTGGGCCTCGAACATGATGTGCTCTCACGAGTAGGTATCACGCATATTGACAACTATAATAGCGAAAATGTCTTGGTGTTGCAGCGCATGCCCAATGGCCTGCTCAATCTCCGCACCTACGCCAACGGCTGGCTCTAATGAGATCCAAAAAACGCATATTTTTTACTTGCGACACTTTTTCCAGATTATGGAAAAGTGTCGCTGGTTTTTTACTATGTTGGCTTTCCATTAGTCCTTTGCTTGCCCAAAAGTGGTCTATTCAACGTGATAGCAGTTCCGATGATTATATGGTGATTAAGGTTTGGTCGCTATTCGCGGAACGCTCAGCCGAAGCTGCTAGCCTGCAGGTTTTTCCAGGAGATACTATCCCCAAAGACCTCCCTCCGATGCTCGGAAGCTACTGGCAGGACCTTGACACGCTGTTTTTTCGACCGCGTTTTCCCTATCAGGGAGGCCAAGTTTATCAGCTTTACCTCCCTCCCAGAAACAAAGTATTTTCCTTTCAGTTCAACCTCGCGGAGCCGCCAGAGGGAAGCGTTCCACTGCAAGTGTACCCCTCCACCGACACTATACCAGCTAATCAGCTCAAATTTTACTTAGCGTTTCGCGAGGCGATGGCCCTCCAAAGCCCCTATCACCATATCTGGTTAGAAGATGCTAATGGTAGCAAACTTGAAAATGTCTTTCTGGAAATTGATCCTGCCTTATGGGGGCCGCATCAGCAGCGTCTTACCTTATGGTTTGAACCGGGTCGTATCAAGCGGGGACTGATTCCCTACCTAAGCCAAGGCCCTCCCTTACAAGCAGGTAATCGCTATACGCTAGTGGTCAATACAGCAGGCATTCGCGATCCCCAACGCTCCGACACGCTGTTATTCCGCCATAGCTTTTGGGTAAAAGCAGCTGACCGCCAACGCCCTGACATCGAAACTTGGACTTATAGCTATCCCAAAGTAGGTAGCCGCGATACCTTCTCTATCTATTTTCCAGAGCCGATGGACTATGCGCTTTTGCGAAGCGATATCTTCTTAAATGATCCAGAAAATAATTTAGTACGCGGACAAATGATCATCGGCAAAGAGGAGCGTTCCTACCATTTTGTGCCCAGGCAGGCATGGCAGGAAGTTGAATATAGGCTGATGGTGAGCTCCTTTTTAGAAGATCTTGCGGCCAATAACTTTGCTCGCCTATTTGACACTGACAAGGCTACCTCAGATAAGCAAGGAGGCAAGCCATTTTGGTTATACCACGATTTTGAGCCCAAGCGTTAAAAGCCATTAAAAAGACGTTAATACTTCATTAACAAACTCCTAAGCCCGTTTTCGTACATATAAGGGAATCAAGATTCTTTGATTTCACACAACTCCTATGTTTTTCAATGCAGGCTAGCTGATCCTATCAGATCGGCCATTAAATAATATTGTTTTCTCATTAAGGAGACCCAAACATTATGCGTAATTCATTTTTAACCTCATTCGTAGCCGCAGTCTTAGGTAGTGCTTTGACCTTTGGTGCTATCTGGATGACTCAATCAAAGGACCAACAGACATTACAGGTCCAATATCAAAATAATACTCCCGCTGTAGGAGCCGTGTATACCCTAGATGAAGACGGGGATGCAGTACCTTTAGATTTTACGGCGGTTGCCGAACGCGTAACTCCGGCCGTTGTGCACATTACCTCTAGCTCTACGCGCCAAAGCGCTCCCACGGCTAGCAATCCATTTGAAGAGCTTTTTGGCCCCGACTTTCAGTTTGAAGATCGCCAGCAAAAAAGACGCCCCCAAGTAGGCACCGGCTCTGGCGTTCTGATTTCTCAAGATGGTTATATCGTTACCAACAATCACGTGATTGAAAAGGCCGACGATATCGAAGTCGTACTTTCGGACAATCGCAGTTACAAGGCTAGTGTGATCGGTACAGACCCTTCTACTGACTTGGCCCTTCTCAAAATCGAAGAGACGGGTTTGGCATTCCTTCCTTTTGTGGACTCTGACAAAGTCAAAGTCGGCGAATGGGTAATGGCGGTTGGTAACCCATTTAACTTGAATTCAACTGTTACAGCCGGTATCGTCAGTGCCAAGGGCCGTAACATCAATATACTCCGCGAACAGAGCGCGATCGAGTCCTTCATCCAAACGGATGCTGCGATCAACCCCGGTAATAGTGGTGGGGCTCTTGTAAATCTCAATGGGGGGTTGATTGGGATCAATACCGCCATTGCGAGTCCTACAGGTGCCTATGCTGGCTATGGATTTGCCGTTCCAGCAAAGCTGGTATCCAAAGTAATCGAAGACCTTATGACCTACGGTATCGTACAACGTGGCTATATCGGCGTGATGATCCGCCCTGTAGATGGTAATCTCGTCCGAGAAAAAGGGCTAGAAGTAAACCAAGGCGTTTATGTGGATAGTGTATTAGCCACTGGCGCCGCTGCAGGAGCAGGTATCGAAGAAGGCGATGTAATCCTTGAAGTAGATGGCCTTACCGTCAATACGCCTTCTGAATTGCAAGAAAAAGTGGGCCGTCGTCGCCCTGGTGATGAAGTCAACGTCAAACTCAACCGCTTTGGTGAAGAGAAATCCTTTGATATGGTCCTAAACAATCGGGACGGCAACACCCAAATCGTACAAAAGATGAGTAACAGTGTGCTCGAAAGCTTAGGGGCATCGTTCCGCGAAGTGGGAAAAAACACCGCCGCTAAGCTAGACATCGAAGGAGGCGCCCAACTGGAGTCTCTCTCGCGTGGCAAGCTCAGTCAGTACACTGATATCAGAGAAGGCTTTATCGTTACTCACCTTGACGGTGAACGAGTAGACGATGTAGAGGACCTACTCGACAAACTAGAAGACAAAGAAGGAAATGTGATGCTCGAAGGCATCTATCCCAATGGTTTGAAGCGTTTTTATGCCTTTGGGATGTAAGAATCAATATTCATAATAAAAGAGAGGGCGAAGCTCCGGTTGATCCGGCTTCGCCCTTTTTACTTGCTCTAGATTAAGTACAGAGTAGAAAGTATGTAGTACCGAGAAAAAAGGTTCTGCTGCACCATATAGCCTAATTTCCCTAGGTCTTGATACTGGATACTATCGCCTAAGTACTTAATACTGAGTACGATGGCCTAAATACTTAGTTTTTTACAAAGCTCAGGTTTTGACGGCCCAGACTGCCTCCAAGACGAAGGTGGTAAATGCCGGGACTAAGGCTGGCTATTGATATTTTGTTTCCGACTGAGGACTTTAGCACTACTCGCCCAGTCATATCTAAGACTTCCAAGGTCTCGTAGCTAGCCAAATCTCCCGAGAGTTGGATCGCCGAAGTAGCCGGATTGGGAAAAAGGCTAATCTTCGGGAGCAGGAAATTATCTGTCTCTCCGGCCACTCTGTAGTTTGCAAATGGGTTCAGGTTACAGTCCAATATCATTCCATTATAGTCAGAAGCCACCGGCTTGGTAGCCAGTTTTTGATACTTATTAGAGCTGACCAAGAACAATGAGTTCCAAGTAGGAGCCGTGAGATTGACCGCAGTTTGCAAGCCTCCGTTGGGTGGATGACAGGCATTGGCGGGACTAGCGCCTTCCAAGACTCTTAGATAGCTAGGCAGAGGATTGCCCATCGCACCAGCCGCAATCGTAGGATGGCTGAGCAGCAAAATTTGCCCACTTTCCAGATTGTAACCATAGGGAATGGCTTCTTTGTCCCCTGGAGCATAATCATACTCTCGGTAAAACAAATTTGTGCCATTAAAACGGCCAAAACCGCCTGACCACTCCACTCCAGTAGGATCGAGATACTCCAACATGAGATCAATAAAACCGGTGGAGGATTTGATCTGCCGAGTCAGTGTCTGACTTTTACCAGCTACTGGAGGGATGATAGATACTGTGGGAGAAAAATTGTAGTTATTGTCAAATTTTTGCAAGCCCATTTCCTGATTAGCATCGGCAAAACTCAAATAGTGCGAATTACCATCAGCCGCCACGGAGAGATAGTCTTCTGCCCCGGGACGGATATCTGCCCGCTGTGCTGCCTGACCAGCATATAACAATCCGTTTGGGTCTAGCATCAGCACAAAGGCTTCTTCATTTGGACCACTACGGCTATAAGAGCCGGCCAAAACATAGGGCGCACCGGTACTCAATTGATTTTGCTTGAGATCCGTCAAACGGAAGAGGGAGGGGATATAAGTACTGCCCGCGTAGCGGAACGTTCGCACCCACTGTATTGCACCATTAGGATCAAGCTTTACGGCGCCTATACCCGAGCGATTGCGTACTGGTCCCCATTTGGGCAATTGAGATTCTAAATTGAAGGCTACTACAAAATCCCCTGCATTGTCTCGGATCATTTGTAGATCGTCCATGCGCATCACGTCGCCAAAGTGCAGAGATTGCGTCCAGAGGATAATACCACTGCTGCGCTCCAGACTAAAGATGGTAATGAACCGTACTCCAGAACCGACAGTTTCCCAATCGCGAGTCGCAGCCACCACTACCTGATTGCCATCTTCTACCAAGGCGTGAAATTGGGTAGGTCCTAGCGGATTTTGCTTATTAAAGGGATCCACAATTTGAAATTGCTTATCAAAACCAATATTTACAGCGCCTGAGACAGGAGTCTCAAAGGTTTGGATATAAACCGCTTCATTGCCAAAGCCATCATCAAGCGTAGTCCCCCAAACCGCGATCCCACTGCCATTGATGAGATCGATATTAGCGTTTTCCCAAGGGCGATGATTGGCAAAAGATTCGTTAGGGGCATTGGTTTCAAAGGTCAAGTTGAGGCCCTGCCCAAAAAGAGGAGAACAAAATAGTATCCAGCAGCTAAAGGCCGCTAAAAAAATAGTTTTCATGCTTTATCATTTGAAGTTGAGAAAATGGAGGTGCGTATGAACTGTCCTTTGCGCAATAGACTCCACTAATATGGTCCAACAAACTATTCAGCGCTCCAAACTTTTATATTCGTGTAGATATGATCTACCTGTGATCATATTTGTTTGATATTCGCTTAATCTTAATTCTTTGTTGACCCTCCAGAGAATCGGTAATTTACCTGAATGCTAAGATTGGAAAATATGAATGCTAAATACTTTATCCTCCTGCTGGGCTACCTGCTGCTCATTAGCGGACTCAATGGGCAGGAACTTAAGCAGACCGTGAGAGGACAAGTTGTTGACGCCGAGTCTGGTTTCCCATTGGAATCGGTCCGAATCTACGTCCGCTTATTGGATTCCGAAGTGATTGGTGTTTTATCAGACGCGAGAGGTAATTACCGCTTAAACAAGGTTCCCGTAGGACGGCAAGCCATCAATTTTGAATTTATTGGCTATCAACCCGTCGTCCTCAATAATATCGAAGTAACCTCCGCCAAAGAGGTGATACTCAATATTGAGATGCAGACCTCAGCCTTGGAGATGGAGGAGGTGATGATCCAAGCTAGGCGCAATGGCGAAGCTTCTAACGAGATGGCAACAGTTAGCGCTAGGGAGTTTTCAGTGGCAGAGACCAATCTCTATGCAGACAGTAGAGGTGAACCCGCACGTATGGCTTCTAATTATACGGGCGTGCAGGGGGCTGACGATTCTCGCAACGATATTGTCATTCGAGGCAATTCGCCTCAAGGGGTTTTGTGGCGGCTTGAGGGAATCAATATTCCCAATCCCAACCACTTTTCTATTCCGGGTACAGGCGGCGGCCCCGTAACGATCCTCAACAATAAATTTCTCAGGAACTCTGATTTCTACACAGGTGCCTTTCCTGCGGAGTACGCCAACGGTTTGGCTGGCACCTTTGACTTACAGATGCGCAATGGTAACAATGAGCAACATGAGTTTAGTGGGCAATTAGGATTCTTAGGTACGGAGTTTACTGCCGAGGGGCCCATCAACAAGGAGAAGGGATCTTCCTATCTGGCGATGTACCGTTATTCGACCTTACAGCTACGATATCCCAGTGGAGGTAGAAAGTAGTCCATTTTCTTTAGTGAATGCGGGTTCGGGCTTTTCTCGTTTCTTTCCGGCCTCACAAGCAGCACTGGAACTGATCTACCAAGATGCAGGCTTCAACACCTTGCAGTTTAGGCCCTACTTCCGGGTAGATGGCAAAATCCTTTACCGCTGGAATCGGCCTAAGGTTACCCATGAGATTGCGGTCGATCTGGTCAATGTGTTCAACCGACAAAACATCTTGACCTTGACTTATGTGCCGGAGCATCCTAGTGGCGATCCAATCCGAGAAGAATATCAGCTTGGCTTCTTGCCCTTGTTTTATTATAAGATTGATTTTTAAGATAAAAGCCGCCCTTTGGGGGCGACTTTTTAGGTATAGGCAAAAACCTATCGCTCATACGGAAAACGAATTTTGCGATTTCCATAAGAAAACTTAAGCGAACGAGGCCGATTACGCGTCACTTTATGCGGTGGATCTAGAGGTACTACATTATCGTCATCTAAGTAATAAACCTCTGGACGCACGATTTCCACATGCTCATAAGTTACTCGTATTACTTTCGCAAGACAGCTTGCCGGTATTTCGCCTGCGCGCGAAATAGCCTTATAGCGAACTCCTTCAAATATTACCTCACCGACAGAATTTGGTCGAATCGAGTCTTCTGTAACTCGAACCATGTTGCCATTCATGCGAATTGGGGGGATAGGATAGGATTTTGCTTGTTCATATCTGTTCATCTTACCTTCAATTTTGATGCATAGCAAGGCTATGCACTGTGTTGTCAAAAGATTACACATATGCGCATTACATTAGGGTGATGGGAACCGCTAACGAGGATTTATTGCCTGAACAAGCTTGGATTTGTACCTTTATGCGCAATTATTCCCTTTAGAGGAACAATAATTGAGGTATACTAGAATGTCCAGGCCGGAGGATACGGTGCGGACGTATATAGGCAGGGCCAGGTACGAACTGGCTCGCCTTTTTTTTTATATATCAGGCCTCGGTAACATATGTTACTTTTTAATGAGTGAAAACAATCGAAATCGTAGGGGCTACTGACCAAAAAGACTACCTGCACCTTAACCTACAAAATACACATAACGAATCCAAGAGATTTAACATAAATCTAAACAGTTTAGATAAATATTTATTATCTAAGGTTGTTATTTGTAGAAAAAGTAAATATTCTTTAGATTAAAATAAGGGCGGACAAAAAGAGAGATAGCCATGAGCAGCATCAAGAAGCAGTCTGTCCTTCCCTCCCCTGATTTCAGTAGCCCCTTCTTTACTTTCCCCTAAACCACATTTTTCGGCATTTACGATCCTTTAAACCCTTATGCTTTATGGGAAAAATTAAACTCAGTCGTTCAGTTTTCCTTTTGCTCCATGAAATGGTCTTAGATAAATTCCAGTTTAACTGTGAAGAGGAAGGCTATGCCTTCCATAAATTTGGCAACTATCAGATATATGGCTACGCAGACTACGCCCGTAACAAGCCTAATCTACCCTCTTCTATCCTGAAAAATCAGCGGGTAAAAGCCTATTTAGATAAAGTAACCGCCACAAGAAAAACGAATAAACATCCAGAAGTAAATGGTCAATATCTCTACAGTCGCTTTGTCCGTATGAGAGCCAACGAATACGCTCCCCCAGTTGCTTTGGCAAGCATTTATTCAAGAATTTACTTCCTGTATTTGGGCTTCGAAGATTTAGAAGATTTCCTCAATGATGATGAGATAAAGGCAAAGCTCAAGCCAGAAGCTTTGGCCGTACAAAGGTTATTGATGCAAGAGGATCAGAAGGTCGCCCTACCTCAATTTTTGCACAAATACGGCTTTGCCTACTACTCAAAAAAGCTCCAAGGGATATACATAGTTGAGCTTTCTATCAACTTCACCCCAGGAGTAGTAGCACCCCTTGTTTCAGACCAGTATCCTTCCTTTCAGGTCAATGCCGTGGAAATTACGCCTCCTTTAGATGCCAGGAGGAAGCATTATCAAGGTAATGCCTTTTATGATCGTCAAGCTTTATGTATCAATCTCGAAGCTACTGACGACAAGGAAAACCTTTTTGCCATTCTTACTGCCCAAAAATTTGAGGACCTACAGACCGCTCCTTATTTCGAGGGCTCCTACGTAGGTCGTAGTAGAGAAAATGAAGCGATTTCTGGTAAAGCATTTTTATACAAAGTGGCTGAAGGTAAATCCAGTAAAGAAGTACCTCCCTTAATCAAAAAGCGACTCTACTCTCGAAAAAATCAAATTCGGACGGCGCCTAGTCCTCCATCCGAAAAGGCGCTGGCGCAAAAACTGGAACGTAGCGGTTATGGTAGTTTATTGGACTCCTTTCGCAATAAAGCTTTTAAGTTATTTCTACTCCAAAATAACGGTCGGAAAGAACACTACTCTATCCAGATCGCAGATGATTACTCCTTTACTATCTACATGAACCCAAGCAGGTTTTTACGCGGGCGCATAAAATTGTTGGCTGAAGGTAAAACCCTTTGTCTAGAACGAACCAAATCCAAAAATCTAACGAAAGAGAAATTCTATTCCGTAGCATTGCTTGATTTGACCAATATCGACAAGCAACTTCATGAAAGTGCGAGTAGCCCTATCTTATTACCCGGTACTTTTAGCTGGGGAAATAATATGCATGGGCCGGCATGGACCTACTGCCAGATGCTTGAGGTACCATCCTTGGAGATACCCGATAGCCATCCGGAAATAAAAAAGCTCAGCCATATTATCGAAGAGATTTATGCAGATCTAAGGCGCAAACGGTCCAAGCAACACCTAATTGAATCAGAAAGCAGGAGAATTAAGCGGTAGCTGCAGCTTAATCATCCTAAAACTTCTCGCGCCATTCCGCCATCAACTCATTGACACGTTCAGAAGCACCTTTTTTGTCAAAATAGTTATAGTCTTGACGCATTTCTACCATGTGCATGGCATAGCTATGTGCCTTGGCATAATCTCCCTTTTGCGCATATACTTTGGCGCGAGTCCAATAAAGATGCCCGAGAAGATAGTGCTTAGGATAAAACTGAGCGTTCCACGGAGTGGCCCTAGCAGACAACTCCTCACTGATCCTAAGCCATTCTAGCGCCAAAGTCAGATTTTGACCTTGATCACAGAGATAATCAGCGCCTTGCAGGAAAACAACCCAGCGAGTAGTCGTATCCCGTTTTGCCGCTTCGCGCAACACTTGTGCTTGGAACTGCGCTTGGTAATCAATCTTAAAATTGATCGGCAGGATGATGTTTTCCCAAGCTAGACGTAATTGTCCTTCCGCTTCTCCTAGCTTGTGGAGGCTGTAGGTCAATTGTTCTTGAAAGGCTCCCTTTTGAGGCAGCACTTCAATCCTCAGTGCGTCATCGGCCTCATCGTATCGAAATGCACCCCATTGTTTCGCTTTTTTACTAAAGATTACTGTCCAGGGGCCTTCCGCTTGCGCAATAATAAACAACGCATATTCGCCTGCCACTAGGCTATCCTTAGCAAAATAGATGGTTTGACTGGTCTCAAAGCGAGTGGCCTCATTAGCGCCAGCACGCCAGACAGTTTGGTAGGGTATCAACTCTCCGAGAACGCTTCTACCGTTCACCGAAGGTGCACCATAAAACACCTTCAACTCCGTATAGGCAATCCTCAGACTCGTGCTTCGGTCAGGACTAATACGGGGGACTAGATTGATCGCGTACTGGCCGATCGCCAAAGAGGGAAGCAAACAGCCTATGATGATAAGAATAACAAAAGGGCGCATGATTCTATGGTTCTGAAAAGGATTTTAAAAAATCTAGACTTTGAATATAATCACTTCCCAGACCAAATAATACCGTCCAAAAGGTGATCGCAATGGTCATATATAACATGATCTTGAGCGGGCGCTCTTGAAAAGAAACTGCTACGCCTATCGCCAACATAGGCGAAAGAATGATAGACAAAAAGCTGATCCCAGGCAGACCAAATCGGGACCAAAAGCGCACAATCTGGCGACGGCGAGCAAAACTCATAGGTTTTTGTCGTTTCCATACTCTACGAAACCAATTGTTGAGCACTACGCCAAAATAGGTGTAGAGCCAAGAACTCAGCCAAGCGCCACCACCGACTACGCCGACAATCTCCCAAAAGGAATATCCAGTAAAAACAGCGGTAATAAGGCCAATCAAAAACTTAACTGCGGAAAGGCCAAAAAGAGAAAAATACTGAGCAAAATCAGTCCATTGCAAGTCCACTAATACCATTTAGGTCTCTTAGTAAATATCGTATTTGAGTATGAAGTAGAAAGTAGTGAGTATAGAATGGGAAATGATATTAAATACTTAGAAAATAGTGTCTAGTATTAAGACCTAGGGAAATGGGTCTATACCGTCCAACAAGACCTTTTTTTCTATACCAAATACTCCCGAAAGCTTTCGGGATATTTGCTACTTTGTACTTAATATTAAGTCTATATACTTTATACTTTCGTCTTAATACTTATTAAAGTCTAACGTAATTGAATCCTTCTTGGTTAAGATTCTCCATTTATTTGGGGCCGAAGGCAAGGTCTCCAGCATCTCCTAAGCCGGGGACGATATAAGATTTCGCCGTCAATTCTTGATCTACAGCGGCGACAAAGATTTTGGCCATAGGTAAATTGCGAGAGACATAGCTCAAGCCATCTTCGGAGGCCACCGCTCCGGCAAGATACAACTGGCGGGGTTGGCCCAAATTAAATATTTCCTTAGCGGCCAAAACGATACTCCGACCCGTTGCAATCATCGGATCAATCAGGATTACCTCTCGGTCTTCGATCTCAGGGATAGCGCTGTACTCAATCTTGATGATAAACTCATTGCCTTTGGTATGGCGGCGGTAAGCAGAGATAAAGCCATTATCCGCGCGGTCGAGCATACGGAGGAAGCCGTTGTGTAGGGGCATGCCCGCACGTAGGATAGATACTAATACTGGTTCCCGTGCAAAAAGTCGCATCTCGAGCTCGCCTAAAACGGTTTTGACGTTTTGAGTTTGATAGGGAAAATATTGGCTCATCTCATAGGCGAGGATCTCACCTACTTTTTCCATATTGGTACGAAAGCGAAGGCGGTCCTGCTGAACATTCTCGTCTCGTAACTCAAACATGATTGGGTTGAGCAAACTGTTTTTTGCCTCTAGGATCGTAATTCGTTTATCCATCGTATAGGTAAAGGTAGCGCATTTTTACGGACTTGTAAATAGGGTTTGGGTTGTCCTCCCATGCGACGAAAGAAGCGGGCAATACTTGGAATCATCGAACCCTCAAAGTCAAAAATCCGACAGGAGGTAGTCTGCATTACATCCCACATCAAAGCGGCTATTTCTCCACCTTGTGAACTTTGGGGATCGTAGGTCCCAAAAAGATAATAGCAGTGGTCTCTGAACTCAGCAAAACAGGCCGCAGCCACGATCTGTCTCTCTTGGCGATAAGCTCGGAGATAGGTTTTGAGTTTTGCTGGCAGGAGTTGGAGGAGTTCGCTAATGATTCGTTTGCCTTCTGGCGCTACGCTTAGAATATCATTGCCATGGGCAGCTTGGGCTTCGTAGAGCTTGAGCAAATCAGACGCTCCAAAACTATGCTCGATCGCTTGGGGATTTTGAGTCGCTTTGCGGATTTTCCGTCGCTGAGCGCTATCCATCGCGGCCCAATTCGCTTCCTTGCCAAGACTTAAATCTACCTGATAAGTGTAGCGAGTATGCAGTTCGTAGCCGGCTTCAAAAAAAGGCATGGGATAATCAAAGGCAGGGCTGTAATTCATGCTAAAGAGGTCATCCTTTTCCCAAGCAGGTAGCATAGTCTCCAGCACTTGCCGCTTCCAGCTGTAATGCTTGTAGGCAGAGCGTTCCGCGAAGCGGGGAGCCAACACCGGCCCCCAATACTGCGTAAAGGCAGGTTGCCCTACTCGGCTAAAACCTAGCTTTTTTTCCCGAACAAAGGGCATTACGGCCTGCCACTTCTCTCCTTCCTTAACGATGGCAGCTTGCCAGTCGGAACGTAGCACATTTAGATAGGCATATAAAGAAAACAATCCTCCCTCCGGAGCTGCCTCAATAAAGGCGTCCCAGGAGGGAGGATCGATGGCTTTGCTTGCCAATATTTCTAAATGCATAAAGAAGCGTTGAGTGATAGAAGTGTCGAATTGTTGAGTGTAAAGCTAAGCAATTCAAAACTTCAAAAAATCCCTCATTCGCCAATTCCTTAGTCGTTCATTGAAACTTTGCCCGTTCTCTCGAGATTGGCCGCTTCTGGCATCAATTTATAAGCTTCTTGAATCACTTTATCGACTTGGTTCAGCACTGGGAAGAAACCATCGTCATTGTACATGCGGCGACCAATGTAAGCTTTGATACGATTGTCAACCAAACGCTTAGATTTTTGATAGCCAGCAGCGTCATAAGGCACTCCTTTTTCGGCGGCAAAGGCCGTAAACTGATTGACGAGTGAGCTAGTCAGTTTGAAGTTGGTAAGGAAAGCCTCTGGAGAATCATAACGCTTTAGCATCTCAGGACGGGCATCAATATAGCTAGAAGAGAACTTACGGAAGACATCATTGATCTGAAGATCGGTTAAATAGGCGCTACCACCAGTTGTATCGTTGGCGACAAACACATCTGGATAAATACCGCCACCACCATAAACTACGCGGCCTGATGCAGTACTGAACTTGAGCGAATCTGGAATGACGATTTTACTTTCGTCAAAGATCTCCCCTGACTCAAAGCGCTCAGCAATTTCATCTTCATACTCAGAATCTGACTTGTCGTAAGGCTTCTGGATGCAACGACCACTAGGGGTGTAGTATTTGGAGATGACAATGCGCATGGCAGAACCATCTTCAAACTCTTCTTGAATCTGAACGAGTCCTTTGCCAAAGCTGCGGACACCGACGATCAAACCGCGGTCATGGTCTTGCACCGCGCCGGAGACAATTTCACTGGCGGAAGCAGAACCATAATCAATCAATACAACTAAAGGGCCTTTTTCGAAGGAACCAAGAGAAGAGGTAGAACGATATTCTTGCTTGCTTGCGCTGATGCGGCCCTCGGTGGAAACGATGACTTTACCAGCAGCAAGGAATTCATCGGCCATTTTGCGGGCCATTTCCATGTAGCCGCCAGGATTGCCTCTTAGGTCTAGGATCAGCTGGGACATGCCCTTTTCCTGTAGCATTTCGAGCGCTTCGCGGAACTCAGCGTAGGTGGTTTCGGAGAAACGATTGATTTTGATGTAACCCGTTTCCGGATCCATCATGTAAGCAAAATCAAGGCTATTGAGCGGGATGCGATCACGCTCGATGGTAAACTCTAATGGTTTAGGAGTGGCACGTCGCAGGATGGTAACATCTACTTCAGAGCCCTTGGGGCCTTTGAGCAGTCCCATGACATCTGCATTGGTGATACCAATACCCGCTACATTTTCACCATTGACCGCCACAATGCGGTCGCCAGCCATAATGCCTAACTTTTCACTAGGGCCTCCAGAGATTGGGGCCTCTACGTAGATGGTGTCTTCTAGGATGTTGAACTGGACCCCGATACCGTCGAAGCTACCTGCCATTTGCTCACGCATTTGCTTCATTTCAGAAGCAGGGATATAAAAGGAGTGGGGGTCCATGCCTTCTAGTACACCTTCAATAGCGTCATCCACTATTTTATCTTCATCGAGCTCTTCTACGTAATTACTTTCGATAAAACGTAGCGCACGCTCGAACTTCATCAAGCCGGAATTGATACCCGCTGGCGACGCATCTTTGATTTTAAAGCCTACAAGCAAGCCAATCAACACAAATGCGGAGCCGAAAAGCGAATATTTCAGAATACTACTCATATAAAAAAGGATTTACACTAAAATAAGGCAATTAATACATTAATAAAACGTGAAACTTGCGCAGACTGCTGTAAGATTTACCTCAATTGCAATTTAGAATGGCATGATTTCGGTAGTAAACTATCATATGCAAAAGCATCTTTGGGTGGTATTATGCCTTTTAGGTCTCACGACGGCTTGTAAAGGGCCAACAATTATCCACAAAGATGGCTTGGCCTTTGTCGAAATCGGAGATCCGATGCCTGCTCAAGATTTGGAGTGGTTTTACGGTTTTCCCATTGAAGATACGCTCTTTTCCGCAGATGGGTTCCAATGGCAAGGGGCCAACATCCAATTAGATAGTGGGCTAGTAGTGCTTGAGTCTGACTTTGAAGGTAATGGTATCGTCAACCGTATCAGAGTCGAAAGCGCGACACTCAAAACGCGCAAAAAGCTTAAGGTAGGTATGCAGGTCTCCGACCTCATGCAAAAAGGCAAACGCTGGCAAATCTACTACCTCGAAAACTATCAACTCTTAGATGTAAGCGCCAAACGCCATCCCTCTATTCATTATCTCGTTCGGGAGCCAAAAATAGAAGCGGCACGCCTCAAGGATCCCGGCCTACAATTGGAAGACCTAAGCCCCGAAGCTAGTATCGTAGCGATCGTGGTGATGTAAAATCATATGAATCAAAAAAACTGCTTCATTCTTTGCCTTTTTATCGTCCCTTGTTTGCTTTTCGGTCAAACCGAAGGCCGGCAAGTCAAAGTCGGTTTCGGACTCGATGGGATTAGTTATGTGGGTGATCTTTCGGACCCTAATCAAAGAATCCATCGTATCTATCCTGGAGCCAATCTCTCCATTCAACTGGAAGGCCCCAAACGACTCAAAATCCAACTCAATGGTGGTTTTGGTAAGTTTAGTGAACAATACGATGACGTAAGACCTAGCTCCAGTCCTGGCGTTACCGTCAATACTTTCGTCGAAACCTCCTTTTATTATGGAGATCTTCGCCTCAAATATCGCTTTCCGATCAGTGATCGATTCCACCCTTTTTTGACCGCGGGCGCTGGGGTACTCTCTTTTACCCCCCGAGATCAGGAAGGACGTTTTCTCAATGATGCTAGCTTTACGCGCGAGCCAGATGAAAATTATAGTACCATCGTACCGCAAATTCCAGTAGGCGCAGGGGTACAGGCTCGCATCAATCCTGCGGTTTCGCTCAGTTTAGAATATCTATTTCGCTACACTCCGACGGACTATCTTGATAATATCGGCAGACTAGGTACTAGAGCAGGCCATGATTTTTTGCATGGTTTACAGCTAAGTATGTACATCACTTTGAATGCTCCTCCACCTGCTACTCAGCCACAACCTTATTATAATGCGCAGGTCGTGGACACAGCCGAAGCTCCACTTGATACTATGGCCGAAAAAGTAGCCGTGATGGAAGAGGCGGTAGAGGAGATGTTGGCCGAAGAGGAGCCCACGAGAGATTCTGCACCAATAGAGACTGAGAGTTCGGCGGAGCCGAAAACTCCCCTAGAAGCACCGGCTCCAGCAGAAGAACCCCCAAGCAAACTAGGCGAAGATGCTACTGATTGGGCCGCCAAAGAAAAAGAAGCCATTGAGGCGGAGGAGTATATCACCCACAAAGTAAAAAAGAACGATAGCCTCGCTAGCATTGCCCAACAATATCATGTCAGTATTGAAGGTCTGATGCAAGTCAACTATCTTAGCTCTCAAACCATTCTCAAAGGACAAAAAATCCGAGTACCAAAGGTGGAATAACAAGCTCATGCGTCAGCTGCTCACATCTTTGCTTCTTGTGGCAGGGATTAGTTTCCTACAAGCCCAAGATGGCCCCCCGCCCATTCGAATTGGTGTGGGTATGATGGGAATTTCCTATGCGGGAGATTTGACGGTTGATGACGGCTCATTTCAGCGTTTTTCTCCCGGTGGGCATTTAGCAGTCCAATTTGCTGGTGCCAAAAAATTGCGGCCAGCCCTCATCGCTGGTTATGGCGGTTTTAGAGAACAAATCGATGTTTTTCCCGGAAATATTCCAGCCGGTATTGAGCCCAATACCTTTGTAGAGACAAGTTTCTTTTTTGCTGATTTTCGACTGCAATACTATTTTTTCAAAGATGCCCGTATCAGCCCCTATCTTGCAGCAGGCTTGGGGATGTTTTCTTTTTCTCCTCAAGATCAAGACGGAAACTTTTTGGGAGAAAATATCTTCACCCGCCAAGAAGGGGAAGCCTACAATACGACCATCGCTAGTTTCCCTCTCACTGCGGGGGTTAATATCGATGTCAATCAGGTGATTTCGCTTAGTTTGGGCTATACCCAACGCTTTACACCGAGTGATTATCTTGACAATATTGGGCTGCTAGGAACCAAAGACGGTAATGATGTAGTCCAGCATTTTCAGATGGGGGTACATTTTACCTTAGTTCCCAAGGATCAGATTGATCGGCCACCGCCCCCCCAAGATCCAGATCGGCCATTGGATATTGTAGCCTTTCAAGCGGAGGACGATCGGAGGGGAGCGTTCCGGGTCCCGGAACGCTTAGACACCGACGTACCACCTAATCGAGCAACGGTAGCCAAGCTAGAGCAATTAGTCGAACAAGACCTAGCTCTCATCCAACAAGCATCATCCGCTAATACAGCCCTAGCAAAAAATCAAAATGGCTATCTCACCGAATGGCAAAGGCAAGAGCAGGAAGCTATATCGGCCCAAAAATTTGTTTATTATTCGGTCAAAACCACGGATCAGTTAGGAGATATTGCTAGGCGCTTCAAGACAACCCCCCAGAGTCTAAGACGGCTCAATCAATTGCAAAGTAATGACTTGAGCAATCGCGTCTATCTGCGGATTCCCGATCTGAGTGGAAACGCATCAGCTGATACAACAAGCTATAATATGGGTATTAGCGATACGATCGCTACGGACAGCACAATTGCAGAGACCACAAATTGGTTGGCGCTAGAAGAGGAGGCACTTAAAGCAGAAAGGTATCGCTTCATCTTTGTCTCAAAAGACCAACCCCTCAATACCGTAGCAGCTCAATACCATATCCGTTTAGAAACGATTCTCAAACTCAACTATCTCGCCTCCGCTATTCTAAAAGCAGACACTTATTTACGCATCCCTGACCTTGGGGTTTACTAAGCAATCCTGAATTGTAAACTCCAATTACAGATACGTATATTGCTTTTCCAATTTGTTAGCTATGAGCTCGGACTACCAGCCGTTTGAATCTTTGCCGCCTCGTAAAGTACTATTACACCATCGTTTGATATTATTGTGTGGTGGGACTTTCAGCCTGATCGGCTGGTCTTTTGTGGGTATGGGGAGTCTTTTTGCGACGGTGTTTGGTACCTTAGCTGCGACCCAGCCGGAGGATGGATCAAGGTATTTCCCCGTCATAGTGGCCCTCGTCTTTCTGACCGTGGGGATAGTATTCTTGGGTTATGCCCTGAAACGCAACTTCAAAACGATTGACCTACTCACCAATGGCCAGTTTGCCCGCGGAAAAGTTATTAAACAGAGAAATACTCCTGGCAATATCAACGGACAACCCATCATTGAATATACCGTTAGTTTCGAAGCCGCAGATGGTAAGCAATATGAACTAAGTAGCAAAACCCATCTGAGAGATCGGATCGGAGACGAGTCAGAGGAACGGGTGTTATATCTGAGTGCCGATCCCTCATGGGGTGAAATATTTGACAGCATTCCTAACCGACCCGCGTTTTTTGCTGACGGTAGTATCAAACCACCGCACTGGGGTAATCTTATTTATTTGTTTATACCCAGTCTGGGTTTAATATCATTTTTAACTTTTGTCATTAGCGTTTTTGCCAACGTTCGAATGTTACTAAGTCTATGAAACAAACTTTACTCTTGTGCATTACTTTAGTCAGTTTCTCTCTGCTCTTTGGGCAGCAAGAGTGGCAGACACCCTTTGAAAAAAGCAAAGGCAAAGCTACCGCAACTTACAGTGAAGCTATTGCTTGGTATCAACAGCTGGCCCAAAGCTCGGAGCAAATAAGCGTGCTGGAGTATGGTCTTACGGATGTCGGTAAGGCCCTCAACCTAGTGGTGATTTCCAAAGATGGCTTTAGTGATCCCCAAGAAATTAGGAGGAGAGGCAAACGCATTTTATTGATCAACAATGCCATCCATCCGGGCGAGCCCTGTGGGGTTGATGCCTGTATGATGCTAGCCAGAGATTTGGTTCAGGATAGCGAAAAAAATCAATTGCTGGACAAAGTCGCAATCGCCATTATCCCAATTTACAATATCGGTGGTGCGCTCAATCGGGATCCATATAGTCGTACCAATCAAGAGGGTCCAGAGTCTTATGGTTTTCGAGGCAATGCACGTAATTACGATTTGAACCGCGATTTTATTAAGACCGATACTCGGAACGCTAAGTCTTTTACTGAGATTTTTCAGGCTTGGCTGCCGGACGTATTTATCGACACCCACACTACCAATGGGGCAGACTATCCTGCGGTCTTGACCTATATCGAGACCCAGCCAGACAAAGTTCATCCAGCCATTGCCCACTTTATGCAAGAGCAAATGCTACCTGCCTTAGAGGCACATATGCAAGCAGATAGCAAGGAGATGTGTCGCTATGTTTATAGCCGCAACACCCCTGATGAAGGTATCGCTGCTTTTTTGGACTTACCGAGATATTCCTCTGGCTATGCTGCTTTATTTCAAACGATGAGTTTTATCACAGAGGCACATATGCTTAAACCATTTCCCGAGCGAGTAGCAGCAACCTATAGTTTTATCGAAGGTATGCTACACTTTATGGCTCAAAATGCAGTAGCAATTGGGGAGGCGATTGATAAAGCGAGGGAGGCTGTAGCAAAGCAGCAAGACTTTGACCTAGCCTGGACAATCGATACCGATAATGTAGAGACGCTCAACTTTCATGCTTACACCGCAGCTTATAAAAAGAGTGAGGTCAGCGGCGCTGAACGCTTATACTATGATCAGGAAAAAGATTACTACAAAGATATTCCTTGGTTTGCTCACTATAAAGCGACCGAGCAGGTCAGTAAGCCGCGGGCTTATATTGTGCCACAAGCGCAGTGGCCCGCCCTTGAACGCTTGAATTGGAATCAAGTCAAAATGTACACCTTAACAGAAGACATCGTCCTCGAGGTAGAGGTATATTATATCCGAGAGTTAGAGAGCAGTAAACAATCCTATGAGGGGCATTTTATGCACCAAAAATTCAAGCTCGAAGCTCAAACCCAAGAAATAGCGTTCTACGCAGGAGACAAAGTTATTTTTACCAATCAATGGAGAAACCCCTACTTGGTCCACGTTCTAGAACCTAAAGCACAAGACGCCTTTTTTAGGTGGAATTTTTTCGATGGCGTTTTGATGCAAAAGGAATACTTTTCTTCCTATGTATTTGAAGATGAGGCGGCCCAGATGCTACGAGAGGATGCAGAATTAAAAGCAGCTTTTGAGCAGAAGAAAAAAGAAGATGCAGCCTTTGCCGAGTCGCCAAGAGCTCAGTTGAATTATCTCTACCTGCGCTCCCCTCACTATGAAAAAACCCATCAACGCTACCCCATATTTCGTTGGCATCAGACTGATACATTACCTCTAAAATAGTGGAAATGGAGCAAGACTTACGTGCTGAACTTATTGCTGCGCACGCCCGCATCAAAGAGTTGGAAAGTCGTCTCAACCAACAGAGCGACCAATTGCGTTTTTTTGTCAAGCAAGCCCCAGTAGCCATGGCCATGTTTGACAAGGATTTGAATTATCTCATTGCTAGCGAGAAATATGTTCAGGATTGGATCGGCAAGCGCGATTATTTGGGAATTAGTCATTTTACGCTTTTCCCCGATATGCTGGATAAATGGAAGGAAACATATAGGCGTTGCCTAAAGGGAGTAACAGAGAGCTGCTTAGAGGATCCGTTTCACAATAAAGATGGCTCAGTGGACTATATCGACTGGGTAACTACTCCTTGGTATGACCAAAAGAATGAAGTCGGAGGCCTAATCCTTTATGCAGAACGAGCTAACGAGCGGGTCGAGGACAAGGAAAAATTGCTTCGCCTCAACCGCCAAATCAAAGGTCATAAGGAAAAGCTGGAAAGCTTAGTCTATGCGATCAGCCATAATCTCCAACAACCATTAATGGCCTGTCTCTCGGTGCTAGAATTTGCCAAAGAGAGCCATGAAAAGCAACAACACCAAAGCGTAGAAAAGCGGTACCAATACTTAGAAGCTACTCATAAAAGAATGCTCGCATCGCTAGAAGACTTTTTGGCGCATGCGCACCTTGAGGAACCAATCGGCATTTATCCAGTAGCACTCAATGAGCTTGTCGATGAAATTTGCGAAAACCTGCAAAGTGAAATTGAAGCCAAAGAGATCGACTTTAGAGTACCCAAACTACCAATTATACACGCCAACGAGTTTGAGATGATGGCCCTCTTCCAAAACATCATTGCCAATGCGGTACGGCATAATCATCATGAACAAGCTTTCGTGCAAATTGATTTTCTGCCAGAAGGGGACTTTTGGCAATTTAGTATCAAGGATAATGGGGAGGGAATCCCTGTTGAGAAACAGGCAGAAATTTTTGAATATACTCGGCCAGTAAACAACAAACATGCAGAGCGTCAGCTCGGAATTGGATTGGCTTTTTGTCGACGAATCGTCAAAAGTCTCAATGGCAAAATTTGGCTAGAATCTACCCCTACTCAAGGTACTACAGTTACATTTACCCTCCCTAGGGAATCTGATCATTTATAAAATCGGTCTATTTATTACCTTTGAGCCATGAAACGATTTCTCCCTTTTTTGATTGTTGCTAGTTTACTCATCTTCGCTTGTGAGAATGAGCCCTCCACAGACTCGCAAACCAAAAGCTCAGAGCCAACAAGTAGTATCGCTAATTCTGAAAAGCCGCAAACACTTCCGGCTATCCCTCCTGTAGTTGAAGAGGCAGAAGAAACGGATCGTAATTTAGGCCAATCAGAGCTCAAAGATGCTTCTATTAATCAAGCGGGATTTCAACTTAATCTCAAACTTCCACCTGGAGCGAGTGTACAAGCAATGCCCGGCAATACCAAGGCACTCATGGTCAACGCGGAGGACGGTAGTTTTCAAATCGTCATCAGCGCAGCAGATATTGCTACGGAAGATTTGATTTCTTTGTGGCAGGACAGGCCGCCAGTAGGTAAATTTCGCCAGTTTATCGTCAATGGCAGAGGAGGCGTTCTCGCAGAGGTAGAAAGAGAAGGAAAAGCCGACTATCACGTGGATTATATCTTCGAAAAGTATCGCTTACATACGCCGTTTGATAAAAGCTTTAGTCGTATGCAAGCCACCAAGATTTTTAACGTTTGTCGTCAAATCCAAGGGATCAATCGTTAGCCTAACCTTGATAACAGGCGAGGATCTCCTCTACATATTTCCGCTCATTTGCTAATCGTGGCACTTTGTGCTGCCCCCCCAGTTTACCGCGGCTTTGTAGCCAGTGGTGGAAGCTCCCCGCAGGCAAAACCCTTATTAATGGAGGTCTCAAAGCCATATCACCGGTCCTTTTGGCCTCATAATCCGAATTTAATTGCTTGAGGGTCTGATCTAAGACATCACGGAAATGAGTAATGTCTGTAGGCTCTTTTTCAAACTCGATTAGCCATTCGTGCCCTCCTCCCTCATTATCGCCAAAGTAAATGGGAGCAGCGGTATAATCAGCCACTTCTGCCTCAGTCGCCTGTGCTGCTGCGACCACGGCCATTTCGGCATTTTCTACAACCAGCTCTTCGCCAAAAGCATTGATAAACTGTTTGGTACGACCCGTAATCTTGATTTTATAAGGTGAGAGATTAGTAAACTCGACCGTGTCTCCAATATTATAGCGCCATAAACCCGCATTGGTAGTGATGAGCATGGCATAATTACGACCTAGTTCTACTTCTCCCAAAGTATGCGTCTTAGGATGATCCTCATGCATGTGCTCAACAGGGATGAATTCGTAAAAAATCCCATGGTCAAGAAAAAGCAGTAGGTCGGACTCAGCCAGATCGTTTTGCGCCGCAAAAAAACCCTCAGAGGCATTGTAACAATCCAGATAAGACATGCTAGGCGAAGGGATCAGTTGCTCAAATTGCTTGCGATAGGGCTCAAACTTTACCCCTCCATGGATAAACAATTCCAGATTGGGCCATACATCCAATATATTGTTGGAGGTGATCCCTTTCTTGGCAAAGATGTGTCTAATCAGTACGAGTGTCCAAGTAGGCACACCAGCTATGGAAGTGATATCCTCGTCCATGACATCATTGGCCATGGCCTCAATTTTACTTTCCCACTCGGGCATAAGAGCCACGTCTTTTTGCGGTGCCCGCATGAGTTCAAAAAAACGGGGGAGATTTTCAGTCAGCACCGCGCTAACGTCTCCCACTCTTGTCTCATCATAGTAGGGATTGAGTGCATGGGAACCACCGATAGAAAGAGCTTTACCCGTAAAAAGCTTGCTGTCAGGTCGCTGCTCAAAATAAAAGGACAGCATATCCTGTCCCGCTTTGAAGTGGCACTCTTCTAAGGCATCTATGGTAACTGGAATGTATTTACTTTTGTCATTGGTAGTGCCGGAGGATTTGGAAAACCATTCTACTTTACCGGGCCATAGGATATCGACCTCACCTTTCAGGGAACGCTCAATCCATGGAAACAAAGTTTCATACTTATTGATTGGCACACGCGCTCGAAACTGCTCGACGTTTTGAATGTCTGCATAGCCATAGGCTTTGCCCCATTCCGTCAGCTTTCCTCGGTGCATCATTTGGTCAAAATGCGCCTGTTGAATGTCGAGAGGACGTTCGAGGAATCTTTCGATTTGATGCATGCGACGCTTTAAAATCCAGCTCGCAACCTTATGTACCAATAGTAGCATGTAGTGATAGTAGAGCGTTAGCGATTGAGTTGGAAGTTCTCGCCTAGATAAAGGCGACGGGCTTCTGGATTATCCGCAATTTCTTCAGCAGTTCCAGAGATGCGAATTTCTCCCTCATACAATATATACGTTCGATCAGTAATGTTGAGTGTTTCGTGTACATTATGATCGGTAATAAGTATTCCAATATTACGGCGCGCTAGATCAGAGACCAGATGCTGAATATCTTCTACCGCCTTAGGATCAATCCCCGCAAAAGGTTCATCGAGGAGGATGAAATTAGGATTTACGGCGAGTGCTCGTGCAATCTCCGTGCGACGACGTTCTCCTCCAGAGAGCAGCTTACCTTTACTCTTACGAATATGGGTGATCGTAAACTCTTCGAGTAATTGATCGGTACGAGCTTGCCGTTCCTTTTTGGTCAACTTAGTCCCCATCTCCAATACGGCCATGATATTGTCCTCTACCGATAGATTGCGAAATACAGAGGCCTCTTGTGCCAGATAGCCAATACCAAGTTGCCCACGGCGATACATAGGAAGATCTGTGATATCCTGATCATCCAAAAAGATTTGCCCTTGATTGGGGCGAATGAGTCCTACAATCATGTAGAAGCTGGTCGTCTTACCAGCCCCATTGGGGCCAAGGAGTCCCACAATTTCGCCCTGTTGTACTTCAAGAGACACGCCTTTGACTACGGCTCTTTGTTTGTACTTCTTGACGAGTTGACGGGCCGATAGCTTCATAAGTTTGGTAGTTGCAAATTGATCGTTCTTGGTAAAGTTAAGATTATCAGAGAGTAATGGAGTAATCATTATATGGAAAATTTAATAAAAAAAGCGGTGCCTATGGAGACACCGCTTCGATTTGTTGAATTCTTCTGCTTATGGTTGTACCACTAACTTTTGGGTCAGCCTACCTTTAGCCGTTTCAAGCACCACAAAATACATTCCGGGACTCATGCTAGCTGGGTCCCATTGCAATTGGTGGTTACCGGCCGTCAAAAGTTGTGTGTCCTGAATAAGGTGCAACTTCTGACCTTGGAGGTTGTAAATAGCGACGCTAATCTCTTGCGGCTTGATTAATTCAAAACTAAGCCATAACGGGCTTTGCCCACTCGGATTAGGCCAAACTCGAAAGCTCCCTCCTACCAATGACTCCTCCAGACTGGTATTGACACCATCAAAAGCGTATAGCATTCCAATACCATTTTGTCCTGGGCGATTTTGTTTACCAAGAACGTAAAAGTCTTGGTCCACGAGGTGAAAGTCAAAGCTGTTGGCGATCTGATTGATATTGTTTAGTACCGATACTTGGTTCCAAAGTCCTTGCCCATCACGGCGAATGAGGCGGAGTTCGTCGGAGGCGGAAAGGTAATTATACAATATCCAAGGACGATCCTTGTCATCTAACAATAAATCCAAAGGAGCACCGACCAGATTGGTAAAATCACCTACGACAGGATCAAAGGTCCAGCCACCTTGGCCATCCGAATTAGCCACAATAATCCGATTTGAGCTGGCATCCCGAAAAGCGATCAAAGGCTCATCATTTTGCGTAATTTCTACATCTGGGAAGACGGGGATATAAGATTGTGGGTTGGTTACATCTGCAAAGGTCCAACTCCCTCCTACGGGTAAGTTCGCTAGTTTCAATTTAGCGTTAAAAGCATCGACATAGGCAACATAGAGCTTACCATTATTGTCGGCTTTGAAAGAGGGCTGCTGCCCAACGATGAGACTTGTATTATCAATCAACTGATTGGTCCAAACCCCACCTGGGTTGTCCAAAAAAGCGTAGCGCAACTCTCCTTCGCTGGCCAGATAGTAGCAAAGATGCAACGCACCATTGACTTCTAAAAGCTGGAGATCACGATATTGACCACCACTCTGAATCGTATTTATTTGCCAACTACCGCCGACTCGGCTGGCGATTTCTAAGCTTTGTCCACCTTGATCGGCAAATGCGATCACAGGATCTCCGTTTGCATACCGAGCGAGACTTAGCCCGTCAATAAAGTCAATATCAGAAATCACAGTTTGATAAGTCCAAACTCCATTGATACGTTCTCCATAATTGACAGATCCAGTAGAGGCCTCATCAAAGGCAATATATATTTGGTCATCGGTGCCCGAACGCTCAATCTCTGAATCAAAAGAAGCGGCTCTAGTTTCGGTCAAACTAGCATTTTCGGTCACCCAATTGTTGACCTGAGTCGAACGACGGGAGAGGGTAAGAAAATCGAGATCCTCATGATAGGCCAATAAAAACAAGCTATCTTGATAGAGGCTCATTTTCATCTTTGAGGTAATAGGCGCCGACAACAAAGTATCTACACTCCAAGTATCCCCCCCATTGGTGGATTGGGAGACGATCACATCACTAGAATTGGCGATCTGATAGGAAAGGAAGATCGAATCAGCCGATTTTGCTGCCAGGCTCAGGTGATTTTTATAGCCATCACGGCTGGTTACTTCTTTGTAAAAGGGGCTGTAACCTGCCATTCCGATGGAGTCTGGATGAAAACGATTGTAAAAAAACTGCTTGCGAGCGTCATTGTTACTCAGCTTCCCGTAAAAGTTAGAGGTGGTATAAATCAAGTGGATATACCCATCGGCTGATTGATCAAACACTAAATCATCGAAGCCTTCATAAAAGGTATTGGTAGTGAGCATAGTATTAAAAACCCGCTCCAATGAGTCCGCTGATTGGTAGGACCAGTTTAGTAAGTTATTACTAGCCGATTCGGCCCAGATCAAACTGCTAGTGTGTAAAGCATTGCCGATAGCGTAAAAATTGTCATTGGGCCCAGGAATTATTTGACAAAATTCGCCAAACCGATCTACACCTGGCAGACAACCAAAGTTCTCAGTAAAGTTAATGTCCGGTAGTTGGTTATGACTCCAAGTATTGTCTGTCTGTTTGGCGATGACATTGAGATTGAGTTCATATTGATTATAACTCGTCAAGCCTGGAGCGTCATTGCACGGGATAGTATTGGAGATTTTGCCATTGAAAAACATAATTAATGGCTCGCCACTGCTTTGCAGCGTAATGTCCAAAGAATGTTTGAGGTAAAAAGGAAAAACACTGCCTTCCCCATAAGCGCCAAGATCAGAACTATCAAAAATACGACTACTTTGCCAGCTTCCGCTTTCATTAGTCGCATAATGAAGCCAAGCTTCATCATCTTGTCTCCTCAAAAAGGCGATGTGAACAAAGCCATTATTGTCTATCAAAATTGCTGAGCGCAGACCATATGCCCCACTTTCTGGCACGACTTCATAGGTCCATTGCCCACTTGCTTTATCGCGGCGAGCATACATCAGCTTTTCTTCTTTCCGGATCCAAAATGAAACATGCAGATTGCCTGCATCATCGATCATCAAGTCAGGGCTAGCGCCCGATTGTTGGATATCCGTAAGGATATTTTCGTACTGCCAAGAGAGCAATTGGGCTTCAAGCACAAGGACTGACAGCATAAAGAGTGTCAGTAAAATACTAATCGGGAAATAAGATCGCTTCATTAGGATGCTTTAGGTCTTTCAGTCTGAGATTAATTTTCGTCTTTCCGTTCCAGGTATTAAAGTCTGGTTGATATGCAATATGCACATGATTACTCGCTAAACGATGCCATTTTTCGGCTAGATTAAACCCGATGGCTTCGAACATACGCTTGTCTGATTCTACAACGAGTTTTACGTGTACTTCTTTTAAAATAACGCTGTTAAGCACCCGAACGTTTGGTGTCGCGAAGACCGGTTTGCGATTGGCGGGACCAAAGGGCTCCATCCGTTGGATCAAACGGATCAGTCGAGCATCAATATCTAAAAAGCTAAGGGGAGCATCTATTGCCAGAGTAGGCTGACGTTGGTCTTCGGTTAAGCGTTCGGCAACGACGGTCTCAAAATGCGCCGCAAAAGCCGGAAAGGCTTCCGGTTTCATCGTCAATCCAGCCGCGTATTTATGTCCGCCAAACTGAATTAAGTGTTCCTTACAAAGGTCTAAAGCTTCGTAAAGGTCAAATCCCTTGACTGAGCGCGCCGAACCTACGAGCTTTCCATCATTTTGAGTTAGCAAAACTGTGGGGCGATAATAGGTCTCGATCAAACGCGAAGCCACGATACCAATGATCCCTTTATGCCAATGAGGTTCATAAAGCACAGTGCTAAATGCGGCTTCTGGCTCAGGAGAATTGGCGATCTGAGCGAGTGCCTCCTCTGTGGTTTCTCGGTCTAGCGTCTTGCGTTCGTCATTTGCACTTTGTAACTCATGCGCCAATTGGATCAAATCTTGAGACTTTCCTCTCAGCACTTTGACGGCATCTTTGCCATGATTGAGGCGACCAGCAGAGTTGATGCGCGGACCAATAAAAAAGACTAAATCAGAGATATCCCAATGCCGATCAGACTGGGCTTGACTTTTGAGCACCCCGATACCAGGCAGGGGTTTATTGCGGATTTTGGCCAAGCCAAAGTGGGCCAGCGTCCTATTTTCACCAGTAATCGGCACGATATCACAGGCAATACTTAAGGCCAACAAATCCGCGTATTCTGCCAAGGGATCGGGAGCTTGGTAGAGATTAGAAGCGTTCAGCGCAGCTGAAAAAGCTTGAATCAACTTAAAGCCGACCCCACAGCCAGTAAGCTCCTTGTAGGGATAAGGACAATCGCTTTGTTTAGGATCCAAAATCGCCAAAGCAGGCGGTAATTCAGAACCGGGAGTATGGTGATCGCAGATGATAACTTCTATACCTTTAGTCGCGGCGTAGCGTACTTTATCGACTGCTTTAATCCCACAATCAAGCGTAATCATCAGATTTGCCCCAATGGATTCGGCATAGTCAACTCCTTGATAAGAAAGGCCGTAGCCCTCAGTATAGCGGTCGGGAATATAGACCTCATGCGGCAGCTCAATGGCTTCAAAAAACAAGCTCATCAAGCTGACCGAAGTGGTACCATCTACATCGTAGTCACCGTAGAGGAGGATTTTTTCCCCTGCGCGGAACGCTTGTATGAGGCGTTCCACCGCTTGAGGAAGGTTTTTCATTAAGTGTGGATCATGGAGTTCAGATGCCTGAGGCGCAAAGTAGGCCTTGGCCGCCTCATAATCATCGATGCCCCTCCGCAACAATAGCTCCGCCAATACCTGCGGAAAAGCTTTACTTGTACTCAAGTCTTTTACTAGGGGCGCTACTGTCTCCGCCGCCGGTCGCTGTTCAAATTTCCAGATCAAGCCCTTCTCCTTTTTATGATTCTGATCAGAATCTGTACCCTAAAATTAGAAATCATTCCTCACAATCGAAGGTCCCGAAGCAAGAAATTTTTCGATTCCTACCCAAAACCTAACATGCGGAATGGCAGTTAGAGTAGTGATTATTTGTGTAGCTTCCCAACAAAATTAAGTCAATGGCACGAATCATTCAGTTAGCGGTGCTGCTTTGCGTATTTATTTTTACCGCTTGCAAGACAGAAGTAGCTCCCCCAGAGGAGTCTCCGAAAGAGGAAGTAGAGCTTAAGGCAGTCTTTTCATATTTGGCGCTGGGCGATTCCTACACTATTGGCGAAAGTGTAGCCGAAGCCATGCGCTGGCCCGTACAACTACAGGCCAAGCTGGAAGCAGAAGGAACAGAAGTGCTAAGTCCGGAAATCATCGCCCGTACGGGTTGGACCACTGACGAGCTACAAGTTGCGATTGAACGTTCTGCGCTAGCAGATACCTTTGACTTAGTCTCTCTCCTCATCGGAGTCAATAACCAATATCGGAGCTATGACTTCACCCGATACGAAAAAGAGTTTGTCGAACTACTAGACCGAGCGATCAAATTTGCTCAAGGCGACAAGAAAAGAGTATTTGTCGTCAGCATTCCCGATTATGGTGCGACCCCCTTTGGACAAAGTGGTAATCCACAAAAAATCGGCGAAGAGCTCGACCAATACAATGCCTACGCCCAATCCGTTTGTGAAGCGCGTGAAATCCCTTTTTTCAACATTACCCCCATCTCCCGCGAGGCCCTCAATGATCCCGAACTAGTTGCCCGCGATGATCTACACCCCTCCGGCAAGATGTATAGCCAGTGGGTGGACTTGTTTTGGGAGGAGGTACAAGTCTTGGTGGAGTAGGGCTTAGATCTGTTTTTTGAGGACTAATTGGCGATAATAATGACCAAGAGGAGTTAGCTTACAACTTTTGCTATTCATAGCTGCATCGTACATATGCTCCTCGCCCACTGGTACCACAAAACCTACTTTGGCAAACTTTTGTAATAATCGGAATTGTCTCTCTTTTTCTGTGTCTCCGAGTTTTGCTTCTGGTTCATAAGCGGGCTCTAGAGGAAAGTTATCTAGTTTACCTTGAAACAGTGGCTTCAATTCGCGAATAACTTCAGCTTCCAGAGCTGGTTTACATTTACGGATTACTGACTCACGCTCCAAATAGGCAGCGAACTGTGGCCTTTGATCTGCTAAAGAAAGTAACTGCTCTAAATGCCGGTACAAACTTCCTAAAGTTACTTTTCCGACTACATCTCCTGCTTGTCCTTTCAGACCATCGATTAAATGCTTGGTAAAGATGCTACCACCTGCACTCATTTCAGCACTTTGCTCAGAGCTTGCAGCTGCCAAAATAGCCATTCCTTTCCGAAGACTGGTTCTGTCCTCCCCCTGAGAGGAAATTTGAAACATTTCCCCACTGAAGCAACAGTCTAGGATGATAATCACCTCATCATGATGGCTATTCATCGCTAAACTTTGCAGCTCAAAAAAAGAGATACCAGGATCATCTAGTGTGGCTTCAGAGGTACATAAAAATCCGACTCCGCCTTTGACACTACCATGACCTGAAAAATATAACAGACATTCGTCATAGTTTTTATCGTTAAAAAACTTAATCAGTTTGTTGCGTAATTGGCTTCTTCTGACCGTTTCTCGGTCATTTAACAATGTATCACAATGATAATTGTACTTCCCATCATGATCTTTACTTAAGATTTCTTCTAGGCGCTCTGTCTCTTTAATCACGCCGGACAAATTGGGAAACTTTTTACTCTTATAATTTTCAATGCCGATCAAGAGGGCTTTGCGATCCATATTATTCAGGCTTGGTTTGGATTTGTAAACACATGTGTCGGAGATAAGAAATTTGCGCTTCCTCGGCTCCTAACTGATGTAATTGAGAGATTGCCATATGTAAAAGGCTAACACAATATAACTTTAATGCGATATTTTCCTTCACTTCGGGGTCATTTTGATCCGGTTCTTCGATGATGACCTCCGTATCCGTGGCCAGAACGTGAATAAAATCGCGTTCGAGATCCTCATTACTGATTACGGCAGCTTCGTATTCATCGGGCAATTCAGCCGTGGTATTGAC
Organism: Bacteroidota bacterium; assembly: GCA_039024315.1. GTDB lineage: Bacteria > Bacteroidota > Bacteroidia > J057 > J057 > JBCAWW01. The sequence goes on from JBCCQN010000005.1 coordinate 57,627, forward strand.
TAGGACAAGACGAGATTTGGCATTTTTTGCGCTTATTTTTGTTACGATATCCTTCCAAGTCATCAAAGCACTTAGGCCACAAAAACGATAATGCTGGGCGAGAAAATGCTGCCAATGCAAACGACTGATCGCGTATGCTAGGATTTGATTTCGGTATTGCCCTAAAATACGCTGTAAAATATGAGGCTGATCGTTCGCGAGTAGCGTAAAAAATGAAAATACCTGCTTGTTTAGGTAGGCCGGTAGCTCATGGACGATAGGATCATCAGGCAGGAGTTGGTTACGGGTGGCAGTAAGCTTGAGATGAGGACTGTTGACCAATACCTTGATAAAAGAAAAATTAGCTGGCAAAAAATTATCCTCTGTTTCGCAAACCCAAACGCCTTTTTTAAAAACCTGAGCTCCGTTGGTTTCTGCGACTTCCGATATCGGGCCTACACTCAAAAAAATCTGACTACCATCAAGTGCAGTATGCACATAGTTCGCCAAAGACTGGTGTTGGGGATAGTAGTTTGTTAGAAGTGCTTGGGCTTCATTTTTGTTCCAGAGGATAGCTTGTGCGGTATCTTTTTTTACGGCTTGCCGAACGCTTCTCTCGACAAACTCACAGCTTGGATTTATAGCCTCCGCTCCCTTTCCGATCAAGATTGGTTTGCGTAATAAGGCAAAAGTACGCCTAATATAAGCCTCCAAGGCTTCTCTTTTGGCTAGGTGCAAAAACTGAGGCTTAAGCACCAATTTGACACTAGTCCCTTGGGGTGCATCCTCTTGCTCAAATAATTGCATTTGATTTTTGCCCTCTAGCCAAAGCAGTCGATTCGCATGCGTACTCTCTGCTTGCCGACTAACAATTTCAATTCTTTGCGCCAAGGCAAAACCGCTCAGACGTCCAATCCCAAATTCCCCTAAGCAAGACTCATCTTGTCTTGCCACTTTATTGCCAAATATTGAAAAGTTTTTGACTAACTCCTCTCGACCCATGCCCCTCCCTTGGTCTGAAATGATGATAGCACCTTCTTCAATATCGACCCTAATGGGCTTAAATTCATCATTTTGATAAGCATCAAAGGCATTTGATATATAGGCTCTCAGAGCAATCAAAGGCTCTGGTAAATAGCTTTCACGCCATAATTGGAGCACATGGGCAAATTTGCTTTGTAGATTTACCGTTTGTCCAAACTCTGTGCTGAGTTGGTTAGTCATAGATTCCTAAATAGATTGATTTAACGTTCTCCCCATAGGGGGGACGCAGCCTCAGCTGCGCCCCAGTCGAGAGAGAGTAAAAATGAAAATTAAATTGTTTAGGTGTGCATTCTGGCCTGAGTACGATAATCGCATAATGCTTTGGTTTGATCAATACCAGAAAAGTGGTAGTTATTTATTTTGTGTTCTCGGTTTTGGTTTACTGCTGCGCAGAACGATTGTCTTGAGGGTGCGGCATGCATGCTCGCACCTACCTTTTGTAGCGGCGTATTGCATGCGCCGCAAGGGATGATCGTTCTGCAAAGCAGCAAAAACAAAAAAAGGCTGACAGAGAAACTCTATTAGCCCTTGCAGAAATACTTTTTTGCCTAGTCAGTGCCTAAGGAGGGATCAATTAGGCCTATCTGGACGGCTTTCATCAATAGCTCTTGACTATTCCGAGCCCCTAGTTTTTTGCGTATGTTACGAAGATGGGTATGCACCGTATTGGGAGCGATTTGTAGATTTACACCGATCTCGTCACTGGTTATGCCTTTGGCCAAAACGCGAATAATCTCTAGTTCTCTTTTGGAGATTTTGGGCTTCGGTTTTTGTTCTTCTCGGATAATTTCTGGCAGCATTTTCATTACATCTTGCCCATAGTATTCTCTACCAGTAGCAACCTCCCTTACCGCGAGAACAAGTTCGTTAGCAGAGTCATCTTTAAAAATATAGCTGCGTACACCTAAGCGTAAAGCTCGCTTAACATAAACCTTAGCTTTGTGGTTAGTTAGTATCACAATGCCAATATCCTGACTAGGATATTTTTCATAGATAGCCGCGGTTGCCTCTAAACCCGTTTGTCCTGGCATCTCAAGGTCCATGATCACCACGTCGACCTCGTGTTTGTGCTGATCGACTAAGTCAACGACTTCTAGGCCGTTGGTAGCATGAGCAATTACATTTACTCCCTCTTCATACTTTAAGAGTGCCGCCACTCCTTCGCGAAACATTTGTGTATCCTCAGCAAGGATTACATTAACTATTTTCATGCTAAACTGGAATTTCAATATTGACCGTGGTACCTCGCCCTAGCTGAGAGTCATACTCACAACTCCCTCCTAAGCTATTGGTGATCGTGTGGATGATTTTCACTCCTTTCCCTTCAAATTCCTTATCAGCCGTATCGAAGCCTACACCGTCATCAATCACCATCAAGTTTAGGAGATCATCTACCTCTGTTATGTTGATTTCGATATTTTTGGCGCCGGAGTGTTTGACCGCATTATTGAGCAATTCGGATATTAATGAGTAAAGTTTGACGCGAGTATCCAAACCCAATTTTTCAGCATTAAAATCAAACACGGGCTCTACTGCTATATTACTGTATTGAGAAGTCTTTTGACACAGTTCTTGGACAGCATCGGCAAAGTAGCGCTTAGCCAAGACAGTCTGCCCATTCTCGTGAGAAATCGCTCGAACTTTTTCTTGAATTTGAGAGAGGTTCTCTTCTAAGTTTTGCCAAACTTCTTGATTCAAAGCTCCAAATCCTTGTTTAAATGGATGCTTTGCTAAAGTAAAGAGAGCCCCCACGTCATTGTGTAAAGCCAAAGAGATACGCCCTCTTTCTTCTTTTTGTCCTTTGAGCATCGCCAAGATAGAGTCCGCTTTATTGCTTTCGATCAGATTCTCGATTTGGAGCTTTTGATATTGGACTTCGGCTTTCTGTTTTTCCGCTTCCGCTTTTTGTCTTTCCGCTTCCGCTTTTTGCTTAGCTATTTCTACCTTTTGGGCTTCAACCTCAGATTCCTTATATGCGGCTAAAATACGCTGTTTTTCAGCCTCGGATTTTTGCTTAGTCTCTTTAGTTTTTTGAAGATAAAAGATCACACCTACAATCAAAGTAAAAAGGACAAAAACCAATATGAAGTTTCGGACTAGTATTTTTCTCTTCGCCGCCGCGGCCTGCTCATACAATTTGAGGTTAGTATCAAAGTGTGAGGCTTCGGCTCGTCGTAAGCTACCATTGATCATCTCGACAAGACTATCTTCGGCCTGGCTGTATTGGTAAGCTTGATCGTAGTCTCCCAATTGAGCATTGAGAAAAGCTAAGTCATCAAGAACGCGACGATGAAGGTCGTTTTGTTGGGTATTAGCGACTTTTTCCAAACTTTCACTTAAAGAGATCTGAGCTGATTTAAACTGCTTGGTTTCCAGATACAATTCGCCCAGATTAATGTACGCCAATACCGCACTTCTAGAACTTTGCGCTCGAGATAAAGCTACCGCCTGTTTATAGTATTGCTCTGCTTTTGTAAAATCTTTTTGTTTTTCGTGAATGGTACCAAGTTGGTTCATTAACTTGGTAAAGTCTTCATACTCAATTTGATACTGATCTATTTTCTTATTGAACGCCTTGAACGCTTCTTCCCCTATTGTTAATGCCTCATCTTTTTTTCCCATTTCCCCCCAAAGTCCAATCAAAGCTACTTCAGCTTTTATCAGAAGAGGAATATTGTTTACTTCTTTGGCGTAAGTCAATAAGTCTTGAAGCTGTGATTCGGCCGAATCATAGGCTCCTAATTCCAAATAAATGTTTCCGAGGGAAAGACGATTATAGGCAACACCGGCCTGTTCTTCCAATTCATGCATTACAGATAAGCTATTGAGGCTATTCTCCAAGGCTTTGTCCAGTTCTCCCTTCTGAAATAAGGCATCAGATAAGTTGATCTGTATATAGGCCGCTACTTTATCATCTTCAATGTCTTGCCATATATCTAGACCTTTTTGGAAGTGAAATACTGCGGAATCCAAGTTCCCCAACTTCTTATGAATTATCCCTAAATTGTTATGACTATCCCCTACATTTCCAGTCAGGTCTAGTATTTTTCTCAGGCTCAGCGCCTTTTGCGCAAATTCTAAGGCTTCAACAAGCTCATTTTGACGTTGGGCGATGGTACTTTTTTGACTGTAGCAGTCTGAGGCAAGATGAGGATAATCTCTTTTGAGTGCCAATTGTAAAGTCGAATCAAGCATATGTGAAGCTTTTGTATAATCCTTACCTGCTTGGATCAGCTCAAAGGCATCATTATTAATAGCCCACAATCCTTCTAGGGAAGTCGAGTTTTGGGCTGATAAATTCGTAGAAGCCATAAAAAGAAGTACAAATACAACCGCAAATTTTCTTGTTTCTATCAATCCAAAAAACATATATAAGAGCTTATTTATGGCAAGTCTGTGATCATTCTTTTCTGTTGTTATCAAACCCTTCATAGGGGACACAATTTTTATTTATAAGACGAGGAGTCATAGATTTTTAACCGATGGCCACCTAATTAGCTTTGTGGGACTTACTAAGTAGCCTGCAATTAAATCAACGGCTCATCAATAATTCATCATTAGAATTTGTTTAAGTTTTCTTGAATCTTAATAAGGTACTCATATACTTTTAGACCGATCTCTAAGTTTTCGAATCGAATGGTTTTGTGATTAAAACTCCCTAACTCTTTGGTAAAAGCAGGATCTTTTAAACAATTTTCAGCATTCAAACACTTAAAATGGATTATTTCTACTGCTGGACCAACATTCGTATTGCCTGATTTGTGGGGTAAATGCTCAATACTTATTAACACATCCTTCAAATTTCCAAGTATTCGTCCTTTGGACGCAGAACCCATATCAAATGAAAAGTTTCCATGACTGTCGAACTTGACAACTGTTCTGCCATTCTTGTTTAATAAATCCTCTAACTCCTTGACAGGATTTTGATAATCTTCTTTTTGCCGTTTGGAAGTTTTTGGTTCCTCATATAAGAGGCCAATAATGTCAAGGTTTGAAATGAACTCACTGATGCTAACCACTAATTTATTCCGCTCAATATTTCCATCACTTTCACTGACTAAATCTAATCTCATTTTCCGCATTAACTCTTTATGTCTTAATCGAAAGTTGACAAGTTCAGTTTTCTGATTGTCTGGAAGAGTTAACGAACTAATACTCTGAAGGCACTGAAAAATATCTTCAGAACATATTTCCAAAAGTTTATTCTTAGTCATCGTTTTGTCAGTTATGAGCTTCAATCAAGATCATACCGCTAAGTATTTCACCGTCCCTTCGACTATAACAATATATACCCATACTACTAAAAAGCGATGATTAATACTATTTTTTTAATAAAAAATAGTATTAATCATTGCACAAATGACTAAAAAATAATTAAGCAGATAAGAAAATTATAGTACTATTACTGTAAACTCTCCGGTCGCAACAAAAAAACAGAGCTTCCTAGCATAGGAAAGTACGCAGAGAAATTCTGTTTTTGGCAGTGCGAATAAGGTATTTGTGTCTATGATGGTACAGGCCCTACCACTACAATCAAAAGTAGCGTTTCACATGTGCTTGTTTCTTTTGTAACTCTCGTTTCAATTTAAATTGTTAATGAGAACGATTTAGCTTTCTGCATTTATCTCTCCTTAGGCAACAATTATTTCAAAGGCCTAGAGTCAAAGTAGAGCTCAATGCATGATGCCGAAATACTGAGCTTAAAAGGTTTGGTGCTTTTCACTTTCAGATTCTAGTTCAGGGGATATCAGGCCTTCTTTTATTGCCCAAACAACCAATTCAACCGTATTCCCCAGATTCAACTTCTGCAACATATTCCTGCGATGGGTGTGGACCGTATTTGCAGAGATGAAGAGTTTATTTGCGACTTCCTCTGTAGTTAACCCCTGTTTTAAAAGCTCAACAATTTGAATTTGACGCTTTGATAATTTTGGCTTGGGGGGTTCATTAGCTTCTCTAATAATTTCTCTTTGTAATTTCACCAACTCTGCACCATAATATTCCTCCCCAGAAGCAACAGTCCTAATTGCAAGCATAAGTTCATCATAATAATCTGCTTTAAGGATGTATCCTGGAATCCCAATAGTTAGGGCACGACGTAAGAATGCTTTACCTTTATGGGTAGTCAGGATCACAATACCTACTCCTTGATATTTTTCTTTTATCTCGATGCTAGCTTCCAGCCCCCCTTTTTTCGGCATTTCAAGGTCCATGACAACCAGATTAACCTCATGTTTATGCTTTTCGACGAGTGTAAGAACTTCTTCCCCATCTTCAGCCTGGGCGATTACCCTGACTCCTACCTCATCTTTGAGTAAAGCCCTAATACCGGCTCTAACAATGTGCATGTCTTCTGCTAAGATAATATTGATCATTTTGCTGATGCTATAGGTATTTTGATTTTCACTGTTGTTCCGTGATTTATCTGAGAATCATACTCACAATCTCCATTCAAATTCTTCACCCTACTGAAAATATTCCTCATACCGTCTCCTGTAGGATTTCGGATAAGCGAGGACGAAATTCCTTGCCCATCATCTTCGACCATAATTTCGCAATCCAAGGCTGTGATAGTAAGGTAGATTGTAACCAGATCAGCATTTGCATGCTTAAGCGAATTATTCAAAAGTTCTATTATTATCGGATAAACTTGCATTTCGAAGTTAGAATCGAGTTCTGCTGAATCATCAATTGTGATGTATTGCTCGATCTCAGGGGGACTACTTTGGTTTAGTTTATCTACTAATTCTTCAATAGCAGCCTTTAGACCTAACCGAGTTAAAACACTTGATTTTAGATTCTGTGAAATATTATAAATCTCGTTACTTACCTTTCTTAAGGTATCCTTGAGGGGGTGATTAGGTACATTCTCTCCTATCTGCTTTGATGCTAAGGTCAACAATGCCCCCACTTCATCGTGGAGCCTTTTTGCAACTCTTAATCTTTCCGCTTCTTGCCCTTCGGATTTTGCCAGTACGAATTTATTCTCATTTTCCTGAATTAGTTTTGCGATTTCCGCTTTCTTCTCATCAACAATCCTTTGTTGTTGTAACCTTTTCCTTCTTTGCTGGAAATACAGAATAAGCCCAATAAGAGAAATCAGCAATACCAGAATTATGGCATTTCTCAGGATAGCATTTCTCTTCGCCGCCGCGGCCTGCTCATACAATTTGAGGTTAGTATCAAAGTGTGAGGCTTCGGCTCGTCGTAAGCTACCATCTATCATCTCGACAAGACTATCTTCGGCTTGGCTGTATTGGTAAGCTTGATCGTAGTCTCCCAATTGAGCATTGAGAAAAGCTAAGTCATCAAGAATGCGACGATGAAGGTCGTTTTGTTGGGTATTAGCGACCAATTCTAATCCCTTTTTGAGATGTACCTTCGCTGAATCATATTTCTCCATTTCTAGGAAAAGCTCTCCTAAATCAATATTAGCAAAGGCTTCGTTTCGCAGGTTTATGCCTTTTGAAAATGCCATAGCTTGTTTAAAGTATACTTTGGATTTTTCATAATCCTTTTTGCTCTTCCAAAGTATACCTAGTAAGTAGGAAACCTTACCAAGGTCCTCATTTTCAATTTGATATACCTCAATATATTCGTCGATATTTTGGAAGACTTCTTCTCCAATGGTTAAAGCTTCTTTTTGCCTACCCGAGTTGAGAAAAAGTCCCGAAAGACAACTTTTCACTTTTACCTCTAATGGTATATTCTTAGTTTCTTTAGCAAATTTTAGGAGTGCTTGAAATTGAGATTCCGCCGAGTCAAATGCGCCTAGTTCAAGATAGATATTTCCTAGAGTAAGTCTAGTATAGGCAATCCCCTGTTTTTTTTTGAGCCTAATTCTAGACTCTAAGCTATAGATTGCTAATTCTAGCGCTTTATCTAATTCTCCTTTGTGATATAGGGCATCTGCCAAATTATTTTGAAATAAGGCAACTACTGATTCATCTCCAATCATTTGCCAAATCTCTAAACCCTTTTGAAAATGAAATACAGCAGAATCTAAATCCCCTAGCTTCTTGTGAATAATGCCCAATCCATTATGGCTATCGCCGATCTTGCCTTTACTGGCTAGGCCTTTTCTGATCGATAGTGCATGCCAAGCATAGTTTAATGCAGGCTCCAAATCATCTAGTCGTTGTGCCAAGGTACTTTTTTGACTGTAACAATCAGACTCTAGGCTATCAAATTCAAATTTGACCGCTAGTTCTAAGGTAGAGTCGAGCAAATGAGTAGCTCTGGTAAAATCTCGTCCTGATCTGATCAAAGCATAAGCTGTATCGTTTAGAACCCATAATTCTTGCTCTAACTCAAACAATGTATTTATTGGTTCGGCTTTAAGGCCGCTAAAGCAGAACAATAAGCACATAAATGCCCCAGTAAGCTGAAAATTCAGACTACTCCTTAACATTGTGTTGTTGTTTATTAGTCCAAATCTATTGGACGACGAATTTCATTTGGTGAAGGCTGATTTACAGGATAGGAATTTTTCTTTTTACCATCCACCATTACAACAATTTCCATTTTTCGATCTGGAAATTCATCAAGCTTAAGTTCTTCCAAGTTTACTACATGAACCAAAGGAGTGGTAAAAGGGAAGTAAAGAACCTCCAAATCTTGGCTCAGGTATAACTCTACTTCGTAGACATCATCATTCTCTTCTGAAGTACTATTAACCTTTTCTTTTGGAGTAGTATTAACCTTCGAACCTGATGCAACGTATCGGCAGTCGGAAACCTCTGTAACCGTGTGTAAGGCGTAGCCAACAAGTCGATCATTGCCTTCGTCATCTTTTTCAATGATTTTGGCGTAAGTGTAATATAGATCGGTGATATCCATAATGAGTAGGGAGTATGTTAGATGGTAAAGGGAATTTGCTCTTTAAAGATTATACCGTGAGGCCCAGAGTAACTCAACATTACCGATTGCTGAGCGCCATATTTTCTTCGTATTTTTTTCTTAATCGCTCGTTTAAAAGCCAAATAGTTTCCTTCAAACTCTCCCTCATCCCATACTTCTAGTAAGCATTCGGTAAAACGTCCGTTTTCCTCTCCCTCATATGCTTCTTGATTATCCGCTGTACCAGAAAGCAATATCACACTGGCCAGCGGTTCGTCCTGCTCCTCCGTAGGCACCTCTTCGACCGTATCTGCTAGACCATATTTATGGATAGAGCCACCATGACAACAATCTGACACCACCAGTATGCGAACTCCTGCTGGAAACTCACAAAATAGTTCGTTCAGTTTATCATCTACAAACAATCCATCAAATAAGCAAAGGTTTTCATCTTTACCGTCCCCCTCTTCCTCATCTCCATTTTGGTCTTTGGTCTGATAACCATGCCCAGCGTATGTGAGTAAGAAGATATCCCCAGCTTTTACTTTGTCTTTGATAGATCGCACCCCACTAATAAAAGCGCTAATGGTAGCCTCCTCATTTTGCAAACAAGTAGTTTTAAACTTTTGTTTAGCAGCCAGATCGCGCATAGAGATCATATCCTTAACCGCAACATCTAAAGGCCACTCGCTGCCATTGTAGTCGTCAGAATTGACAAAATCCAATCCCACATGCAATGAATATCCGTTTGCCATAGCTTTAGTTTTAAACGCAACTTTCCTGTTTCTCAATTATCAAAACATTTGAGAAGACACGCTTTTCGAAAAATCAGTTATTGCAGATAATGTAACTTATGGAAAGATAATTAGCGATGTCTTATATACCAAATGTTAGGGAGCAATTTGATTGCTCCCTATTATTTTATCTATACCATTTTTCTGGTATTTATTCCTTGACTAGTACCAATTTGGTACGATCGTGCTTAAATCGCTGGAAGTAATACTCTCTAAAGGCCTGATAATCCTCCGGTTTGACGATCGCTTGAGTGAACTGATTTTTGCGAATTACCCGGAGTCCGCTCTCTTCGAGCCTAAATTCAAGACTGTACTCCCCAAATTGAGACCTTAGGCGCACGTCTTCCGGAATTTGATATAGCTTCATGCCTTCAGGCATCCTGATCAGAAGGTCTTGCTCTGTGGGGGCCAGAACAGTGATTTGCGACACATCCAATAATCCCAATCGTTCTTCTTGCAGCAAAGCATCTGGCAGGCTACCCTCAACAATAAGGGGTAAAGTCAAAATGGTCAGATCATACAAATCTTCAGTAAATTCTGGTGCTTGCAGTCCCGTCTGTAAGTAAAGGGGATCATGGATTTTATCGAGGTTTTCCAATTCAAATTCAGCATACTTTTGCCTCGATATAGCCGGAATGTTGAGCTCACGACGAAATAACTCATTGCTTTCTTGCTGGTCTGTATCCGTCAATATTTCGCGAAAGCGTGCGCCTTCTACTCCCGTATAGATCCCGTTGATATCCAGCGCGATGCTACCATCGGCCTTTAGATCGGCCCCCAAGTGATAGCTGATTTTGGTCCGCTCTGGATCAATCCGAGTATCTGGCAAACGGAAAATACGATCTTCGCCTTCTTTAATCAACAAAGCCCAAGCATCCGCATCCATTTCTGGTAGCGCACGATAGGGAAAACGATCGGTAGTCAAATCGACATATTCCATCTTCCCGTCGATCACATAAGCAACCACCACATGATTAAATATCAACTGCGGCAAGCACTCAAAAGGGATGTATTGCCCCGCCAAAGTCAAAGCATAATAAGACTCAATATCTGCCATCCGCAGCAAAGCAATCATGAGCGTGGCTACATCCTTACAATCTCCGATACCAGAGGTACAGGTGAGTTCAGTCGCTTGAGGCTCAAAATTAGACTGCAAAAAAGAAACCGAAGAGTAATTGATCTCCTTAGTGATATAGGTGTAAAAAGCAATTACCTTCTCTTCATCGCTCATGCCCGGCTCAACCAACTCATCATATAGCTTTTGCAAATAGGGATTAGGATCGAGTTTTCGGTAGGTGAGATCATTATACCACTCTACATACTTGCTCCAATCTGTCTCATTGGAAAACCACAGAGAAGGCGATGAATACCAGTCTGCAAAGCCCGCTTCTTCTTCCTTCAACTTAGGTACATCTTTAAGCTCCCAACGATAAAAATCATAACCCGCTTCCGTCCTGATAGCCGGTTCCTGATCGATTCGATACGGTACATAGGGTAGGTTTTCCCCTTGGGGAACGCCAATCTCCAGATAAGTAAAGTGGATAGGGTAGGATAGCATAAAGGGCTGCCAAAGCATCCAATGATCTCCAAAGGGAAACTCCTGCCAGCTAAAGCCATCTGTAGCAGTACCCTCGGCGTAGATTCGATCTCCAGGCCGCAGATCCTTAAAAACTGCAAAATTACCATTTTGCTCTGGTCTAAATTCTGTGCCATCAGGCCGAACTACCTTAATGGATACATTATCGCCGAGATAAGAAAAATTTGATTGAGTCCATGCCCTCACCCCATTGACAGTATTGATCTGCACCAGCATCTTTTGAGTGCTCTCGACATTGCCGGAAGTATCGACCAAAAACTGCATCGTTCTTAAAGGGATCACCACATTTTCCTGCTGATAGCGCGCTTGCCATTCAGATTCTTGGGCGAGAATATCTTCAAAGCTTACTTCCTTAAATGCATTGCGCGCCTCAATCGGCGAACGCAGCGACTTAATCTTTGCACTAAGCTCATCCCTATAATAAAAGACGTTTTTTTTGTGAGCATCGGCCAATTCAAAATAGTGTAAGGCACTATCCAGCTGCCCCATATCTTGGTAGATCTCGCCTTTCAACTCTAGTAAAGCACTTGAATACGGATGGCAAAGTAGCCCCTCTGAAATAGTAGCGAGCGCCTCCGTCTGTTCATCTTCTGCCCTATGATAGTTGGCTTTTCCGGTAAAGGAACTCACGTAAAAGGGAAAGCGGGCTAAGGTCTCTTCATGGCCCTTAAGGGGATTTTCTTTTCGCTTTTTGCGTTCGCGCTTGAGTTTTTGAGCCTTACGCCATCTTTTGAGAGAAAACTTCTCTTTCTCTCCCTTACCCTTTGAGCTATAAGACTCCCTAAACATATTTTCATAATCAGGGTAGCGTTCGACAATGTCGTCTTTGTAAATATCTAGGGTATCGCTCCAATTTTTGAGCCGATAGAAATCAATGGATTTACGGACCGTCGCGCGATTTGAGCTCGCAATCTCTTGCAACAAACTCAACCAGTTGTAATAAAGCTCACTCTGCATTTCTGCGTTGAGTCGGGTCATCTCACGATTGACCAAAGGATAGAGGGGAGTAGCCTTTAAATCGACCCGTTCTAAACTGCGGGAAGCTTGGACGAAATTGCCGACCTTGCCATGAAACATGGCCAAAAAGCTCCGTAGATATACTGACTCGGAGTAGCGTTCCACCGCAGGGGTAAAAAACGAAATACCTTCTTGATATAGCTCCTTTTTCAAAAACAAACGAGCTAATAAATAATAGTCGCTCCATTGAAAATCCTCAGACTTGATCTTGCTCTTTAGGTAAAGGAGATTTTGATCTTCCAAGGACTCAAAGTCCTTTAACGCTCCTTGCTTTGCTTCGGCTTTTAAAGGAGATAGTCTCACCAATTTACCTTGAGCATCAACGAGACGGACAATAACCCCCTCACTCTGGGTCTGACGGCCATATCGCTCCGCAGTATCGAAGAAAGAAAATTCTTCATATTGTCTAATATTTGGATTATACGGACTTAATTTTATTCGCAAATCGTGATTTCCAGCACTCAGCAAAATGCGAAAACGCTCTCCATCAAACTCTAAGCCCCTGCCATCAGGATCACTCAAAATCAACTCCCCGTCTAACCAAAGTTTGATCGGCAAGCTGCGTCCAAGCTCCAAATAAAGGGTTTGATCTTCCTCTAAGAAAAAGCGTTTGTGCATGTAATATAGATCACCGATCCGATTGGCTGGCAGATAAGTATCTGCTGGATTGAGTAGCCCATTAGGATCTTGCTTTTGAGGCTGTATCCACCTCAATGGCTTGCCTACCCCATTGTCGTAGGCTTGGTTCGTAATTTGCGTTAAGGCCGCTTCTGGCCCATATGCTTTAGCAAAACCACTGCCACCAATATTGCGAAAGGGGCCAATGTAATACCAATCCGGCGTCAAAAAGAAAGGCGCCATTTCTTGACAAAGGGCTTCATAAGTGTCTAAGCGCTTTACTTGGGCCAATTTGCTTTGGTAGGGCAAACGTACGCTTTCACTCAGTCGATCGTCTTGGATTAGCTCCTCAATTTGCGATTTGTTGAGATCTAGAGACGGAAAAGCACGAAAATAAATGTCTTGCCCAGCACTGAGGAGTAATTTTTCAGAGAGTTGATCTTGCAATTTAGAGTCTCGAAAAATATCAGCCAGATAGAGCAAACCCAACATACTTTGTTGATCGCTACTGTCCTGAGCCAAGGCTTGCGAAAAGCTTTTACGAGCTCCTAAAAAGTCATTTTCAAGCAATTGGTCCCAGCCATTTTGCTGTTGGCCCCAAAGTAGGTTAGCCCATATGCTACTGAATAGCAGCAGCCCAGTTCGAAAGTTCATTATGTGGATTTGCGTGTTTAGCCGAGAAAAATGTCCGCCACCTGATTGTGTTCCTTTTCAATATACGATGATAAGCTTAGAAATGGTTGCGGTAAAGGCTGATTTTCGGGCCTGTAAGATGTTGTGAGACTTCGCTATGCATGTTTCCAAATTTTGGTATATATTTTGAACGACTTTTCAATTTAACCCATAGCACCTTCGTTCTCACCCCTAATCAATGTAGCTTGAAATACGGCAGCTTAACTTTTCTCTTGCTTTTTGGCTTGAGTGCTTTCTCTCTCTCTGCGCAAATTAACCTGACATCATTTTCCAGCCTTCCCAACACCATCAACGAGACCTCCGGTCTGGCCGCCAATGGTAGTAATAAAGTCTGGACCCACAACGACTCTGGAGGAGAAAACAAACTCTATGAGATCGACACTATGGGTAATATTACCCGGACTTTGACCATCCTTAATGCTACTCTAGTAGATTGGGAAGAGATGGCTCAAGACGATCAGGGCAACTTTTATATTGGAGATTTTGGTAATAATGGCAACGCCCGTAACAACCAAAAAATCTATATCATCCCCAATCCTGATTCGATTTCCTCAGATAGCGTTTTCGCTCAAGTAATCAACCTTTCTTATGCCGATCAAACTGCCTTTCCCCCTCCCAACAATCGGAGACATTATGATATGGAAGGCATGATTTGGTATCAGGATAGTCTATACCTTTTTTCCAAAAACCGCACAAATCCATTTGACGGTTATACCCGTCTCTATAAGATGCCTGATAATCCAGGTACTTATTCGGTGAGTCCAGTAGATAGTTTTTATACGGGCCCAGGCCCCAAAGAGACTTTCTGGATTACAGGAGCAGATATTAGTCCTTCAGGAAAACAGCTTATGCTCCTTTCTTATGATAAAGTTTGGCTCTTTTCCTGTTTCAGTGGCAGTGATTTTTTTAATGGAGACGTGCAGCAGCTGAGCTTAAGTGCGCTCGGCCAATACGAAGGTATCAAATTTATCGATGAAGCTACGGTCTATATAAGTAATGAGACTTCAGTTACAGGTACCGCAGCCTTAAATAAGGCAGACATTAGCAATTTTATAAGCGTACCATTTGTCGATTTAGGTCCAGACATTACCACCGCTAATTTGACAGCCACCCTCCTCGGAGGCAATCAACCCAGCGGTTCCACCTACTTATGGAGCAATGGTTCGACCAACGCACAAATCAATGTCAATATGAGTGGCCTTTATTGGTTAGAGGTCACCAATGGCAGCTGCGTCGAAAGGGACTCCATCAGTGTCACGCTCCTTTGCCAAGGCTTTGGCAGTGCTGCGAGTGGAACCAATATTGACTGTTTTGGCAATCAAAATGGGATGATTGATTTGACCGTAATCGGAGGTACCCCTGGCTATAACTACAGTTGGTCCAATGGGGCAAACTCTCAGGACTTGAACAATCTCTCCGCAGGCACCTACAATGTCACGATCACTGACCAAAATGGCTGTGTACGTCAACAGTCTATTACCATAGTTGAGCCTCCCATTTTGAATGCAAGTATCCAAGGCACAGATGTAAGCTGTAATGGCGGTAGTAATGGAATAGTCGATCTCAGCGTCTCTGGCGGCACCCCTGGCTATACCTACAGTTGGTCCAATGGAGATACGAGTCAAGACCTTCTCAACGTAGCAGCAGGCAATTATAATGTCAGCGTTTTCGACGCCAACAATTGTAATATTCCTCTCAGTCAGACTTTGACTGAGCCAAGTCCGATATTGGTCAATTTATCTCCTAGTGCCACGCTATGTTTTGGCGAAGCTAGCGGTAGTATCAACTTAAGCGTTAGCGGAGGCATAGCCGGATATCGTTTTGCGTGGAACAATGGAGATACCACCCAAAATGTCAGTAATCTCAGTGCGGGGGTTTATGCAGTAGTCGTAACTGACGCCAATAACTGCCCGATCCAAGCCGTCGATACCGTCGATAATGCACCCCCAATTGGCATCGCCTTGAGCAATACAGATGCTAGCTGTGCCAATATCGACGATGGTAGTATAGATTTGACGGTAGCAGGCGGCACTCCTCCCTATCAATATAGCTGGTCCAATGGCGCGACAAGCGAAGATTTGCTAGGATTAGGAGCGGGCCTTTATACCTTTGTTCTTACTGACTCCAATGCCTGTAGCCGCACCGATAGCATTGCCGTTAGTGCCCCTCCGGCACCAATTTTCAGTCTCGACGGGCAAGATGTACTATGCGCAGGTGATAGCAATGGATCGGTAAATCTCAGTCTTAGCGGTGGAGTAGCTCCCTTCTCTTACTTATGGAGCAATGGAGATAGTTCCTCCGATCTGAGTGCTGTCCCTGCAGGAACCTATCGTCTTTCTCTCACAGATAACCTAGGCTGCGTGTTTGAAGACAGTTTGGCGATTAGTGAACCAAGTGTATTATTGATAAGCAATCTTAGTAGTACGCCAGACAGTACGGGTAGCAGCGGCACCATCAGTTTGAGTGCGACAGGAGGCACCCCTCCTTACAGCTATGCTTGGTCAAATGCGGCTACCGATAGTAGCCTTAGTGGTCTTGCCGCGGGTGATTATGCCATCACGATTACAGATGCCAATGGCTGTACTGTGAATGACAGTGTTACGGTCATGCTTCAATCCTCTATCTCGATTGAAGCCCCACTTGGTCTGCAACAATTTGGCATATATCCCAATCCCGCAAGCGACGAAGTCAAATTGCAGATTGAATGGCAAATAGCACAAGCAGCACGCTTGAGACTCTATAATCTGCAAGGCCAATTGATGTGGGAAGGCAGCCTCGAGGCGTCCAAAACACAAGAAAAGATCATTCAGATGGGCCACCTGACTCAGGGGATTTACCTGCTAGAACTCAGTTCTGAGTCTGGGATTTGGTCTAAAAAGATCCAAAAGTTGTAAACGCAAACAGTTTAAGTACTGAGACAACAGTATTCAGTATTAAGACCTTGAAAAATTGGACTATATGGTTCAGGGAGACCTTTTTTCTCTTTACTAAATACTCCCGAAAGCTTTCGGGACACTTGCTACTCTGTACTTAAAATAAAATAGGGATTTTAAGCCTTAGCCTAGCCGTAGGATTTTGTTTGTGAGCACCGCTGCGCGGAACGCTTCTCTCAAGCAGAATCATACGGCTAAGTTTTTCTGAGATAAGCGTTCTGCGCAGCAGGCGTCAAAAGTAAAGCTCTTTGATATAAAAAATCCCTAAGTTTTAGCAGCCGCCTCCCAAATCATGGCCACTTTACCCCTCGTCCGCATAGCTTCAATGTAACTAATCGCGTCAGGAATTTGCTCGTAGGGATATTCCTTCTCAATATGCACCTTCACTTTTTGTTCTTCCATCAAACCGGCCAAAGTCTCAAGGTCTTGGGTATTGGCTTTGGCTGTGAACTGGGTCAAAGGAAATTTGCTAAAGCTAGCTTTGAGCATGAGCTTCATCATATGCCCCATAGTGGTAAAACCAATGGTTATCGCTCGCTTTCCCATCCTCTTAAAGTCCTCATGAAATAAATTGCCATGAGTATCCAAAACTAGATCGTACTGTCCTTGATGGGTATGAATATTTTCTTTGTCATAGGCAATGACGGTATCTGCCCCAAGGCTTTTGACAAAATCTACATTCCTACTTGAGCACACAGCTGTGACTGTTGCTTCGTAGGCTTTCGCGATCTGGACAGCAAAGTGGCCTACGCCTCCAGAGGCTCCATTGATTAGAACTGATTCGCCCTTAGTCAATTTACCATGCGTGATCAAAGCTTGTAAGGCAGTAAGGCCAGCGATCGGGCTACTCGCCATCTCAGCAAAACTGAGCCCTTCAGGGATTTTGCCACAAACTGCAGCAGGGGCAGAGATATATTCAGCAAAAGCGCCGCCGTTTAGATTTTCACCAAAGACGCGATCTCCCACTTTGAAATGGCTGACCTTATCGCCGACGGCCTCTACTATCCCAGCAAAGTCAGCACCTAGAATCTTGTGCTTGGGCTTAAACAAGCCAAAGGAGAAGCGAGCAAAAAATGGCTCTCCCCGCAAAATATGCCAATCAGCAGGATTAGCAGAATTGGCGTGGTTCTTAACCAAGATATGCCCCTCTTTAAGAGTTGGCTTTTCTACCTCACTAAGTTTTAAGACTTCAGGACCGCCGTAAACGTCTTTGGTAAAGGCTTTCATACTGTTTGATCAATAGGGTTTAACTAAAGATCAATAGGAAATATCTGAGTTGCAAAGACCTCACAGATCGCCTAGCCAATGAGCTAAGCGTTCTGCGAAGCAGTCATAAAAACCGTCAAACAGCGCGGATTAAGCGTCCAAATAAATCGGGATTTCTGCTCGGAAATGAGTCTACAGAACAAAGTTTGCCCGCTTTTGTGCCTACAACCGGCAAGGCTCTAATAACTTAATCCTGCCGTATCTTCGAAGCGAGCCATAATGCCCCAGCCATAGAAATAGTTACTAAGGCCAATGATGATTTCATTTTTTCCGGGCTGCAGGGGGACCTGAAAAGATGCGTTTTCTAAGCTGCAACGGCCACGGGGTTCTTTCATACCTGCCGAACCATAATAGTTTTTATCAACATGAAGGGGGCTTCCATTGATAAAGACCCAAACTTCATCACGAAAGCCCAAACGCATAAGCTTTGATTGGGCGTTTTCAGATTCGATGGTCGTTTTCAGCCAGACGATGCGTCGCTGCCCCTCTCCGGTGGCGCCATAAGGAAGGGTAAGGTTGACTAGACCTCGAGGACCAGCATTGATCGTTTTCCATTGAGTTTCGGCATTGAGCAGGGTGGAATCAATCGCTACACCAGGGTTAAAACGAATTCCCATCATCACATCTTTGCCGATAGGGAGTTCAAATGGCTCACTCACCTCCCAATTGCGGAGATAACGAGGATCATTGGCACTAGGATCAAAGCCTGGCAGATCAGGCAAATTGTCTGTCTCATTGGGCCGTAGGACCATATTGGCGTAAATGACATTGCCTGATAGGGAAATACCCCCTGATTGAGTAATTCCTTCTAGCATGGGGACCTGTAAGGCGGGACGATCCATATCGTTGACGTAGGCATGGAGTTGATGCTCAGAAATGACCAGCTTAATATGGTTCCATTGCCCTTCTAAAACGGTAGCTCCCGCTTGGTACTCATCAGTTATGTCCCAAAGGTTGACGCCATCAATTACCGCGGCATATTGAGTAGTGGTTCGACGCAAGGGATCAGGTTTACCAAAATGCCGTATATAAAAGACTTCAGAATTAAGCGTGTCCGGTCCAATCCGAAAATTAATCCCGGGAAAGCCATTGCCTACTAATTCTACATCAAACTCTATGGTCCCTGTGGAGAAGGTTTGATCTTTGAGCATGATATTGAAGAAATTATTATCAGCACTTCTGACAGCGCGGGTCGATTTATAATCGATAAACTCTACCTTGCCATTGGTGGCTACCCAGTGTTTACTGGTCATGGGGATTTCGATTTGACGAGAATTCTGGGCCAGCATTACCCCAAAGCAACACACTAAAAAGCTAAACAATAGAGAAGCTCGGATCAGGTGATTCATAATGATCTTATTAGTAATTTTTTATATGTTCGACTGATGCTCAAAGTAGAAAAAAGGCTTATTCAAGCATTATGGAGGGCTTGTTCAAGTTGGATCAATCCTGTTCAAGGGAAGATTCAGGACATTTTGCGCCTTTGGGGTATCGAACTTAACTTATGCTTATGATCGAGCAACTCGTCGCCCAGATAAACGCTAATCTCAATTGGGGAACAGTAGACAGCTGGACTAATAAAGATTTTAATCGCTTGAGTGAGCAGATCTGGGAAAAGACCCAAAAGCGCCTTAGTGTTTCCACCCTTAAAAGGGTTTGGGGTCGGGCCGAAAGAATATCTCAGCCCAGTCAAACAACCTTGGACATTTTGGCGGAGTTTGCAGGCTATAAAAGCTGGCGCGACTTCAAGCAGCAAGCAGAACCAATGCATGGCGAGCAGCCCAAAGTAGGGCTTCTTTCTAGTGGATTTTCTCGCTTCATGATCTTAGGACTATTAGTGATTGGGCTAGGTATTGCGTTTATCTTCTGGAATCAGCAGCAGACTGTAGCCCCCAATCCAAGTTCTGTCTCTAAATCTGATGGATTCTTCTTCAAAAAGACGATCGTCGCAGACGAGATTCCTAATTCAGTGGTATTTGCTTATGATGCTTCTATGGCGGCCCCAGATGCCTTAATTGAGATTCAACAAGACTGGGACATGCGCAAGCGCATTCCACTCTCTCGGGAAGATAGCATTGCCACTTGTATTTATTATCGTCCAGGCCACTTTAAGGCGAAGCTGGTAGTGGATAGTCAAATTGTGGCTGAGGATGACGTACTGATCCCTACCGAAAACTGGCTTGGTGTAGTCGAACAGGATCCGGTACCAATATACCTCCCCAATGAGCTTGTCAATCAAGGAGCAGAGATTGCAATAAACCGTAAAGCCCTACAGCCATATGATATAGATCCCATGCAGGAGGACCTTATCACCTGTTTGTACAAGGTTTCGGATTTTGGAGCTATCGACTCGGATGACTTCAGCTTTAATATGGAGATAAGGCACACTCTTGAGAAGGCCCGCCGTCGCTGTAAAGGGGTGCAGCTCTACTTGATTTTTGATGGCAGCGCTATCAGTATTCCCTTAGCTAATAAAGGTTGTGTAGCCAATCTAGATGTAATGACTTTTGAGGAGTTTGTAAGTGGCAAAACAACTGATCTCTCCGCCTTTGGCGTGGATATGGATGTTTGGCAAAAGGTCCAGATGAAGTCTCAAAATGGAAAGCTTGAGATTTTCCTCAATGAGCAAAGCGTCTATCAGATGTCTGTTCCCTCTCCAGCACTGAGGATAAAGGGCATTTCAGTCTATTTTGCCGGAACTGGGAAAATACGAGAGGTGAGCTTCAGCAATTCCGCGGGAATAGAGATTGATTTGTAGATGTGAACTAGCAGCCTTGAAATTTATCCCTAGCTATTTCCTATTCGCCACGATTAAAGATAAATAAAGCGGCAAAGGCTAAAAACAAAACTGCGTGGGCTATGACCACGGGGATGGGGCTCAAGCCTTCGAGGACGTTGAGCGTCTGAGCGATTGTCAAGCCGAGGTGGAAGACTGCGAGGGTACCAAAGCCAACAATTTTGATCTCTCGAGTAAGCTTTGCACGCATCATGAGCCCGCTCAAAGCGGCCATTGCAAGGGCCGCGAAGGCAAAGGAACGCCCAATGGAAAGGGTTAGCTCCCACGAATCCAAACTACCACTAGGCTCCCCTAATAGTAAGCGAGGGGCAAACAAAAGGATCAGTCCTACGACTAATTCAAAAAGCGTGTTGATGGCAAGCAGGATTTTCATGTGCAATAAGATAAGGAGATTCCCCAAAAATACCGACAAATCCTTGGGGTGAGGAGAAATTATTCCTATCTTTGTGGCCCTGAATTTAGAATTATGAAGCGTACATATCAACCCAGCAATCGCAAACGTCGTAACAAGCATGGTTTCCGCGCCCGCATGGAAAGCGCTAATGGTCGCAAGGTATTAGCCTCTCGTCGTGCCAAAGGACGCGCTAGACTGACTGTAAGCGACGAAGGCAGACACAAGCAGAAATAATCACTGATGACGCCGGCAGGAACTTCTCGTTCCTATCGTTTGCCTAAGCATACGATACTGCGTCATAAACGTGGATTCGAATATCTGTTTGAGCATGGCTCCTCTTTTAGAGTAGGTGTGCTCAAATTTTTTTATGCCCATAATATACCGGAGCAATATGTCCAAGCTCCGATCACGGTAGCATTTACCGCTCCCAAGCGAGTCTTTAAACGAGCCTGGCAACGCAATCGCCTCAAGCGCAGAATGCGCGAAGCTTATCGTTTACAACAAGCTTTATTGGTGATCGAGCCCGCTGCCGAAGCACAAAGCCTTCCCCTTGCCTTCCTCATTAAGTTTCAAGGATACTATGAAGCAGACTACCAGCGCATAGAAAAAGATATGCGACGTGGCCTCCTTGAACTAAAAAAGCGCTCCCGTTAATTAACAGAAGCGCTTTTGCTTTATGAATAATAATTGTTGCCTAGTTTGTAACGGCTTCTTCTCGCCATTCATCAATGCCGAAGGCCACTTCAATAGCTTCCGCCTCATTGAGTGCTTGATCTTTGGTCGCAGCACCGCTTTCGAAGGCTTCCACTACCTTATCTGAACTTACGCCAATCTGCTTGAGGAAAGGAGTGGCATATAGCCCCATCCAAAACATCAAGATGATCAAAGGCATCATCACTGCTACCTCCCGACCATTTAGATCGATCAATTGACGGTTTTCTTCTTTATCTAGTTCGCCAAACATTACGCGGCGGAACATCCATAATAAATATACAGCTGCAATTACCACACCAGTCGCGGCTAGTACGGCAAAAATTCCTCCGATGTAGCTCGACTTAAATGAGCCCATCAATACCAAGAACTCACCTACGAAGCCATTAAGACCTGGAAGCCCTACAGAAGCCATCATGGTGATCATAAAGAGGAAGGTGAACTTAGGCATCACTTTCGCTACCCCTTGGAAGTCTTTGATGGCACGGGTATGACGACGATCGTAAATCATCCCTACCAAAAGGAAGAGACCACCTGTTGCGATACCGTGATTGACCATTTGCATGATCGCGCCGCTTAGTCCTTCTTCTGTAAAGGCAAAGATGCCGAGTACGATAAAGCCAAGGTGAGATACCGAAGAATAGGCAACCAGCTTCTTGACATCGGTCTGCACCATTGCAGCCATCGCGCCATAAATAATACCAATAACGGCCATGGCAGCCATAAAAGGAGCCGCATCTAAAGATGCTTGAGGGAATAGGATCAAACAGTAGCGAATCAACCCATAAGTACCCATTTTCAATAGCACACCTGCAAGGATGACAGAGCCGGCAGTTGGTGCTTGGGTGTGAGCATCTGGCAGCCAAGTATGCACCGGGAATAGGGGAACCTTAACGGCAAAGCTCAAGGCGAAAGCCGCAAAAAGCCAATATTCTTCCGTTAGACTTAGGCTAGAGTATTGACGAATGAGTTCATAATCTGTAGTAAAGCTAATTCCGGCTAACTCTGGAGCGTCTGCTACATTGAGTCCTAGGTAAATAATACCAATCAACATGAGAAGCGAGCCTACGAGCGTGTAGAGGAAGAACTTTACCGAAGCATATACTCTATCTTTGCCACCCCAAATCCCGATCAAGAAGTACATCGGAATCAATACCATCTCGAAGAATACGTAGAAGAGCAACATATCCAAAGAGAGGAAGAAACCAATAACCCCTACTTCTAGCAGTAGCAATAGCGCATAATAAGCAGGCTCCTGTTTAGTAATCGATCCCCAAGAGAAATAAATGGTCAGAGGAAACAAAAGAGTGGTCAACATGACTAAATAGACAGAAATACCGTCCATCCCCATGGTGAAGTTGATATCTAGCCCTCCATAATTCACCCAATCATGCTGAAAGAAGAAGGGAAACTCTCCGCTACCCTCAGCACCAACCACTCCGGTGTATTGAAAATACAACCAAATACTCACCACAAAAGAGACCATAGAAGTCCAAAGGGCGAGCTGCCGGGCCATTCCTGGATTTTCGCCTCGCGAAAGCGCCGGAATGAGGATTGCTCCCACTAGAGGGGAGAAAACCATCAAAAGAAATAAAATTTCCGTTAGGTCCACGGTGGTATTCTTATATCGTAAAAAGGTCTAGAAATTAACGGCTCGAAGATAGATACTTTTTCAATCCTTCACAAATGAAAGCACGGCCTTGACATAAGCGTTGGCCACACTTTTAAGCCTGCTAGAGGTGTTTATTCCCTCGATTTGTAGATCTCGCCTATTGAGGGCAAGGCTCTCTTCTCGGTGATCTTGATTGAGGCTTTCACCATAGCAAAGTGGCCCAGCAATTAGGCGAGTAAGCGAGAGGTTACGAGCATAAACACCGGGTTTATCGGTCAAAATGGAAGCACGGTGGAGATAGGAGAGTGGGTAGGCAGAACTTACGATATGAACGCCTGTCTCCGCGACAGACGCTTTGACAAATGCATCACATAAACGAATGGACTCTGCCACATCATCGGATATAATCTGACGTAGGAAAGCAACTCGATCTTCAAGCTTCGCCAGCTCCCCATTCATAAAGCTGCCTGGAGTAAAGGCCATTAAATAATTTTGGTCCGTAGGCCTGAAGTAGCCCTCATCATCGCGCAGCTCCCAATTAGGTGAATCCACATTGTAATGAATGATCAAAGTCAGGTGCGGCTGAAATTCATTGATCATCTTGGCCCGAGCGCGCAGATCCATAGGGGTGTAAAAACGCTTCATGATGTCCTTTTCCTCAGCCGTTTTTCGCCACCAACGGGCTCTTTTCCAACTGATTTCACCCGTCTTACGCAGTCTTTTGATACTATCTTCAAGAGCCGTACTACCTCGCCAAGCTTCCCAAGTCAAACCCGTTACCCCTACTCCAGGCTGGGTTCGAGTCATCAATACCGTAGCTCCCATAGCCTCTAACTGCTGACGGATCAAATGAGCCGTAGCCAGCGTCAGATTAGCCTCATGAAACTGGATAGCGGGGCGACCTTGCTGAGCATTGGCGTACATCTTCATGTATTTTCCTTCTATCTCCGCCACTTCTGCGGTCGCCGCCATGTGCCCGGGATCAATGGCAACCTTAAGGCCTGAAAGGGGGGCGATTTTGCCTTCTTTATAGTAAAAGCGGGCGGGCAAGGGCAGTTTTTTGAAGCGGTCTGGCCATGCCGAACGCTTTTTCTCTCGGCAAAAGGCCACCATACTATCAAGGGGAAAATGCCGGAACATCTTCATGGTAGTAGCAAACTCGTCAGGAAAAATGACAAACTCAGCCTCTAGAGGGCTGTTTGCTTTAGGATCAGCAAAAAAGTAAATGCCTGTCTCATCGATTTTAAAGTAATCGAAGAGGCTGCTATCTCTCACCAGATACTGAGTGGAGGGCTGCACTAAATCCTTTAAAGAAGCTCGATCTTCATTGGGGAGTTGGAAGGTATTTTCTTCCACTACGACTGGCGTATCCTTAGTAGAATTGCGGGGAGAAGGCTTAGGTTTACAGGCACTAGCGCCACCAAAAATCACGAAAATTACAAGCCAAAGCGGCCATTTTTGCTGCCAATATTTCATCAGCTGCAATATACACATCTTATGATTCTCGTCTAGACCTAGGACGCTAGCACCTAGTGATTTTCAGGCTCTTTTCATTTCCCACCACTTCGTGGAACGATAAAAGCGTTCTGCGAAGCAGGCTGAGAATTGTTGATTTGTTGAATGGTTGAATTTTTGAATAGCCGAATGAGCATCCTATTAACTCCCCCTCAACCCTTCAACCCTTCAACCCTTCAACACTTCAACACTTCAACCATTAAATAAGCGTTCTGCGAAGCAGTGAAAAAAACCGGACGCGAATCAATGCTCACAGCCCGGTAAGAGATTAGGGATTAAAATCGATTGGTACCCTCTATCTTTTTCTTAGTATGATGGTTTCAGTGCCACTGACTTCTGGCTCACGGATATCTAAATAGAGCGTCATTTCCTGATTACGTTTGATCTCCGCCTCATCTTCTTGAATCGTATATACCTGTATCCAAGACTTGAGGGGACTGATACCATAGAGGAAGAATCTTTTTTCGTCAAGATCTAGAAACCAAGTCATATCATTGGCGATAACTGCTTTAAGGCGCATATAACGTAGGCCGAGAATCTTGCTATCAGCAGTAGGATCGCTATAGTTTAAAGGATTGAAATTACTTTCCTCTTCCTCAGCGCTAAGGGTGAGGGTACCGAGATCCTCATAAATGGTATCTGCTTGGATTACTTTGACAATCTCCCACTCTCCTTCATAGTAGGAGTGAGGATTTACTCTGGTTTTGTAACATGATACTAGACAAAGAGAAAGCAATAAAGCAAGGAGGGGAAAATATCGTGGATGAGCCATGGTTTTAAAATTCTGAGGTGAGACTAAAAGTGATACCGAAGCTGAAGCGCCATTCGCTCAGCTCTCCATTGACTAATCCCTCCGCAATAGCGCTATTGCCAGGGTCGGGAATCACGGCAGCATTTTGAGACAAAAAGGTGGGAAAAGTATGATTGTTGTAATAGGGCGAGTCTCCTCCTAAGCCTAGTTCATCTTGGATACCAATGGTGCCTTTGTATTGTTGATCTTCGGGCAACCAAAAATCTCCCTGCAAACCTATCTTCTCTGCTTGAAAAGTGAAGAATACATATTTGTACCCAATAGAGGCTTTGAATCCATATCCCAAGTCCAGCTGATCCACATCGAAAATACCATTATAGCTGCTTTCCATGCCATAGCTCTCCATACCGTTGGGATAGATCATCTTGGAGCGCACTTGCCCTTTATTGGTGTTCATTGATAAGAAAGCACCGATCCGAATCAGATCAGTAGGCAGGGTTAAACCCACTCTTAAATATTGTTGCCGAGCGTTAAAATCGATATGGCGCGTACGTCCATCATTAAAATCCGCGACCATGGTTTGTCTCAAGGGCGCAAAGCCATATTCCATATCAAGATAGTAAAGAAAAAGACCAAAGCTCCAATACGAGCTATTGTCAAAATTGATATTGGGTAAAGGGCTAGCCAAGAGACTAGCAAAGCGACTGTTGTAGGTATTGATAAACCTATCTAGGCTTTCATTTGTCAAGCTACGGTTGCGCATTTGCCCGACAGAAACGTAAACACCAGAGCGGTTGAAGGCATCTGGTACTTGGGCCAAAGCGGAAGTGAGCCCTAGCCAAGCGAGCAAGCCAGACAGGGCGATTTTGCGCCATGTCGGTAATGGGAAATAATCTTTAATCATGAGCCTTTTGATTTAGACTCAATTTCAAGATTTGCACCATATACAGCATTACCCAAAATTGGGGAAGTCTTTACCGAAAATGGGGAAATGAAAGCCTTTAGGCTTTAGTGCCCAATACCGCAATACGGGAAGAATAGAGGTTGATCAATACAAAGATCAAAACCGTAAAGCTCAGGAGTGAAGAACCTCCATAACTAAAGAACGGTAAGGGAATCCCAATCACTGGGACCAAGCCTATCGTCATACCGATATTGATCACCACGTGAAAAAAGAGCAGGCTCACGACACTATAGCCATAAATACGGGCAAAGCGAGTCTTAGAGTTCTCGGAGAGAAACTGCAAACGCCAGATCAATAAAAAGAAACAGAGCAGCACCACTACGGAGCCAAGCCAGCCATATTCCTCGCCCACGGCACAATAAATAAAATCAGTCTCTTGCTTTGGGACAAACTGATATTTGGTATAGTTTCCTTGCAGATAACCTTTACCAACGATACCACCGGAGCCGATCGCGATCTTAGATTGGATCACATTATACCCAGCACCTTGGGGGTCTATACTAGGGTCAAATAGGACTTTGAGACGGATCTGCTGGTGGGGTTGCAAAAAGCCCATCAATTGGTTAGTACCAAAAGACACCAAGCTAAAAAAGCTACAAATCATCCCAATCAAGATGGCATTACGCACCCAACGGCGTGCGTTGAAGGTCAAACCAAAAATCACCAACCCTAGCAGCATAATGCCCACAATGATCCAAACCGAGCCTTCGAGATAGAGAGAGAGTAAAGCTACTCCTCCCAACAACAATAATACGATAGGCACAAGCGGGTGAAGTCCTTCCCTAAATAAAACGATGAGAAAGCTGCCAAAAACAAGTGCCGAACCGGTATCATTTTGAAAGATGACAATCAAGGCCGGTAAAAGGATCATACCTAATACGGCCATCAAGTCCTGCCCATTGCTCATACTGAAATTGAGCCGAGACATATACTTAGCCAAAGCTAAGGCTGTGGCGAGTTTGGCAAATTCTGATGGCTGGAATTGCTGCCCTCCTATAATCAGCCAGCTCTTGGCCCCATTGACCTCCTTACCAATAAACAATACCAGTATCAAAGTAAGGATGGCCGCTCCATAGGCCAGATAGGCTGTAGAATACAGGAACCGATGATCAAGCAGTAACACTAGCATTGCAACCCCCAAAGAGACGCCCATCCAGACAAGCTGCTTACCGTGTAAAACGCCAAAGTTGAAGATGTCCGTACCAAAATTAGCCGAAGAAACCGCATAGATCGTCATCCAGCCCAGCAGTACAAGTCCAATGTACAGCAGGATGGTAATAAGATCGAAGTCGAAGTTTTTGCGATTCATCTAAAACCTAGCGTTCAAAAGTCGATTATATTCAAATTGCTTACTGACGATTTCGCCTTGCAGGTACTTTTCGATCACACAAGCGCTCAAGGGAGCGGCCCAACGCCCACCTCCACCAGCATTTTCAATAATGGCAGCAATCGCAATACGCGGACGCTCTGCAGGAGCAAAACCAAGAAAAACAGAGTGATCTTCCCCATGAGGATTCTCTACCGTACCTGTTTTGCCAGCGACATCCACTCCCTCAATGATCGCCCTGCGTGCAGTACCCGAAGCGACTACTTGTACCATCGCATCTATAACCGTACGAAAGTGGTAAGGGGAGATTTCGGTATCGATAGTATCATAGGAGACGCGATTCCAATAATTTTCATCTCCACGGACAGCCTTCAAAAAGTGCGGTTTGACATAGGTCCCACGATTAGCGATCAAGGTGGCAAGATTAGCCATTTGCAAGGGCGTCATCAAGATTTCACCTTGGCCGATAGAGTTACTGATAATGGTAGTCGCAATCCAACGATTGTGCCCATACCAGCGATCATACATTTTGCCTGAAGGCAGCTTACCGGGTTTTTCATAAGGGATATCCACTCCCAGCTCCCGACCAAGCCCCATCCGGTCCATGTAGCCCCGCCAAACGTCAAAGGCTTCATAAATGCTATCATACTGGTGATGATGCAAGAAGTCCATATAAGTAGCGGCAAAATAGGAGTTGCAAGAATGCTTGATGGCATTGTCTAGAGCGAGAGGGGTCACGTGAAAGCGACAACCTGGCTTTCCTTTATTGCGGCTAAAGCCACCCCCACAACTATAATAAGTATTTTCGGTAATAATGCCTTCGTTTAAAGCCGCGAGGGCATTGGCCAATTTATAGATCGATCCCGGTGGGTAAGCAGCCATCAAAGGCCTATTGAAAAGTGGCTTAAGCGAATCTCGTTGTAGCCGCCGCCAATTGGTATGCTGCTCGCTACCAGTCAAAGAACTGGGATCATAGGTAGGTGCGCTCACAAAGGCGAGGATTTCACCAGTTGAGGGCTCTATAGCTACAATACTGCCTCTCTTTCCTTGCATCAAGGCTTCGCCGAACGCTTGTAACTCGGTATCTATACCCAACATCATGTCCTGACCTTTGACCGCCGCCGTATCATAACGTTGTTTGGCATAGCTTCCTACTTCTCGATTATGCACATCAACCAAAATCTTTCTTTGGCCCTGCACCCCTCGTAAAGTAGTATCATGACTGTGTTCGATCCCCGTCTTGCCGACTAGGTCCCCAATTCGGTATTTACCGCGTGAGGATTTAATATCGGAAGAGTCAACCTCTGAAATGTAACCTAGGATATTGGCTCCTACTGGATATTCATAATGTCTTTTGTTACTGACGCTGAAGCTAATTCCCCGAGCATCCCACAATGCCTCTTGCAATATCCCGCAAGTCTCTAGATCTAGATGTTGCGCAATGACTGACTCTTTATAGCTGCTATATTTTGCGGCTTTGGCAATAGCCCTATCTAAATCCTCTTTGCTCATTTCGAGGTATTTGAGCAAAAGCGTAGTGTCTGGGATGTAAAGGTTACGTGGGGTAACCATCATCTTAAACATCGGTTGATTGCTCACATAGATTTCGCCATATCGGTTATAGATATTACCGCGGGGCGGAACGATAGATTTGGTCTTGATGACATATTTGTCAGCCCGACGAGCGTATTCGGTACTGAGAACCTGGATCGAAAACAAGCGGGCACCAAAGCTTAGGAAAACCAAAGCAAAGAACAAGATGATAATACCGCCACGTACTTTTAACTGATCCAAAAGAGTATAAGCTTATCGTTTATAAAAAATATAACTGAGGACAAAACAAAGCAAGAAAGTGTACAAAGTACTTGCCCCTATTTTGATGAGCGTTCGGAAGAAGTCCTGAAAACTCAGAACCTCTAAGAAAAAGTAAGCAAGATTGTGCAAAAAGGTCAAGGTCAATAGATAGATCACAAACCAAATCGCAGACTGATCACGTAAATTCAACTCTGATACCCCTCTTATATTCGAGCCACTTGCCAAAGCAGCTACTCTTTCTCGCGCTCCAACAGCAAACACTCCAGCAAAGGCATGCAAACCGCTAACCGTACTAGTTGAAAGCGCATCAACCATGAATCCGGTAGCAAAAGCGATAACCAAAACCAAAGGTACTGGCCAATCAAAGGGCAGGCTAAATAAAAATAGCAGGAATACAAAGGGCATCGCTACATCAAATATACCCATATGATTAAACAAACCCACCTGTAATACCAGATATACC
Source organism: Bacteroidota bacterium (assembly GCA_039024315.1). GTDB lineage: Bacteria > Bacteroidota > Bacteroidia > J057 > J057 > JBCAWW01. The sequence goes on from JBCCQN010000005.1 coordinate 87,756, forward strand.
AAAAAAGCCAATATGTAGCGAAATATCTGATTCATTTTTTATCGAGGCACAGACAGTTCAATGCTGTCCAATTCTGCTTTATTTTCGGAAGCGACAAGATAAACATTTCCGAGGGCGTGAAAGTCGGTCGCCAAGGCAATTTTGGCGTCATGATAACCATCTTTGGCCTTATCGATGGAAACAATTTTTCCCACCATATAGCCTGCCGGAAATACTGATCTGTACCCAGATGAGAGCACCCAGTCCCCTTCAAATATCTCCACTGTTTCAGGAATATAGGTTAAGTTCGCTTGAAAGGGATTCCCTCCTTCCCATTCATAGATTCCCACATGACCACTAGAGGCTGCTTCCTTAGGTCTCACGACCTTGACCAGAAAGCGAGAACTCACATTTAAGGCACTAATGACTAGGCTGTAACGAGGACGGGTTTTGATCACATTGCCGACTATCCCTTGAGGAGAGACTACTCCCATACCTTCTTTCACTCCGTTTTCACTGCCTTTGTCTAGGGTGATATAATTATAGTTAAGATTGGTAGAATTACGAATCACCCGAGCAGGGAAATATTGAAACTTCTCATTAAGTCCCGCTGTATCCGCCAAAAAATAGCTGATAGAGTCCTTGGCCAACATCCCTTCATAGCGATCCAACTTTAAGCGCAGGCTTTGCAACTCTTGGCTCAAGGCAATGTTTTTTTGTATAAGGGTATCGTTTTGAGTCTGTAAATTGAAAAAGCCCCAAAGCTTAGAAGTTGATTCATTGATCCGACCACTCAATTCCAAAGCAGTATCCCCTACCTGATGTCGTTGGTAATCGTTATTGCGAACAATAAACATTAGGGCCAGTCCTTCTAGCAAAAGAAAAACCAGCAGGTTTCGGTAAGACGATAAAAGCGTAAACAGCCGAAACATGGATTACAGAATTGTTGAATTTTTGAGTTTCTGAATTGGTGAGTACCTGAACACTTGTGTCAGTCTCCTAGCCTTAATCAGGTCTGGGCGATCCAACAAGCTCAAGCAAACAACAATTCAACGATTCTAGCTCAAATAATAGACTTAGCTCATGAGATACTTAAACTCGTCGAGCGTCTTGAGAGAAATACCCGTACCACGCACCACTGCTTTGAGCGGATCTTCTGCAACGTGGATCGGTAGCTTAGTCTTTTCAGCTAAGCGAATGTCCAATCCTCTTAGTGAAGCGCCACCTCCGGTAAGGTGGATCCCTCTTTCGTAGATATCGGCTGAAAGCTCCGGAGGAGTATTCTCCAGTGCTTTGAGGATCGCATCTTCAATCTTGGTGATAGATTTATTGAGGGCGTGTGCCACTTCACGATAAGAAACCGAGATGGTCTTAGGAATCCCTGTCATTAGGTCCTTACCACGTATCTCTAGATTTTCTGGTGGATTGTCAAGTTCTGGTAGCGCAGCTCCCACTTCGATCTTAATACGTTCAGCACTACGCTCACCGATGAGCATATTGTGTTGCTTACGCATGTAATCGAGGATATCATCGTTGAATTCGTCTCCTGCGATGCGGATACTCTGATCTGTAACGATACCTGAAAGTGCGATTACCGCGATCTCTGTAGTACCCCCTCCAATGTCAACGATCATATGTCCGGTAGGCTCTTTTACGTTGAGGCCGATTCCGATAGCCGCGGCCATCGGTTCAGCGATCAAATAAACCTCTTTTGCACCTGCTTGCTCAGCGGAATCTTTTACTGCACGCTTTTCTACTTCCGTAATACCACTTGGAATACAGATTACCATACGATAACTGGTAGAGAAAAAGCGACGCTTATTGGTGATCATTTTGATCATCCCCCGGATCATATGTTCAGCAACGGTAAAGTCGGCGATTACACCATCTCGTAGTGGTCTAACCGTGCGATAATTATCGTGCGTTTTTTCGTGCATTTGTTGGGCTTCGGTACCAATGGCGATAACCTTACCCGTCATCCTATCTACTGCGACAATGGAAGGCTGGTCAACTACCACATCATCATTGTACATGATCAGTGTGTTGGCAGTTCCAAGGTCGATTGCTATATCTGTGGTGAAAAAATCAAATAAACCCATTCTTGGTAATATACTATTTCCGGCCCCTCTCTAGTTACACATTTCGATATGCTCGAAATTTTAATGCTTAAAGTGCCTGATGCCAGTGAAAATTAAGCACATATCGTGAGTTTCACAAAAATTAATCGTTTCCTCGTCACGAATTGATCCACCCGGCTCTACAACTGTGCTAATTCCCTTAGAGTGAGCGAGTTCGACGGAGTCAGCGAAAGGAAAAAATGCATCCGAAGCAAGCACTGAATTTTGTAAGTCAAAGCCTTTTTCTTCTGCTTTCAAAATCGCATGTTTCATCGCATCAATTCGAGAAGTTTGCCCCATCCCACTGCCAATCAATTGACCATTTTTGACGATGGCAATAGCGTTTGATTTAAGGTGTTTACAAACGGTATCTCCGAAGATTATATCCTGCGCTTCCTGACTCGTAGGTTGACGAGAAGACTTAATTTCGAAATGAGATTCGTCTATTTTTTTCTGATCCTTATCCTGTACCAAATACCCATTTACTACCGTCTTGACGATATGATTAGGTTGGTGATTGGCTACGCGCTTAAGGAGGATACGCTTCTTCTTTTTCTGGAGGATTTCTAGTGCTTCAGGGGTAAAATCTTTAGCGATAAGGACTTCAAAAAAGAGCTTGCTCATATCTTCGGCCACATCTGCTTCGATGGTACCATTACAAGCCAAAATACCGCCAAAAGCTGATACAGGATCTCCTGCCAAAGCTCTTTGCCATGCTTCCAACATATTAGCTCCTGTGGCGGCGCCACAAGGGTTGGTGTGCTTAATTACCGCAAAGAAAGGCTGATCAGTAAACTCATCAACCAATTGCAATGCTCCCTCAATGTCTACAAGATTATTGTATGAAAGTGCCTTGCCGTGGATTTGCACCAGTTCATCTTCCAGTTTCCCGTAAAAACGCGCCTCTTGGTGAGGATTTTCCCCATAGCGAAGCGTCTGAGGATTGCGCATAGAGACTTTCAAGCTATCTGAATCTGGCGCTAGATAAGCATGAATATGCGTATCGTAGTGAGAAGAAACATCAAAGGCAGCGCCTGCAAAGTAGCGGCGTTGAGCAAGGCTCAAGGCCCCTTCATTTTCCTCAAGCATACTGGCAAGCTCTGCATAATACTCTGCAGAAGGCACACAGCATACATATTTAAAGTTTTTAGCGGCCGCTCTAATGAGGGCGATACCGCCAATGTCTATCTTTTCAATCACGTCTGCCTCAGCAGCTCCGCTCGCGACTGTCTCCTCAAAAGGATACAGATCAACTATCACCAAATCAATCTCTGGGATCTCAAATTCGCTTAGTTCTGCTTGATCACCGGCCTCCTCTCTTCTGGCCAAGATCCCGCCATGTACTTTAGGATGAAGGGTTTTTACACGGCCGCCTAGGATAGAAGGATAACCAGTAAGGTCAGAGACATCTACGACAGTCGCCCCTAGCGAACGCATATATTCAGCGGTACCACCGGTGGAATAGATAGTTGCCCCATGCTCGATTAAGCGTTCGACAAGGGCGTCTAAACCATTTTTATGATAAACAGAAATAAGAGCGGATTTGATTTTAATCTTGTCTGCCATAGGACCTAAGATTCAGAGTTGGCGATTTGTTGACAATATTGAGCGACTACTTCAGGGTAGTGTTTATGTTCTAATTTGAGGACTTCATGCTGGAGTTGACCAGCGGACCAATGCGGCGCCACGGCGAGTTTTTTCTGGAAGACCACCTTGCCTTCGTCATAATGCTCGTTGACCAAGTGGATCGTAATCCCAGAATGAGCGTCTCCAGCATCAATGACCGCATGATGAACATTCATCCCGTACATCCCCTTACCACCATGTCTTGGCAATAGAGAAGGATGAATATTGAGAATGCGATCAGCGTACTGCTTTACCATCGCATCAGGGATATGCTTGAGATATCCAGCTAATACGACGAGATCGATTCCGTGTGCGATCAACAATTGGTTGAGGTAAGCACCGTCTTTATAAGCCTTGGGGGGAAGGTAGATGACAGGAACTTTGAACTTGGGCCCTTGCGCAAAAACCCCTGATTGAGGGTTATTTGATAGCAGTAAACCTACTTCAATCTCCGAGTTTGCCTGAAAGTACTCCTGCAATTTCAACGCATTAGAGGCACCTCCAGAAGCCAGAATCGCTATTTTGATAGGTAAAGATGGGTTCAAGCTCCGCCAATTTTCGGCAAAGGTACAGAACGAATGCTTGCGGTAAAAGCGAGGGCAAAAGAATACTGGAATATGGCCTGATAATAATAGCCAGAGTTTGGGATAAATGGGGAGGATTAGGCTTTTGAGAGGTCTTTTAGGGGTCTACTGCTGCGCAGAACGCTTATTCGAGTTGTTGAGTTGTTGAGTTGTTGAGTTGTTGAGTTGTTGAGTTGTTGAGTTGTTGAGTTGTTGAGTTGTTGAGTTAAGGCTGCGAACATTCAACCCTTCAACAATTCAACCCTTCAACAATTCATTAAACGCCACTATCGTTCTGCGCAGCGGCAAAAACAAAAAAGGCTGACAGAGAAACTCTATCAGCCTTTGCAAATATTTTGCGATTTCCTAGTTCAACAACTTGAAGTTGAAAGGAATGTTAACCCAGAACTTGATCGGCTTACCACCCTGAATTGCAGGCGTAAACTGAAGTTTGTTGATGTGCTCTTCTACCGCTTTGGTAAGGATAGGGTGCACCTGGGTAATGATCTTATGCTTGTCATAGTTACCGCGCTTGTCCACAAGCACACGTACTACCACATTACCTTCGATACCCGCGTCTCTTGCAATCTGAGGATAACCGATGAGCTTTTGCACATCTGCCATATTTACTGGCTTAGGTTCTTCCTCTGCGAAGATAAATTCGTTGATATCTGGCTCTTGTTCTACGATAACTTCTGGTACATCACCATCACCTTCTTCAAAGTCACCTTCAAAGAATCCGGTTTCATCACCTTCTTTATCTTCAAGACCGATCGCAGGAGCTTCCTTCAGCTCTTCGATCTCAGCAATAGTTTGATCTTCTTCAGGGTCGATTTCCTCTTCCGGAGTAGGCTCAGGAATCTGGAAAGCTACCGTTTTGATCTGTGGTGGTGGCACCTTCGGTGGAGGTGGTGGTGGTGGTTTTTCTTCCTCATCTAGAGGTGGTGGAGGCGGAAGGTCCTCCATCGTAATTTTTACGGCTACGGTTTTGACTTCTTCCGCTTCTTCTTGAGCGAATAGGCCAGAAACCGGTATCCAGGCATAGATCAACACGAGAATACAAACGGCAATCGTACCGATCATGAGGTGCATAGGATACTTCTTCCGAAGGAAGAAAGCTCCAAAGCGACGCTCACGGTCTTCGAATACCATTTCATCCCAGTCAGCTTTGATTATTTGTGCCATGAGAACGGTATAATTTTCTACTTGAATCTAAGTTATAAATAATTGCTGATTATTTAACAGCGATTTGCGGCATTAATAACACGCTATCTGCCAGAGTCAAATCAGCGAAGACATACTTGGGCGCCCGTACGATTTCCAATTCATCCATCAGATCAATTAGGTTTCCGTAGCGACTTTTGGTATTTGCTTTTACAACAAAAATGGGATCCCAACAGGGAGCATCTTTGTTGACCAAATCACATCGATTTGGATAGCGATTGAGATGCTGTTGTAAAACTTTTCTCAAACCATTGGCCGCATAAGTTGTGTTTTCAAGGCTTGCCTCTTCGGGCGCTCCATGGTAGTAGTACAACTTATCGTTTTCGTCCATGATTAAGGTCAGAATCTTTTCTTGATCAATCTGCTTGTTACAATCTGGTCCTTCGCAAAGCGGAGGCAAAACAGCTTCCATTGCTTTTTGAGTGTTGATTGTAGCAGTAAGCACAAAGAAAGTGAGCAATAAAAAGGCTACATCTACCATTGCAGTCATATCGATGCGAGTAGAGCGCTTTTTGCGGCTGTGGGGACTAGCCCTTTTGCCGTTTTTGTCTGATGAAGTGTTGACTTCGGCCATAAGTAAGTGGTGTTTTACTTATAGATAGTGGCGAGGTCTAAATTCCACATCAGCAGCTCAAAAAATTCTGCTTTTTCAGTATGTCAAAAGAACGAGGATAATTGTCTTACTCTTCGGCGGAGTATTCGTACTCGCCGCGAATAATCAAACTATCTGAATCTGAGTACTTGTCGATGGTATACTTAGGAGCATTTACAATAGAAAGCTCATCAAGTAGATCGATCATGTTTTTGAAACGAGACTTATTTTTGGGTTTGAACACAAAAATTGGGTCCCAACATGGCTCGCGGTTATCCACTTCTTTACAAAGAGGCACACCGCTAGTTTGCATCTTATTGACGTGGTCAAATAGCACCTTGCGTAGTCCTTCGTCAGAGTAATCTGTAGAATCAACTTCTGCATCGGTGATACCCACCCAATAGTATACTTTATCATCTTCGCCGAGTACGATCGTCATGATCTTATCCTCGACAATCTTCTTACGCAATTCGTCTTCTTGCTCTTCTTCAACTTTTGGAGGGAGAATCATCTCCATAGAGGCATCATTTGCCATCGTCGCCGTAAGCACGAAGAAAGTCAGCAGTAGGAAAGCTACGTCAACCATAGCGGTCATGTCGACTTTGGTTGACTTCTTTTTCGTTTTGGGGCCGCCTTTGCCTTTTTTGCCGCCGCCCCCTTGCGAGGTATCTACATCAGCCATTGGTTAAACTTTTGCCAGGATTGACCGCGCTAACAGTCATTTTTTCATGTCGTTTTCACGATCCTGATTTGTGAAACTTGAGAAGGCTTAGTCATGAAGAGAAGAGATCTACTCTTCTTCCTCTTCATCACCTTCTTCTAATGAAGTAATCAGACTAAATGAATTGATTTTCCACTCTTGGAGAGAGTTCATCACATCGCTAATCTTCTCGTATTGAGCGTCAACATCACCTTTAATGGCGATACGCATCTCACGATCAGATAAGCGTCCCCAGCGGATCCACTCTTTCAGATCGTTACGTCCGGTAACGGAGTCTGTCTTAGCGGTCATGCCTGGGTGATCCATGGCTTTCAATTCTTCATCTGGCAAATTAAGCCAGGCTTCCATCTGATTGATAGGCACCCCAAAATCTTCAAGGGTACTAAAATATTGCGCTCCTACTTCAGAAACAGCCAATTGCTCATCAGAGATTGCTTTTTCTAGTGTAGCGACGCGGGTGCTGATATCAGAGAAGCCAACAAAGACCTTGCCTTCGGGATCAACTGAGATAGTCATCAGCTTTTCAACGGGAACGTCGATCTGAGAGCGAGAGGAAGGCATATCTACTTCTACCTTTTGCTCTTGACGGAAACTAGTAGTTGTCAAGATAAAGAAGGTCAGAAGCAGGAAAGCCACATCCACCATCGCAGTCATATCAACTGTAGGGGCTCCACGTTTTGGTTTATGCGCTGCCATAAACGATTGGGTTTATGGGAAAGCGGACTGCTGAATAATGAGCAGTGCGCTTTCCAATGAAATTAGTTATTAACGTCGAAGGTCTGAACGATGCTATAACCAGCTTCGTCCATAGAGTAGGTCATACCATCAATCTTGGTAGTGAAGAAGTTGTAAGCCAAGATAGCTACACCAGAGTTACCAATACCGATAGCCGTGTTAATCAAGGCCTCAGAGATACCTACAGAAAGTTCAGCTGCATTTGGAGCACCACCTTCACCAAGAGCGGAGAAGGCACGGATCATACCGAGTACCGTTCCAAATAGACCAATCAATACCCCAAGAGAAGCACAAGTCGCGAGGATAGGTAGGTTGCGCTCCAACATAGGTAATTCTAGCATAGTAGCTTCTTCCAATTCCGCTTGGATAGCCGCTTTTTTCTGCTCTTTCTCCATGTCGTGAGCTGCTTCCATCTCCTTATATTTACGGAGACCAGCTTTGATCACGTTTCCTACAGAGCCACGCTGCTTATCGCAAAGCTGCGCTGCTTCGTCCACATTACCGCGGGCTAGAGAGCGACGCACTTTCTTAACGAAAACGTCAGCGTTGCCTTTACCACCGGCGCGAGTAATGGTGATAAATCTCTCAATAGAGAAGATGACAATTACCATTAAAACGGTAAGACCAACAGGGATTACAAAACCACCTTTGTAGATAAGACCGAAGAGGTCATCTTTTGCGGGCTCATTGTCAGTCCAGTGTGGCGGTTCTTCACCGACCTCACCACCATCGACCCAAGCCTGGTAAGTTTCGTATGCTTCTTGTCCTCCTTTGAAGTGAGAAGGATCCCCAAAAAACTTATAAAAAACAACGTGAGCGACGATCGCGGCAACTACAATTGCTAGTAGTGGGAAGATCGCTCGAAATGGACTCGCCGGCTTAATCTGAGCCTCTTGCGAGAAGTTTGACGTTGAAGGTTTGTTCGAATCAGCCATGTCTTATAGCCTTTTTAATTTGATGTACAGTGAAAATCGAATGGACCAAAAATATGTATTTGAATTGTAAACACAAAGAATTCAATCTAAAATCGAGGCCTTACTAAAAATTTCCAAAAATGCAACTATCCTAATCTTCATGGCTTGCACACTTTCGCAAATCTCTCCGAAAACGTTAAGTAAGACTCAATCCCTTTTTGTCCCAAAAATCATGCATTACCTTCACTTTGTGACTATCAGACAATCGTGTCGCTGATATTCCACAAATGAGGACAATTTTTCTCTTATTTTTTTACTCAGATTAATAAACTAGGCCAAAAACATCTGCAAAATGGCCTCTCAGGCTGGTTTTAACCTCCTCTATCTCTATCGATTTTCCTAGTTCGGCCGCGAGAGAGGTAACTCCTTTGTCCGCAATACCGCAGGGCACGATATAGGAAAAATACTGCAGATCAGTATTAACATTGAGGGCAAATCCATGCATCGTAACCCAACGGCTACAACGCACTCCCATCGCACAAATTTTCCGCGCATTCTCCTTTCCTACATCCAACCAGACCCCAGTTTCCCCCTGACTACGCATCCCTTCGAGGCCATAATCTGCCAATAATCGGATCATTACCTCTTCCATACTTCGCAAATACCACCCAATATCAGTACGAAATTTTTCTAAATCGAAGATCGGATAACCCGTAATTTGACCCGGTCCATGATAGGTGATATCGCCTCCGCGGTTGATTTTGTAGTAGGAGATCCCTAGTCGGGAACGCTCCCCCTCATCTACAAGTAAGTGCTCTTCTTTGCCGCTTTTGCCTAGGGTGTAAACGTGTGGATGCTCGCATAAGAGCAGATGATGCTGGGTAGGGAGGCTAAGAGGGTCCGCCTTACGACCGGCCTCCAGCTTTATTTCCACATTGGCTCTCAATAGCCGCTCCTGCAGGTCCCAGGCCTCTTGATAATCAATCGGGGAAAGGTCCTGATAAAGTACCTTTTCCATTTTAGTTGACATTATTGCCCAAGGCAGTGACTTTCTTTACTTCTGGAACCATGCCCGTCAGCACTTTTTCTACTCCCTGTTTCATAGTTTGTTGAGCGTAGGGACATTTGTGGCAGGCACCGTGCATAGTCAAATTGAGCTTACCGTCCATGTAGGACTCAAATAAGATATCTCCGCCATCTTCCTGCGCTGCGGGGCGGATATGTTTGTCTAAGAGGTCTGTGATCAAACTAATGACCACTTCATCAGAACGGCGATGTTCAATTGGCTCCACTCCCAAGTATAAAATGGGTTCATTGGCTTCCAGATGCTGCGTGATCATCATCCTCAATTCGATCAACACCTGATCCCAAGCGGGGCTACCTTCGACCTTTTTGATCAAAGTGATATAATTGCGATTGAGCATTACCCGATCCATGTAACGCAGCATAAGCAACTTACGCGCTAATGGACTATGCTTGGCCTCTCTAAAGTCCTTAAACTCATAGGGTTTGTCAACCAATACCCCATTTTCAAGCACAAATCTCACCGCATTTGGATTGGGCGAGCCCTCCACGTGCATGATCACACTTCTTTTCATAGCACAAAGGTACGATGCCTAAAGGAAAGACGGAAGAATTACAAACTTTGAATCTCGAACGCCCTTTGTAGCAGCAATGCATTCCACCAACTAAGTACTTAGACAATAGTATTCAGGATTAAGACCCAGGAAAATGGGTCTATACGGTTCAGCAAGACCTTTTTTCGCTATACTGAATACTTTTGACTTGCTACTCTGCACTTAAGTTGCGATTCTGCGATAGGCATTCGAAATTCACTCGTTCCGCGAAGCGGTATCCCCTACCTACGTAAATAAGGCAGACTCTGCCGGCCTCCTTCTTGCATCACCAAGACCCAATACATACCCGCGGCTAGATTTGGCGTATTCACTTCTATTTGATCTTGGGTGGTACTGCCTTGCAGAACGCTTCTCCCCTGAGTGTCAATCACCAGATAACGCATAGGTTTTATTTGCCCACTCATATTTCTCAATGCAAAGCCATCCATACTGAGGGGCACCTCTAAGATCCATTTATCGACTTCTGGAATGTTTCCGATTGAGGTGGTGAAGGCTTCCACACAAGTCACTTCTGAAGGACAACTCTCAGAGCTAATATTCCAAGAATTACCTTTTGCAGCAGTAACTACATAACATAAAGTCTGCTGATCGATGCCCAAAGGAATGTAACCAAAGCTTTTGGGCGCCCAGCTAGTTGTATAACCTAAATACTCAAAATTCGCAGTGTCTTCCCTAACCTCACAATTACCATCCAGTTCTGGCAACTCAGACTTGACGCGATAGATTCGATAAAACTGGGCGGTATCATAAGGTAAATCTGTCCAATTGATAGTGATGCCGCCCCAGCTATTGGCTTGCGCACTGACTCCTACAGGCACCGGATCCAAAACCGAAAAACGAATCGATTGATAGGCAGTCAGCATCGCCTCGTTTGGCAAATTGAGATAAGAGAGGTTATTGTGAGCAAGTATATCATATTGAAAGTCTTTGCCCCAGTCTGCACTGTCAGGTGTCCAGCTCAGATTTAATTGTACCGAAGCAGCTACACTTGGGGTGTTCAATAAGCCTATTGGCAAGCTATCTTGCGTGAAGGCACCCTGGCTAGCATCTTCAGCTGAAACTAACAAACTAAAGTTATTTTGTTCTTGGGTAAAGTTGCCTGTATTGGGTCGATCTCCCAATTGGTAAGCGACATAAAGACTGTCATTGGCAGCACCGCCACCGACACTAAAACTAAAATCAAAACTTTGCCCAGGAAAGACGAATTCCCTCCCATCAGTGTCGTTTGGGACAATATTAGGCGGCGTGTTATTGCAAGCCGTTACAATAATAGGCACTTCTTGAAGGGTCTCAGAGCGAAATTGTCCGTTGCGATAGGCTGTTAGGCGAATTGCGAAAACATACAGCCCTTGTATACTGGGAGTATCCCAAGAAACTAAGCCCGTATTAGGATCAATCTGAAAAGTTCCCCCTCCAAGCGCCATATCGTCGGGAAATTGATAGCCGTTTACCACTTGGGGAGCAAGAGGAGCGCTGTACTCCCATACTGGTTCGATGGCATAAGCAAGCGAATCACCATCAGGATCAAAAGCAATCGGGCTGTACTGCCAAGGGGTCCCAGCACAAGCGAGGGCAAAAATTGATTCGTTAAGCAATTGGGGTGGTTCATCTTGTAGGCTATCCACTATAGCCACTAAACTGATATAAAGGGGGGTATTGTCGGCATCTGGCACATTGAGTATGGAGCTAGTACGGTTCATGTCCGTATAGCGCAACTCATAAACACCTGGTCCAGGGAAAGTGTAGGTAGTATCATATAAATTACGTTTGTACGACTGATACACCACTTCCCCTACCTTAAAACTCGTCAGGACACAGTCTCCTACCGGCCCAGTGTTTTGAGCACCATTGTGTCGTGGGATGTCTGCTAGAGTGGTTACCAAAATCGTATTTCCCGTAGCGTCTATCTTCCAGACCTCAATATCGGCCGCACAACGATCTACGCCTGCGGGGGCCGGATCAGAAAAAGTCTTGACGGTCAAGCGGTAGGCTAAACCATTGATATGTTCCATTTCGATATGACCGCCCATTTGATGGGTAGCCAAAAGAGAGGTCATTGGTAAACAAAATAAAACCAAGCTCAAAAAGAGCCTATTCATAAACTGCATGTTCATCATTGCTTTGTGTTTTCTTGTGGTGTAAATATAGAAAAAACCAAAATCTCCAATGCCGAAGAGGTGCCCCATTCAACATTGGAGAATAGATATGGATATTTCTTGCGTCTTAAGCTCTCACCAATTCTACAATCGTGATTTCGGGAGGGATTCCCACTCGTCCGGGGAAGCCTAAGTAGCCAAATCCACGATTGACGTAGAGATATTGTTCGCCAGATTGATAGAGATCTGCCCACTCTGGGTAAACATATTTAACAGGGCTCCAGCGGAAACCTTTGATATCGACGCCAAACTGCATACCGTGTGTGTGGCCAGAGAAAGTAACATCAACGTCCTTGTATTGCGGTACAACCTCTCCCATCCAGTGGCTTGGATCATGAGAAAGCAGCAGCTTGACGGGGAGATTCTCCGTTCCGCGATGAGCGGCCGCCAAAGAACCATACTTAGGGAAACGCCCCTTGGCCGACCAGTTTTGAATTCCCAAAACACCTATCTCGGCCTTGCCTTCTTTGATCACTCTATGCTCGTCCATCAAAATATCCCAGCCCATGGCACGGTGGGTTTCTATGAGTGTCTGTAGATTTTTAGCCTTAGCCTCCGGGCTAGACCAGCTTACATAATCGCCATAGTCGTGATTTCCCAAGGTAGAATAAACCCCATGCGGCGCGTCTAATTTTCCGAAGATAGACACATAGTCTTTCATTTCGCTCGCCACATTATTGACAAGATCTCCCGTAAAAAAGATCATGTCGGGTTTTTCTTTCATAAGCATTTCCACTCCTCCTTGCACTGCGGTTCGGTTCCAAAAACTTCCCGAGTGCACGTCTGAAATTTGCGCTAGTCTCATCCCGTCAAATTCTTTGGGGAGATTGGGTAGGACGATACGGCGCCGCCGAACGCGATAGTCGTGCGCGCCGCTGATGATGCCATAGCTTACCCCCACGATCGGCACAGTCGCCGCGATCAATCCCGCCTTGGCCAGAAATTGCGAACGGGTAATATTTGCACTCGTGCTGCCCTCAGTGACTACAGCAGGTGACTCCCCAGTAGGACTATTGCCAGTGATACCCAGTTTTTGCCCAATCCACTGAATTATCCGCCATATTTCGTCTATAATGAGGAAAAACAGGATAAAAAACTTCGCAAAATAGTGCGTAAAGATGACAACCATCAACATGGTTCGTAATTTGCGACCAAGTAGATAGGGGTCTACGAAATGGTAGATAAATAAACCAACGATCATCACGACGGCCAGTCCCCAATAGAGGTTGTGCCAAATGGTCCGTGCATTACTACTGAGATTTTGGGTGGCGGTTTTGACCGCTTGAAATGCATACCAATCGATTAGCAGTAAGATCAAAGCTAGGACCGGTATAAGCACAAGTTTGTTCATAACAGACGAGGTTTGGGATAAGGAACGAATATATTTGTTATATTGTTCAACTACATAATTGTTCTGATTACCAACCCTCTGGCCGTGCAAATTGTGACAGTTGTTATGCGACGGTTAAACGTTCTGTTGATACTTGCCTTGCTCATTTTTGGCAGATTGGAAATTGTATCTGCCCAACAAGCCAGACATGCGCCCTGGCTCGACCTCTGGTTTTTGCAAGCTCGCTTTTCAGAAAGTGACAAGAACAAAGATCAGCAACTCTCCTATTCTGAGATGGAAGCTTTTCCAGAAGAATGGGCCTATTTTTTGATTGATGAATTTTTTAGTGAAGCGGACTTAAATCAAGACGGTTTTCTCAACGAAGCTGAGACATGGCGACGCTTGGGTAGTGCTCATCAATATCGGGTAAAGCTAGATGCGTCCCTCGTATCAGATCTACGCGAGAAATACCCCTTCTTTGATGATGCTAAACTGGTTTATTTCAAAAGGCATCCCAAGCTTACCGCTGAACTGTTTAAAAACCTCAGTTGGTTAAGGATTCATCCCGATATACCTTACAAACTATTGTCCAACGCCAGTTGGTGGGCAGAAAATCCAGAGGTGACCCAAGCCCTTCATGCCAATCTTACTGGTTTAGCCGAACATCCTAGTATTGCGCTGCGGTTTTATGCACTGCCAAGCCTCAACCGTTACGTAGGCCCTGATAGAAGCTTTAAGGCCGGATACAAAAATCTTTTTATCGAAAGGAAAAGGGAGCAATCCTATGCTTTTAGGATTAGTTTCTACGATGAAGACATTCCTACTCAGCAATTGCAAGGGGCCCCCGTTGCTGAAGCAGATGCAGATGGACAAACCAAACTCAAACCTCGCTTACCCGCAGAAGCTTCAGACCTTCAAGCAGAGGCAGACCAGTTGGAGGCAGAATTGCTTAGCCTCATTGAGCGCCTGCGCAAAGAAAATGAAGTCTTAAAATCAGCAGAAGCAAGTCTCCAAGAGCAAATCGAAGCTTTAAACCAAGCGTTAAGCGAAGCTGCCAAAAGACCAGACAAAAATACCTTGTTGATGCTCCAACGTAAAGTAGCTGAGCTGACAAGCGCCAAAAGTCAATTAGAGTCGGAACTTAACCAAGCCGTCTTTGCCCAACGTGAGACGAAAGTCGATGGGAGTAAGCAATTAGCTGAGATTGATGCACTGAAGGGACAAATTATCACCTTAGAAGAAGAAAACAATCGGCTCCAGCGCCTCATGCGCTCCAATAGCTCTGACCTACGAGAAGCCAATGTAGCGCAAGAAAACCAAATCCGTCAGCTCCAGGGGGTCATCGCTCAAATGGGCAGTCAACTGGATCAAGTAAAGGCGACGGACAACAGTGCCGAAATTCAGCGTTATCAGAATCGCATTCGCTCCCTGCAAGCTTCGCTGGAGACCTCTCAACAAGATCTGGAACACGTCAAGAAATCGTGGAACCAAACGGCCAACCAATTGACAGAGGTAAATCAAGAAAGAAGACAGTTAAAATTAGCGCTGCAGAATTTAGAGGCACAGCAGATGGTCAAAAGAGAACAGCTTGACCAAAGTCTGGAAAACCAGAAATTAGACCAAGATAAATATGAAACGCTGCTGGCAGAAAACCAGCAACAAAAACTGGAGATTCAACGCCTCAACGGATCCATTGCGAATCTTGAGCAGAGCTTATTGAGCAAAGCCAATGTAGACGATAGGCAGATCCGCAAAGAGGTAGAAGCGCAATATATCGCGAGCTTTCAAAAGCAAATGAATCGCAATGACTCTATCACCCGCCTCAATCGCGAATTGTCTCAGCAAGTAGATGCCTTGCAGATGCAGTTTGTACAGATGGAGATGAGCCAAGCCAATGTGAGCGCCAATACAGAAGCTTCGCTAGAACGCTTAGAGCAACATTATCAAAAGCAGACTCAAAATCTAAAAGCTGAAATAGCCGCCCTACGGCAACAAAATCAGCAATTGAGCCAACAAGCAAGAGCTGTACCAGTTGCAGATCCAAATTTAGCCGCAGAAAAAGATGCGCTAGCTTCTGAAAATCAGCAGGTCAAGATGGAAATGGCGCGAATGGCGGAATCTTTGCAATCTGCGCAAGAGGTTGAACAGCAATTTCAAAGCAATATTACTAGTCTAGAGCAACAGCTTCAGACGCTGACCGCAGAAAGAGACGCCGCCTTGGCACAAGCTCAAAACTTATCTAATGCGGCCGCAAATAATGATGCTGAGGAGGTGTTAAATCAACTCAATCAAGAAAACACCCAGCTTAAGCAAGAGCTAGCCAACCAAAAGATGGCCGCTAACAACCTGCAAAATGCCCTTAATGTGGCTCAGAATGAGTCTCAAAGCTTAAGTAGCCTGCAGTTAGCACATGACTCTTTAATCGCTAAAAATGATCGCCTCATCAGGATGAATCGTTTACAGGAAGAGCAAATTACGAGTATGAAATCGCAGCTTAAGGGGGACGAGCAAAAGAGGGAGACAATTGCTGAAGAGCGAGAAAATGAGTACCGCAATCGCATCATTAAACTTGAAGGCCAAATAGCAGAGCAGAATAAGCAAAGGCTCGCAATCGAGGAGGAGTTGGAGAGTCTCAAAGTGCGAGATGCGGACCTTAGCTCCAATCAACAAGCTCAACTGCTTGAGATCAAGCGCCTACAACTGGTGCAGGATTCTCTGATGAAGGAAAATTTTGCTTTAAGCAATCAAAATGAAGCGCAGTCTAAGCAATTGGCCTTATCCAGCCAGAAGGAAGATGAGGCCCAAAACGCGCTCAAAACGAAGATGGTAGGGCAGCAACAAGAGGCAGCCGCTCGAATCAACAAGCTAGAGAGTTCGCTCAATGATACCGAAAACTTAGTCTTACAGCTTAACTCACAGGTAGAAAATCAAAAAGCCGAGATTGATGAGTTTACGCAAAATCAAGCCATCCTTCTGAAAGAAAACGATCGTTTGACCCTAGCAATAGAGACGCAAGAAAATACGATGAAGGAGCTCGAAGAGCAGAAAGCGCGTTTAGAATCTCAGCTTTCTATTGCCAAAGCCGCTAGCGCGGAACTCCAAAACTCAGCCCAGGCAGAAGTAAGTCGGATTGACACTATAGAGAAGCAGCTGTTGGTCCTAGAAATGGAAAAACAACTGGGCCGCGAAGTGGAAGATTCCCTTATGGCTCGTAGCCAACGTCAGCTAGCTGCGATCCGCCGCATGAAGCAGGAAAGAGATACTCTCATCAAATCTATCCGAGATCGCGATAGAGTGATCGAGAGCTATGCGACTCGCATGCAGTTGCAAAAAGACTCTTTGGCTCAGTTGCTGACGATGCAGAACAAAGCGTTTTCGGCCATAAGTAGCGAAAAGAGTAACGGACTCGAGAGAATTGATAAATTACATCAGCAAATACAATCGCTTGAATATGATAATGAAAAACTTCGTGAGCGCGTAGATGAGACTTTACGTAATGAAGATAAACTCAAGCTACAGCTAGCAAAGATAGAAGCTCATAATCTTGCGCTAGAAGAAAAAAACAAAGCCTTACAAGCAAAGAAGAGACGCAAAAACGACGTGGACATTTCTACTGCTAGCTTAGCCGTTCAGCTCGAAAGTCTGCAAAGCGAAAAACGAGATCTCGCGATTGAAAAGGCGAGCTTACAAGAACAGTTGTTGGCTTTAGAAACCTTTATCGGCCAAATTAGACAGTCGGAATCCCGTCTCAAGAGAGAGGTGCAGGTCCAAAAAGCCTTGAACACGCAATTGGATCATCAGGTAGACTCTTTAGAGCAAGCCATTGAGAAATTTCATTCATATAATTGGCCAGACAGTGTTGATTATTATCGTAATCAACTCCTCTACGCAAGGGCCTCTACCGAAAATCAAAGGGGTATGGCTATCGCTAGCGACCTGAATCATGAGCGTCAAAAAGACTCCTTGATGCAAGAAATCATGCGCATCGAAGAATCGTTCGCGCAGCGAGAATCCAACAATAAAGTCAACCAACAACGCATTAGAGCTATTGAGACCCAAGAGCGTGAACTAGAACGGGATCGCCAAGCTTTAGCGAAACAAGAACAATTGATCCGCCAGCAATCTCGTATGATCGAGGATCGTCTCAAAGCACTTTCGGACCTAGAAGAACGCTATTTGGACGTATTGGAAAGAGAGAAAGAGCTACAAATGATTGAACAAAATCTAAAACAACAGCCTGGCTACAAAGAAGCCAAAAGAGAATTCAGGCGCAGTGGGGAAGAGTAGATGCTGATCCTAAGCCTAAAAAATAAAAAAGGAGAATGTGGCCAAGCTACATTCTCCTTTTTTGGGGGCTCTGTCTTTAGTCCAACATTGGAAGATCGACCAAAGCGGCCTCTTCTTTGTTGATGCTCCCGATCCCTACCAAGCCACCGGAAGCCTCAGCTACTTTACGAGCCATACTTCTCCAACTCTCGCGAAGTAGATCTGCATATTCAGCATCCAACTTAGCCAAGATAGGATTGAGCGCACTGACTCTCGCCGATAGCTCTGCCTCAGATTTTTCGGCAGTCCAGCTTTCTACAAGACTATCTAGATGTCCTTCAAAGCGAACATTTACGGTCTCATAATACTCATGAAGCTTGGGGTCAGAAGTGAAGGTGCGATAATGCACTAGGCGGGTAGCCCAACTTTTTTCTTTTTTGTCAATATTGTCATCAGCTCCTGCGATCAGGACTGCGATTACAGCAGGGGCTTCGGTAAGCTGAGAAATTTCTTCAGAAGAAAGAGCACTAAAATATTTGATAGCCATGCTTATGTTACTATTTGTGCGGGCAAAGATAAGAGAAAAAAATGTTCCTAACCAGCGTCTAATAAAGCAATAAGCCTAGCTTGCAGACTACAAACTAGGCTTATCTCTCAAAAACTAAAGTCTATTATTTACCAGAAGAGGTAGGGATTTCGATTCCCAAACGTGTCATTAATTTTTCGGTCAAATCGTCTTCGGGAGGACCATAGAGGACGATAGAAACCCCCCCCGCATCAACGGTATTGAGGATAAGGTCATAACCTTCTGCTGCGGCAAGGGCCTTGATTTGCGTCTCTAATTTAGTAGCAATAGGCTCCATAAGGGTTTGGCGTTTTTCCGCCAATTTTTGTTGAGCATCAGCCTGAGCCTTACGGAAATCTTCCTCAATTTTGATGATTTCGTCTTGCTTTGCTTTGATGGTAGCTTCATCAGGCGTTGGGGTTTGCTGTACCATTGCTTGGTAATCCTCATAAAGCTGAGCGAGGTATTGCTCTTTGGTTTGGAGACGCTTAGCGAGCTGCTGCTCATAAGTTCTCAATTGTTGGTTCATCGACTCTGTTTCCGGCATGTAGAGAAGAACCAATTCGATATTGGCGTAACCAATCTTGAGAGATTGCGCCCAGCTGGTACTGATGGCGAGCATCATGATGAGTACCAAACTTAGTAAATGCTTCCTGCGCATATTATTTCTTATTGTAGAGTTATCAGATTTTGTAAAAAATAAGGGTTTATTCGTCGATGTTTACTCCCAATCGAGCCAAAAGCTTTTTGGAGAGGTCATCTGCTTCTGCCGCATGTAAAATCACAGAAGTCCCACTTGCAGACGAATTGAGGATATAGAGGTAGCCTTCTTCAGCCGCAAGCGCTTTCATTTCAGCCTCCAATTTATCGAGGATAGGCTGCATAAGCTCTCCCTGCTTTTGAGCAAGTTGCTGTTCGGCTTTAGCGGTTTCTCGCTGCACTTCAGCTTGTAGCTTTTGCAGTTCTTGCTGCAATGGTGCGAGCGCTTCTTGAGAAGCACCAGGCTGCTGAGCAGCTTCGGCATACTCTTGATATTTAGTATCAAAATAAGCCTTGCGAGTCTCAAGTCGCTTCGAAAGTTGCTGAGAATAGGTCTGGAGCTGCTGCTGTACCCCTTGTGTCTCAGGTAGGTAAGCAAGCACCAGCTCTAAATTGGTATAACCAATCTTCTGAGCAGAAAGCGGCAAGCTTATCAGCATCATCAATACCCATCCCCACAGTTTTTTTGTATTCATTGATTTTGAAAGATTTATGCCTAATGAGGTCGTCAAAGATACATAATATTGGACTAAGAATATCTTAGGAGGTAACCAAGGAAAAGTTAAGATTACGTTAACGTTCTCCTCCCTTTACTAAAACACCAGGTGCTTTTGGCACCTGGCGCTATCATATATCTTATATGTAAAAACAAGCTCTGAGTTGATTAAATCAAGATTTAATTGGCTCTAAGCCCATCTTGATTTTCTTACTTATCACTAAAACCTAGCTCTTCAAGTACATCTGTTGTGAGATCGTATGTTGCATTGGTGTACAACCAAGTAACCTCACCCGCCTTGTCAAAGACAAAGTCAAAACGCTTACGAGCCGCTACAGCTTCAACCGCTTTAAATACCTTATCCTGAATAGGCTGTACCTTGCTTTCCTGCAGACGAAATAGCTCACCGCTATAGCCAAACTTCTCTTCACGATACTCCTTGGCTTCTCTCTCGGCTTGGAAGATCTCTTCCTGACGCTCTTGTCTCACCGCTTCCGGTAGCAATACTTCTTCAGCGGTATAATCACTGTACATTTGCTCAATAGACTGATAGCGACGCTCTAGCTCGTCTTGCCACTTCTTAGAAATATTTTCGATTTCAGTTTGGGCCTGCTCATACTCTGGAATCTGTTCCATGATATAGTTAGAATCCACATAGCCGATTTTCTGGGCCATTGCGACACCCGTAAATAAGATCAGTGCCATGGAGAGTGCAAATACCTTTTTCATAATCTTTGGCAGTTTTGATTTTTTAAAAACTAATGCGTTGCAATATGCTTTGCTACTCCTATCTACGCAAATTATTTGCGAGAAGGTCGCGCATTGCAAACTAAGATAACACGCTTGATAGTTTTTTGTACGCCCATTCTGATGGGATTCAATGCAAAGCTCCGAAAGCTCGCTACTTTAGCAAACTTTCGGAGCTCTCTTATGTTTTTTTCTTCCTGCGGAGAACGCTTATTCGTAATCCTTAGAAGTTCTGTCCAATGATAAAGTGGAACTGGCTCGCTTGATCTTGGCTAGTGGCATCAAAACCATAAGCCCAGTCAAGTCCTAAGAGTCCTACCATCGGTAGCATTACCCTTACCCCAGCACCAGCAGCACGACGGAGCGCAAATGGGTTAAATTCACGATAGGAGTTAAAACCATTTCCTGCTTCGAGGAACGCTTGAATCCAAACCGGAGCCGATTGATTCAAGGTAATAGGATAGCGAAGCTCCAATACAAAGCGGTTGTAGATTGGATAACCAATACCCTGACCAGAAGCGCCTCCATCAGGGGTGTTCTCACGATTATCAATCGCTAAGTTGGGGTAGCCACGAAGTGGTACGATCTCACGCCCATCTAGACCGGCTAGACCAAAACCTGCAATACCAGATCCCCCAAGATAATAACGCTCGAAAGGCGATACTCCCAACTGACGGTTATAAGCCCCTAGGAATCCAGCTTGGATGTTGGTGCGGAGTACCAAGTCTCCTACGATACGGTAATACCAATCACTGGTAAAGCGCCATTTGTGGTATTCAAGGAAGTTAAACTTCTCTTGGGCCGAAAGATCAGAGTAATCATCACGTCCATCAAACAAAGAGTAAGGTGGCGTAGCTTCAACCGAAAGCGAAATGGCAGCACCACTTCTTGGATAAATCGGTGCATCCACACTACTACGATCCAATGACTGACGGAAAGTGATAATATTTACAAAGGCCTGATCTTCATTTTGGAAACCGTTAAAGAAGATCGGGTTCAAGATATCATAGTACTTATATCCCAAAGAAGTACGCGCGGTAAAGAAGTCATCTGGGAATTTCAAGCGTTGACCAAGGTCTGCCGAAACATTTAAGATACGCGTACGATACAGAATAGAACCTGAGAAATCACGTGGCTGCTGAACAAAATAAGAAGCGCTAAAACCAAATGAATTAGGCTTCTTACCTCCTAGCCATGGCTCAAGAAAAGTAAAGGAGAAGTTCTTATAAGTCGCACCGTTCATCTGTACAGCTAAACTTACTTGCTGACCATCACCTGAAGGTACTGGACGCCAAGCACCTGGCTCAAACATGCGGCGAGAAGAGAAGTTGTTGAAGGCAAGCTGTACCGTACCTACAAAGCCACCAAAGAGGACATTACCATCGGTATCTCTTACCCGTTGGCCCCAACCTCCTTGCAACTGCAACTGGTCAGAGGGACGCTCTTCTACGCTGTACGCGATATCAACCGTTCCACTTTGGATATCAGGGCTAGGAGCTACCCCAAGATTTTCCTGATCAAAATAATTCAACGCTAAGATCTCCCGCTGCGAACGGATGATCTCCGAACGACGAAATATATTACCAGGATTAGTCCGGATATCACGACGAATTACGTTATCACTGGTTTTGGTATTACCAGAGATCAAAATACTCCGGTTAGTTGCAGGAGGCCCTTCTTGCACCCGCATCTCAAGGTCAATAGAATCGCCCTCCACCAATACTTCTACTGGGACAAGGTTGAAGAAGAGATAACCATTGTCTAGATAGAGCGAACTCACATCAGAGCCATTCGGATCCCCAAAGAGACGCTCGTCTAGTTTATTACGACTATAGACATCACCCGTTTTAACCGCAAGTACTTGATCAAGCTGCTCGGAGTTATACTTTAAGTTACCCGTCCAGCGAATATCGCGGTGGAAGTATTGCGTCCCTTCAAAGAGGTCCATTTCCACCTTGACATTTTTATCATCAAGGATATAGACGGTATCGCGTAGGATTTGTACGTCGCGATAGCCTTCGTCATTGTAGGCGGAGAGGAGTTCGGTTTTCGCTTCGCGAAACGTTTTGGGTACGAATTTAGAAATCTGCCAGAAGTAGAGCCAGCTCGACTGGTGGAACTTCTTCATTTTGCGATTGATCTTTCGATCATCAAAGGCAGTATTCCCATTAAGGGCGATCTCTGCGATCTTCATCTTAGGTCCCTTGTCAACCTTAATGTTGACCACTACCCCGTTTTTAAGGATTTTGTCAGGCTCCTCTGTGATCTCAGCCTTTACTCCGTAGAATCCTTTCTCTACGTAAAAATTACGGATGATACGTTCCGCCGATTGCTTTTTGGACTCGGTCAAGATTGTACCGCGAATAAAGTTGATATTCTCACGAAGATCGTCAGCCTGCGACTTGGAGATCCCTTGGAAGGAAAACTGAGAGATACGCGGACGCTCAACAACCTTGATTTTGAGCCAGACTTTATTGCCGATGGCCTGATCAGCGATAATTTCCACGTCCGAAAAGATGTTTTCTTTCCAAAGACGCTTCAATACATCGGTAATCTGCATACCAGGAATCGTGATAGGCTCATTGATCACCAAACCACTAAGGCTGATTATCGCACTTGCATCACTATATTCGGCTCCCTCGACTTCGATACCTGCTAGGATGTAGGTATTGGGATTGTCATAATCCATGATAACCTGAGCCTGCAAGGGTAGTGCGGCCAGGCAAAAAATGAAGACACTCAGCAGAAACTGCTTCATAGCTTTTGAATTTGTTCACTGATTTTACCAAATCGCCTTTCTCGCTTCTGAAAATCAACCAGCGCTGCGTATAGGTCTTCGCGACGGAAATCTGGCCAAAGCTTTTCGGTAAAATAAATTTCTGTATAAGCGATCTCCCAAAGGAGAAAATTGCTGATTCTATATTCGCCCGAAGTCCGTATCAGCAATTCCGGATCTGGGATATCGTGTGTGTTGAGATTGTGTCCTACTAACGTCTCATTTATCTCAGACGTTTGCAGCTCACCATTCGCTACTTTTTCGGCAATTTTTTTTACCGCCTCTACAATCGACGAACGAGACCCATAGCTCAAAGCTAAATTTAAGGTCATTCGCTTGTGATTTTTTGTCTTTTCGATGACCTCCTGCAGTCTTTGGTGGCATTTGCCTGGAAGACGATCTAGATGCCCAATTGCCGTAAGACGAATATCATTCTTGGTCAGTGTAGCAAGCTCTTTTGCCAAACTATCCACCAAAAGATTCATCAGGGCGTCAACCTCCGCTTGAGGGCGATTCCAATTCTCGGTAGAAAAGGCGTAAAGCGTAAGATACTTAATCCCCAATTCAGCAGCTCCCTCGGTCGCATCGCGCACTGCTTTGATGGCATTGCGATGGCCAAATACGCGCATATTACCGCGTTTACGGGCCCAACGACCATTACCATCCATAATGATTGCCACATGTTCGGGCAAGGATGAGAGTTCCACTTGTTCCTTAAGGCTCATGGGTTTGCTAAGTAGGAGGACAAAAGTACACATTTTGACTTTGTCCTGAAAACGGATTTTCGCTTTGCCTGTAAGGAAGAGTCCCGATAGGAAGCTTAGGTTGCATCAAAAAGCAAAAAGGCCCTGCTCTCAGCAGGACCTTTTTGTTATGTCTTCGCAAAATCTGCGATAGATATCTGTAAAATTTAGCGTTCCGCGATCTAGCGGAAGGTAGGACACTTAACCCAGTCGATGATGAAACTTAGCTTAGCGTTAGTATAGATATACCAAT
Source organism: Bacteroidota bacterium (assembly GCA_039024315.1). Taxonomy (GTDB): domain Bacteria; phylum Bacteroidota; class Bacteroidia; order J057; family J057; genus JBCAWW01. The sequence continues at coordinate 111,955 of JBCCQN010000005.1, forward strand.
CGGCTTGTGTATCATCACCACGGATACCATTGATAGCGGCAACGTTGTCTGGATCAGAAAGGATACCAGCAATTTCCCCCATCTGAGCACGCAGCTCTTGATTGTCGGGATACTCGCTACTTACGTCATCAAGGTAATCAGTAAAGGTTTTGCGGAAACCGGTTTCGATCTCCAAGTCCCATCTCGGTGCTAAGGCGATTCTGACCCCTGCTCCCATCGGTACAGAGACCTGAGTGAGGGCGTATGGTTCAGGATAGTTGTTACCTGCTCCGACGAGATGTTGACCTTCAGTACCTAGTGGTTGCAGATCATACCAACGACCATTTAGCTGGGCCTGTGGATTGAACTGGAAAATACTGATCCCGGCAAACACATAAGGAGTGTATGGAGGGCGGAAGGCATAATTGCGATCCGTGGGTACGAAGTCAAAGGTAAATTGGAAACTCGCTTCAGTGATTGGAGTACGGAAGTGTAAGTTTCTACGATTACGGGGAACGTTGGACGACACCGAGTCAGCTGCGCTGGCATAGCCACGGAAAAACTCGAGTCGCGCGGTCATAAAGGGGTTGAAGCGGTATGATGCGTGAGCACCAAAGCCAACCTTGGTAAAACGAAAAGTAAAATCGTCATCCAGATCCCCCAGATAATTGGTGGAGCCGGCTGAAACGCCTGCTTTGAAGTAACCATAGCGGTACTGGGCAGAAGATTCATTTACCAAGAAGACTACTAGCAGGAGGGCGAACAGATACCTCAGTTCTTTCATCAGATAGCGAAATTAAGCTAAAACTATAAATGACTAACGACGGGAAGCAAAGTTAAGTATACCCAAAACGCTTTTCCAAGCATCAAATTGTAAGGGGATTTTATTTTACCCTTTATAATTCTAGATAAAGTCCACGACTTGGGTATTCAAATAAGACAAAAATTCCCACAACCAGAATCTGAAATGACCGGGTAGCTTACATTTGTCATGTGCATCTATCTGGCTGTTACAAGAATGCTGCCAAGTTAACAAATATATTTCCCCAGCTGAAAAATTCCCTACTTAATTACGGTTGTCCCGGCCCCACATTAAGCTCTGGCGAAGATTATCGACATATTTGGTTGAAGACATCCGCAGCAGCTGCACCTTGAAGTCGGCCCGATGCACCGCAATCGCCGTTCGCGCTTGCACCAATTCGGTACGCGTATCTAAGGCCACCATGGCCTCTCCCGAACGGGCTTCTACCTCAAATGAGACCACCCAATCGTCAGGAATCACCACCGGCCGCACCGTCAAAGAATGAGGCGCCACGGGCGTAATGGCAAAGGTTTCGGCACTAGGAAATATAATCGGCCCGCCACAACTCAGGCTATAAGCAGTTGATCCTGTGGGCGTTGCCACGATGATCCCGTCGCCCCAATAAGTATTGAGATACTCTCCATTGATGTAGGTATGCACCGTAATCATCTCGTTGGAGTTACTCTTGTGGATGGTGAGATCATTGATTCCATAAGGATTGGCACCAAACAAACCCGGAGGGTCTGAAACCACCGTCAAAAGAGAGCGTTCATCAATGCGATATAGCCCTCTTTCTAGTTCTTGGGTAGCAGCAATTAATCGCTCTTGATTGACACTGGCAAGATAGCCAAGGCGACCAAAATTGACCCCCAAAATGGGTTTACAAAGACGGCCTACAAATCTTACCGCCTCCAACACAGTCCCATCTCCCCCAAAGCAATACATAAAATCTGCGTCCTGAATATCAGTCGCAGATTGAAAAATAGAAGTTTCTTCCGTTTTGATTAGCCCTGGCAGGCGAGGAAAAAGCTGTTCTGCATATTTATCATACAGACAAAAGGCAGTCTTCGTCTCTTGGAGGTAATGAAAAAATCTCGCCAATACCTCTAAATCCGTGTTATCGGTAATACGTCCGAAGATTGCTAGCTTCATTTGATGGGTACAGTTCCGTTCAGATATATGCCTCCCATGCCTAAGTGATTGCGGGAGTACTCAACGCGCAGCAACATATCATAAAAACCAATCACATTCAAGCCAAGCCCATAGCCGATCAACCAGCGATTGGTCAAAAATGTATCCTGATGATTAAAACTCTGATCGTACACATAGCCGGTCTCGGCAAAACTGCTCAAATACAAGCCAAAAGGAGTATCCTGAAAGCGTCTTAGCGGCAAAAATGGTAAATGCACAATCCGCCTTGGTACGATCGCGAACTTTAGTTCTGCTTTATTAAGGTTTACGTAGGTTCCTAGGACGGCAAAAGGCTCATAGCCACGTAGTTCAGTACTAGTTCCCGAAAAATCCGAGCGACCAATGCCTACTACGCTTTTATCAAACCAAGGGATAGAGTCGCCTATGGTCAGGATATGATGGGTGCCGTAGGCAAAATTCCAGCGTTTCCCGAAGGGGATATGATGCGCCCAAGTGGCCCCTATTTTACCAAAGGAGGTCGTCCCGATTGGCCCTTCCGGTCCACTGTAAGCGGCTAGAAGCTGGTATTTATAACCGCTCAAGGGAAAGGAGCGTACATCCCGCCTGTCCACATAATAGGCAATGCTCAGAGTTGGGTAGTATTCTCGGCCGGAGTTTTGCGTCGCAAAACGAACCGTCTCATCGTTGATGCGAAAGTCGTACAAACTGTCTGAAAAGGCGAGGTGCTGATACTTAAGCGTCAACGAAAGAAAACGATAGGGATCAAAGCGCTTTTTGAGGCCAATCACGCCTCCCATATTGCGCTGGATCAATTGAGTTTCTAGCCTTTGCCAGACCACTCTACCTGAGTCTGTACCAATCAAGATTTCGTCATTGCTCCCAAAGCCAAAGCCTACATTTAGGTCTATGTTCTGTTTGCGGAAAGCCGCCGGCAAAGTATAATTAATCGAAAAACGCTGCTTAAAGCCAATCCTCGCGGCAAAGACGAGATTTTCATTTTGCCCCGTAACATTGCGCCAAGACAAATCGGCACCAAATACCGCTCGGCGAAAATCCAAACGCCTAATCGCCTCAAAGAGATCATAGTTATTGCGTTCATCCAACTGCAGGGTCGGCGAGCCAAATAGATACCAGCGTTCTTTGACAAGGATCACCACCGTGACTTGCTCCCGACTGACTTGAGGAGTAAGGACTACTTCGTTAAATAGGCCCAGATTATAGAGATTGCGCTGACTCTTTTCTAGCTGCTCACTCAGTTCGAAGCCTTTGTAGGTTTGGCCGCGTTCGAAAGTCAGCTCACGCATGATCACCCATGGCCGAGTCTTGATCGCTCCTAAGAGCGTGATATTGGCGACTTGCACCGAGTCGTCTGCCTTCAAAGCATCCATCAAGCGAGGAACAGCGGGGCTAATATCAGACTGCCCCCAAAGCAGGGAGGGAAAAAGAAAAACACAAATAGCTAAGCATACTAAGCTCCCAATTGGCCGCTTAGATGTCCAAATAATTGAGCAAGGCTTCATAATTATGGCGGAGATCATCCAATGGTGTTGCCTTGTGGTAGGTGCGCACGATTTTGTATTCAAAACGCTCAAATGCTGCCACCACCCGCGAAAGATCTTCCACATTCAACTTCAAAGTCACATGCATACTCAGGTCGGGCTGCTGTGAAAGATAAAGCGAAAGGATGCTCGCATCAGCAGATTCACAAATACGCCCAATCTCTGAAACGGTATAACTGTTTTGAGGAATCTCTAAAACCAATATGCCCCCTAGCTCTTGCACCGCAAACATACGATTGAGATAGAGCAGTAAATCTCGAATGGTAATGACCCCGAGATAGCGGTTTTCTTCATCCAAAACAGGCAGCACTTCGAGTTTGAACTTGTTCATCGCCTCGATAGCGTCAAAAACGTGGCTTCCTTGATAGATATAAGCGCTCTCCCAACCTGCAAAACGGATTTCACCGACCGCAACTTCCATGCTCGTAGCATCAAAAATGTCGGTTTCGGTGATCATACCTTTGTATTGACCGTCATCGACAATCGGCAGTTGTCCCAGCTTAAATTCTCCCATCCAATCTAGCGCACGCGCTGCGAGGTCAGAAGATTTTACCGAGGGCACAGTATCCGATATCAATTCAAAAACGATCATATGCTAGGCGATAGGTTGGTGCAATTTATTGAGATAACGTTCTAAAATCTGATTAAATACTGTGGGACGCTCCATCATCGGGGCGTGTCCACAGCGATCTATAAAGTGCAGATCCGTATTAGGGATCAATTTGTTAAACTCATGCGCTACTCTCGGAGGAGTGATATTGTCATTGAGGCCCCAGATCAGGAGGGTCGGGGTTTGAATATTACCGACGTCATTACTCATGTTATGCCGCTGCGCGGAACGGGCAATCTTGACAACTCTCAGCGTCTTAAAGTTTTCGTTGACTATACTAAAGACTTCGTCTACTAAGTCTTTGGTTGCAACTTTGGGATCATAAAAAGTATAAGCAACCCTTTCTTGGACAAATTCTATCGAACCACGACGCGGGAATGTACTTCCCATACCAGACTCAAACAAGCCAGAGCTTCCAGTCAATACTAAGGCACTGACTTTGTCTGGATGGCGTAAAGTATAGACCAAGGCAATATGCCCACCTAATGAGTTACCTAGTAGCGTAACCTGATCTAGTCCTTTATGTTCAATAAAGGCTTCAATATAGTCCGTCAAACCATCAATAGATGGATCGATAGAGTTTTTTTCATACAGGGGCATGATCGGGATAACCACTTGATAATTTTGAGAAAAGTGGTCTAAAACGTCAGAGAAGTTGCTCAATGCACCAAACAAACCATGCAGCACTACGATCGCAGGGCCACTGCCTTGTTCAACATATTGAAACTCTCCTTCTTGTATGATCTGAGGGTTCATAAATTTGAGGGCTAAACGACTTACTAATAGGTGGCTTGATCCCTCTCAAGCCAATCTTCGCAAATTCGAGACCGTAAAATTAGCGAATTTGTAGAGAATTCATCTGCTTTTTCCCAAAGCTGTAGCCGAGAATCAACATTGCCGCGAAACTACTCCCTAATTGACGGTCATTATAATGCTGAAAAAGGGGCAGCTCCGCCATGAGGGACAGCTGCATTTTAGGGCTAAAGGAGTAGCTTAACTGAGGTACCCAAAACAGCTTTTGCGAGCCCGTGGGCAAGATCAATTCACGATCACCTTCGATCTGTATGCCTACACCCGTACTGGGTCGACTATCCCTCCCTCTAAACTCTCCCCGCAACTGATTGATCAAGACCCAGCGTTCGCTGAAAGCGTAAGACTGAAAAGCAGAGACAGTAAAGAAATGACCATAGCGATATTGATCAATGCTCATGCCTTTCAACTCTAAGCGCGTTGAGACAAAGGTCCGAAACTTACCAAAACCTCGGTAAAGAAATAAAGTCTGCACCAAGTCATAAGCTCCCGTGGTAGGCTGTAGATCTCGTGGTAAGATGGCCCCGCCATCGGTTTGTTGAGCGTTCCCCAAAGGGGCCTTAAAACCTAAACCCGCACTAAGCTCCCAATCCTTGACGAGATCTCGCCAAAGGTTGAGACGTATCAAAATATTGAGGTCCGTCAGCCCACGCCCCGTTTGCTCCGCAGGCAGAATTCCTTCGACATAGCGCTGGGTTTTATTGATAAAGAAGCCGGTTTCAGCCTCTACGGTTAAGCGTTCGGTCAGACCGTAAGAAAGATTGATGCCGCTATGATTGAAAGTGCCATCTTCGATAAAGGCTGTGCTACTCAATTGAGAGCCTTCAAAATAACGACCAGCATAGCCGTAGCGATAAGTAGCAAAAAAGCGCCAAGTCTCAGCATCATTGACGCCAAGCGCTGCCGTGCCGCCGATGGGATTACCAGGCGAACAGCATTGGGCATTCAAATGATGGGGCAACAGATAACAGGCTAGGACTAAGAGTAAAAACCTATTCATTGCCTAAGACCATGATTTTGAGCGTATAAAAATTGTTGCGATTGTTTTGATTACCGATCAGCACATCCATGAAATAATAACCAGCCGGCAGATCGGGTATGGGCACTATCACTTCTTCAAAGCGGAGGGCTGTCAAGCCTCTTCTGATGACTTCATTTTTGCGGCGATTGCCGTTTTGATCATAGATATTGATTTGGGCTTCGAAGGCATCCTCATTTTGGGCCCAATCGATCAATAGTTTCGCATTGCCACCCACGATGGGATTAGAAGCCACTGTCAGCAAACGATTTTGGTCTTCGGGTTGCTCCGTAAAAAAGGAGTATATCGAGGAAAATTCAGAGGTATCCCCATTGGTAAAGTAGATCCGCACAATCCAGTAGTACCATCTATTGGGTTGCAAATTGTACTCTACCGCCACGGTATCCGCTCCCGCTTCCAGGCGCGTATCTCCCGAACAGCCAATGAAACATTGGGCATTATCGGTGAGAACGTATTCATAAAAGGCAGCTCCCTCGAAAGGACTCCAACCAATCAAAAACGAATTTGGTACCGCGCTCGGCACGCCATCCTCCCCATTAGCGGGAAAACGGTTGAGTTGAGCGGAGGCAGTTTGAAAGCTAAGCGATAGAAACAGACAAGCAAAGAGGGGCGCAATGATGTTTCGAAACGGATGCATTTACAATCAAATCAGTAGATGGAACTGAAAAGCAATCGTAAATATAAAACGTAAACTTGATGCCTTCGGTCAGATGGATGACAGAAATCGGGAGATTTAAGGGTAAAAATAAATCTCCATTAGTTGTTGAGTTGTTGAGTTGTTGAGTTGTTGAGTTGTTGAGTTGTTGAGTTGTTGAGTTGTTGAGTTGGTGAGTTGTTGAGTTGTTGAGTTGTTGAGTTGTTGAGTTGTTGAGTTGTTGAGTTGTTGAGTTGTTGAGTTGTTGAGTTGTTGAGTTAAAATTCTTTTTCTATTCAAAAATTCAACAAATCAATACTTCAACCATTCAATAACTCCTCCAGCATCTTTTTACCATTCTCGTTATTGGGGTTGAGTTCAATAGATTTTTGATAGTTTTTGATTGCCTCCTCCTTTTGACCGAGACTTTTTAGCACCTCCCCCAGACTGTCGTAAAGGTTAAATGCATTGGGAAAAGCTTCTATGGCTAGCCTTAACACTGCGACAGCTTCCTCGCCTCGATCCGATTGCAAGAGCCGATAACTGATGATGTTCATTTCGTCTTCGACTAGATAGTAGCTAGGATCAGCCTTGATGCTCTCAAAATGCTTGATGCCTTTATCCAAGCCTTCGGTATCAATGACTTCAAAAAGTGAGTAAGCCACTGATTGCAGCGGGAAATCATAAGCCTGATCATAGAGGATACCCATGATGCCTCGGGTCATAGCGTTGAGCGGCGCTCGCCGAATGTTACTCAAAAGGATTACCGAGGACTGGCTCGAAGGAATACGGGTAAAAACGGCGCAAAAACCATCAATTACGCCATCATGCCAGACGGTCGGGATCTTTTCATTTGAACTACCTAGTGGTTTATCCGTCAAACTCCAACCATAGCCGTAATGACCACCATAATCAGGATCGGAGATTTGCTGGCTAAAGATCTGCGCTAGGTAAGCCTTCGGCAATAGCTTCTCCTCATACAATGCTTGATCCCAAAGCCACAAATCCTCCAC
>JBCCQN010000006.1:0-114181 GCA_039024315.1 Bacteroidota bacterium
GATCGTCTTTATACGCTATACAAGCAATGGGAGCATGATGTCCAACAAGCAGAATTGGCGCGGGAAAAGATGTTGGCCTATCAGTTTGGGGGCGAGATATTAGAAACCCAAGAGCCCGAATGGCTACAACAACAAGTACAAAGTCTAATCGCCAAGTTTGGTAGCAAGGAAAAGTTAGGCGTTCTGCAACGTAAGCTCCTCTCTAGCCCTCACAAAGCTCTGCTGCAATGCCAACTCAATGGCTTGCTATTGGAAGATAAAAGCAGTCTCAAGACCCTGAGTCTTTATTTAGAACAAGAGTGCCGTCTCAAGCAACTCTCCATCCAGTTGCACAATGCCTTACGCCCGCTAGACATTAGTGTTGACCGTCAGAATCTCTGGCAGGTACTCAATGAGATCCAACAGTTTTTGACTCTCAGAACCCAGATGACTCATCTCAACAATTTGTTGAGGGAGAGAAATTTGGCCGAGGTACCAGCTTATTTTGATGCTTGGGAGCCCATCTGGGAACGCTTGACCCAATATTCCGAACAAAAGTCCCAGCTCGCAGAGCGTGAGACTTACGAAGAGTTGCTCGCTGGCATCCCGAATGTGAGCGGTGCAGCACCACAGTGGGAGGCCCTCATACAAGCTTTGAAAGAAGCCAAAGCAGACGAATACACGCAAGCCATTGCCGACTATCACACAGCAAAGGCGCAAGCAGAAAAGGACAGTTTGAATCATGAGCGTTTTCATGCGTTCCAGGCTCAATATCCCAAGGCGAGTGAGCTTTTGTCTGATACCAGTATTGATTGGGGAAAAAGCATCTTCCGTCGTGAACTTGACGACCTCATTGCGGCTTGTCTCAAAGAGATTGGAGAAACTGACGAAAAACTGGATCAGCTCCGCTTGCTCCAAAAAGACATCGAAAAGCTGACGATAGAGCTAATTGCCTACCAGACTTGGATGAATAAGCAGGCCCATATTAGCGAAGATCAGAAGTCAGCGCTTTCCGCTTGGCGGAACGATCTCATCAATATCGGTAAAGGCTACGGCAAGAATACGGCGCGCAATCTGGACTCTGCGATCGAAAATCTTAAGAAAGCCCGTGAAGTGGTGCCGATTTGGATTATGCCGCAGGACACGGCGATCCGTTTCTTTCCGGAAGCTGATCCAGGTCAATTCGATTTGCTGATCGTAGATGAAGCCAGTCAGTGCGATATAAGTATGCTCAATCTGATCTTCAGAGCGCGCAAGAGTATTATCGTAGGAGATGAGAACCAGACTTCGGTGGTTACAAATTCATCTATGTTCCCAATGGAACGTACCAATCAGATCTTAGATCGCTACTTGATCAATCATCCTTTCAAGCAGCAGTTCCATCTCAATAGCCGGACTGCAAGTATCTATACGCTCAGTGGGGTGATCTATCCCAATATCGTGAGCTTACGAGAACATTTTCGTTGCCGTCCGGAGATCATCAATTACTCTAACCGCAATATGTATAATGAGCAAATGGTCCCGCTTAAAACTGCCACCCATGACCTTTTTGGAAAACCCGTCGAGGCACACTATGTCGAGGATGATCCTACCGACAGATCCAAGCCGGCGCTGGTGCGTGCAGCTGTGGAATTGATTGAGGGAGTGGTAGCAGATTTTAAAGCGGGCCATTTGCCTTATTTGCCGAGTATCGGATTGCTTTGCATGGAGACCTCGAATGAGGATTTCCGAGATGCCTTGATCAGAGCCCTTTCTCGTTCTGAACAGATAAAAGGTTATGAAGAATCACTGAACCTATTAGTAGGAACTTCCAGAGAGTTTCAGGGTGATGAGCGCGACGTCATGATCTTAATCACTACGGCTAGTCATCGGATGACGGAAGCTGGCAAGATGCGTCCGCCGCGTGCTGTATTGGGAGAAGAGATGAGCCGCATCTACAATGTGGCCGCGAGCAGAGCCCGTGAGAAATCTATCCTACTCCACAGCATCCACCCTGATGCGGTGGCAATGATGAATCCCTCTTGTCTTCGTTATCGCTTGGTCGAGCATTATCGTTTTGGTGCCCAAAACGAGGCTACAAGTTCGCCACAGGCCTTGACAGAGCTCAAGCAACGCTATGGTCAGCTTGGCGAAGAATTAGGAGAAGCGTTCCGCGCAGCGGGCCTAGAAGAAAATCTATATCCTGCCTTCAAGATCGGCAACTATCGTCTTGACCTCGCCATCATCCACCAAGGGCGCAAGTTGGCCTTGAGCATAGATGTGGACGGAGATACGGACAAGACCCAAAAGAAATTGCAAGAACAAATGGTATTGGAGAGAGCGGGCTGGCGTTGTCATCGCCTATCTGCCTTGCAGTGGTGGGGGCATCGGAGTCTCGCGGAAAACAAATTGCAAGTTTGGCTGCGGGGATAGTGGTGGTATGGACCGTGCCAAGGGGTAGTCGAGAGACTGCCCCTTTTTTTGAGCTTGCTTTTCGCTACTCAGCCGTCGGTGGATCTTAAGACTCAAGCAGGAGGCAGAGATAAGCGTTCTGCGCAGCAGTAAGTCCCAAAGACACTAGCATATAATAGACTAAAGCTTATCTTCTACGCTTCTTGGAGCGATTACGCGATTTTTTGAAGCGGTTTTTGGTCTCCGTCCAACGATTGCTTTTGGGCTTAGGCGTTTCGCCCAAGAGTTGAGGAATCATATCTTCACGGCCAAGGCTCTTGAGTTTTGCCTTGAGCATCCCCTTGTTTTCTTTTTTGTACCAGAAGAAGAATTGGTGCTGCGCTCGTTTTTCTTTCTTGTTTTTGGCGGTGTAAACGGGCTGCAGGGTATAAGGATGGACCCCAGCATAATAAATTACCGTTGCCACCGTCATTGGCGTGGGCGTAAAGCCTTGTACCTGCTCCAATTGAAACCCCATATCCTTGGTCTCACAAGCGAGGTGGGCCATGTCTTCCTCCTTACAACCAGGATGGCTAGAGATGAAGTAAGGGATCAGGGGTTGATCTAGATTGTGTTTTTTATTGAGTTTTTCGTAGCGCTTCTTGAAGGAGTGAAAATGCTTGAAAGAAGGCTTGCGCATGACTTTGAGGGTATCGTCTGAAGTATGCTCAGGCGCCACCTTGAGACGACCAGAGATATGGCGGGTAACCAATTGCTCCATATACTCCTCCTTATCGTCATTATCAGTTTTTTTATGGAGATCATCTACCAAAAGATCGTATCTGATGCCGCTCCCCACAAAGGCTTTTTTTACACTGGGGTGTTCATCAACTTTTTTATAAATCTCAGTCAATGGCTTGTGGCTAGTATCGAGATTGTGGCAGACCACCGGATGGATACAACTGGGAGCCGTGCAGCGATCGCAAATCTCTTGCACCTTACCCTTCATACGATACATATTGGCAGAAGGGCCACCGATGTCTGAGATATAGCCTTTGAAGTCATCCATTTTAGTAACGGCATCGACTTCTTTCATGATCGACTCCTGCGAGCGCGAAGCGATAAACTTGCCTTGATGCGCCGAAATGGTACAGAAACTACAACCCCCAAAGCAACCACGATGCATGTTGATCGAGAACTTGATCATCTCGTAGGCAGGAATCACCCCTCGCTTGCTGTATTTGGGATGTGGCATACGGGTGTAGTTCAAATCGAAGGAATGATCAATTTCGGCCTCCGTCATCGGCGGGTATGGCGGATTGATTACCAAGGTTTCTCGGCCAACGCCTTGTAAGATTCGGCGGGCTTTGACCTTATTTGACTCCTGTTCGATGATCTTGAAGTTGGCCGCATACTTAAGCTTATCCCGCAAACATTCTTCATGGGAGGCAATTTCTACATCCGTCCAATTTTTGTTTTTGGGCATTTTTTCCTCCTCCCCTACTAGGAAGGCAGTCTGAGGAATCGTTCTCAGAGAGGTAAAGGGTACTCCCTTGTTTAAGAGAGTTAGGATCTCTCTTAAGGCTTGCTCACCCATGCCGTAAACAAGTAGATCAGCACCAGAGCGTTTGAGTATAGTGGGAAATAGTTTGTCGGCCCAGTAATCGTAGTGCGTCACTCTCCGGAGCGAAGCTTCGATGCCGCCAATCACCACCGGTACGTCTGGATAAAGCGATTTTAAGATCTTGGTATAGACCTCTACACTATAATCGGGACGAAAACCAGCTTGGCCGCCCGGAGTATAGGCGTCTGTGGATCTCTTGCGTTTGTTGGCGGTGTAGTGATTGACCATGGAATCCATACAACCACTCGTAACGCCGAAGAAAAGACGTGGCTTACCAAACTTTTTAAAATCCCGTAGATCGTCTTGCCAATTGGGTTGAGGAATCAAACCTATCTTATAGCCAGCGTGCTCCAAAATACGCCCAATCACCGCAGGCCCAAAGGCAGGGTGATCAACATAAGCATCGCCTGAGATTAGGACCACATCAAGCTCCTCCCAGCCTCTTTTTTCTACCTCTTTTTTGGTTATAGGCAGCCAATCCGTTACGGGGCGTAATTTTTGCATCATACAAAACTACAAATTTGGTCGATCAAATGTTTAATTTGGTCGGTAATCGCCTCAAGCGTACAACCAATTTGGAGTCTGCCGCGTCCTAGATACTAAAGCAGTCCACACACTATATGCGCCAATTACTTTTACTATTATTATTTCTCATTCCCATCGTGGCTTTATCGCAAGAATTACGCGGTAGGGTTACGGACCAGTCTGGTGAAGCCATTCCCCAGGTCCGAGTCATAGTTGAGGGCACGCAAAAAGGAGCCCTGACAAACAATAATGGTGAATATGTGATCGAATTGAGCCGTGGGGAATATGTCGTCCATTTTCGGCACCTTAATTTTGGGGAACAGAGCTTTACCGTCAGCATTCCAAAGGATCAAAGACTGAGCGTTCAGCTGAAAGCGCAAGACATACAAGTAGAAACGGTAGAAATATCGATCGGCAAAAAAGATCCCGCTTATGCGATCATGCAACAATTGATCGATAACAAGAGGAGCTTTGTCAAACAATATGAAACTTACGTAAGGGAAACCTACACCCAAGCGCGCTTGAAAACGCAAAATATGCGTAAGCCCAAGCAACTCAATGAAAGGCAGTTGGCTAGAAAAGCGCGTAAGGACAGCATTGCCGCCCTTAAAGTGGCGGCCGAGCTAGATACTGTAGCAAACGACACCATGATGGCGGGGGATAGTCTCCTCGGAGAACGCATCTCGCTAGATTCCTTGTCGCAAGATTCAAGTTTTGCCAAAGCAGATACGGCGGTTTGGGATACCATGCCTAAGACTACCCTTTTCGTAGAATCTAAAGCCACGGTCTATTTCGCGTTTCCAGATAAGTATAAAACCATCGTTCATGGCTACCGTGATTATCAGCAAGGGATTTCAGGGCCTGAGGGCGTTCAGGTAAGTGTCAGCTTTGAAGGCGAAGGCACACCAGTAGCTGATTACCGTACGGAACTCGATAACCCTTATTTGTTCAATCTGGATGTCTCTGATGGAGAGTTTAATTTTTATCGTAACCTAGTAGAGGTACCACGTCTTTCAGATCGCCCGATGATTTCGCCCCTTCACAGTACCAATTGGCGGATTATTTATAAGTACAAGCTCCTTGAGACTTATTATGAAGACAATCGGGTCCACTACCGTATCAAGTTTTGGCCACGTAATGAGGTAGGACCTTACTTCAGGGGAGAGATGATCGTAATAGATGGACTTTGGGCGATCAAAAGCCTAGAAGTGGAGGCGATGCCAGCCATGCTCAACTATTTCAAAAAGTTTGAAATGGTTTTACAGTATGGCCCCGCGGAAGGCGGCCGTTGGTTATTGGAAGAAGAAAAATATAATTACCAGATCAAGGACGGCAAGACAATCTATCATGGAGAAACCACAACCATCCATAGTGAATATGTCCTTGACCAAGAGTTTAAGCGCAACTTCTTTCGCAATGAGGTCCGCCGCACCGAAAAAGATGCCTTCGAAAAAGACTCCAGCTATTGGGCCGATTTCAGGCCGGTAGAATTAGGCTTAGATAATGAGGTCAACGAGTTGATCCGTACTCAGGATAGTATCGTAGCCTATCATTCTACCCCGGAATATCTCGCTAAGGCGGACTCGGCCTATAATCACCTCAGTTGGCAAGACTTCTTGCTCAATGGTATCACCTATCGGGATCGCTTACGCAGTATGCACTACTACATGAGTCCAATTCTAGAGCAGATTCAACCCGTAGGAGTTGGCGGCTATCGTCATAATCTGGGTGGTTCTGTCCGCAAGCATTGGCAGCGCCAGAAAGTCCTCAGCGTAGGCGGCAATATCAGTCTCGGCATTGTCAATCGAGATATCAGGGGCAATACCCGCATCACCTTTTTGTACAATCCGAGAAAGATCGCTCGGGCCTATGTACGGCTTGGCAATGACTACGATATCATTACCGGCAATCAGACCATCTCTAATATTTTTTGTCCAGGCAACTTTATCCAAAGGCGTTATATCGGCTTTGGCAATCGTTTTGAGCTGGTCAATGGGCTTTATCTCAGTACTTCAGTTGATTTTACTGAGCGCGCCAATCTAGATGATATCGAAATTCAGGATTATTGGACGGAGATCTGTACTAATCAGGATTTGAGACCTACCTTTGATCCCTATAATGAATTCAGATTCCGGATTGGATTTGAATATACTCCCTTCCAAAAGTACCAAATGGAGCCCTACCGTAAAGTGGTCCTAGGGAGCGATTGGCCAACCATCAGTGGAGAGTATCGCAAGGCTGTCCCTGGTATTTTGAATAGTGCCATCAATTATGATTATATCGAACTTGGTATTCGTCATGAGATCATGCTGGGCTCCTTGGGTACATCGCGCTGGAAGGTAACCGCCGGCAGTTTTGTCAATGCAGATAGTATCCAAATTACAGATTTACGCTATTTCCGTGGTTCCGACATTATTTTTGCCAACCCCTTGGAAAATCTTCAGATGTTGGGGCGTACTCAAAGTACTAGCAGAGGCTTTGTACAAATGAGTTATTTGCATGACTTTGGCGGAGCTTTGATCAGTAAGATTCCGCTGCTCAAATACTTACCGATGCAAACTACTGTAGGGGCGAGTATGCTATACCTACAAGAAAATAGTTTTTGGCACAATGAAATCTATGCGGGCTTACAAGTACCTTTTCGCATCAAACAGCAGCGATTTAAGGTAGGGGGTTTTTATGCTGGCTCTTACACCAATGACGAAGATGGTTTTAATGGCCGCTGGAAAATCGGTATCACTTTCTTCAATCCGGTCAAAAATCAGTGGCAGTATTGATCCCTTATTTTTTTTGATAGCCGCTGCGCGGAACGCTTAGTTCTGTAAAATACGGCATGAATGCGTGCACCTACAGTTTTGGCTGGCTGACACCAGCGTTCCGCGAAGCGGAAAAGCACAATCCAAAACTCAGCAAAAATTGATGGGGAAGAGACTTAGGGTAATAGCTCCTTGTCTTTTTGAGGTAGAAACTGGCTCAGAGCTTGGTGCAAATCAGCGGGTTTAAATGGCTTAGTGAGGTAGCCATTCATTTCCTGTTCGAAGACTTTTTCTCTCACTTCGGCTGTAGCATCGGCGGTCAGTGCAATGATAGGGATTTGGTTACCAGAGCTGCGAATGACAGCAGTAGCTTGGAGGCCTCCCATTACCGGCATGTTTAGATCCATCAAAATCAATCCAAACTTTTTTTGCTGGACCATTTGAGTGGCAATTAGACCGTTATCAGCATGTGTAACCTCCACCTGCCACTTTTCCAAAAAGCGCCGAGCGACTATAACATTGACCCGATTGTCTTCGACTAAGAGCACGCTTAAGCCTAATAATGGACCTAACTGCTGATTAGGATCAGTTTTGATACTAGCAGAATTTCGTTCTTCTTTGGCAAGGGGAAAGCCTACTTCAAACCAAAAAGTAGTCCCAGTGGGGCCCAATGTAGGATCATTATTGCTTTCTACTCCTATTTGGCCTCCTTGAAGTTCTACTAGTTTACGCGCAATAGATAAGCCCAAACCAGTACCGCCAAACTTGCGGGTTGTATCTTCTTTTGCTTGGATAAATTGTTCAAAAATCGATGCTTGCTGCTCTTTAGCGATCCCAATCCCCGTATCCGTCACCTCAAATCGGAAAAAGCAGTTCTCCTCATCTTGAGAAAGTAACCGACATTTAAGACTGATAGAACCAACTCGGGTAAATTTGAGCGCATTGCCAATCAAATTGGTCAATATTTGTCTGAGACGAGTATCGTCGCCAATGAGCTTAGGGATTTCCACTGGGGGAAGGTGGCTAAAGAAATCTAAGTTTTTTTCGTCAGCGAGGAAGCGAAACGGATTGAGCAATTCTTCGATCAAAGGTGCTAGAGAAAAGGTAGTTTTATTTAAGACTAACTTCCCTTCCTCGATTTTGGAAAAGTCTAAGATGTCGTTGATTAAGGACAATAGATGTTCCGCGGAGCTAAGTAGTGTTTGTAAGGACTCTTTATGCTCTGGTTCCTTGATTTCATCATTGAGAAGATGAGAGAGGCCGATGACCGCATTGAGCGGCGTACGAATTTCATGGCTCATAGAGGAGAGAAAATTTGATTTAGCGGCAGTAGCGAGCTCCGCTTTCTCCTTCGCACTTGCTAAATCCTCTACGACTCTAGCACGGATGATTTTATTGGCCGCGATATTGGCAATAATGGTTAGTATGCTAAGGTGTTCTTCGGTAAAAAAGTTTTTTTCAGGATGTTCAGAATCCAAGACCCCCAATGTCCCCCCAGGTCCAATAATCGGTACTGCTAATTCAGAAAGGCGGACCTCATCGTCCAGAATATATCGATCGTCAAGGGAGGTGTTGCTAACCAACTCGGGTTTGCCGGTGAGGGCAACATTGCCTACGATGCCTTTTCCCAGAGGAATTTCAATGGGTTCATAGATAGCAAACTCACCGTCTTCTTTATTGCCGTAAGCCGCTCTTTGAACCAAGACTTTGCGTTCCCGATCTAGGGTATAAACTACAGCATCTACAAACTCTAATTCTCGGATGCAGTTTTTGGCGATATCCCAAAGAATATCTTCTTCACTATTGAGATTGAAGAGTGAGGTGGAAAAATAATTGATCGTTTTTTGGATAGCCGCACGTCTTTGGACCTCTTGCTCAGCCTTCTTTCGCTCGCTGATCTCTAATCCATATACGATCAGATTGCTCAATCTGCGATTTTGATAAACAGGGGTCACTTGGCGTATATAATCTCGCTGTTGGCCTTTTTCATAGACAGATTCTTCCCACTCAAATTCCTTTTTGTTTTGAATAGCTTTTCGGATCGCCTTTTCCCTCGCCTGCGAGACGGCGGGACTCCGTCCTGCCAATTGGCCGTATTCGAGCATGGTTTTGCCGATGGCAGCGCTGCGCAGTTGACTGTCGGAAATAGCGAACTCATTTATAAAGACAATTTTACCATTATTATCTAACACCACAACATCAGCAGAGATGTCGTTTAGTAAGCTAAAACGTAAGTCTTTATGCTCAGAGAGCTGTCTGATTTGGGAGACAAGATGTCCGACAAAAGGCAGGCTGCCAAAGAGAAGGATTGCGGCGCTCTCACCGCTAAAATCAAGTAAATTGATGGTCAAAAGCACAAAAATCCCCCATAGCAAAGCCCAAATAATGGAAGATCGGGGGATACTTTTTAAGGCAAAGTGCTTAAAAAATGACTGCATTATAAATCGTAGAAGTCTTAAAATAGGTGAATCAAAGTGGACAAATTTGCAGTTATTGCCAATGCATATTTATAGGATAGCTAACGGTCCCAGATTCGCACCTCTCCTACTTTATAGTTTTCTATCGTCCAAGGACCCAAACGCCACCTTACCAAGCGCAAGGTGGGAAAACCAACTTTGGCCGTCATCTTGCGGACTTGCCGGTTTTTACCTTCGCGTAAGGTGATCGCAAGCCAAGTAGTAGGGATGGCTTTGCGGAAGCGGATAGGTGGATTTCTTGCTGGCAAGGGCGGTTCGTTAGCAATAATCTCCACCTTTGCGGGAAGAGTTTGATAGGTTTTTTTCTTTACCCTAATGCTAACGCCTTCCCTTAAAGGTTGTAGATCAGCCTCAGTAGGCTTCCCTTCCACCTGAACCCAATACTCTTTTTCAATCCCTTGCCCTAATAATTGCTGATTGAGCCTTTTGTCGTCCGTAAGTAGTAATAGTCCTTCACTGTCTTCATCTAGCCTTCCGATAGGGTAAACATGAGAGGGAAAATCATAGAGGCTCGCTAAAGTTCTTTTGTGGGCCAAATCAGTGCTAAACTGACTCAAAATCCCATAGGGTTTATAAATCTGGAAGTAATGAGGCATAGTCAAATGTAAGAATCAAAATAAAATATGGATCACAAACCCTCCTCTAGGGATCATAATTCCATTCAAACAAACAGACTGACCGTTCGCGAGTAGCAAAAGAGCAAAATAGAGATAAAACAGCTAAAAGGGGGGAAATAGTCGCTCGTAAGAAGAGAGGAATAATTAATCTTTCATGCACCAACAATATTTATGATATTGGATCATTCAACCGAAACAACTTTTGTTTATGGATTTTTGCTATCCAAATACGAGTTGTTCATTTTTAAGATTAACCTATTTCTTCGCAAGTCTTTATCTACTTTGGAATTCCCCAGCCAATATTACGGGTCTCCAGCAGATTCGTACAGGAGACCTCTCTCCTAGATCCATTTGCGAACCTTCCTCAGCTTTACATTTTCTAGCCCTAAGCTATCGGCTTAGATCCAACTAACTATAAACTATGGCAAGCTTGTCATACTAAGAATAATGGGTATCCCCCACACACAGGCAGTAAGGGACGGGCGCGAGTTCGTCCCTTCTTTGATTAAGCCCTACTAATATTGAAGAAGTGATAGAGAGAAATTTCTGGTCTTCGCGCAGACTTTCAGGTCTATTTGCCTCAAAATAAGATTGTGATGATGATTCGTCTCTCAATAATCATGTAAGAAATTGATCAATAAATCACTGTCTTAGGTGGATCGGAAGCCATCAAGTTATCTGAGAAACCATTTAATCAATAAATCTGACCGTTCATGCAAGCTAACAGTCAAATCAAGCTCGAGGGCAACAAAATCAATGAGCGTACAATTTTAACGAATATTCGTATTTTTTATAATATGTATTATACTCAAATTTGAATCAGAAGCTTAACAGACAATCAATCATCATCGAAAAAATGAACAAAGCTCTACAAATTCTCAGTTTTACCCTTTTTGTATTTTTAGTCTCTTGCGAGGCAGAGTTTCCGATCTCATTAGAACCTACCATAGAAGAACAAGTCAGCCAAGGTTCAGAATCAGCCTTTATGGTTAGTCAATCCAAAGGAGAGCAGATCAAGGGAGAATATCTTGTGATGTTTAAGGAAGACCTTTCTTATTTGGAGCGTCTTGACGAACAAACATTAGCGAGCGTAGATATGACGAATCGTAGCACCCGCAGTGAAATCTCTTCTGTGAGAGCGGAGCGCGAGACATCGATCAAGTCTTTTTTGGTCAGCACGCTGAACGATCATCACATCCAAGCACAGACCATAGAGGCGATATATGATATCGGTCGTATGAAAGGCGGCCTAGTAAGTATGAGCGAAGAAGACGCAGTAGAGATGGCTCAAGATGAGCGTATTGCCTCAGTAGAGCCCAATGAATTAATCGCTTTGAATTTGACCCCTGGTGCCAAAGGACACCTTATACCCGCAGACGATGGCCCATCCAAGCAATGGACAACTTATAATATTAATGCCATTGGGGGCACTAGAGATCACAGCAATAAAGATACTTGGGCATTTATCATTGACTCAGGCATCGACCTAGACCACCCAGATTTAAACGTCAACAAATTCTTTTCTAGAAGCTTTGTACCCTATGAAAATGATGCAGACGATGGCTTTGGCCACGGCACTCACGTCGCAGGAATCATCGGCGCCAAAAATAATGGTTCAGGGGTCGTTGGTGTAGCCTCAGGAGCGACCTTGGTAGGAGTAAAAGTATTGGACCGCAATGGGTATGGCAGTAAAGATTATCTCATGCAGGCGCTATCTTATGTAGCTTGGGCTTGTATTCCAGGAGATGTGGTTAATATCAGTCTAGGGACCGATAAAAGCAACTTGATCAACAATGCTATTTTGAATCTAAAGAACCAGCATGGGGTATTTTTCACCATAGCTGCCGGCAATTCTGCTAGAGATGCGAAAGATTATTCTCCGGCTAATCTAATGGATGCAAATATCCACGTAGTAGGTGCGATCAATATCTATAATTGGCTAACAAATTTCTCTAACTATGGTAGCTCAGTAGGCTTTTTGGCCCCGGGAGCAGGTATCTACTCTACTTACAAAGATGGTCAGTATGCTTGGATGGACGGAACCTCCATGGCCGCTCCTCACGTAGCAGGCATCTTACTTGTCAGTAACGGTCAATACCGAGTAAAAAAGCAAATTAAACTGCCGTGTAACAACTACGCTAAGATAATAAGCCAATACTAAAAGAAACATTCGATGATAAAACCAAAGAAGGTCCTACAAAAGGGACCTTCTTTGCATAAAAGCCAAACATATATTAGTAATTTCCTTTTTGTGTATTTTATTTTTCATGGCTTTTAACATATTTGATTATTATTCAATCACAAAAGATGACGGCACGCAACTTCCTATTAGGCACCCTGATTTTAGCCGCTATGTTTGTCTCTGCCAACAAAGCGATTGCAACGGATCTAGATAGCCTAGAGCAGGTAATTGAGCATTCCAATGAGCCGGAAGCGAGATTATCCGCCTTATTGGCATCGAGCTGGCAGCTCAAAAACAGCGATACGCAAATGGCTTGGGAGCAAGCTACTGAAGCACTAGGTATCGCGCATATCATTTCAGACTTGGATAATAAAGCCCTCGCTTTTAAGCACATGGGGGTAATCAGGTGGTATCAAAGCGAACTCGAAGCCAGTCGCAGCTTCCTAGATTCTGCTCGCTATTATTTTGGAATCGTCAAAAACGACAAAGGCCTAGCGGATATATACAACAATCTCGGTCTCAATTTTCATATTACTGGAGATTTTGGCAGTGCACTCGCAAATTATGAAAAAGCGCTGCAGATTCGCCAGCAACTAGCTGATACCGCAGGTATGACCATCACGCTCATCAATATGGGCGTTTTACATCATGATCTAGGCGACCAACAAAAAGCTCTTAGCCTTTATAACCGCACGGTTGAACTCCTGCAACTCAGCCATGACGAAGTCCGCTTGGCTGATACTTACATCAATATTGGAAACTACTACCTAGAAGAAGAGCAGTTCTCAATCGCTCTTCGATATTTTGATGACGCTCAACAGATATTTGCTAAGCTTGACAATCAAAGAGCCCTAGCGGACGCCCTCATTAACAAAGGTGATGCGCTCAGTAAACTCAAACAATTTGAAAAAGCAGCTGAACACTACCGCCAAAGCCTAAAGATATTTACCAAGCTAGAAGACTTACTCGGTCAGGCCGAGTGTATGCGGAGCATCGGACTAACGCTAAGCCACCTATCTCAGTGGGACCAAGCCAAACAGTATCTTTATAATAGTCAAAGGCTTTCCAAACAGATAGAAGATAGTCCAGGACAAGCTCAATCCATGATCCTCATCGGGGAGCTATTACAATCGCAGGCCTATCCCAAACGCAACCTCCAAGAGGCTATCAATTGGCTAGAAAGAGCCAATGCTTTGACCAAAGATTTGAATATGCTTACAGAGGCGCGTCAAGCTCATGGCCTCCTAGCAGACATCTATGCCGAAAGACAAGAGCATGCTGCTGCCTTTGCCCATCGTTCAGCGGAGCTGAAAATCCTCAAAGACAACTATGACGAAGACAAAGCTACCCAACTCGCCAGAATTGAGTCTATGGGACAAATTGCCCGTAGTGAAATCGCTGTCGAAAAACTAGAAAATGAAAAGCTATTTGTAGAAAAGAAAAATCAAAAGCGATCTTTTCAGTTATACATGACGCTCATTATCCTTTCGGGGATAATGATCTTTTTGGGTTATCTATTTTATAGTAATCGACAAAAACAAGCTCAGAATCTGTTGCTTCAAAAGCAAAACGGCAAAATCCAAGAACAAAAGCTTCATATTCAAAGCCAAAACGTAGCGCTTGAAGCGAATAACGCCAAACTAGAGGAACTCAATCAGGAAAAGAACTATCTCATGGGAGTGGTTGCTCATGACCTCAAAAATCCCTTGAGTCAAATCAAAGGTTTGGTCAATATTATTCAACTCGACAACCAAAATTTTAATGACGAGCAACAAAACTTCCTCGGCCTCATCAATCAGTCGGCGGATCGTTTGACGGAGATGATCCACCAGATCCTAGATGTCAGAGCAGCAGAGAATCAAACGCTAAATTTTGCCTACAAAAATCTTGATCTCCAGCCCAAAGTGGCCGAGGTAACCGAAGCTTACAACCGTACTGCTAAGCAAAAAAATATTACGCTCAATCTATCCTTGCCAGATACCCACATGAAAGCTAAGGTCGATGAGCAAGCCCTGCATCAGATTTTAGACAACCTTATTTCAAATGCGATCAAGTTTTCACCTCGGGACCGTAAGGTGGATGTAAGCATGA
This sequence comes from Bacteroidota bacterium, assembly GCA_039024315.1. Taxonomy (GTDB): domain Bacteria; phylum Bacteroidota; class Bacteroidia; order J057; family J057; genus JBCAWW01. The sequence continues at coordinate 14,622 of JBCCQN010000006.1, forward strand.
CAGAAATCGAGCAAAATATTTGGATTAAGGTCACAGATCAAGGTCCTGGTATGACAGAAGAAGATAAAAAGAAACTCTTTGGTCGTTTTCAAAAGCTTAGTGCGAAGCCTACTGGGGGAGAGAGTTCCAATGGTATTGGGCTCTCTATTGTCAAAAAATACGTCGAAGCGATGGATGGCAAAGTGTGGTGTGAAAGCGTTCTCGGAGAGGGAACAACTTTTATCGTCAGTTTTCCCCTACTCCCAGAATCTATCACCGTTCCGATCAACTAAACCCTGACCAACTTGATCGGATAAGTCTTTTCGGCATTCCACTGACAAACGTAGATATTTTCATCATTGTCAATACAAACATCATGACAGTGCATAAAAATGGACTCCTGCTGCAGCATCAGTTGGAGTTCTCCTTTTTTGTATTTGGGTTTGGTACCTCCAGGATTGGAAATCACCTTATCATCTTTATCCAAAATGGTCACAAAACCAGAGCGCGGCTGACGATTGAGATATTTTAGACGAGACCAACATACTCCCGCATAAAGGTAATCACCGTGGAATACAGGCCGGCAAACAAAAGCGCCTGGTAAAAATAGTGTGCTAAGATATTTGCCATCCAAAGTGAAGCGCTTAAAGCTATTGTGCCCGCGGGAAGTACAGAGTAAAGTTGGCGCTCCATTGCGATAATCAACTGCCACCCCATGGGCCGTAGCAAACTGCTCATCTCCATCTCCGGGGCCCCCAAATTTGCGGATAAATTTGCCATTTTGATCGTATTGCAATACCCATTGTGAGCCATAACCATCAGCAACATAGATATCTCCATTAGGGCCAATTGCCGTTTCGGTGGGCATGAAGCGGTCATCTTCTTTATACTCTCCGATGCTTTTGGGATGGCCAATTGTCATCAGCACTTTACCGTCGAGGGTAGTTTTGCTGACGGTTCCCAAATTAGGATCACAGATAAACAAAAATTCTTCCCCATTGGCGTTCCACAGCGTTAAACCATGCCCACCGGGATATTCTGTTCCCCAGCTATCGAGCAGCTTTCCCGACTGATCATAGATGAGGATATTATTTTTCGTTTCATCCGTTACCATGATCATACGGCCTTTGCTATCCATGACCATTTCGTGGCAATTGTTGACGGGAGTTTTGCTAGGGTTTAGGTCCCCCCAGCTGCGCTGAACGCGGTATTTGTGGCTCCCGTGCCCAATCACCTCATCACTCAGTTCGACCGAAGAATTGAGGATATTAAAAGTAAAGCCGGGGGTCAGAAAGGCTGCCCCTGCAAGGGCACCACTCGTTTTCAAAAAATTTCTTCGAGAAGAGGTAGTAGTGTCTTTAGAATGCATTTTTGTTGGATTGGTTTTGTCAAGAATATACTAATTTTCAATTATGAATCTAGAAAGCTTCCGACAAAGCTTAAGTGCTGAAAAGCCCCCAGCAGGTCTCAATCGAGGATTAATTGCCCTTTGGTATGATGGCAAAGGTGATTGGGAGCGTGCCCATGATATCGCCCAAGATGATGGGGGTAATGATGGGGATTGGATCCATGCTTATCTCCACCGTAAAGAAGGGGACAATTGGAACGCGAATTACTGGTATCGTAGGGCGGGTAAACAGATGCCAGATATGAGTTTGGCGCAAGAATGGGAGTCGATTGTGAGCGTTCTGCTGCGCAGAACGTTAAATTAAGCTCTGTCAATCAGTTTGCCTTTTCAATGCGTTTCAATATTCGTTTGCCTCTCGATTTAAATCCAGCAGAGCCATCGGCAATATGCCCTTCGATGACCAAGCGTAGCTCTTCGCGTAGTTCAACATAGGGTTCTGCAATTTTCCACGCGATGTCCATGCAATGCACTCTGATAGCTACCTCTACTTGCGGGTTACTGATTTTATTGATTGCTAAGTCGTAGAGGTCCCCTTCTATCTCCTCGTCTATTTCCACCCGATAAAGATGTTTGACTAAGTTCCGATGGATCATATTGTGTAGCGGCTGCTGTAATAATTCATAAGCCCCTTTGCGATAAGACAGCAAATGATCTGGGTACAATTGAAGACAAAAATCCATTAACCAAGAAGCATAAGGCGCAGTAGGTTCCTCCCCACAATTGACCAATCGCCAGACCTCCGCAAAGCGCTCAGCGTCCTTCCCTACCCACTCGGCGATTTCGACCATATGGTCTCGATTGGTACGCCCTTTTAAAATTTGGTATAAGTCCATACAACTAGCCTTTCATAGCCCAAATTATCAATTAATTTTGTAGCTCGAAACCTCTCTTATGAAACATAGCCAAAGCCACTTTTTTGCCTATCTAAATCGCATGCGCTTTATCGAACGCTGGGGTTTGATGTATAACATACATACCGAAAACATCCAAGAGCACTCTCATCAAGTAGCTGCTATTGCTCATATTTTAGCCTTGTTGCGCAATAAATACTTCAATGGCACCCTCAATGTAGAACGCTGTGTGGTGCTTGCTCTTTATCACGATATGAGTGAAGTAATCACCGGCGATTTACCGACACCAATCAAGTACTTTAGCCCAGAGATCAAGAAAGCTTATAAAGAAATTGAGGAGGTCGCACATGAAAGGCTATTAAGTTTTCTTCCGGCAGATCTCCAAAGCGAATTTCAATCCATCTTTGCGCCTATACCGGCAGATAAGGCTCATTGGGAGGTCGTCAAAGCCGCCGATAAAATTTCGGCCTATGTCAAATGTCAAGAGGAGCTAAAGACTGGTAATCAGGAATTTAGTCATGCGGCAGATGTGATTCATGAGGCGATACAAAACTTAGGATTGCCTGAAGTTGACTATTTTATGGAAGTCTTTGCACCAAGCGTGGTGCTAAATCTCGACGAATTGAAATAAACTAAACTACTAATACTCTTAATTGCTATGAAAATTCGCGTACTCGTTGTTGGCTGTGGCAATATGGGCGCTTCACATGCTCGCGCCTATCACAAAATGCCTGAGTTTGAAATCGTTGGTCTGGTCAGTAGAGGTCCTGAAAGCCGCAATAGACTTTCTGCCGAGTTAGGAGGCTTACCGACTTTTGGCGATTATTATGAAGCGCTAGCTGAGACTAAGCCCGACGCTGTTTCTATCAATACATACCCAGAGACTCATGCGGAGTATGCTTCAGCTGCGCTGAACGCTGGGGCTCATCTATTTATAGAAAAACCCTTGGCCAATACGGTTGAAGAAGCCGCGCAGATAAGAGACTTAGCGTTCGCCAAAGGCAAAAAAGTCGTAGTCGGCTATATCCTAAGGGTACATCCAGCCTGGGAAAAGTTTGTTGAATTGGCTCAAGGCCTAGGCAAACCCCTCGTAATGCGTATGAACCTCAATCAGCAAAGTAGTGGCGATACTTGGTACACACATAAAAACCTGATGAAGACCATGTCCCCCATTGTAGATTGCGGGGTCCATTATGTAGATGTGATGTGCATGATGACAGGGGCTAAACCGATATCTGTCAGCGCTATAGGAGCGCGTCTAACCGAAGAAATTGCGGAAGATATGTATAATTACGGGCAATTACAGGTTCGCTTTGACGATGGCTCAGTCGGCTGGTACGAAGCAGGTTGGGGTCCGATGATGAGCGAGACCGCCTATTTTGTCAAAGATGTGATTGGCCCTAAAGGCTGTGTGAGTATCATGGACGAAAAGTTGGATACCGCCTCGGATGATGTGGATGCTCACTCAAAGACCAATGCCCTCAAAGTACACTATAGCGAGACAGATGCCGATGGTCAATTTAGCCGTAAAGACGAAATGGTAGATACTACGGACGAGCCGGATCACCAAGGGCTTTGTGATTTGGAGCAAGCATTTTTTCTGAAAGCGATCCAAGAGGATATGGATATGAAAGCTCATCTTGATGAAGCTGTAAATAGTCTCCGAATTGTATTAGCAGCTGATGAGTCATTTAGGACCGGACAAACGGTTATGCTATAAAATATGCAAACAGCAGAAGAACTTTTAGCAGGAATTTCCTTAGAAGCCATAGAGGAAAATATCTTTCGTGGGCAGAGCCACAGCATTGGCAGTAGACGTGTTTTTGGAGGACAAGTGTTGGCGCAATCGCTGAGGGCAGCTATGCTTACCGTCCCTGACGAACGCTTAGTCCACTCCATGCATGGTTACTTTATCTTGGGGGGAGATACTAAACGTCCTATCATATATGATGTGGATAGAGTACGAGACGGAGGCAGTTTTACCACCAGAAGAGTGAGGGGGATTCAACATGGCCAACCGATCTTTACGATGGCTGCTTCTTTTCAAAAGCGAGAGGAAGGGAACAGTCATCAAATCGAAATGCCAGATGTCCCTCCCCCCGATAAACTACGCTCCGATCAAGAGTTGGCCCAGCAGCTAGGGGATAAAATCCCCCTGCAGATCAAGAATTGGTTATTTTTTCCACGTCCGATAGAGTTTCGCCCCGTCGAGCGCCCTTCTATGTTTGATCGCCGTCAGGAAGAGCCTTTATATCATGTATGGTTTAGGGCCAAAGGGAAATTGGGGGATGATCCGAGGGATCATCAGGTAGTATTGGCCTATGCTTCGGATTACAATTTGCTATCGACGGCTCTTAAGCCTCACCCACAAACCATGGGTGAATTTATGATGGCTAGCTTAGATCATGCGATGTGGTTTCACAGGGCTTTTCGAGCAGATGAATGGCTGCTGTATGCCTTAGACAGCCCTAGTGCCTCTAATGCGAGGGGCTTTACTAGGGGTAATGTATTTGATCAAAACGGAAGGCTGGTTGCTTCGGTAGTACAGGAAGGTCTTATTCGAATCCGAACAAAATAGGCCATCAGCCTTCACTTCACAAAAAGTAATGCGAAATTAAAATAATTTTTACGCGCTGTAATATTTACAACCAATAGGGTTACGAATAAATTGAATGCTGGCTTAATTTACCGATCATAAGTTAAGCTTTCTTCATGATCAAACAGACCATCCATTGGTATCAGACACTTGCCCAAAAAGGCTCTGAGCATTTCTCAGATCCTTACAAAAAACAGCAAATCATACTGTTCAATCAGGTCAGTTTGTTAGGCTTTCTTATTTTTATTCCCTACGCGATCATTTTTGGAATATGGATTGATCTCAGGCTCCTCAGCTTATTATTGTGTTCAAGCTCTCTTTTCGTTACTCCTTTCCTGATGCAAAGGGGCTATTTTACTTTTGCAAAAGCACAGGCTTGGATCTCAGTCCATTTGGGTATCGTCTTAGCGGTGGGATCTGTGGGTCCCGATGGTCCAGGGAGCTTTACCTTCTTATTTACCGTCTGGCTCATTCCTATCTTGATCCATCGAGAGGAAAAAGGACTACGAATATTTTCCACAATTTTTTTGGTCGCATGTATTGTTTTTTTAGAGTTAACAGACTATTCCTTTTTTCAAACTCATAGCCTTCGTCCCCTTGAAACAAGGTTGATTTATATCACCAATCTGATATTGACCTTAATCTCTGCCATCGGCTCTGCGATGTATTTTAGTAATGGGTATTTTCAACAACAAAAGGATTTATCGGCTAATTTGGCCGTCATGGGGGAGCAAAACCGCCAGCTAGAACAAGCCAAAGAGGAAGCTTTAGCCCATGCCAAAGCAAAGGCTATGTTTTTGGCCAATATGAGTCATGAAATTCGCACTCCTATGAATGGGGTAATCGGGATGACCGATTTACTACTAAATACACCTTTGGTTAGAGAACAACAGGAATATCTCAATATTATCCGTACAAGCGGTGAATCCCTTTTGACAATCATCAATGACATCTTAGACTTTACTAAGATCGAATCAGGTAAGATAGACCTTGAAAAACGAAGTTTTTCTTTGATGCATTGCGTCGAAGATGCCATGGACCTCCTCGCCAAAAAGGCCCATGAAAAGGGTATAGAGCTACTTTATTTGATTGAACCAGATGTGCCTTCTATTATCGTAGGAGATATCACCCGCTTGAGGCAAATATTGATTAACCTTACGAGCAATGCCTTGAAGTTTACACATGAAGGTGAAGTTTTTATCACCATCAAACGACAAGCAGCATCTCAAAATGGTAATGAATTTGGCTTATTGTTTGCCGTAAAGGATACAGGCATAGGTATTTCTAAAGAAAAGAGTGTCAAGCTATTTCAAGCTTTTCAGCAAGCAGACGCTTCTACCACTCGCAAATACGGCGGAACGGGGCTTGGTCTCGCGATCTGTCAAAGACTTTCAAAGCTCATGGGTGGCGAAATCTGGGTAGATAGCGAATTGGGGATGGGCTCGACCTTTTCATTTACCATACGTACCGCAGAGGGCGATATTTCACAAATAGAGGAGTCAAACTACAGTGTGGACACAAGCGTTCTGCGCAGCAAGAAACTACTAGTGGTCGATGATAACCGCACTAATAGAATGATAATCGAGCTACAAGCAAATCTGTTTGAAATGCAAGTAGTCACGGCGGAAAGTGGCAAAAGCGCTCTAGAAATATTGGAGGCTGGTCATACCTTCGACATCGCGATTTTGGACTGCCAAATGCCAGAGATGAACGGCTTAGAGCTTGGTCGCCAAATCAAGGATAAGCTAAAATGCCCGATGATCATGTTGAGTTCTGCTTTGTTGGACAGTAGTCTGGAAATGGAGGTAAAGACTTTATTTGATTCTTATCTTATGAAGCCATGCCGCCAATCCCATCTTATGCGAACCTTGAGTGGATTGCTGAGTCCAAGGACTACAGAAAAGAAGAAGGTGTCATTGAGTCATTCCTCCAAAAATAGGATCAATACAGAGTTAGCGAAGGCTATCCCCCTTAATATTTTGGTGGCAGAGGACAATCTGGTCAATCAAAAGATCATCCAAAAAATGTTGGGTAGGATGGGATATAGTATCACCATCGCGGAGAATGGTGAAGTAGTATTGGAAATGCTAGAAAAGGAAGCCTATGATTTGATTTTCATGGATATCCAAATGCCTAAATTGGATGGATTGGAAACAACGAGGAGCATCTGCGCAAAATGGCCCTACCAACACCCCGTGATCATTGCGATGACCGCCAATGCAATGCAGGGAGATAGAGAAAGTTGTATAGAAGCCGGCATGGATGACTACATATCCAAGCCCGTGATCCCAAGAGAAGTCGAAAAGATGTTGGAAAAGTGGGGAAGACAAATCCTGGTGAAAAAGGAAGCCCGACTATCAAATGCACCGAGCGAATAATGGTAATGATCTCCCCTATGAGAACAAGCCAGAAAATTAGGATAGCGGCACTCTTTGGTATTGAGCCAAAGAGTGCTTTTTTCTAGGCTGAATCGTATTTATTTGACTTAGCGGTTTCTTATGCATTAGCCTTTGGCTAACGCCAGCTCCGATATGATTAATGTCCCAAGTTGGTGGTTACTCAATTGAGCACAATCTTACATAACTACAAAGGAGTAGTTTATCCACCACAAAAAGTTTCTTATTAGCCGGATCAAATAAGGCCCTTAAAAGTCAATTGAGGCGGAGAATCACATTTTATCAAAAATACTCTCCTATTTGCGTGTATTTAGCATTTATGAGGAGTCTTTATTTAAAGTAGAAACACTTAATCAAAGCAAAACCAAATATACTATGATACTGACAGCTTAGGAGGAATTTATCACCTTTGCACTAAAAACTAACAAAGCCTGAGTCTATGCTCACTATCTTGCACAGCGTTGGGAAGAAGCTCTCTCTAATATGAAAACAAAAAGAAGGGCTTAGCCCAAACGAGGATAAAACGGTTACAAAATTTGAGGATAAAGGAACAATAAAGATAATCGTAAGCCTGGCTACTGCTAACTACTCTATGAACCTGAAGTCCATAAGACTTCTCTCGGATATGTTAGGAACATCATACAACACTTTTTTTTGGATCGCTTGTTAAAGCCTTCACAACATAATGGAACGTTACACGCAAAATAGAGCACACTTACTACAAAAATACATAGTAGTAGCCCTAGAAACCCTCTTACTAATTTATGGTTTTCGTCTAGGCCTTTGGCTTTTAGGGGATAATGCTATTATGGTATGGTCGCAAGCAGAGCAAGGACCCATTTTACTGGCCTTGATGGTTTTTGCTTGGATCGGAGTGGGTTCAAATATCAACCATTACCACTATGAGGCTATCCTGCAGATCAAGTACCTCCTCAAGACTACCTTGATCAATTTGGCGATCTCTTCTGTGGTATTGATGATCCTAAACTATTACTATCCACAAGCCTTTCCAACATTAGCGTTAATGTTCTACACAGGCGCATTTGCGGCCACTGGAGTAAGATTATTGCTAGGATATGCCTATCGTCATCGCCGTTCTTTCTTTTCCTTAGTCGGTGAAGATTATAAAGTAATGATCGTGGGCGTGGGGGAAACAGCAGATGAGCTAAATAAATTTTTCTCCCAAGCAAAAGGTAGCCAAGTGTTTAACTTCTTGGGCAATGAAAATGGCGAGTCTGTCAATGAGCAAGAAGCCGTCCGGATGATTAGAGAGCGCAAAGAGGAGCTAAAGCATGTTTGTCTAAGCCAAGGCGTTTCTGAGATATACTATACGCTACCACTGCACACCTCAGATGTAATCGAAGAAATGGCTGATTTTGCGGATAATAACTATATCCACTTTAAAATTGCCCATGATTTTGATTTGCTATCGAAGCACAAAGATATTTCCGTAGCATTTTTTAATCATACGCCGATCATCTCCCTCCGTAGAGATCCATTGGCATCTTGGTTTAACCGAGTGCTGAAGCGTAGTTTTGATCTATTTTTTGCGACTTTGGTTTGCTTATTTGTCATGCCATTTGTCTTCTTGATTGTTGGCACGGCTATTCGCATAAATTCAAAAGGGCCGATCTTATTCCTACAAAAGCGCTCTGGACGCAAGAATCGCAACTTTACTTGTTTTAAGTTCCGCACTATGTATGTCCAGAAGGAGTCGGCAGATACGCCTTATAAGCAAGCCACTAAAAATGATCCCCGAATCACGAAGGTAGGAGCCTTTTTGCGGAAAACTAATCTAGATGAGTTTCCACAGTTTATCAATGTCCTTCTCGGTCATATGTCAGTAGTCGGGCCACGCCCTCACCCACCAAAATTGAATGATCAGTACATCCCGTTGATCAAAAAGTATCCTTTCCGCTACTTTATTACCCCAGGTATCACCGGACACGCTCAAGTAAACGGTTTCCGTGGGGAGACTAAGGATCCGGTAGAGATGGAAAAAAGAATCGAATTTGATTCTTGGTATATCCAAAACTGGAGTCTAGGTCTTGACATCAAGATTATTTTCCAGACCATATTTAAAATGTCAACTGGCGACAAAAACGCATACTAAATCTTCAAGTGCAAAAGATTCCATTTCTTCACACCCGAATTTCTACTGGTAGCTTTGAGGATTTTGTCCAAGAGGTACTAAGGTTAGGCAGCCAAAGACAATCATCTTATACTTGTTGTGTCAATGTACACATGGTAGTAGAGAGTCGCCGAGACTCAAGTCTAGAGGAGGCGGTATATCATGCAGATTTGGCCGCGCCAGATGGTATGCCATTGTGCAAAGTGCTTAAGATTAAAGATAATATTGAGCAAGAAAGGGTCGCAGGTATGGATTTGGTACCCGAATTGCTTAAGCGTTCTGCGGAGCAGGGACTCAAGGTCTTTTTTTACGGCGACACCGACGAGGTACTGGAAGCAATCAAGCAAAAATCTCAGGCTGAGTTTAGCGGATTACAAATAGCTGGTGCATACTCTCCTCCTTTTCGCGCTCTTAGCGAACGCGAAGATCAAGAGGTTGTTGACATGATCAACGAGAGTGGCGCAGACATTCTATTCGTTGCTTTGGGTTGTCCAAAGCAGGAGAAGTGGATGGCCGCTCATAAAGGGCGAGTACATGCTTCGATGCTTGGGATTGGCAATGCGCTCAGAACTTATCTGGGCTACGAAAAGCGTGCCCCACAATGGATGCAAAAGTTTGCGTTAGAGTGGCTATATCGTCTAGCGCAAAATCCTCGTCGTCTCTGGAAAAGGTATTTTGTCTCCAACTCCATATTTCTACTACTACTGCTAAAAAACAAGCATATATCGACACCTCAAAAAGTTCATGCTTAATAATCTTTAATTGAAAATTAGCAATACCTAAAAAATGAAAATAGCAGTAATTGGAACAGGTTACGTAGGCCTTGTAACAGGTACATGTTTTGCCGAAGCAGGCAATGATGTCTTATGTGTGGACAATGATCCCCGAAAGCTTGCCATGCTAAATGCAAAGCAAGTCCCAATTTATGAACCTGGCTTAGAGGTTCTATTCGAGCGCAATATCAATGAAGGTCGCCTTCATTTTACTGATAGCTTAGAAGAAGCCGTTAATTTTGCAGATATTATCTTCTTGGCTTTGCCAACGCCTCCTATGGAAGATGGCTCAGCGGATCTACAATATGTGCTAGGAGTTGCCGGTCAGATCGGTCCGATGCTTGAACGCTATACAATCGTAGTAAATAAAAGTACTGTACCAGTAGGGACCGCAGATAAAGTGCAAGCGGCAATTGCTGCGGAGGCAAAAGTAGAATTTGACGTAATCTCAAATCCGGAGTTTTTGCGTGAAGGCTTTGCCGTAGAAGACTTTATGAAACCAGAGCGTATTGTTATTGGTACGCGTTCGGCGAAGGCGAAAGAAAAAATGGAGCGACTTTACAAACCATTTGTAATGTCAGGCAATCCGATCCTATTCATGGATGAAAGAAGCTCGGAGCTCACGAAATATGCCGCTAATTCATTTTTGGCAACCAAAATCTCATTTATGAATGAGATAGCCAACCTTTGTGAGAAGGTAGGAGCCAATGTTGATAATGTGCGACGCGGCATGGGGACTGATAGCAGAATTGGGGCTCGTTTCTTATTCCCTGGTGTGGGCTACGGAGGCTCATGCTTCCCCAAAGATGTTTCGGCCTTGTTTAAGACAGCACGCCAGTATGATTACGATTTCAGTATCCTAGATTCTGTCATGGGGGTCAATCAACGCCAAAAGAGTGTGATGGTCCAAAAAATCGTGGAGCAGTTTGGAGAAGACTTGGCGGGTAAGACTTTTGGAGTTTGGGGTTTGGCCTTCAAACCAAATACTGACGATATTAGGGAAGCTCCTGCATTAGTTATCATTGAGGAGTTATTAGCCAAGGGTGCGAAAATCAAAGCATTCGATCCTGAGGCAATGGAAGCAGTCCAGATGTACACTAAGCTGGACATAGACTATACCGATAATGCTTATGAAGCAGCGGTAGCAGTTGATGCTCTACTCATCATCACCGAGTGGAGTGAGTTTCGTTCTTTGGATCTCCACAAAGTCAAAGCCAGTCTAAAAAATCAGATCATCTTTGACGGTCGTAACATCTACGAACCGGCAGACATGGCAGAAGCAGGGTTTACCTACTTCTCAATCGGTCGTCCGGAAGTTGTACAATCAATAGGCGCGCCTCAAAATGAGCAGTAAACAAACCGTATTAATAACAGGAGGAGCCGGCTTTCTCGGCTCCCATCTTTGTGATTATTTCCTTGCCAAGGATTTTAAGGTTATCGCTATGGATAACCTAATCACAGGTAATATCAAGAACATAGAGCACCTCTTTGGCAATGAGGACTTTCGTTATGTCAAGCATGATGTAACTGAATACACTTGGGTAGAAGGCGATTTGGATTATATCCTACACTTTGCCTCCCCAGCGAGTCCAATCGATTATCTAAAGATTCCGATTCAGACCCTAAAAGTTGGGGCAATGGGAACTCACAAGATGTTAGGTTTAGCCAAAGAAAAGGGAGCAAGAATGCTGATAGCCAGTACTTCTGAAGTATATGGCGATCCTCTGATCCATCCACAGCCAGAGGATTATTGGGGCAATGTAAACCCAGTAGGCTTTAGAGGTTGTTATGATGAGGCCAAGCGATTTATGGAGGCAATGACCATGGCCTATCATCGCTATCATGGGGTGGAGACTCGTATTGTGCGCATCTTCAATACTTATGGTCCAAGGATGCGTCTGGATGATGGCCGAGTTTTGCCTGCATTTATGGGGCAGGCTCTCAGAGGAGATGATATTACTGTATTTGGCGATGGCAGCCAGACTCGATCTTTTTGCTTCGTCAATGATTTGATAGAGGGCATCTATCGTTTATTGATGAGTGATGAAGTAGAGCCCGTCAATATTGGTAATCCCCAAGAGATTACGATTCTTGATTTTGCCAAGGAAGTAATTGAACTGATTGGTAGTGATAGTAAAATCATTTACAAAGAGCTGCCTCAGGATGATCCTAAAATTCGCAAACCAGACATTAGCAAAGCAAAGAGTATATTAGGCTGGGAACCCCAAGTATCAAGAAGTGAAGGCTTAAAAATCACCCTTGATTATTTCAAAAATGTGGTAACCCCTGAATTATCGGGGCAATAAGCAATCCCTATATACTTAATTGAATAGTAGTGAGTATAAAAACCCAGTCTTTACAAGGAGCAATTTGGACGCTAGCAGAAAAATTTGGTAGTCGAGTATTAACACTATCGATCTTTTTTATCCTAGCAAGACTCCTTGATTCACAGGCTTTTGGGATTGTGGCCATTGTTACGAGTATCGTCCACTTTATGGAAATATTTGTAGAACAAGGGCTTACAGCATCCCTGATCCAAAAAGAAGATATCGATGAACTTGATAAGCAATCTGCTTTTTGGGGGAGCTTGTTAATAGGAAGCGTTCTTTACATACTAGTCTTTTTGGGGGCTCCGTTGGTTAGTCTTATCTACGATGAACCAAGCTTTACTTACTTACTCAGGTTATTGGGTGTGGTATTCCCAATTACGGCGATAGCTACTGTACCCATTTCAATGCTGCAGCGGGAATTAAATTTCAAGCCTTTAGCTATTCGACAGCTATTGGCAGCATTAGTTGCAGGGTCAGTAGGGATAACATTAGCCTTGCGTGGAATGGGAGCTGAAAGTGTGATCTGGTATCACTTAATTCTAGGCATTGTTATGCACGGCACCTTGTTTTTTCTCACTCCTTGGCGACCAAAGCTGATGTTCTCATGGGAGAGGTACAAGAGCTTGTTGAGTTTTGGAATTAGCATTACTGGAAATAAGCTCATCTTCTTTGGTAATGGTCAACTGCTAGGAATTGTAATTGGATATTTCTTAGGAATACCCGCTGCTGGTTACTTTGGGATTGCACAAAAGGTAATGACAACGGTACGGGATATTATCCAATCTACAATGTCGAGAATTGCCTTTCCCCTCTTTTCTAAATTCCAATCCAAGCCTAAGGAGTTAGAGTCGGTTTTTAAGAATATCTCAGAAAAGGTGAGTGCCATAAGCTTTCCCATTTTCTTTTTCATCATTGCCTGCTCGAGTGAAATCGTTATCATTTTCTTTGGGGAGCAATGGACTCTATCAATTCCTCTATTGCAATGGCAAGTAGCGAGTCTTATTCCAGGCATGATTGTCACACTCAACAACGATATTATGCTTGGCATGGGTAAGTCCGGACTATGCTTTCGATTTCAAGTTTATGGCACCTTGTTTTCGATCCTTTTGTTACTAGGTGCTCCATATTATGGTTTAATATGGGTTGCGGCCATTTCTGCAATGCAGATGATATTTATGCTACCTCTTGGCATCAATATGACACGACCATTCTTTAAGATTATGAGAAAAGATATTCTTCTTCCTGTAGTGAAGAGTTTAGCGGTCGGGGCAGTTCTTGGTGCAGCACTGGTTTTGTTTGACCAACTCGTGTCGTTTGAGAAAGAGATATACCAACTGATTGCGAAGTCAGTCCTAAGCTTGATTTTACTGCCAGCGCTTTATTATGTGTTCCATCAAGGTTTGATTATGGAGGGAAAAAATCAAGTGAGATCTTTTCTGCATAAAATTAAGCCGACTTCTTAATATCCGATCAAGAGTGTCCTTTTACCTACATCGACTATCCTAAACTAAAAAGATCTAGCATAATCATCATAATAAAACAGTCCATGAGTTTCATACAGACAATCCATAGCAAATTGGCTAATCTCTCAAGGTTTTTGCGATACAACTTAATTGTAAAAGGAGAGATTAGAAACAACCTTGTCCATTTAAGCGGAAAAAAAGAGATTGCTATCGAAAAAGATGAAGTTATTGCATGTGTGATCGTCAAAAATGGGGAGAACCACATGAATGCCTTTGTTGAATACCACCTCCAAAAGGGAATAAAGCATATTATCCTCGTTGATAACGGCTCTACGGATTCCACTATTGAACTCGCCCAAAGGTTTGATGAAGTAAGTGTTTACACGACTGATCTTTCTTACAGAAAATATGAACATTTTCTAAGGAGGTATATGGAAGACGTTTACGGCAAGGAGTCCTGGTTTATCACTCTCGACATTGATGAGAGGTTTGACTATCCAAACAGCTCAGAGGTATCTCTTAAACAATTTATCAATTATCTAGACCAGAATAAGCAAACGGCTGTAGTATCATATATGCTTGATTTATTCTCCATTGAGGAGATATCAAAGTGGCCTTATGACGGTTTTGATATCGAAGAAAAATGTATCTGGTATAAAAATGATGACGTTGAAGTTTTCGATCACCCCCTTTATCGAAATATAAGTATCAGTGACAACAATATTAAAAGGTACATGGGTGGGATTCGAAAAACAGTCTTTAATGTCCTACCGGATATTACCAAAGTCCCATTGAAGAATACTCGCTTGGGTGCCAAAGTAAAGATAAACTCTGCCCATTATGCTGAAGGATGCAAAATAGCTGATGTAAGTGGTCTTCTATTACACTATAAGTTTGATTCTGTCTTTAGAGAAAGACATTCAGATGTCTTATTAGATGTTGAGAAGTACAATTATTCAAATGAATACCTCGCCTATGTAAATGCAGTAGATGGGACAGAAGATTTTAAAATGAATGTTGATTCGCCCAAACAATTTCAGGACACAGATCAACTACTAGAGGAGAAATTTCTCTATGCTTCTCATGCTTACCAGACTTATTGTGAAAACATAGTTCAAAGAAAAAGCGAGTTGGCAAATATCTAATGACCTTTCTTTAAAAGTTTAAAAAAATAGCGATGAATGATCCAAAAGTATCTGTAATTATCCCTACCTATAAAAGGACCGAGTACCTCCATAAGGCCCTTGTATCAGTAGCTAATCAGACTTTTACCGACTTTGAAGTCCTAATCGTAAATGACTTCCCGCCCTTTGCTGATACTGTAAATGAGGTTGTTAATTCTATTAATGACGACCGCTTTAAAGTAATCCATCACGAACAAAATGGAGGTGAATCGCAGTCTAGAAACACCGCTTTAGCAGTGGCCCGAGGAGAAATAATTGGACTCTTGGATGATGATGATGTTTGGAAACCAGAGTTTTTGGAAGAAAGCGTAAAGATGCATGATGCCAATCCAAGAGTTGGCTTAGCTTATAGTGGTTTACTACAATTTTGGGACGATAATATTTTGGGGCACAGGGATGTTCCAGCTCCTCCAAGACCGGAGATTCCGACGGCAGCGATGCTTTCAGGCGAGTTTTGTCTGGCTTCATCCTCAATTGTTTCCTTAAAGAAAGAAGTTTTTGATACTTGTGGACTCTTTGACACCTCTCTTCCTTCTTTAGCGGATTGGGATATGTGGTTGAGAATTGCCCAGAAATATGATATCGCACCGATAGATAAGAACCTCGTCTACTACCGACACCATCTGGGAGTTAGAGGTTCGACTGATATCACCAAAAGATTGGAAGGGCTAAAAGTCGTCAAAGAAAAATGGGGGGATCAGAAAGGCTTTACAAAGTACTATCGCCATCTCAGAGCCACCGCTTATTTCAATGAAATTAGAACGAATGTTTTAGGTGGCAACCGTTCTGCAGGCATGAAACTTATGGTTAAGTTCATTCGAGATTGTGGAAAAGATTTTTTCCGTATGCCCGACGTATTTGGCTTTACTATGATTATCCTATTTGCAGGAAAATGGTATCAAAAATTACAACTTAGAAAATATCCGGTTAAAGTAGAGATCCCTGCCTAGCTTTTTGTCCCCTTTCATCAATCTCAAGCAATGAACCCTTCTGCAGCACATATAAGTAGTGATATTGGAAATCAAGAGGTTAACCCCATTCTTGATCGAAAATACTATATATGGTCAGGGCTATTAGCAGTAAAATGTATTCAAGCGATTTTCCTACCGGAGTTTTCGAGTATTGATTACGTTCTGATTGGATATTTGCTGATTAATATGCTCCTCAATCTAAATAAGCCTTTAGAGCTATTGTGCTTATTTGTAGCTGGCTATTTTGTTGACATAGGTGAATGGATAAGTCGATTTGCAATTATTAATGGCGCTACTAGAATCTTATTTCTAGATGTTTTCTTTATCATCTTAATTGTCTTAGCACTCTTAGATATTCTTAAACGCCCTGTATTATACCCTGTCTACGCAAGATGGCTATTACTACTCATCACAGTATTTTGGATGACCAATTTTTCAAAGGGAATATTGGCTAGTCCATTGGGATATGTAATTGGAGAAGGGCGTTTTTATTTTGCTTCGATCTTCGTCGTCATTTTCGCCCGTTTTTTCGTTCAAGATCACAACTTATTTTTTAGGAAGTTAAGTGCTATTATCTCATTAGCTTCGATTAACATCAGCTTCTTTGTAGTCCTAATGATGATTTCGGGCCACACTGGGGAAGAGGGCTCTCGATTTAATCCTGGTAACTCAGAGGTGGAAATCTTAGTATTTGCCCTTTTGATATGTTTCATCGACCTCCACTACAACCGAAACCTTCATTTAATTAAGATTAATAAAATCATATTATCTGGGATCTATCTGGTCATAATATTACTAACGGGTGTTAGAACGATGATGCTAATGGCCATTTTAGCATCAGGCTACTTCCTGTTTATTTCAAGTAGAATTACCAATAAGAGGAAGTTACTGATCATAGGCGCAATTTTAGGGTTAATCATAATATTTGCGCAGTTCGAACCAGGGAAAAAAGTAATTGCTGAGCAAACTCAATATATTGAGTTAATGCAAGGAAAGGGGAAAAGCTACAATAAAACGACCATGGACTTTCGCTCCGCGATGTGGGGTGCTTTTTGGAAACAGCTTACCAAAAGTAATGAAAGGATGTTAGTTGGTCGGGCCTTCAACAACGAACAAATTGATATCAGAAGTATGGAGTGGGGACTTACCGAAGAAGACCAATTGAGTTATGTAGATAACTCTCTTGCCCATAATGACTTTCTCGCGATTTCAATGACCAATGGGCTCGTCTTTAGTGGCTTACTCTTAATCTTCTTATTCACATATGTATTCAAATCTTGGACTACTGCCAACAGAGATGAGGAGCTAGCCCCCTTCTTTGTCTTAATGGGTTGGATTCTGCTTTGCCAAATTGTACAGAGCGCCACCAATGCCGAAATCAAGCATTATGGCTTTAGTATTACGCTTTGGTATCATGTTGGCATTATTGCTGCATTATTGAACATTTATCATCGAAGACAGAAACAAAAAATAAATCAATTAGGTGAGTAACATTCTAATTTCCATCGTAACCCCTTCCTACAATCAAGGAGAATTCATTGAAGAGGCAATCAAAAGCGTCCGAAGTCAATTGCCTGCTGGGATGATTGAGCACATCATTATTGATAATTGCTCTACTGACCAAACAAAGGAAGTGGTAGCTAAATACCCCGATGTAGTCTTTGTATCTGAGCCAGACGAAGGACAAAGTGATGCCATAAATAAAGGCTTCAAAATCGCTAAAGGTCAGATTATTGGCTGGCTTAATGCGGATGATTATTATATGCCGGGCACCTTTGACAAGGTCAGATCTATCCTTTCTTCAGACGATGTGGACGGGATTTACTCAAACGTCCGCTTTATCAATAAAGACAATAAGTTTATCAAAAACCTTATCGTCCATAAGCCGGTAAAATGGCTCTCCCTATTTCATTGCTACATCCCATCTACAAGCTTCTTTTTCAAGAGGACAATCATCGACCAAGGCTTGTTCATTGATAAGGATATGCACATAAGCATGGACAAGGACTTCTTTGCCAACATTTTTTACAAAGGGTTCAAGATCAAGTTTGTTAATGACTTCTTTGCCTCTTTTAGATGGCATGATTCTAACAAGTCTTTGGATACCGCAGATACCAAAAAGCTGCGTCAAAAGGAAGGGTTAATCATTTTTAACAGATATAGTCGCTTCAACTTCTCGGTGAGCAATTCAAATGTTAAGCGTTACAGCTTAGTCGATGGGGCCTTGCTGGCTTATCGTAAGCTATTGAAGCTATTCAATCCCCTTTACAACTATCAGCGTTTGGTCAAAAGCCAAAACTAGTTATCAAATAGATGTCAAAATCTTCTAAGAACATATTGATTTCAGCTTACGCTTGTGAGCCCAACGTGGGTAGTGAACCAGGTGTGGGATGGAATTGGGTTATGGACCTCTCAGAGACTTTTGAAGAGGTACATGTAGTAACTCGTTCTGAAGATCGATATGTGGATCAAGATGGCATAAAAAAAGCTCGTCCCAGTCGCAAGAATATCGAGGAGGAAATGCAAAAGCTTCCTAATGTCGATCATATTCATTTCCACTATTTTGATCTACCTAAATGGATTGCCAATTTGGAAAGAACGATCATCGGCGATATCCTCAATGTGCACGTTTGGGCCATGATGGTTTTCTTCTTTTTAAGCAAGAGATTCAAGAAGAACGAGTTTGCCGTAGCCCAAAAAGTTACGATCGTCAGCCATCGCTATCCCTCTACCCTTTGGTTTTTTGCCAAAAGGTATATACACGGGCCCATTGCAGGAGGAGAAAATTTCCCTTTCAAGCTCCTTCCCATATTTGATACCAAAAACAAGATCAAAGAGATTCTTAGGTATGTCTTTCAATTTGTCCCCATGCTTAACCCATTAGTCTGGTTGACATTGGCAAAGGCGGAAACGATCATTCCTGTTACTTATGATACGGCCTCAATTATCCCTAAAGTCTTTCGGGCAAAGTGTGATGTCAAACAAGCCATCAGCCTAAAGCATGAAAGCTTTACAAAAGGGAGTCAAATGAGCGAGATTGATAATTCCCCAGAAGGGCCTCTCAACCTATTGTTTGTAGGAAAATTGATGGCTTGGAAAGGTATTATTCTTGTTTTAGAGGCTATAAAGACCTTACATAAGGAGATTCCGATTGTTCTCAATATAGTGGGAGATGGTCCCGAAAAAGCAGTCTTTGAGCAGTATGTGAAGGACCATGCATTACCCGTCAACATTTTAGGAAAGAAAAAGCGTACAGAGCTTCCGGACTACTATGCAAGTCATGACTTATTTGTATTTCCCTCTCTTCGAGATTCGGGAGGCTTTGTGGTTTTAGAAGCCCAAGCTAACGATCTCCCCTGCTTAGTCCTTGATTTAGGAGGGCCCTTTGTCAACCATATTCCAGAGAGAGATATAGTTGTAAGCACAAAAAATAAAAATCCACAAGATTTAGCGGCGGATATCGCTAGGGCGATCAGAGATTTTTATTTACAAGAAAAGGGCAAATCATCAATAATAAGTCAAGATATAAACAGTATGGTCAATCGCATTTAAATCACAAAAGTTGAAAATACTCATCCTACATAATAAATACCTGCAAAAAGGAGGCGAAGACACAGTAGTGGCTGCGGAGCAATCTCTCTTGGAAGAGCGAGGAAATGAGGTGCGTGTATTGATGTTTGACAATGCAAATATCAAAGGGGGAATCAAAGGGATCAAATCGCTCATCCAGTCTGTCTATAATCGCGACGCTTACAAGCGAGTGCTTGCAGAAATTGAGGATTTCCAGCCGGATGTGATGCATGTGCACAATACCTTTTATGTTGCCTCTCATGCAGTTTATCATGCGGCAAAACATAAGAAGGTACCTGTTATACAGACTTTGCATAACTACCGTCTAGTTTGCCCTAGTGCGTTCCTTTTTCACAAAGGCGACATTTATATCCAAAGTGTCAATAAGGTATTTCCGCTTGATGCAGTATTAAAGAGGGTTTGGGATAACTCCTTTGTCAAAACCTTTATGATCGCGCTTACCACGGCACTGAATAAACGAAAAGGTACCTATCAGAAGCTTATAGATAAATACGTGGTATTTACAGAGTTCTCAAAAGACATCTTTTTACATTCTTCTTTGAATTTGCGGGAAGAGCAACTTGCAATCAAGCCTAACTTCATCCCAGATCCTGGGGTCAATTCTGCGGAGAGAGAAGACTTTTATCTTTTTGTAGGCCGGCTATCACCAGAGAAAGGAATAAGCGTTCTGCTGGAAGCAGCTAAAAAAGAAGGCTTCCCCCTTTACATATTGGGTGATGGACCTTTGCGCCATGAAGTGGAAGCAGCAGAAGCAGAATCGCCTAATATCAAATATTTGGGCCACACCTCCAGAGAAGAGGTATTGGAGTACTTCAAGAAGACGAAGGCGCTGATCTTTCCTTCTCTATGGTACGAAGGTATGCCAATGGTCATCGTGGAATGCATGGCCTCTGGAGCACCGATCATCGTTTCGGATCTCGGCAACCCCGGCGTCATGGTCACGCATGAAGCCAACGGCCTGAAGTTTGAAGCTGGCAATGCAGATGAATTAATCAAACAAGTAAGAAAACTCGAACAGAATCCACATTTAGTGGACGCATATTCAAATGCATCGAGAAATACATATATGGACCACTATTCTCCGTCGGCCAATTATCAGCGATTGATGGAAATTTACCACTCAGCGATAAACCAAAATGTAAATGTGCATACGATGACTACTCCCTAATTAATCAGCTGTCTGAAACACACATATAAGGCCCTAAAAAATGAAATTCGTTCTTAGACACTCATATAGATATGTCAAGAAAAATCCTAAGCTCAAAAAGCTGGTAAAGCCGCTTTGGGGGTTATCGCCACTATTTCTTTCGCTCCCATATAGATTGCTAAAAAGGTCTTATTCACCACCTTCCATCGTATTTGATACGGCGAAAGATTGGTGGGAACTTTCAGCAGACCAAAAGTCTGCCACTACCTTTTATAAAAAGGTACAGGAGCCAGAGTCTTTTGTTAGAACTAAACCAATCGTACTGCCTGAAGATCAAGCTTTACTTTCATACTTAGAGCCAAAAATTGATTTGAGAGAAGGTTTTGTGATCGGCTTGCCGAACGCTAGGGTCTGGGGGGAAGGCAATATAATAACTAAAAATAATGAGCTGATCTTAGAAGTATCCGGTACCTTTTTAGATAATAAAGATGCCTATCTAAGACACGGCAAGAATTCTAAGTATATCTCCAACTCCTTTCCTAAGCTTCCAGTGGTCAAAAAGCTTAAGGGTAAAAGTGTCGTCTTAGCCGCTCATGCTGGCTCAGGTTATTATCACTGGTTGATCGAGGTATTACCGAGACTTTATCTATTAGAAAAAGCAGGTATAGATTTTAATTCAATTGACCATTTCATAGTCAATAGTCTGGTCCCAGGTTTTGTGAGGGAAACCTTAGAGATGCTGGGCATTCCGCTCAAAAAAGTGGTAGAAACTCACTGGAAACCACACATTTTGGCGGAGGAGTTAATTGTCCCCTCTTTGGTGGGTAATTTTTTCGAAGTCCCCAAATGGACTTCCAAGTTCTTTGGCAGCCGTTTCAAACGCTATATCAAGCCAAGAGTCGAAGGCAAAAAAGTGTACATCAGCCGTAAAGACGCTGGACATCGCCGGATTGTAAATGAAGATGATGTAACGGCATTTTTGGAAAGTGAAGGTTTTGAAACCTACATCTTCGAAACAATGTCCATGCAGGAGAAGATTGAAATCCTCTCACAAGCGTCCGTAGTCCTTTCTCCGCACGGAGCAGGGTTGGCCAATATCGTATTCTGCCATCCCGGCGTCCCGGTTGTAGAGTTAACCCACTTTTCCTTGATGGCATCTGCCTGCTGGAATATCGGGGATAACAATGATATGCCTTACTACACTTTGGCCTCAACGCCTAAGGTGCCTATGGAAGAACAACTCAGACTACAAACCCTGACGCTGCAGGAGAGAGCGATGTATCACTTATTTATTGACATTGACAAACTAGAAAAGGTATTGCGCCAAGTTGAAAAAGCTGTCCCCACCTATCAAAACCCATAAATGTCAATCATTATTATTTAGGAATATTTTATGCTGTTCAACTCTATTGAATTTGCTCTTTTCCTCCCATTCGTGTTTTTAGTGTATTGGTTTCCATTAAAGGGAAAACTCCAATTACAAAACCTATTTCTTTTAGCGGCCAGTTACTTTTTCTATGGTTGGTGGGATTGGCGCTTTTTGGGCCTTATCATCCTAAGTTCCTTCCTTGACTTTTCTATCGGTAAGCGTTTGGCGGCTGAGCCGAACGATCAGAACCGTAAGATTTTACTTTGGATCAGTCTTGCATTCAATTTAGGAATGCTCGGCTTCTTTAAATACTATAACTTTTTTGTCGATAGCTTTGTCTCAGCTTTTACTCTTTTGGGCCAACCTATGGAGCCAAGCCGATTAGAGATATTGTTACCCGTAGGGATAAGTTTCTACACCTTTCAGACCTTATCCTATACTATAGATGTCTACAGACGCAAACTAGAACCTAGTAAAGATATCATCAGTTTTTTCACCTTTGTTAGCTTTTTCCCGCAGTTGGTAGCGGGGCCGATTGAAAGGGCTGAGAACTTATTACCTCAATTTTATAAGAACCGTGATTTCGATTTAGAAAAGGCCAAAGATGGCCTTCGGCAAATCCTTTGGGGCTTATTCAAAAAGATCGTTATCGCTGATAATTGTGCCTTATACGCCAATCAATACTTTGGGGCGCCTGATGAATTTACAGGGGTAGAACTTATACTAGGTGCCATATTCTTTTCATTCCAAATTTATGGTGATTTTTCAGGCTACTCCGATATCGCTATTGGTACCGCTAAGCTCCTTGGTTTTGACCTGATGCAAAACTTCGCTACGCCTTATTTTGCAAGAGACATGGGAGAGTTTTGGCGGAGGTGGCACATTTCCCTTAGTACATGGTTTAGAGACTACTTATATATCCCATTAGGCGGTAGTAGAGGTGGCAAATCTCTTGTGTTGAGAAATACCTTCATCATCTTCATGGTGAGTGGTTTTTGGCACGGGGCAAATTGGACCTTTATTATTTGGGGCGCTATTCACGCTTTGTTGTTCCTACCCCTGATCCTAACCGGTAAGAACCGCAGTAATTTAAATGTGGTTGCGCACGGCAAGCTATTTCCATCGATCAAAGAAGTTTTTTCGATGGGATCGACTTTCCTGATTGTCAGCTTGGCTTGGATCTTTTTTAGAGCAGAATCCGTTGGCAGCGCGATAGATTACCTTTCAGCAATCTTTTCTTCCAGCTTATTCAACATGCCTAGTATTGGAAGCAATCAATTGATTTTATTCGCAGGCATATTTCTTCTTTTAGGTATTGAGTGGGTTAATCGTGAAAAGCCCCATCCATTTACTTGGGATACTAGCCTACCCCCAGTTTATGTCAGATGGACAGTCTACAGTGTCTTCACTTGGATTATCATCTTGTTTGGCGGAGCACAGCAAACCTTCATCTACTTCCAATTTTAATTCTCTTTCTAGATCTAAACTGTTTGAAACTTACACATGCTTTTTCATACAATTGAATACGCGATTTTTTTCCCTATAGTAGTCTTTCTCTACTTCTTGATCCCGCATAAGTTTAGATGGGCCTTGATGCTAGCAGCGAGCTATTATTTTTATGCTTGCTGGAAATTAGAGTACTTGAGTTTGATCGTGATTAGTACGATCATCGACTACTTTGCGGCTCGTCAAATTGCAGCTTCAGACAATAAAGGTAGCAAGAAGGCATTTTTACTTTTGAGCTTAGCTTCCAATCTCGGCATACTCTTTTTCTTTAAATACTTCAATTTCTTTAGCACTTCTGCTCAAGCAGCCTTCGATCAGTTCAACATATTTGTAGATGTACCTACCTTTGATTACCTCCTACCCGTAGGAATTAGTTTCTATACCTTTCAAACTTTATCCTATACGATAGATGTATATAAAGGCAATCAGCAACCCGAAAAACACTTTGGGATCTTCGCGCTTTTTGTCTCCTTTTTCCCTCAATTGGTAGCGGGACCGATCGAAAGATCTACCCATCTCCTACCCCAGTTTCACCAGAGACAAGCGTTCGACTTTGGTCGCCTAACCAATGGACTAAAACTGATCCTCTGGGGACTATTTAAGAAAGTGATCATTGGAGATAGCTTGAGTATTTTTGTAGATAGTGTTTACAGTACCCCGGCAAGCCACGATTCTTTATCCCTACTTTTGGCATCTATTTGTTTTGCCTTTCAGATCTACGCCGACTTTTCAGGCTATACAGATATCGCAAGAGGTTCGGCTCAGGTAATAGGCTTTGACCTCATGGAAAACTTTAAGCAGCCCTATACTGCGAAATCTATTTCCGAGTTTTGGCGTAGATGGCACATTTCACTCTCTACCTGGTTTAGAGACTACGTTTATATCCCATTGGGAGGTAACAGAACGGTAAAGTGGCGCTGGTACTACAACCTATTTGTAACCTTTACTGTCAGTGGACTCTGGCATGGAGCCAATTGGACTTTTGTCCTGTGGGGCGCGCTGCACGGATTCTATTTGATATTTGCCATTATAACAGAGGATTCTAGGAACAGGCTCAAGAAAAGCTTAGGGATTTCGCGAAATGAGACGGTGCATAAGCTGGTGCAAGTACTGAGTGTTTTTGTGCTCGTGTTGATAGGTTGGGTCTTTTTCCGAGCAGAGAATATTTCTGATGCATTTTATATTCTCGGACAGATCTTCGATCCACGCACCTACACTTGGACATTCTCCTTGGTGAGCAATGTACAGGCCAATTCACCCTTCTCTTTTGCCTTGGGCATGGGATGCTTAATTCTATTTCTCATCCTTGATACTATGTCTAAGGATAAGCAATTCCCAGACTTCTTAAATGGACATAAGCTGGCCTATCGATGGACCATCGTATATATCTTACTTTTCTGTTTAGTCTTTTTCACTCCCAAAGGTTCTGGACAATTTATCTACTTCCAGTTTTAAATAGGATCAGAACATAAATCATATGAGATATCGCAACTCCATCATCTTTGCCCTCAGCATAATTGGCTTTTATGTATTGTTTTGGGTCCTGAATCAGCAAAATTTCTATGTCCAAGACGGTGCTACGATTATCAATCAAGGTAAAGAACGCGCACTCAAAAATAGAGACATAGCGTTCGCCGAAGGCAAGACCAAAATAATGTATATCGGCAATAGTAAAATCTTAAGTGGCTTTGTCCCCTCCCTCTTTGATAGCTTAGGAAACAATCGTACTTACTCGATCAACTATGCCATGGGAGGCCAAGATCTAGAAAATGTCTTTTATCAAGTAGCCAAAAGCGAAATCAAACCAGACATATTGGTCTTGCAGCGGCCTTGGGTAAAGGAGATATCAAAGAGTCTAGAAAATCAAGAAAAGCTCTTGACGATGGACAAACTAATCCCTTTTCGAAATTACATCAGGAACGTATTTCTCTTTATGGGGAGGGCCAAGACCAATGGTTACAGCTTAAATGAGTTTTATCAAATCTCAAAACAAAGCTGCGAAGACATGATCAACAACCGAGGCTATTATTTCATTGCTTCTCAGGCTTTGTACCCTGATGCAAAGTTACCGGCTGACTATCAACTGGTGGGCGATGATACGAGTAAGTTTGAGCCACATCAAATACATACAGAAGGACCTATTTTTGAAAAGATCAATCAATGGGCTACTGAAAATAAAGTACATGTTTTGATTGGGATGGACTTCATGCGACGCCTAGAAGCGCCAATTGGAGAGAAAAGCTTTATTCTTAACCGCGAAGTATTAGCTGATTATCCCTATCTACATGTATTAGATGGAGCTCCCTACGTCAGATTGGAAAACGAATACTTTTCTGATCCTGTACACTTAAATCCAACTGGAGCGAGACTATTTACACAATCGCTTCATGCGTCTATCGGTGAGACCATCCAACAAATAGCCCAATAGCAATGAAAAGTCTTCTCATAAAAGCCTTAATCTTTAGCGTCATCTTGTTTGCTACCGACAGCTTGATCGTTTGGATTTTGCAATCATCTAGACCCGTAGACTATGTAGGTTTTATTGATGCAAAGGCAGAAATTTTTGAGGCTGAGGACAAGTATGAGGTACTTTTGATGGGTGATTCGCATATCTCGGATGCCCTTGATCCCAAAATATTAGAAGATAGCCTTGGGCTTAAGACTTTTAATGCGGGGATCTTCCTGTCTTCTCCTTACGAAACCTATCAAACGCTCAAATATCTACTCGAGGAGAAGGCCCAGAAACCCAAGCTTCTCGTTTTGGGGACCAACCCAGTAATGTTTACACTTGAGGCTGATGCGGGTAAGTACACCCCTTTGGTGGTACAGGATCCCTTGTTTGTCCTAAATCTCTATCGCCAGTCTGATAATCCTGATTATACAACCTATTTTTTCAGAACAGCCAAAGAAAAGTACTTAGCCAAGGCATTGGTGAACAAAATTTTGGGCAAAAACAAAAAGCCCTATCGTGAGATTGAAAAATCCTATCATGGCTACTTGACCGTTTACAACCAAATAGAGGGTACAAACTGGGAAGGTGTGCCATGGCAAAAAGCACCAATTAAGAAATCTCAAGTAAGATATTTTGCCAAAATGATCGAATTGGCAAATAAAAACGATATCCAAACCGTTATCGTTAATCCCCCAATTTGGTGGGATCAACTAGCAGAAATTGAGCAAACGGAAGGCTTTAAGACGTTTCAGCATCTAGTTGATTCGATCGGAAATGCCCATAATACGCCCGTACACAACCTAGACCACCATTTTTTAGAAAAAGAACTGATCTTCAAGGATTTTCTTAATCACGAGCATATCAATTACCACGGCTCTCTCAAATACTCTCCTGCCATCGCAAATTGGCTCAAAGGTCAATTACCCGAATAATATTTCAGGCATGTCAGAATTTGCCATTTATTGCGAAAATATTGTTCCGCAGTGGAACAGTTGTTGCAAAATTGTATGTGAATAAGATGATCTCTATCAGATCAATTTATTTGGGGTAAACTTAGATTTAACGTATTAACGATTTATTGTTTTAAGAGTCGAATACCTTTTCATTTTATTTACTAAAAACCTATTCGGTTCAAAGAGCGCCAATAATCACACCTAATGCAAACCTTGGTGCTATAGCTCTTTGTGCTGAAAAAATTGAGTAATCTGCTATGCCTTCTTTACTCCCTGTTAGCGGTACCCTTGGCCGCAAAAGGGCTGCTCATTTATTGCGTAGAGTAGCCTTTGGTTGTAATCGAGAACAAATCGAGGCTTTTGCAAACAAATCTGTGATGCAAGCCGTAGAGGACCTTCTCACTCCTAATTCCCTCCTGGCCCCTCATGCTGATGCTTCTAATGGTGTTACTTGGATGCCTGATGGCTCTATTGCTGCTCCTGAAACCAAGATTATTGCTTGGTGGATGTACCACGCTCTAGACCCGAGTAAACCACCCACAATCTTTCCTCGCCTCAGCTTCTTTTTACATACTTGTCTCACTATTAAGTATGATCTGGTTCCCAGAACGCATCTCTATTATTATCTGAGACTGCTGATGGAGTATACAGATAAGAGCTACAAAACCTTGGTCCGTAAAATGACCGTTGACAATGGGATGGGGCTCTTTCTCAATATCAGTGATAGTACAAAAGACCATCCAAATGAAAACTATGCTAGGGAACTACTAGAGCTTTTCACAGTTGGTAAAGGTCCTCAGATTGGGCCAGGTGATTATACCAACTATACTGAAGGTGACATTTTGGAGGCGGCAAGAATCCTCACTGGTTTCATAACCAATTGGGATTATAACGATGTTTCTAAATATGATCCAGATTTGGGTTGGGCGGTGATGTTTCCCTATCCCCCTCACCACGATCCGACTAATAAATCCTTCTCAGCAGCATTTGGCAATCGTACCATCCAAGGACGCGCTGATAAAGCTGGCATGCTACAAGAGGTCGATGACTTGATCGATATGATCTTCGATCAAGAAGCAGTAAGCTTATTTATTATACGCAAACTCTATCGCTATTTCGTGCACTACGAAATCACCGCAGAGATAGAGTCAGACATCATTTTACCACTGGCAGAGACTTTCAGAAACAACGGTTTCCATTTCATGCCTGTGCTTTCACAACTACTCAATAGTTCTCACTTCTTCGATGAAGATGATGCTGTAGTGGGTGATCATGTAATAGGAGGACTCATCAAGTCACCACTCGATCTGTGGTATAGCACCGTAAAAGGCTTTGGAGCCAACATTCCTGACCCAAATGTTGATTTGGCATCCCTACAAAGCTGGCTCCATTATTATCAAATTTATTCTCCTGAAATGGGTATGATCCTTTTCAACCCAAGTTCAGTGGCGGGATACGATCCTATGTATCAGGAGCCGGAGTTCAATCGTTATTGGATCAATCAATCTACCCTGCCATCGCGTTATGGTTTGATCTATCAGTGGTTACTTGATCATAATATGCACTCAGCCCCTGCTGCGGGGAGATTTAATGCGCTCTATTTTGCTGAGAATCCCGCTTATATCCCTCCGTACTACGGTTTTGATCCCCAAGGCAATCCGGGCCCTCATGATGGTGCACGCATCGCCGATCACCTAGTTAGAAATATCGTTGACTATCTTCTTCCTGTAGAGTTGAGTCAAGATAGGTTTATGTACTTCCGTGATGAAGTTTTGTTGGACAGCCTTTCCCCAGTTTCTTGGATGATGGAATGGGACAACTACAAGGCTAGTGGCAATCCGACCAATGTCCAATCTCAATTAACCAAATTAGTAAAGGCTGTCATCCAATCACCTGAATTCCAACTTTACTAATCGCACTAACCCTTTCTTAATCTTTAACCTACAGAAAAATGAATAGAAGAAATTTTATAAAAGGCGTTGGTACCTCCTCTATCGCCGCTCCCTTTTTGATAAATGGGATCCCAATGAACGTCATGGCAAATTCCTTCATGACCAATCAGTTTTCATGCGAGGAAGTCAATGATAGAGTTTTAGTAGTTGTACAACTAAATGGTGGTAATGATGGCCTAAATACCTTCATCCCGCTTGACCAATACGCTCAGTATCGCAATCTGCGTCCCAATATTGGCATTAGAGACACGGGTACTAGAAAATACACCCAGCTTGATTCTAGTCTGCCCTTCAATCAGCAAGTCGCCCTTCAGCCTGATGCCGTAGCACTCAAAGACCTTTATGATGATGGAAGATTGAACATCATCCAAGATGTTTGTTATCCTAACCCCAATAAGTCTCACTTCAAGAGTACTGACATTTGGTGGTCGGGGAAAGACGGTAGTACCGCCCACCAAACAGGTGCGGGTTGGATCGGCCAATACCTAGACAAACGATTTCCAGACTATCCAGCAAGTTATCCAAATTCAGATATGCCAGATCCATTTGGTATTCAGTTGGGTAGCAATACTACGGCCATGGGATTTTTCCGCAAAAATGGCATCCCAGTGGGGATTCCGATTGGTGGCGATCCAATTTACTACATGAACCTTGTAGCCAACTCTGGTGGAACGCTTCCTTTGACCAATAATGCCACGCATTATGAGAAGGAAATCAACTTTATCAACAATATGGAGATCGGAGCCAATGACTATAGTGTTCGCCTAGCCAATGCATATAATGCGGGTGGGAATACAGTTAATTACCCTGAAAATTATTACAGCTGGGGGGGTGTATTTCATAATAATACCCTCGCGCCACAACTAAAAACGGTAGCTCGTCTCATTAGTGGTGGTCTCAAAACCAAAATTTACTTCGTTACTTTAGGAGGATTTGACAATCACGCTGGGCAAACTTCTAGCTCAGATCCCTCTCAAGGTACACACGCCATTTTGATGTACCACTTGACCGAGGCCCTCAAAGCTTTTCAAAATGACTTGAGAGGTTTAGGAATTGAGGATCAAGTACTTTCGGTAACATTCTCGGAGTTTGGAAGAACTGTACCTGAAAATGGCAGTTTTGGTACCGACCATGGCACTGCAGCACCGATGATGATTATGGGTAAAGCCGTCATCCCAGGGATCGTTGGTACCAATCCGGATCTAAACAATATAAACGATAATAACTTCGCCTCTTGGCAGCATGATTATCGTAGCGTATTTACCACTCTCCTGCAAGATTGGTTAGGTGCTAATACCGCCTCTTTGGCGGCTTCAGATTTAGATGGTTGGGAAAGCCAAAAATTACCGATCATCAACGACAATTTCTATGATCCGACTGATGGTAGAACCTACAACTTCGTAGCAGATCCGCTTTGTGATGATGCAGTAAGTTTCCCAGTTGAATTTTTGGGTTTCAATGTCAATTTGAACGAAGATTGGGAAGCCGTTTGTCAGTGGGCGACCGCTACAGAAACTGACAACAAACACTTTGTTGTCGAGCGTTCTATGGATGGGGTAGCTTTTGAAAGAGTAGGTCAAGTGGATTCCAAAGGAGACAGTACCACCACTACCCAGTACTCCTTTGTCGATACGAGTCCAATGGAAGGTCGTTCATATTACCGGATCAAGCAAGTGGACCTAGACGGGTCTTTTAGTTTCACCGAGGTAGAAACCATCATCATAGATGGCAACAGAGCTCAAGTGAGCTGTAATTTCTACCCCAATCCGGTTGTCGATACCCTCAATATCAAATGTAATGCGAGTGCCGAAATTGGCGCTGCAACCATAAGAGTAAGTAAAGTAGATGGAGCCACCTTAGAGCAAAAGAGGGTCAACATCTATTCTGGAGAAAACTCGTTCAAAGTCCAAATGGGCAGATTTTCTCCAGGGCTTTATTTTGTTGAAATATTCTCCTATACGAATGGAGCCGCAGTTCAACACTCATGGAGCCGAATAATCAAGGAGTAGTCAAAGCTACTTCTTAAGTACTTAGACAATAGTATTCAGTATTAAGACTTAGAAAAACTGGGCTACATAGTTTAGCAGAACCTTTTTTCTCAGTACTACATACTCCCGAAAGCTTTCGGGATACTCTCTACTCTGTACTTAAAAATACCATAGGATGATCCCGACAGATTTTAGCTGTCTGGGATCATTTTTTTTAGGGGACCGCCGCGCGGAACGCTTATTTCTGGCAGTTGCGGCATGCGTGCGCGTAGGCTGGCTGATAGAAGCGTTCCGCGCAGCGGATATCACAATATCAATCATAGAGACAACCATCGCCATAAATTCAACGGACAAGGATACCGGCGTCCGCAGGCGCTACCAAACTTGCTCATCAACAATACCGACAGTACAATCCCGTTTAAAGTACTCCAAAACCAAGGGACTACGGCCTGATTGTCTACACTCGCCAAGGACAAAATAATTTAAGTAGCTTCGATATTCCCTTGTTTGTGGTTTAGGCTTCTTTTTAGGCCTGAACTGCCTGTTGTAAAATTAAATCCCCACTTGTAGGCTATCTTGCAGAAGAGGCCAGATAGATTCTATATTCGTTTATGAGAACTACACTAGTATTGCTTTGCGGGATCATGCTCAGCTTTAGCTTAAAAGCAGCGGTGGTTTTGCCTTCTATCTTTGGTGATCATATGATCTTACAGCGCAACGCTTATATCGCTCTCTGGGGCCGAGCAGAGCCAGGAGAAAAGATCCAATTTGCTGCCGAATGGGACGAAATGAGTTTATCCCTTTTTACCGATAGTCGGGGACGCTGGCGCATTGAGATCCCGACTCCTGAGGCAGGAGGACCCTACCGCATCATTATTCAAGGTAAAAACCGTATTGTCCTCAATGACATTCTCATCGGGGAAGTTTGGCTAGCTAGTGGACAATCCAATATGGAATGGCCCCTAAGTAAGAGTAAATACGGAACGGAAATATTGCAAAATGTCAATGAACCGCAAATACGGGTCTTTCAGGTAGAAAAAGCCGTGGCCTCTTCGCCAAGATTTGATTGTAAAGGGAGTTGGGCGGTGGCCAATCGAGCTTCGCTAAAAGATTTCAGTGCCGTGGCCTATCATTTTGCCAAGGAACTACAAACAGAGTTGGGCGTTCCCATAGGGATCATCCATAGTAGTTGGGGTGGTACTCCCGCCGAAGCTTGGATGAGTCGCGAACAACTAGAAGAAGTAACAGCCTTCAAGCCTAATTTGGATAAGTATGATGAAGCTGTACGTAGTTATCGCAATAATCCTGATGCCCCCAACCCTACTTATTACCGTAATCCTACTTGCTTGTTCAATGCGATGCTGGCTCCTCTCATACCTTTTGAACTTAGAGGCGTGATCTGGTATCAGGGAGAATCAAATCGTTACGACCCAGCGCTTTACCGCGACCTAATGCCTGCTTTGATAGCAGACTGGCGTAAGCAATGGCAACGAAATCTGCCTTTTTACTTTGTACAGTTAGCCCCTTTTGACTATCTCGAACCTATGGTAGGGGCCGGTTTGAGGGAAGCCCAGCTTCTTACAGCCCTCCAAGTCCCCAAAACCGGCATGGTCGTTAGCGGAGATGTGGGTAATCCTGATGATATTCACCCTCGTGATAAGCAAACCATCGGTAAGCGTTTAGCGCTACAGGCCCTTAGGCAGACTTATGAAAAGGAACTAATCGCCTCGGGCCCCTTGCTAGAAAAAAGCGTTCGCGATGGAGCGAAAATGCAGCTCTACTTTCAGGAAACCGAGGGCCCTTTAGTCCTCAAATCTTCTCGATACTTTGAGATCGCGGGAGCTGATCAAAAGTTTGTTCCTGCGAGTCCCCAATTAGTCGGTGCGTATTGCCTCGAACTTTCCAGTCCAGCAGTAGCCGCCCCAGTAGCAGTTCGCTACGCTTTTAGCAATGCCGCTGAGGCTAGCTTGTTCAATGAAGCAGGCCTACCCGCTAGTCCATTTAGAACCGATGATTGGCCCCTATTTTACGGCCCTGCCAAATTGGATATTGCCTATCAAAGCCTGACAAAAGGCTATCAAGTCCGTTTACTCTACCCTTCTTCGCAAGCACATCAACTGCATTATACTTTAAATGGAGAGCCACCCAGCCCTAGCAGTCCTGTTTATAAAACTCCCATTAGGGTATCGCTTGGGCAAGTTTTACAGGTGCGGGCCTTTCAGGGAACGCTAGCTTCTCCGTATCTCTTACGCCAAAGTTTTGCGGCGCACTTAGGAATGCAGGGGATCATTGCTGCGCAGAACGCTGGTTCAAAAAGCTATCCAGCCAGTGGAGAATATGCTCTGCTGGATGGGCTAGTTGGCAGTCTTGATTATCAGGATGGCAAATGGCGTGGCTATGTCGCCGAGGATTTGAGCATAACACTAGACTTAGGTAAGCGTGTTAGTATTGACAGTATTTCTACGCATTTTTTGATCAACCAAGGCGCTTGGATTTACGGACCAGCCTCGATCTCAATTGAGATTTCTAATAACGGCAAACATTATCTGAGCGTTCTGGGACAGAACCTAATGAGTGAAAATGCTGTCTCAGGTACTGAAATCCTCCCCATACAGATCAGTCTTGATGGCCGTAAAACAAGGTATATCCGTCTTACGGCAAAGCCTTTAGCCCGACTACCTGACTATCATCCTGGGGCAGGCAAGCCAGCTTGGCTGTTTGTGGATGAACTCATCGTGAAATAAATTCAAAAAAAAGCACTTCCTAACGAACGATTGTTAGCTTATTTTCGTTAAATATGTAATCACCAGCAAATAGCTGCTTGGTAAGTGTGCCTTTCTTGGCCTTACTTAACAGGATAAACAAAGGATAAGCTATCGATAAATGGAAAGTGTAATGACAAGTGTTGAGCCAGGATTCAACTTCCAGCTCAATGAAAACCAAAAGATGATCGCAGACATGATCCAACGTTATGGACAAGAGCGATTGACCCCAGAAGTAATATTGGCATTAGATGAGTCGCAAGAATTTCCTTTAGAAATCTTCCGCGAACTCGGAGAGATGGGCCTTTTAGGCGTCTTAGTACCTGAAGCGTATGGAGGGTCTGGTTTTGGTTATCTTGAATATGTCACGGCAATTTCTGAGTTGGCCAAATTTTGTGGAGCCATCGGCCTGTCTATGGCAGCGCACAACTCACTATGCACCGGCCATATTCTGAAATACGGTAGCGAAGCCCAAAAAGCAGAATATCTCCCCAAGCTAGCTACTGGCGAATGGATCGGAGCATGGGGCCTTACGGAAGCAAATACCGGTTCTGATGCGGGCAATATGCAAACTGTAGCCGTTGAAGATGGAGATTATTTCGTACTCAATGGCTCCAAAAACTTTATTACTCACGGCAAGAGCGGGCAGGTAGCAGTAGTGATTGCCCGTACCGGAGAGCCTAACACTCGTAATAATGCAACGGCTTTTATCATCGAAAAAAGCACTGCAGGCTTTACCCATGGTAAAAAAGAAAATAAGCTAGGGATGAGAGCCTCCGAAACGACAGAACTAGTCTTTACGGACTGTCGCGTTCATAAATCCCAAATAATTGGAGAGGTAGGAATGGGCTTCAAACAAGCCTTAGGCGTATTGGACGGAGGGCGAATTTCCATCGCTGCCCTAGGGCTTGGCATTGCTAAAGGAGCATTTAATGCTAGTCTCAAATACGCTCAAGAAAGAGAGCAGTTTGGGCAAGCTATTTTTAACTTTCAGGCGATTCAGTTCAAATTAGCGGATATGTATTCCCAGATTCAGGCAGGTGAAATGCTTACCTATCGGGCTGCTTATATGATCAACCAAAAGCAAGCAGTTGGTCAGGCTTCGGCCATGGCAAAATTATATACCAGCGAAGCGGCGGTAAGTATCGCCAATGAAGCAGTCCAAATCCATGGCGGGTATGGCTATATCAAAGACTTCCCAGTAGAAAAGTATTATCGCGATGCAAAGCTATGTACGATTGGAGAAGGCACTTCTGAAATCCAGAAGCTAGTGATAGCTCGCTCCCTCATCAAATAGCACCTCAAACACCCAACTTAGACGTATGGCCTGCCTCTGGTAGGCCACTTTTTTTATTTGTAATTACAACCGTAGCCTCCATTCGCTCTCACTTAAGTAAGTAGGCAATAGGATTCAGTATTAGACCTAGGAAAATGGGCTTTATGATTCCGCAAGGTCTTTTTTCTCCATACTGAATACTCCCGAAAGCTTTCGGGATACTTTCTACTATTTACCTAGAAAGCATTTTGCACCTAATTACTAAAAAAAGTTACATATGAGAGCAATAATTACTAATAAATATAGCATAATGCTCAAAAACACTTGCGCTTATCTAATTTTTTTAGCTATTTTACTATTGAAATTAGCAGAACAGAGTTTCATATTAACGACAAATTGGATTATGCGCATCTTTAGCCCTAGAAAAAGTTTAGAGAACCAACAAGGGTTCTATATCGTCCCCCGAACAAAAGCCTCTAAAAGGGGCAATACCGTCAAAGCTATTAGCTTATTTGGCATCCTACTCTTTGCCAGTAATATCCTGACCTATTCCTGGTTTGGTAGCACCAATCAAGTTGCTAACGCGGCCGCTTCAAGTGTGAGTAGCCAACTTTACCTTATAGATGAAGCGGGTCGTTTTATACCCGAAACCGACAGATTTGAGCAAAAAGTACAACAAGTCGGAGATGAATTAGGTGTGCCGGCTGAATGGCTCATGGCCGTTATGTATTCAGAGTCTCGCTTTGATCCGGGTGTTTCTAACGCCAAGGGTAGTGGAGCCGTTGGCCTCATACAGTTCATGGTGCCAACCGTCAAAGAGTTAAACGTGCGGATGGGTACAAAGTATTATATGAAGGACATACTAGCCATGACAGCAGTAGAGCAAATGGAGTTGGTTGCTGAGTATTTTCATACCATCAAAGAACGCTATGGCGAGTATAAAAGCTTGACAGATCTCTATTTAGCTGTCCTTTATCCCAAGGCTCGCGGACAAGATTATTGCTATGCGCTCTACGCCAAGCCAACCCAAGCCTATTTGATGAACTCAGGTCTGGATGAAAATAAGGATGGAAGAGTCACGGTAAGCGACATCGACAAACGTATGCAAAGAATGTTTCCCACGGCTTATATCGCACAAAAGTGAATCCGAAACCATTGAGGCCTGCTTTTAGTCGTTCAGCAATTAGCCTCCCTACCATGATCCTCAGATTAGTGTTAATCCTGCTATTGGGGGTGGTTTTAATCCAATGGGTAAACCTATATTGGCCCAATCCTCAAACAGCCCTTATTCAAACAAACGCAGTTGAACATCACTGGGTCGGCGAAAAGCCTTGAGATTGTAAGGTGGCATCTTACGATCTGCCAAAAAGCGTCGCTTTGCTATCTTATAAAGCTGGGCGACGCTTTTTGCTATTTCACCTTCTCCCCTCATGCGGCGGCCATAGGTACTATCGTTGAGGCTTCCGGCATGAGAAGCCTTGATTTGACTTAGCACTTTTTGGGCTCGATCAGGAAAATGCTGCTTGATCCAATGTTCAAAAATGTCCCCTGTCTGCCCGTTGAGGCGCACAAACGTATAGCCAGCGGACAACGCGCCTCGCTTTGCGGATTCTTCGACCAGTTTGGGAATCTCGTGGTTATTGAGTCCAGGAATTACGGGGCCCAACATTACGCCTACGGGTATACCGGCTTTTGCCAAGGTTTCAACCACGGCCAATCGTTTTTTTGTAGAAGCAGTCCGAGGCTCCATCGCCCTGCGCAACTCTTCATTGAGGGTAGTGATGGTGATAGCAACATGTACTAGGCCCTCTTTGGCTAGTTCTTTTAACAGATCTAAATCCCTGAGGATAAGGCTGTTTTTTGTAATCAGGCTAAGGGGATGATGATATCGTAATAGGACCTCGAGGCACTGGCGGGTTATTTTCAGTTTGCGTTCTAGCGGTTGATAACAATCCGTATTGCCAGAAAGCATAATGGGTTTGGGCTGCCAACGCTTATTTTCTAAAGCTTTGACGAGCAGTTCGGCTGCGTTTTCCTTAACGATGATTTTGCGTTCAAAATCTAATCCTGCGCTAAAGCCCCAATAAGTATGGGCATTTCGAGCATAACAATAGATACAGCCATGTTCACAACCTTGATAAGGATTGAGCGACCATTCAAAAGGTACATCTGGACTTTTTACATGATTGAGGATCTTTTTAGGATGCTCAAAAAATAGCTCTGTTTTTGTATCGGGTACCAAGGCCTCATCCAAGCCATCCTCTGCCGCCGTATCATACGCATGCTTCAAATAGGGGTTGGAAGGATTGATTTGTGCTCCCCTACCCTTGATCGGCTTTTGGTACTTCTCCATATACTATTTATACGTAAATACTTAGCATAGTTGCATTTAAACACAACAAATAGCCAATAATAATAGTATATTTTTCAATAATGTTAAAATTAATAGCAATTTTTAGGCATTGATAAATCCTTTTAGCAAATCGCTGATAGCCGTAATTTCAATCAAAAAGCCATCATGCCCCTTCGGAGACCGCACAACTTCATATTGCGCATTGGGGATATGCTCAGCGATGAATTGTTGCTCTAAGGGAGGGAAAAGGATATCAGAATCAATCGCTATCACTAGGGTTTTCGCTTTTATACTTTGTAAAGCTTGCTCGACTCCGCCTCGACCTCGGCCGAGATTTTGGGAATCCATGGCTTTGGAAAGGGTCCAGTAGGCAAAGGCATTAAATCGTTGGACAATTTTGTTACCCTGGTATTGCTGATAAGAGGAAGCCCTAAATGCGTCATAGTTACTGTCTTCTGGCTCCTCTTGGCTAGTTTGGTAGGCCGCATAACTTCGGTAAGACAAAAGCGCCGCCGCCCGAGCTGCTTTCATACCTCTGCTGCCAGCTTCAGCATGTTGCTCAAGCCAAGTACTATCCGCTTCGATGGACATACGTTGGGTTTCATTAAAAGCAATCCCCCAAGCTGAATGCTGAGCATTAGTTGCCACTGGTGCGAGATACTCAAATAGGTCTGGCTTTATTACAGCCCATTCTAAGGCATGCTGCCCTCCCATAGATCCTCCCAGGATAAGTTTGATATTTTTGATTTGTAGCGCTTCGCGCAACGCATCGAAGGCTCGGACCATATCCCGATTTGTAAGCAATGGGAAACTATGATAATAAGGCGTCCCAGTATCGGGGTTTATTGATAAGGCGTGAGTAGAGCCATAGCAAGAGCCAAGCATATTGGCGCAAATGATAAAATGTTTTTCCGGATCTAAGGCTGCTCCATCACCAATCATACCAGGCCACCAATCAATTACGTCGGTATTACCGGTCAAGGCATGGCAAACCCAAATGATGTTGGAGTCATCCACATTACGCTTTCCCCAAGTCTGATAAGCTAACTCAAATCCCGCAAGGCATTCGCCATTTTCTAATTCAAATCGACCTGTATAAACAAAGACTTCCTTTGGCATAGACAATCATAACAAAAAGATTGCAGACCCACCAAAGTGAGATCTGCAATCACCATTTATTTCCATCGTTCCGCGCAGCGGAGGAGCACTCTTACTTGTTCTCAAACCTATTGTCATTTCAAATGAGCGTTCCGCGCAGCGGTCCAGAAGTAGAAAGAAAAAAGTACTTAAGAGCTGGATTCGTTGACTCCAATAGCTCAGATTCAATCGTCTTAAGACTGAGTATTTTCGTCTAAATGCTAAATGATAAGCGTTCTGCCATACCGATAGCTATCGAGAGGTCTAAGCTGCCTTGACTACGAGAGGCTGAGTTTCAACCGAAATCTCAACCGGTGTTTGTGAACTTAGATTATCGTTGATTGGGCAACGCTTTTCCACCTCGGCCAACCAAAGTGCCAAACGTTCTTGGCTTGCATCGGTATCGGGTATCAATTTTACCTCTAATCCTTGATAACCTGCTCTTGCTTCGGTTTTTTGACCAAAAAGTCGGGCCGGATCAATTTCACCTTCAATGGCGATTTCCAAACCCTTGAGATCTAGCTTCTGTTCGGCGGCGACAATATGTCCTACTACATTAAGGCAACCGGCATAGCTCGCTAGGAGATATTCTACCGGATTGGCAGCCTCATCGGCACCTCCTAAAGCTGGCGGCTCGTCAATGACAATTTCAAATTGACGGCTCTTGGCCACGAATTTAGTAGCGTTGGCACTTTTGCCGCTTACAGAAAACTTTAGTAAACTCATGGTTAAATAAATTTTAAGGTTAAACTTGATTTATTGAGGGCACTGCAACAATCGTTTCCAGCCATCGTTGCGTGCCTTTTTTTTATTGATTAAGCAGTTTGTGGACTAAAGACTTTGTCGAAGGCCTGTACAAAATCATCTTTGATATCATCGATATGCTCGATACCCACAGAAACTCTCAGTAGAGTTGGCGTTACTCCCGCAGCTAGCTGGGCCTCATCACTCAATTGTTGGTGCGTAGTACTAGATGGGTGGATGATCAAAGTCTTCGCATCCCCTACATTGGCGAGGTGAGAGATCAGTTCAAGGTTATTGACCAGGGCTGCGGCTTGTTCGCGCGTACCATCTAATTCAAAACTCAATACCCCACCAGCACCACGAGCGGCATATTTTTGCGCTAGTTCATAGTAAGGGCTGCTTTCTAAGCTAGAGTAATTGACTTTTTTCACTAGCGGATGCGCTTCTAACCACTTTCCTAATGCCAATGCATTGTCAACCGTTCTTTGCACCCGCAAAGAAAGGGTCTCAATCCCTTGGATCAGCTGGAAGGCGTTGAAAGGAGAAAGTGCTGGACCAAAATCACGCAGTCCTTCTACACGGGTTCTGATAGCGAACTGGATGTTACCAAATGGGCCTTCAGGACCAAATACATCACTAAAGACCAGTCCATGGTAGCCATCAGAGGGAGAGCTAAACTGAGGAAATTTGCCATTACCCCAATTGTAGTTACCCCCATCAACGACTACCCCACCTATGGAAGTACCATGACCGCCGATCCATTTGGTAGCAGAAGCAGTTACCACATTTACGCCATAATCGATCGGACGTACTAGATATCCCGCAGCACCAAAGGTATTATCAGCGACTAACGGAATGTTGTATTTTTGCGCTAGTCCAGCGATGGCTTCAAAATCAGGCACGTTGAACTCTGGGTTACCGATAGACTCTAAGTAAATACCTTTGGTATTTTCGTCAATTTGCGCCTCTAGGTCAGCGACTTTGTCGCTAGCGGCAAAACGGGCTTCAATCCCTAGTCTTTTAAAGGCCACTTTGAATTGGTTGTAGGTACCTCCATATAGGTAAGGAGAAGCCACAAAATTGTCCCCAGTGGTCAAGAAGTTGTTAAGGGCCAAAAATTGAGCTGACTGTCCGGAAGCGGTAGCAACGGCAGCAACTCCACCTTCTAGGGCTGCGATGCGCTGTTCAAACACATCGGTAGTGGGATTCATGATCCGAGTATAGATATTGCCAAACTCTTGCAGGGCAAAAAGTTTCGCAGCATGATCGCTATCATTGAAGACATAAGACGTAGTCTGGTAAATCGGGACCGCACGAGAACCGGTAGTGGGGTCTGCTTGTTGGCCAGCGTGTAGCTGGAGCGTTTCAAAACGATATTTCTGACTCATGATTAAAAAATGTTGAAATGAATATTTTGGGTGATTTTATGCGTAGGGGTTTTGGCACAAATATAGATATCTGCCAGGGTCGGATCTTGACGACCAGTTTTGAAGGAATACGTAAAAGGTAGAATTACTTCTGCTGGTGTCGTTGATTTAGCAACAACAACATTTAGGCGTACAACAAATTGGGCTCAATGGAAATTGAGTCTGTTGAGTGGAGAGAAGTAAAGTGGAATAATTCATTGCTCTATGTTTCATTATCTGTCCCTAAACTTTAGGGCTGGATGGGGCACCGTCTCGCTTGGATGGGTTGCCAGAGGGTCGTAGAGCCAGATCTCTCACCTCATTCTCTATAATCCGCAACACAGTAGCGTGTGATAGGATTGCGACAATATTAGGAGGTCTCTTGAAAAAAACCAAGCATCAAGCATTTTTTTTTCAAAAAAAGCGAGCAATTGTCGTCAATTTTGCAATTAGCCTACAAAAAGGACAAAAATACGGAGAAAGCAGGAGGGGATTTAGGCCTTGTCCTGTCACCTAATGGTATAACATTAAAAGCTAGAATTAGCCCAATATAGAGAGTTTTCTTCTTTTGATTCGAGGAAGATATTTCTTTATCTTGCTGGCTAAACTTTAACCAAAATCGTCAAAAGTAAGGTAGACTATGAGAAAATTATCCTCTCTCCTGTTCGCTTTGATGATCGTTGCTTCGGCAGGGGCACAGAATCTGATTAAACCTTCAGATTTGCGTGTTCAAACGGTCGACTTACGTCAGGATTTGTTGCGCCAACGCCAACAAGAACAAGTAGATTTTAGCCAGCGCCCAGGAGATGGGTCTGCTCAGGCATTAGATCCAATCGGCACTACCTATAGTGACCAAATTACTGCCTTTAAGATTGGAGAATCTCGCAACGCATTTTCATTTATTGCAGGACGCGACAAGCAGATTTCTGTAGTATCAGGTGTCGGCACCAATGGTGGTTCGGTGGCCTTTATTTATCGCCACAATGTAGATGTTTGTGGAGGTGTTCAACCAACTGATAACGGTCGCTATCGTTACTCCATCTCTACTGATGGTGGTCAGAGCTGGGACGTAGGGGGTGGAGTTACTGTCAGTGATGGTAATGCAGCGCCCGCAGCACACTGTTTTGGTAAGGGGGAAATCAACCCTACTTACACGCGTTTTTCGCGTTATCCAAACATGGCTATGTTCTTGGATCCAACAGCAGCCAACCCTACTACTGCTGAT
The DNA here is from genome assembly GCA_039024315.1 of Bacteroidota bacterium. GTDB lineage: Bacteria > Bacteroidota > Bacteroidia > J057 > J057 > JBCAWW01. The sequence continues at coordinate 56,565 of JBCCQN010000006.1, forward strand.
TTGAACCTTGTTTATGTAGGACCAGTACTACTTGGTTCTTCTGGATGGGACGGCCACGTTGCTGGTTCGGTTTCTGACGCTGCTGGCACGCCAGTAGTTGAGCAAGAAGTATATGTTTATCAAAGTGGAGACCAGTATCTCCCTGCTTCTCTCATCGAGCGTGTACCAGGTGAGTTTTGGTATGTAGCCAATACCGGTAATGACGCCCAAGGAAACAACATCAATGTAAACAAAGGTATTTGGGATCCAACCACCAAAGAAGTTGCATGGAGTACTGTCACAACTATCGTTCCTAATCATTTTATCTTTGATGGAGGTACTGTAAATGGTATTCCTCACATTGCCTTTAGCCCTGATGGCCAAACTGGCTACATCGCACATCCTGGTGACCTTGTAGGAAAAGAAGATACCACTATCTCTCCTATCTTCTATGAGTCTTTGGATGGTGGTAACACTTGGACTAACGGTTTCGAGTTCGATATGTCTACATGTAGCGAACTACGTGACTCTCTATTGAGCCAGTTGACTGTTGACTCAGTGAGCCCAACGCAAATTGATACTGTGCCTTTCCTAACGGGCAAAGCTTCTATCGTATTTGACTTCGAACTTACGGTTGATGCCAAGGGCAATCCTCACTACTTCACCTATGTATCAGGTGCTTCTAGCCCATTTAACCCAGACGGTTCTGCAGCTGGATATTTCTTCTATCCTGGTATCATCACTTTCATGTACGATATCACCAAGGATGCATTTGGCGACTGGAACATGATGTATATCGCCTCTCAGTCAACTTATGATGCTTCCTTTGGAGATTTTAGTGGTGGTACAGGCTCTGAGTGGGTAACAAGTGGACCGAAAGCAGAACTTAGCCGTTCAGAAGACGGAAATTACGTATTCTACAGCTGGGTTGACTCTGATACCACACTGCCAACTTACTCTCCTCAGGCCGATCCAAACACTCCTGGTTCTCAAGAAACAAATACCTCTCCTGAGCTACAGACACGTGCCTACGATGTCCTAAACAACAAATTGACAGACATTGTTGACCGCACGGCTGGCGACGCCAACTTTGGTACTCGTGCCATCCTACCGCGTCCTTCTTATACGGCACTTGAAGATGGTAACACTTTGACAGTACCCACAGTGATTATGGACCTTGTACCAGGTACAAGTACTTTGAATCCGGTATCTTATGTTTATATCTCTGATGTAAGCTGGGACAAGACTACAGACTTTACCATTGATCCATTCTTCTGCTACAACTGTAAGGAAAATCCATTCTCTAACTCAGTAACGGAGCTTAAGCCTGATTGTGGTGTTTCTGATGGTTCTCTTAGTGTAACAACTGGCGGTGGTATCGCTCCTTACACCATTACTTGGAGCACAGGTGCTACTGGTACTTCTGTAAACAACCTTGCTGCTGGTCTTTACTCTGTAACAGTTGAAGATACAGTTGGATGTAAGGATGAAATTTCATTTACCCTCAACAACGCTAACGCTCCAGTACCAACTATCGGTTCTGTCGCTGACATTACTTGTAATGGCGCTGGTGATGGTACTGCAACTGTTACCGTAACAGGTGGTGCTGGATCAGAAACTTATAGCTGGTCAAACGGCGAAGCTGCAGCAACCGCTACTATGCTTCCGGCTGGTACTACTACGGTAGAAATCACGGATGCTAATGGTTGTAAGTCCTTTAGCTCTGTAACAATCACTGAGCCTGCCGCTATCAATATCGACATCAGCTCTAGCGCTGTTAATTGTGCGGGTGAAGGTAATGGTTCTGCCTCTGCCATCGCTAGTGGTGGTACCGGTATGCTAACTTACTCTTGGGACAATGGCGAAACTACTGCTACAATCAATGGTCTTGCTGGTGCAGTTTATACCGTTTTCGTAACGGATGAAAATAACTGTACTGAGTCAGCTCAAATTGCAGTTGATGAGCCTGCTCCAATTACAGTAGCGGGTAGTGTATCTCCAAACAGTGGTACTTCGGCTGCACCAAATGGAACAGCTTCTGCCTCTGCTAGTGGTGGTACTAGTCCATTTACTTATGACTGGGTAGCACTCTCTGATAGTACAACCTTTAACAACGCTCCGTTTATCTTCGGTCTTTGTGAAGGCGATTACCAAGTAACAGTAACTGATGATGCTGGTTGTACGGTAACTGATACGGTTACAGTAACTGCTATTGGTGATGGTTGCTCTGTAGGTATCGAAGAAGAGCTAGCTGCTGGTATCCAAACCATGCAATTGCTGCCAAATCCAAACAATGGCGCATTTAGCCTACGTTTAGAGTTGGATCGCCCTGAAGACATTTCTATCGAAATCGTCAATATCAGCGGTCAGGTTATCGCTCGTGAAGATGTTAGTCGTGTCCTAGCACACGATCAAAGCTTCCAGCTCCAAAATGTGAGCAGCGGAATCTACCTCGTAAAAGTTACTACAAGTCGTGGAACTGCTACTCAGAAAGTAGTGATCCAGTAATTGTAGATACGATTTATAAAAAAGCCGCCTCATTGTTGAGGCGGCTTTTTTTATTGGAGCTAAGCGTTCTGCGCAGCAGTAAGTCTTAATTTGAAAGCTTAGCAAAAGCTAGGGAGATAAATATCTTAAACTTTTCTTTTCTCGCTGCGCGGAACGTTCATTTCTGTTAGGTCCACCAGACATGCATATACCAATAAGACTGCTTGATAAGTACAGAGAAAGTGGTCTTGATGAAGTACGCAGCCCAATTTTCCTAGGTCTTAATACTGAATACTATTGTCTAAATACTTAGTTATTGATACCCGCTACGCGGAACGTTTATTCTGACTTGACTTGAGCATTGGCCCTACGCTCCTTAGCCGCTTCGATACTAGCCAATGTACCGGCAGGAATCGCCTGGATTAACTTTTGAGTATAATCGCTTTGTGGCGAACGATAAAGTGTCTCTGCCTCTTGTAACTCGACCATTTTACCTGCCCGCATGACCATAATACGATCGCTCATAAATTTGACCACGCTCAAATCATGGGAGATAAAAATATAGGTCAGATCGAGCTCATCTTGCAGGTCTTTGAGCAAGTTGAGGACTTGGGCTTGGATAGAAACATCTAGAGCCGAGACAGACTCATCGCAGATGATAAATTCAGGTTCTACGGCTAAAGCCCTCGCGATACAGATCCGCTGCCTTTGCCCACCTGAAAATTCATGTGGAAAACGCTCGTAGTGCTCCTCAGCTAGACCGACTCGCTCTAATAAGGAAAGGACTCTTGCCTTGCGCTCTTTGACGCTACTACCGATACCATGGACTTGCATAGGTTCCTGTATCACCCTTCCTACCATCATTCTCGGATTAAGGGAGCTATAAGGATCTTGAAATATGATTTGCATTTTCTTACGCATCCCACGCAAGGCCTCTCGATCAAGGGCGCGAATGTCCTGTCCCTCATAGGAAATTGCGCCTCCAATAGGTTCGATTAATCGCAAAATTGACCGACCAAGAGTGGTTTTTCCACAACCTGATTCTCCGACAAGACCCAAGGTTTCGCCTCTAAAAACTTCAAAACTCACTCCATCGACCGCTTTAACGGCCTCGGTTTTAGGACGAAGAAAACCTTTTTTGGTATTGAACCAAGTTTTGATATTTTCCACTTTTAGCAAAACTGAAGAAGGTTTTTCTGGGGTCTCCTCAGCCAGCTTTTTAGATTTGGTTGTATCATCTGTCTCCTCCCCAGTGATAAAATCTTTGATCGTGGGCAAGCGGTAAAGCTTTTGCGTAAGCTTAGGGCGACAAGCCAGAAGTCCTTGGGTATAGGGATGCTGAGGAGCCCGAAAAATAGCTTCGATACTCCCTCGCTCCACAATCTCTCCTTTATACATCACCAGTAAGTCATCCGCAATTTCGGCTACTACCCCCAGGTCGTGGGTTATAAAGATCATTGCCATCCCATGATGAGCTTGTAAGCGCTGCAGTAGTTCAAGAATCTCTCCTTGCACAGTAACATCAAGGGCCGTAGTAGGCTCATCGGCAATCAAAAGAGAAGGTCCGCAACTGATGGCCATAGCAATCATAACTCGCTGCTTTTGTCCCCCAGAGATCTGATGCGGATAAGCCTCGTAAATATGTTTGACTCGTGGTAGTTGTACCTGTTCAAACAATTTGAGGGTCTCAGCTCTGGCCTCAGCCTTGCTAAGCCCTTTATGCAAGCGCAATGCCTCTGCGACTTGAAAACCACAACTGAGCACTGGATTTAGCGAACTCATGGGCTCTTGAAATATCATCGACATTTCATTGCCTCGGAGCGCTCGCTTTTCCTTTTCACTCATTTGGTCTAAGCGGTAGGCTTGGCCTTGAGGATTAAAGCGGATCTCATCGGCCGCAAAGCGTCCGTTTGCTGCCATTAAGCCCATAATGGAAAGTGAACTTACCGACTTACCACTCCCCGACTCTCCGACGATGCCAAGCGTTCGCCCAGGCGATAACTCATAAGAAATTCCCCTGACGGCTTCGATCTCACCAGACTCAGTTTTGAAAAAAGTACGGAGGTTTTTGACGCTTAATAAGGGGGAAACAGACATATTGGCAGATTGAGACTCGAAAATAGTCCTTTTTATGCAGCTGGCACAAATTTTAAGTAGTCAATGTATGAACGCTCAACAACTAGAAAGCCAAAAGATCAAAAATGCCATCCTGATAGGATTCTTGGCATTGGCTACGATTTGGTTGATTGAGGGCTTATTTTGGTTGACGGGAGCAGAGCGAGCCTTTTGGGGCGTCCTCCCACGTACTACTGAAGGATTAAGGGGTTTGTTGACTATGCCCTTGATTCATGGTGATTTGGGGCATATTGGGGCCAATTCAGCCCCTCTTTTGATATTATTGGCAGCCTTATGGTATCTATATCGAGAAGTGGCTCTCCCCGTTAGTCTATTTAGTTATTTTACCCCCTCCCTTTGGGTCTGGGCCATGGCCAGGCAGGAATGGCATATCGGGGCTAGTGGGATGATCTTTGCCTTGGCTTTCTTTTTGTTTGTCAGTGGGATTTTGCGAAAGGAAATTCGATCCCTTGCCCTATCTTTGATCATCGCCTTTTTGTACGGGGGAATGATCTGGGGAGTATTTCCAGGGGAGGAAGGAGTATCTTGGGAAGGGCACCTTTTTGGAGCTGTTACTGGTATCATATTGGCTGTAGCGTTCCGCAAACGCGGGCCACAAAAAAAAGATCGTTGGGCTAACGAAACAGATCGGCCTGAGGACCAATATGGCGCTTGGAACTACAAAGAGCTATTCCCACCACCAGAGGGTTTTCAGTACCCAGAAGAATAAAAAAGAGCTTGCCGCGAAACAAGCTCTCCTTTATAGTTGATTATCACTGTCTATTATTAGCCAGCTTGCTTACGGAAAGCGAGCAAAGGCACTTCTAACTCGCGGGTCATTTGTTGGGTCAGGCTTTTGGGAGAAAACCACCCTCGCCAACTCATTTTCTTACGATTGGTCATCGCGATCAGATTGGCATTGTTTTGATTGACAAATTTGCGAATCCCTCCCAAAGGATCGGCATGGTCAAAAAACTTATAATATACTTTAGGATAGTCTAGGGTAGCCGAAATCATACTTTCTAGCACATCGCGATACCTATCTTTTTGATGATTTTCTTCCGATGCATTGATATGTACGATAGTCAATTTTGCGTCAAACAAACTGGCAATTTCTTTGACGGTCCGCACGATTTTTGGATCATAATCTGTCAAATCGACGGCATAGCTAATGTGCTCAATGCGGAGAAAAGGTTTGCGGGCAGGGGCCACTATCAAGGGAGTTTGGATATCGCCCATTACTCGGTTGGCTAGCGAACTGCGTAAGCTACCAAACCAACCAGAGGAAGAATGAGATCCCATCAACAGCAAATCATATTGGCCAGTATTCGCCTCTCTGATGATGCTGTAAGCTGGACTGCCTGTGATCAGTTTGAAACGGTAATTGAGGCCTTTTTCCTCCAATTGAAGGATAAGCTTAGCCACTGTGTTGCGGAGGGAAGCAGAGCGAATATTTTCTTCTGCTAGTTTCCAAGCATCATTTTGATGTAATACAAAAGTACTATTACCTCTGAGGGCGCGACGAGGCACTACATAAAAAAAAGAGAGTTTTGCTTTAGCACGATCAGCCAAAGAACAAGCATAGTCTAATACATTTTCAAAATCCGAGCGGAGATTTAGGGGGACAAGTAGGTGTTTCATGGCTTTATTTCGCCTGCTTTTTATAAGGGTTTGTAATCGTTTTCGACGTTCGTTTCTTTATTAACGAAAATTCGCTAAAATGGATGCTTTACTAGTACGATTAAATAGGGCATTTATTGGGCCAAATCTTACATACTGATAAACTATCTTCTCATCTCACCTTGCAGGGCCGATTTAGACCAAATGGCTGGCAAATTGAGCCATCCATATCTGCATCATCTCCGCATGGAGCTCATGAGGGCCATCTACCCCTAAATTTTGTGTTTGGGGGTATGTTTTCGCTACGTTTTCAGCATGCTCATTTGCCTTTTCAAGCGGAATAAATTCGTCCTGAAGAGCAAAAACATTACATAGTGGAAGGGCCTTAAGTTTACTTTCTAGTAAATCGTTCGATTCCATTGGTACTATCCCACAGCAAATAGTCAAACTCCGAGGTGCAATGCTTCCTTTGAGCAACCACCGCCATACGGTGGCAACCCCTTGAGAAAAGCCAAACAAATGCCACTTCACCTCTGGGCTAAGTTGGTCTTTTAGATGCTGATATAAGTTTTCTAAATATTGAAACTGATCCTCAATTTCGTGCAAACGATCTTCCCTGGTCATCCAGCTAGCACCCACATGTGGGCGTTGATCATAAAGGTAGAACCGAGACAATCCTTCGGGAGCTACAATTACGCGCTTTTCAGCGGCAAAGGGTTGAAAACGCCTAAGAAACCTACTTGCAAGTTGACGGTACCCGTGCATCACGATCCAACATTCCTCCACCTGATCATTGAGTTCCCCCAATACAGCCACTCTAGCCGTGCGAGGGGTCTTAATAAATAGCGTAGTAGTTGCCTCCATTTTTGTTATTTTTATTCTGCTGACTATGTTTAAACTCTACTAAACCTGCTTTATGTTTCGAATAATCGTTTTTTTCTGTATTCTTTGCGCCTCCCTCAATCTCTGGGGACAGCAAAACCCTTTTGCGGCCATCGCGACCCAAGATGGCGCTCCTGATTGGTATAAAACCTATGATGGCACTCAGCTCAGTACGCAAGAATTTCTTTCCCAATTTCCTCATTTATTGGGAATGAGCGCGGATGATCAACTGATCCTTTTTGAGCAAAAGTATGATGAGTTGGGGTTTCATCATTCCTACTATCAACTTTTTCATCAAGGGTATTGGGTCGAGCATTCTTTGCTTGCCATACATAGTCGGGCTGGTAGAGTGGAGAGCTTCAATTATTTTTTACCACCTTGTGGAACGCTCAGTCCCAGTGTACGGATCAATGAAAAAGCAGCTATCGCCGCTGCAAAAGTAGAAATCGCAGCCCAAGAGTACCTTTGGGAAGTAGCGTTCTTCGAAGAAATGATCAAGGACATTAAGCAAAATCCTGAGGCCAGCTTTTTTCCTGAACCAGCACTCATGTGGGTGGATACTGACTTCAAATGGGAAACGCCTGAGTACGTGCTTGCCTATAAAATGGACGTGTTCACGGCCCAACCCCATGGTTCTTGGCAAATATATATTGATGCCAAAACAGGTGCTTTTATCAAAAAACTCAATACCCTACACACTATGGGTAGCGTAGGTACCGCCGAAACTCGTTATAGCGGGACAAGAACTATTATCACCGATTCGACCGCCACCGAATTTCGTTTACGAGATTACAGCCGTGCCGCCGGTGGGATCGAAACCTATGATCTCAACAATAGCACCAACCTCAATAATGCCGTCGATTTTACCGACGATGACAATTATTGGAACAATGTCAACCCCGACTGGGACGAAGTGGCCACTGATGTCCATTGGGGCACCGAGATGGCTTACGATTACTTTTTTGAGCGCTATGGCAGAGATGGCTATGATGGTCAAGGTACGCTAATTCCGTCCTTTGTTCATTATGGTCCTAAGAGCGCTCAAAACGCCTTTTGGAATGTGTACTACGCTGCTTATTCAGATGTGAATGGCAATCCCTATGTAGGCTCAGATGTGGTAGGCCATGAGTTTACGCATGGGGTAATACGCAATTCCCTCGGCAATTTGATTTACATAGACGAGTCAGCCGCCATCAATGAAGGGTATGCCGATATCTTTGGTAACTGTGTCCAACATTTTGCAGACTCCACTCAATTTAGTTGGGAGGTCGGAGAAGACGCCACCGCCTTTCGCTCAATGTCTAATCCAAATTCTTTATTTGGCCTAGGTTCCATCTTCCCTGATACTTACAAAGGCAGTGGTTGGTACACAGGAGAGCTCGACAATGGAGGTGCTCATCAAAATAGTACCGCCTTTAGTCACTGCTTTTATCTCGTAGCAGAAGGGGGTACGGGCACAAATGACAATGGGGATAACTACCAAGTAACAGGAGTCGGTATCGACAAAGCAGGAGCCATCTTCTACCGTATGCTTAACACTTATCTCCTGCCTACGGCTCAGTTTGAAGATGCTTGGCGTGCTGCGATTCGTTCCGCAGAAGACCTTTATGGGCCTTGCTCAGCCGAGGCCATTGCCACCAATAATGCTTGGTATGCCGTCGGTTTTGGCGATCCTATCACTGATGATGATTTTACCGTGTTAGAGGTGCAGTCTCTCGGCAACTGTGGCTTAGGGGAGACAGAGCAATTTAGCATTGCTATCAAGTTCAATGGCTGTAACAGTATTCCAGCTGGTACCTCCTTTCAAGTAGCTCTTTTCCAGCAAATCCCCTTCAATTCCTTTATCGAGACTCATACTTTGGCCAGCGATCTCAATGGTGGAGAAGTATTTAGCCATACCTTTAGTAATGCCGTTGATCTCAGTGGTCTCCAAGACAACAAACTCTTTGCCCGGGTTATTTACCCCAATGACCCCATTAGCGACAACAACCTCTCCCCTACCCTAGAGGTCAAGCAGGTTTATTCTATTGCAGAGCAATTGATCGACTTTGAGCAAGCTAGTTGGGTTGATAGTGTATTGCTTCTCAGCGGAGATCGCTCTACTACCGTGGTTGATAGCACTTTTGGCAATGGTAATGGCTACGGTATCATGATGGAGGGCAGCGGATCAGTCAATTATCGGCTGGTAAATGCATTTCCGCTATGGGGGGGGCCCGTGGTGGATGTCTTTGACTTTAATCCAGATTATCGCAATCAAGCCTGTATTTGTGTGGATGCGACAGCTATGCAAACGCTTGATCTCAGTTTTGATCGCAGACAGATTTTTTCTACCCATTTGGCTAGCGAATTAGACAATCAATTTCCCAACCCCAGCGATAGCCTTATCTCAAGTCAAGTCAATACCCTGCGCTTGCTGATCAACGAGCAAGAAATAGCTCGCTACAACGCCATCACGCCCGATAGTGACGCTTGGACCACTCATATTTTCAATTTAGATAGTTTAGCCGGAAGTCAGTTTCATGTTTGTTTTGAAGGCAAAACCATATTTAGCAAAGCTTTTGATCCACAAGCTAGAGGAGACCGGATCTTTCTAGACAATATTTCCATCCAAGGTATTTTTACGGGCATCCAAACAGCCTTAGAGACGCTTCCCTTGGTCGTTTTTCCTAACCCTAGTCAGGGAACGCTATACTTCGAAGCTCAATTTGAGCAAGCAGAGGATCTGAAAGCACAATTGTTTGATGTGCAAGGCAAATTAGTTTGGCAGCAAAATTTCCAATTAGCCGCAGGGGCTAAGCGCTGGCAAACAAACTTGGGAGATTTACCTCAGGGCTTATACCTCTTGGATATCCAAGGCGAAAACGGCTCCTATCAAGAAAAATTGGTGATCGAATAACACTTTCATATTGAGTATGTACATCCTCTCTTGCTTGGCAGGAGAGGATGTTTTGTTAGGAACGATGGAGAAAAAGCCTTAAGCCAAAATAATAATTTCTTGGGGCGCCAGGATAGTAGTAACGAGGTGCATTGTTGCCAAAGCTACCTGCATTGATCAATATCATGGAGGCATAACGAACGTCAAATAAGTTTTGTACTCCGCCGTATATGGCCCAGTCGCTGCGTTCCCCGAAGGGTGGCTCCCAATCCACTCTCAGATTCCAAAGAGAATAAGCCTCCGAGAAGCCCTCATTATTATCGCGTAGCGGCATCGCATCTACAAAACGATAATTAAGATTGGCGCGAAAATTACCGAATACTGCATCCAAACCGGCATTGATATGATGAGGAGGGATCCCCGGCAAAGCATTTCCGCCAAAGTCATCTTCTCCATCCACAAAATCTGTAAAACGGTAGCGAGCAAAGGTATAGGTAGCAAAGAGCCGAATTTCATTGCCCCCAGCCTGATACAGTCGTTGGTCCGCACTAACCTCAAGCCCTAAATGATCAGCCTGTCCTGCATTGATGCCTACAAATTGGTCGTTGTCTGTACGACGCGCTACCAACAAATTACGAACCGGTAAGTAGAAAAGCGAGGCCTCAAAATAAGTGGCTTGATCCGCGGCACGATAGCGTTGCCCCAATTCAAAATTCCAACCCGTTTCTGGGAGTATCTCAGGATTGATCTGGCCATCTGGGGTCAGGGTCTCGCTCAAAGAGGGGGGCGAAAAACCATGACTGATATTGCCATAAAGGTGCCAATCAACCCCCAATTGATAGTTGAAGGCGATACGCGGGGAAAAGCTAAGGGGATATTGGTAATTGCCACTAAGATCAATACTATCGGGCGCAAAAATATCCTGGTAGTCATATATCGTTCGATTAAAATTTATCCCTCCGGTGAGAGACAAGCGTTCTCCGAAGGCGATATCTAACTGCGCAAATAAGTTGAGTAGCTCACGGGTCTCCAGATTATTGCTCAGGATATCTCCAAGGGTACCCGCGCCATCGGCATTGTCAGTAGTGAGCCATTGATACGCTTCGCGGAACGCTTCCCCCCCTATTTGCCATTTAAGCTGAAGAGAGGCTGTTTCTTGTAATCCTTCGAGCCGAGTGCGCAACCCAATATTTTGACTTTGCTCTTGTAGCAGATTAAAGGGGCGCAGTTCATAATTTGAACGGAAACCACCATAAAGACTGCTTGTCCAAGTCAGCTTATCGCTCAGCTGATGTCGATAAGAAAGTCCCATCAGTAGCTTTTGATAGTCCTCAAAGCCTTGGGAGCGATTCCAGGTAAAAGCTGCTTGGGTAGGATCCTCAACAAAATCAGCGCTGTCAATGGAACTAGGGATAAATCCAAGCACATCTACATAATTGGCAAGCAGACTTATTTGGCCTTTCCTCCCATTTTGCCATTTGCCACTTAAGCCTAAGCTCCTACGTTGGTACTGACTATTTTGGCGAAAGCCTTCTTGCTGGGTGTCGCTATAGTGCAGCCTCATCCCTCCCTGCTCCTGCTGCCAATTGCCCCAAGCTTGGTAGCGTTGGAGCCCAAAACTACCTAGCTGTGCTTCCAGTCCGACCCCTGTGGGTTGTTGGCCAAAATCACGAAAGCGAAGATTGATCGTTCCGGCTAGACCAGCTCCATATAAACTGGCTGCGGGTCCTCGGATTACCTCCACCCTTTCTAACATCCTAAGATCGATATCTTCGAGGGTGGTTTCCCCATCGCCAGTCGTAAGGGGGATATCGTCTAGATAGGCTCTGATTTTGGTGGTAGAAAAAAGGGAGCGTGCCCCTATACCTCTAATGGTGATACGATTGGTGCCTAAGGTACCATTGTGCATCAAGACACCTGGGACTCGGTTGAGACTGTTTGCGATGATTAAGTCCTGATCACGGCTTAGTTCGCGCTGACTGAGGACCGAAACACTTGCGCTTTGTTTGAGGAGATTTTGCCCCGCTTCAAAAGCCGTCAACACTACCGGATCTAGTTCAAAGGCTTGATGGGAAAGACTATCTTTTTGCTGGGCAAAAAGTGTTGAAGTAAAAAACAAAAAAGAGATCGAAATAAATAAACGCATGCTGCAATTTACAGCCATTCTTTATTTCTAAGCTGCTTTTTGCAACAATCCTTTGAGGTCTTCTAGGTATAAAGGCTTGGGTAAGAAGCCCGATACCGCTGGATGCTTTTGTGCACGCTGCTTATCCTCAGGGTCTATCGAAGAAGAGAGAATATATACTTTGGGTCTTGAGGCGAAGGGTATTTTTTCAATCTGTGCGAGTACATCCCAGCCATTAAGCATAGGTAGGTTTAGGTCGAGCAAAATCACATCAGGAGTGCTGGCGGGATCTGCTTGGTTTTGCTTAAGCTTTGCCAATGCTTCTGGGCCATTGGAATAATAAAGCATGCGGCAGCGCTGAGGACAGCCTTGCAATAAGCGTTCTAAAATCAACTGATAGATGGGTTCATCATCAATCAATGCCAGGGTGTAGGTTCGAAGTGCAAAAAAGGAAGCCGACATAATGGGTTAAATTAGTCTGATCTCTTATTTCACTCTAAACTACACAAAAACACTACCACAAACCCATAATAATCCAGAGGGAAAAATTTCCCAAGAGATAGGAATAAGGATTTTTTGCACCAAAAAATAGCAGGAGAGCAAGCGCCTTGATTTAGGGACTGACGAAGGAGTGGCCGTTTTGGAGGTTGAGAAGCCAATTAACCCATTGGTCGCGAATAAATAGGCGTTCTTCGGCAGAGGTGTTTATACCAATGTCACCAAAATCTTCACCTGTCAGGTTTTTGAGTAAAAAGTTGGCTCGACCGGCAACAGCAAAAAGATCGTCTCTGATTTCAGCGCCCGGACCGTTCAAAACCATATCGCCACTGTCCACTCTATCCCAGATAATGATGTCTTTATAATTCTTAAGACCGACTACCTCTGTATAGGTAATTCTTAAGATCAATTCGGGGATTAGCGCCTCATAGTGCAAAGCTGACCAGTGCTTGATGATTTCAATGCTACGGTAATTGGGATCTTTATCAATGCGTCGTAACATAAAAGCTACCGGTGCTTCGGTTTGCCATTTGAGGCGTGGCACGTAGTAGTTTTCAAACATTTCTTGGTTCTGCACCAAGCGTCCTTCCATTTCTGGCTTTAGTAAGGGGTTGTTAGGGAAACGCCAACTTTTTGGCAGGCTTGATTGACCTTCCGTACCATAAATCCGCTCTGACTCAGCCACCGCTTGAGCTAAGGCATCAGATTGCATTTCATCAAGGTATTGTACGATAGATCCACCTTTGTAAGCCGCCTTGACGCTTGCAGAAGGTTCTTCTTCACGTGCTGGTGGTGGCGTCATAGGTAAGGCTTCGATATGAATCCCAGGAATCAAATTAGGATCTTTTGTAGTCTGAGCAATGATCTTTTCCAGAGAGCTTTCAGGCTCTGCTTCAGCCAATTCAGAATCAGTATCTGCCACTACGACTTCAGATTTTAGCACAAAATTGTCGGTTTCTGTCTGAATCTCTTGCTGAGGAGCAGAGGCTTCTTTTACCTCTTGTTCTGTTGTAACAATCTTTTTGGGCTCAGCCTCTGGAAGCAACGGCTCGACTTCAAGTGCCATCAATTCTTCTAGAGAATCATTATCTTCAGCTGCAACTAATTCTTCTTCGGCTGCTTGCTCCTCTGCAGCGGTTTGCTCCCCTTCAACTACTGCTTTTACTTCTGGTAATTGAATTTCAACATCTTCATCGCTCGCCACAGTAGCAATGGGAGGGGCAATCAGCTCGGCTTCACTGACCGAAGGTCCAGAGATGCTTTTGGCGGCACTGCCCTCCATTTCTTCAGCCGCAAGCTCTGCTTCAAGTGTTTCAAGTGTTTCTTGCTCAAAAGAAGCGATTGGCGCGGCAGGCTTATCCTCTAGCTTAGGTATGGGAATAAATATTTCCGGTCCAGCTTCAGTCGTGATAGCTGGTACCTGACTGGTTTCCGGCAACCTTACTTCTGGCTCCTCATTTTCTTCCAAATCAAACCCTTTGATCGGCTCCTTGGGCTCCATCGCTAAATAAATAACCGGAGAAGTATCTAAGCTATCTGCCGATTGTACTGGCTCAGAGTCAATGGCCACTTCTTTGGGAATGGCATATACGTCCGCCACATCACTTTCTACAGGCTGAGCGGGAGCACTTTGGGTAGGAACTTCTATAAATACCGCTGCATCATCTTCTGTACTGGCTTCATCAAGCCCAGCAAAGCTTTCACGAATCTCAATCAGGCTATCCATTTCGGCATATAGCCTATCTCTCCACCCATTGGGATTGAGGTTATCGAGATAAGATTCCATTACAGCATTGTATTCAGAGATGTCTCTTAGCTCTTCCCAAGAATCTGGACGTGGCACATACGAGAAAATAAATCCATATTTTTCTTTAAAGCCAGCTTTCTGAAACAAGCGCGCCATTTGAGCATCGTGGAATATGATTCTCACTTTTTCGCTTTCGATGTCGGCTTGTGCAGTAGCCGCTGAGAACTGCATAATCTTGGACATGAGCATAAAGCGCAAACTCAAGACTGGCCCTTCTCCAGTGTTGATCACCGTATCAACCGGGACAAACTCGTTGTAATAGATATAAAGTTGGACGTCTGTATTAGCAGGGAAAGTGCGACGAAACTGCCCTAAGTGGTTGACCGGAATCGCAGCAATATGCTCTTTATTCAAACTGTCTTTGAATTTGTAGAATGCTGCAGTGGTAGAAGCAGGTTGAAAACTAGCTTCTACAGTTGCGATATTGCCCTGAATCAATACCTCTTGGCCATAAAGCATATTTCCTAGTAGGACAAAGCACAACAGTAATAGTTTGGTTTTCATGATACAGGAATCGTTTTGGGAATTATAGCTGCAAGAACTCGTATCAAATAGGACTCGGTAAAGCCTTTTATAGTCTGATTATGTTACTAAAGTAGGCTTTTTGGGGTCTACAATGAGTCAAATTACCCTCAACGGTAAGTATCTACGAAAGATTGGAGTATGCTCCTTCGGGAACGGTAATTGAGTGCTGGAGTAATTATGCCTAGATTACGGCAAATAATGCTTTCGACATGTTAAAAACTGCCACTACTACCCTACTTTCCTATTTACTCATTTTTTCTAATCTTATCGCTCAATCGTCTGTAGAGCCTAATGAAATCACCATTGCGCGCGATAGCTTTGGGGTCCCTCACATCTATGCGCCCACCAATGCGGGCGTTGCCTACGGCCTAGCTTGGGCCACGGCTGAGGATGACTTTAAGACCGTGCAAGAACAGCTCCTCACCATCCGAGGACGCTTAGCTGAGGTTAATGGAGCCAGTGCCGCACCTATCGATATCGCCGTCCAGTGGATGCAATTAGATCAGGCGGTCAAAGAACAATATCCCAATGCTTTGTCTGCGGAGTTTAGGCGTTCGCTGGAAGCGTACTGCCAAGGTGTCAATCAATATGCCAAGCTACATCCTAAGGAAGTATTGAAAGCGGACCTTTTTCCAGTGTATCCCCAAGATATCATCAAGGGTTATATGCTTGCCTTGGCTCTGCTGACCGGAGTGGATGGAGGTCTTACTCAAGTCCTAAACAACCAGCTAGGCCCAGAATCACCCAAAGGCTCCAATGCCTTTGCGATTAGTCGTTCGCGAACCAGCGACGACAAAACTTACCTCGCTATCAATTCGCACCAACCCCTCGAGGGACTATATTCTTGGTATGAAGCCCACCTAATTTCGGACGAAGGGCTCAACATCCTCGGCGCAACTTTTCCAGGAGGCATGAGCATTTTTCTCGGTGCTAATGAATATTTGGGCTGGGCCCATACTGTTAATGGACCAGATTTGTATGATATTTTTAAGCTAGAGATGCATCCTTCTCGCAAACGGACCTATCGTTATGATGGCGAGTGGCGCAAATTGGAAAAGTACAAAGCCAAGGCTAAGGTCAAGTTTGGGCCCTTCAAAATTCCTGTTTCCAAAACCTACTACCTCAGTCCCTACGGATTGACGCTCGAAAACAAGGAAGGTTACTACAGTCTCCGCTATGTTGCGAATCAGGATATCCGCGCAGCGGAACAGTGGTATCACATGAATCTCGCGACCAATTGGGAATCGTTCCGCGAAGCGTTGAAAATAAATGCGATCACCGGAACCAACATTGTATATGCAGACCGAGAGGATAATATTTTTTATGTCAGCAATGCCAAAATGCCGCTAAGAGATCCACAATATGATTGGTCAGGAGTAGTGAGAGGAGATACGTCATCTACCCTTTGGGGAACGCAATACTTTCCTTTTGACAGCTTGCCCCAGCTGTTAAATCCTGCGGGAGGTTATGTTTTCAACACCAATAATAGTCCACATAGTGCCGCCGCCCCTGAGGATAATCTCGATTTTTATGGCTGGAATAAGACCATGGGCTACCGCCTTTGGGAAAATAATCGTAGTCTGCGTTTTCAAGAACTTATGACGGCTGAAGACGAAATCACTTGGGAGGATTTTCTTCGTATCAAATACGATATTGGCTATGAGGATAGCCTTTACCTCTATGGTATCACTAATTTTAAGCTGATTGCCCAACTTGATCCCCAAAAATATCCTGACTTAGCTCCTGCGCTCCAATATCTCCAAGCTTGGGATATGCAGATGGATACCAATAATATCGCTGCCTCCATCTTTTTATTAGCTGGTATCGAACTAGTCGATCAGCTTAATGGACGCTATACGCTGGAGGGAAAACAGGCAAAAGAATCTGATTGCGTGGCCGCACTAAGAAAAGCAGTCGCCCATCTCAACAAATATTTTGGCACCATAGAAGTACCTTTGGGACAATTGCAGAGACATCGGCGAGGCGATTATAGCTTGGCCGTTAGCGGAGGACCAGAGACGCTTGCCGCTTTATACGCCAGTCCTGACCCCAAACTTAAGGATGGGAAACTCTATTCTCGGGTCGGAGATTCTTATGTCGAACTGGTACGTTTTTCGCAGGAAGGAGTTGAGATTGAATCCGTTAACGCTTATGGGAGTTCGGCAAATCCCGATAGTCCTCACTACACCGATCAAATGCAACTCTATGTCCAACATAAGCGTAAGGTCATGAGCCTCGATTGGGAAAAAGTGAAGACATCTGCCGTCAGAATCTATCATCCTGATTAAAGCCCCAAAATATAATCGTAGCTTTGTTTCGTGGAGCCAAAACCCTTACCCAAAATACCCCGAAGTCGTAGGATCGTCCTCAGTTTTCCACTGGGGATCTTGGTATTGCTGGGCTTGCTTCGCATCGCTATTTTTCTGCCTCCAGTACAAAGTTGGATGGTCTATCAGGCCAAGGGGTTTCTCGAAACGCGCCTAGGTACTACGGTAGAACTAGAAGGGGTGGATTTTGCGCTGCCTGATCGAGCGCAGTTGGAAGGGCTTACTATATATGACCAGCAAGCGCAAAAGATGCTTCATCTAGGAGAACTGGATATCAGTGTCTTTGCCTTTTCGCTATGGGATTTGTTGTTTGAGCGCGAGGAAGTGCAAGACTTTGCCCTTGGGCGGGTGGTACTTGATCAAGCAGAGATATTTCTTTATCGACAAACCAAAGATTCTAGTCTCAACATCCAATTTATGGTAGATAGCCTGCGGCCAACAGGCAGTTCGGGTGAGCCACTTTTGCTCAATCTCGCCATCGAAAATCTGTTTTTAAAAAATAGTAAACTCATCTACCGAGACTCTATTTCAGAAAAAGTAAGCCTGCTCAATCCTGGCCACCTCAATTGGACCAATTTAGCGCTTGCTAAGCTAAACACGGTTTTGGCTTTTACCCGTGATCCAAAGGGCAAAATGACCCTAGACGTTACTTCTCTTTCCCTCTCCGAGGAACGCTCAGGCTTTCCCGTGCAATCCCTCAGTAGCATCATCGAGATTGTACCAGCTGATACGGCTAAACAACAAAAACCCTTTATCGAAGCGAGGCAATTGCTCCTAAAAAGTGACCGTAGCAATATTACTGGCACAGTACGGCTTCCAGGCGCCACCTTGCTTCAGTTATTTGATCGTCATCTAGATGAAGAATTTACCGTAGAACTTAAGAACACCCTGCTAGATGTAGAAACCGTCAATTACTTTTCTCCTACTGAGATTCCCGTCAGAGGTTTATGGAAAGTCCATGGCAGTGCCGAAGGTAACTTGCAACACCTTCGCCTAAATACCCTACAAATTGGTTTGGGTGATTCGACCCGCTTTGCCCTCAGAGGCCAGATGTACGATTTACTCCAATCGCAAAAGGCACAACTCAAACTCAATATCAGCGAAGGGCATATCGGCATTGGCGATCTCAGAGAGGTCTTGGGACCGGAACGTTTTCCGAAGGAACTAGCCAAAGTAAGACAGATGGATCTCTTTGGGACTTTTGATGGTGGTTATTATGATTTTGATATCGTTGGTGCGCTTAGTTCTAACCTTGGGAGCATAGATTTCAACCTCAACCTACAGCTGCCCCCCCTCAGCAAATTGCTGACTTACCAAGGAGCATTATCGACCCAAAAGCTAGATGTAAACAGCCTACTAGGAGAAGGAAACAATTTGTCTAAGGAACTCAATTTTAACGGTAGTATTGCTGGGCAGGGGAGTAATCTCCATGATTTAAACGCCAAAATCGATGCCTACATACTCGAATCTGGAATCATGGGTTACCAGGTGGACTCTCTTTATTTAGATGTCGCCCTTGCCGAACGCCAACTCCAAGGAAAAATATTTGGTAAAGATGGCCTAGGCCTAGCGGATCTAAAACTCGATCTTGATTGGCAACATGAACCAGCCAAATATGAGGCTTCGGGGCGTATCAAGCGCCTCAATACCAAGACCTACGGTCTGTACTCCCAAGAGATACTGCTGAGTTCTTTTTTAAACGTTGATCTCATTGGGGATTCCCTAGACGGATTGCAAGGACAAGTTTCTCTACAACAGGCCTTATTGGAACGCCCTGCTGATACCAGCGCTATTAGAGTACCCGACCTATACCTCAGAGCTGACAATCTGGAAAATCAAAAATACATAAATCTCAAAAGCACGCTTCTGGATGCTGATTTGGCGGGAGATTTTAGCGTTTATACCATAGGGCCTCTATTGCAAAGACTATTTGTAGAGAGTCGTTTGTTTTTACAAAACAATGACAGCCTCATCCAAGACTACTATGCCAATAAGGCTCCCGATAGCGTAGAAACACACTTATTGTTTGGCGTAGCCGCTCGTGATAGTCTTAATCAGATTTTTGACTTCCTCAAAGAGCCTATTTTTGTCTCTCCCGGTTCATTGTTGAGTGGCGAAATCAGTTTTGGACTCAACGAACAATTTTCTGTTTTGCTCCAAAACAGTGATTCTATTCTTTTTCCTGGTGGTCGCCTAATCAATCCTTACTTGAGTATTGATCTATTCAAGCGTAGTGATCAAAACAAACTTGCCGCCGCAGGAGAAGTCCGTTTAGATACCGTACAAATCGGCCCACGCTTTGAGCTACAAGATGTTGACGTAAATATCCAAGGCGTCAACAATCGCTTTGAGAGTGATCTGGTATTTCATCAAGGAGAGGACCATAATGAAGCCCAATTAAAACTAGCCACTGAGTTCTTTCAGGACGGATTCATCGGCACGAGCATTGATTCAGCCCAGTCTTTCCTAATATTTAGAGGAGATTCTCTCTTGTTCAATGAGGGTGATTCACTGATCGTAGGAAATGGCGTTTATGATATTCGCAATCTTATGATTCAGGATGCTGAGCGCTATGTCCGCCTTGATGGTCTTATCTCCAAAGGGCGGGAATTCCCCCTAAAGCTATCTCTAGGGGGCATAAGTTTGAACCTACTAGATGATTTATTCCCTTTGATTTATCAACCTACCGGTTTGGTCAATGCAGAGTTGGAGATGTATAGTCTGCTTTATAAGCCTGAAATCAAAGGTATAAGTCGTATCGACTCCTTTGCCTTGGACGGCTTTGGGTACGGCGATATTTACAGTAAGGTCTCTTGGTCTCAAAGCAATGGAGATTTAGCGCTTCGTGCCAGCCTGTGGGATGGAGTAGATACCACTTTGACTTTGGCCGGACATTATGCTACTGCGGACAAGAAATCCCCTCTAGATTTTGACATCCTTTCTCCTAGTGGCGGTTTTCCCCTCAACTATGCCTACCCTTTTGTCAAGACAACCTTAAACGTTTTGGAAGGCAAGGTAAATCTCCAAGCATTTAGGCTCTTTGGGAGTTTGGAAGATTTGGTAGTCAGTGGCACCGGACAATTTGCCGATGCTCGCTTTGGGATTGATTACTTCCGTACTGACTATCGCTTCAATGGCGATATTACTTTTGACAATGATCGGATCACCTTCCCGCGTATTAAGCTTTATGATCGCTATAACAATACGGCCGAATTTCACGGCACGATACGGCATAGAGGCTTACGGGAATTTGATTTCAGTTTGCAGCTGGATCAAATGCGCAACTTTCTCTTTATGGACACTAAAAAAGGAGACAACGATCTATTTTACGGACGAGTGTTTGCCCGCAATGGCATCGCAGATATCTCAGGTGATCTCAACAATTTGGTGATAACGGCCTTCGCGACTTCGGGAGCTGGTAGTAGCCTCAAAATTCCCATTTCTGACTATAACGAATTTGAGCGGCCAGAGTATATTAGTTTTACCGGAGACGATGCACTAGAGGCAGCCAAAAACCAAACCGGTCTTACAGGTCTCGAACTTAACTTGACTACCATAGTTACGGAAGATATTGAGATTGAAATGATCTTCGACGAACGAGTGGGAGACATCATCCGAGGGCGAGGTTCAGGCACCTTGACCATGGAAATCGATACCGAAGGTAAGTTCAACATGTCCGGCGACTACGAAATCTCGGAAGGGGATTATCTTTTTACCGCGCAAAGTGTAGTCAACAAAAAATTCAATGTAAAGCCGGGTGGTCGCTTGAGCTGGACAGGAGACCCTTACTCAGCGGACATGAACATCGATGCCTATTATCCCGTCAATGCAGACATCAAGGATATCCTCCAAAGTTCTCAGAGTCAGCGTATTCCGACCAATGTATTGATGCACTTGGAAGGGGACCTAATGCAACCTTCCATCGGGCTTTCTATCGAACTGCCCAACCTCAACAACCAAAATGCCTCTGAGCTTTTGTCCTACCTACGCACAATCCAATACGACGAACAAGAACTCAATAAGCAGGTCTTTAGCTTGATGGTCTTTCGACGCTTTGCGCCGATCGGGGGCTTTGGCGACAATCTCGCTACTACCGGCATTTCGTCTAGTGTGTCAGAGTTGATCAGCAATCAGTTTAACTATTGGCTCTCCCAAGCTACGAGTGACAAGCTCAGCGTCAACGTAGGCTCCAATAATTTTCAAGATGTAAGTCTGCTGGTTTCCTACAAGCTCTTTAACGATCGCGTCACCATCGAACGAGATGGTACTTTGATCGGGGGCACCGAAAATGCTAACCTTTCGGTGGGCAATCTGCGCGTGATCATACGCCTATTGCCCAAGCCCGAAACCCAGAGCGCTACCGTACAATCCTCTGAATTAGTGGTAGAAGTTTTTAGAAGGGAAGCCCTAGAAACCAATCCGACCAGCCTCCTCAAGAGTACTAATCAGACTGGTATTGGACTATTTTACAAACGTGATTTTGACAATCTGAGCGAACTCATCCGACGAGATAAGAAAGAGAAGATCAATTAGTGGACACAACCACATCTCGGCGCCATAAAGCCATGCGTTCGCCCATGCCAACCGAAGTTCTCGCTGGAGCGGAACGATTCCCAATAAAAAGGCATACGCTCTTTAGGATGATTACCAATTTCATTCATCGTCGCGGGATCATATAGACGGCCATTTTGCATGACATAGCTAACATTTTCGGTCTGGCGAATGTCCTCCAAAGGATTGCCATCAATTATTACCAAATCTGCCAGCTTACCTTTAGATATGGAGCCTAAATCATCTCCCATACCAATATAGTCTGCGCCTAGCTGAGTGGCAGCCCTGAGAGCTTCCATCTCCGTCATACCTCCTTGATGCAGCATCCAGAGCTCCCAATGCACCCCAAGGCCTTCCAATTGACCATGAGCACCCAACTGCACACTTACTCCTTCATCTAAAAGCTTTTTACAGCCTTGGCTATTGAGGATGTGGCTCATGTTCCACTCTTCGTCTGGCAGTATGCTTCGACGGCGAGAACGAGCATCCAACATGCCCCTTGGAGTATAAGTTAGCAAACGATCTTTTTCCCAGACACGGGTCTTTTCATACCAATAGTCCTCCCCCCAACGACCGCCATAGCCGACAATCAAAGTAGGCGTATATCCCGTGCTACTCCGACTCCAAAGCTCAACCACGTCTTGGTAAAATGGATTTACCGGGATAGAGTGTTCAATCCCTGTATGCCCATCGAAGATCATGCTCATATTGTGGAGGAAGGTAGATCCGCCCTCAGGATACACCATCATCTCTAGTTCGCGAGCGGCTTTCATTACTTGCTGACGCTGATCACGACGAGGTTGGTTGTAGCTCTTAACCGAGAACGCTCCTACCGCTTTCAATCTGCGCAGATTGGAGAGCGCGTCTTCATAGCTATTAATCAGGGCTTTAAAATCACCGTCGGCTCCATAGAGGATGGTTCCGGTGGAATAAACGCGTGGACCTACCATCACCCCAGATTTCACCATTTCAGACTGGCTAAAGACCATCTCAGTACTATTAGAGGGATCATGAGTGGTAGTCACCCCGTAGGCCAGGTTGGCAAAATAAGACCATTGCTGGCGAGGAGAAATACCATTGTAACTTGCTCCCATGTGTGCATGAACATCGATCAGCCCAGGGATAATCGTTTTGCCACTACAATCCACCACATGCACCTTTTTATTGAAGTTCTTCTGGCCTTCTCCAATATCTTTGATGCGATTATTTTCGACGAGTACGTAACCATTTTCAATTACCTTTTCGCCTTCCATCGTAACAATTCGCGCGTTGACAAAGGCTACTTTACCTTCTGGATTATCAGTTTTGAGGGTCAAGCCAATGGGAACTCCGGTAGTGTCAATCGCAGGCAATTTTTCCGGCGCTCCCTTAACAAAGGAGAAGGCATTGATAATCTCCTGAGTGAAGTAATCTGGTCCTAGGACCCAATGTAATTTCTTACTGTCGCCAGACCAGTGTAGTGAGGTGCCTGCGTCTCGACTGACTTTCTTTACCGGTAAGGCTTTGGTATTGGCACTTAGGTTGATGGCGTTACCACTACGCGTCAGGGGAACGATATAAACATTGAATAACTCCGTGAAAGCCAACCATTTCCCATCTGGGCTCGGTACAAAGCGATTGGTATAGGTAGAGGTAAACAGCTTATGGGTCTTGCGGGTTTTGAGGTCCATTTCATGGAACGCTTTGTTTAATCCTCCACCGGTTTGGAAGTAGATTTTATCACCTTCTGCATTGAAGTGAATACCACCACCAATTGCGGAGATTCTTTCGCTTACTCCTCCTTGGGCAGACATCATATAGATACCCGGATTCTTACCAAAGGCATTGCCTAAAACAGAGTTTCCTTGGCCCTTGCGGTAAATTATCCGTTCCCCGTCAGGACTGAATTTAGGTTCGTGATAAAAGCCTTTTTCAGCACTGATTTTTTGGCCTCTCTGCCCAACTGCCGCAACGGGAATACTATACAAGGCCCCTAATTCCACATCATCCCAAGTGGTGTAGATAAGGGTTTTGCTATCCGGACTAAAAGCAGGTTCAAACTCAAAATGATCATCCTGTGTCAAGCGCTCGGGCTTACCGTTCGGCAAAGCCTTGAGATAAATATGCCCAGCAGCGTTAAACGCTAAATAATTACCATCCGGAGAAGTGATCGCATGGCGGATCATCTTAGCCGTAAAGGTTTCTGGTGCCACTTCTTGTTTGAAGTTTACCGCATCTTCTATGGTTATTTTGACATTGGCCTTGAATGGAATCTGTTTGGCTTCGAAGGTCTCTGTATTGACCCGCCAGATTTTACCCTTGGCATAGAGCACGATATCACGACTATCGGGCATCCAAGCAAAATTTGGATAGACGCCAAATATCGCCCAAGTCTCTTGCTGATCCTTGGTCAGCATATCATAAACTGGCCATTCTTCTCCGGTTTCGAGATCGTGGAGGTAAAGCACGGTTTTGGTTCGTACTCTTTTGCCAAAGGCAAGGAGCTTAGCGTTCGGTGAAACCGTAGGCCTAAATGCAGAACCCGCACCACCGGTTACGTTTTCAGTACGACCCGTTTCCCGATCAAAACGACGGATCATATAGATCATGCCGTTTGGGTCTTTATTGTATTCAAAAAAGCGCCCTCCGCTCATGTCTTCACTAAAATAGACATAGCGGCCATCAGGTGAGACGAAAGGTTCGCCAGCATCTTGTTGGTCATTTTTCCGCTTGGTAAGTTGTAGGCCGGCACCACCTGTAATGTGATAGAGCCACATTTCACCTGCTCCAAGAGAACGAGTAGCGGTATAGTGTTTACGGGCCACAAAGTACTCACCATCAGGCGTCCAGACGGGGTTGTTGAGCAGTCGGAAGGACTCTTTGGTGATTTGCTTAGCGTCTGAGCCATCTGCATTCATCACCCAAATATTATCGCCACCACCTCGATCACTGGTAAAGAGGATTTGCTTACCGTCAGGGCTAAAGCGAGGCTGTACTTCATAGGGTGTACCACCACTCAGCAACTTAGCGGTGCCACCACTGATCGGCATGGAGTATAAGTCTCCCAACAAATCAAAAACGATCTGCTTACCATCAGGACTAACGTCAAGGTTCATCCAGGTACCTTCGGTAAGGCTAAAACTATGTTCTTTATAAGGACCATGAGCTTCAGCAACATTCCATTTGGCTTTGTCTTGGGCTTGGAGGGAAAAGGCGAAAAGAAAAAGAGGGAGTAGAGATAGTAATCTTTGCATACGATAGGGATATGTGTCTAGCAAAGATAAAAGAATGCGCGATTTAGGAGCAATTGAGCGATGCCTAGTTAAATTTTATTAGGCCCGTTTAGCGCTAGCTCATCACTTTGGCTTCCTGAGCAGGGGTGGTAAATCTCTTACCAATTGGATGGGCATCCAGCTTTGGTCAGGATCGCCCTTACCGTGTATGAGCAGATGTCCCCCGTATTCGCCGCCATCGGGATCGCAGTGTACAATCATAAGGCTGTAGTAGTCGCCTTCCTGCGGAGAACGCCAAGCCGGGTCAGAAGTAGCGAAGGTTTGGCGCATATCGATGCGTGCTTCAAGGGTATAGGAATAAGCGTTTGTGAAACGAATCTTATACTCCACGGCCTCCTGCGGAAGCGGACTCTCTAAAAAGCTGGTATCGGGATCCCCTCGCCTCCACCATGCGCCATAATCAGGATAGGTAGTATCAATCACAAAGGCAAAGCCATGATTACCCGCCTCAAAAGTCTCATCCACAGTATCAAGTGGTGCCTCAATAAAGAAGGCGATCGCATCTTTGTAATACCAGCGTTTGGGTGCATGACGCGACTCTGAGACATCATTAAAGTTATCGTAGACAATCGCACCAAGGTAGAGGCTACTATCATCCCAAGCGAGGTAGTAACGAGCTTGCAAATCATGATTGACCAAATCTAAGACCGAATGCTTGGTAAGGCGATTGCGCTTAGGGTCGTACCATGGGCTTTGCGATACTCGCTGTAAATCCCACATACCATCGTGATAGGCACTATCCTGCCATTCGTATAGATTGCCGTCGATTATGGGTGGCTCGGATAAATAAGGGAGTTGAGCGTTCTGCGCTAGCAGACTAGAGAAAGAGGAGAAAAACAAAATCCCAAGACCAAAAGTGAGGAAGGAAATGGGAGGATATTCAGTGCGAAATGATCTACAAAAAACCGAAATTCGGGAAATGTAAGCGTTCTGCGAAGCAGGCAATAAAACAAAATCTCTCAAGCGCATAAAAATAAATTGGCAGGCGATTAAACCGAATATAAGGATCGCAGTCAATTCAAAAAAACAATATGAGATATCAGCATTTGATCCTTGGATTCCTACTTGTATTTGCCATTGCTTGTAAGCCTGAAAAGGTAGAGAAAGAAGAGGAAAAGCAAGATACCTACTCCTGCACTGATAATAATAGATTTACGGAAGCGGACTTCTTTACGGAAGGAGAGATCGATTATGAGTATGATATCAACTATGGTAGCGCTATAGATTGGCTAGGTAATGATACTGAGCTGCTTTTTGACGTTTTTTATCCACGCATGGAACTCGATAGTCTGGCATTGCGGCCTGCGATCATTACCATTCATGGCGGAGGTTTTCAGGGAGGTAGCAAGGAAGGCTGGAGAAATGAATGCCTCGAATTTGCTAAGAAGGGTTTTGTAGCTTTTACTATCAAATACCGACTCGGTTGGGACACCTCTGATCCTACGGATCAGCTAAACGCAGTTTACAGAGCCAACCAAGACGCCAGAGCTGCCTTACGTTTCATCGTTGCAAATGCCGAGGAATATGGAGTAGATACTGATTTGCTATTTATCGGCGGTAGTAGTGCGGGGGCGATTAATTCTCTCAATACGGTTTATACCTCTCAGGAAGAATGGAACGATCTCATCCCAGGTATTGAGGATAAGTTGGGTAATCTCAATACCTCAAGTAATGAGCTAAGGAATAGTTTTAAGCTCAATGCCATTTACAACAATTGGGGAGCGGCTTTTAAGCCATATGTACAGGTAGAGGAAATGGTGCCGATGATTTCCTTTCATGGGGATATGGACCAGACGGTGCCCGTTGACTCAGGCGAGTATGGCTTGATTGGGTCGCGTTTACTTTCCCAAGAATTACAACAAAAGGGTATCTGCAGCGATTTGACCATCGAGCCAGGTGGTGGCCACGGAATCTATCGAGACGCGGAGGGGATTACTTTCCGGGTTGGTCGGGCTAGCTGTTTCTTTAAGAGCGTGATGTGCGACAGTTGCAATGACTTTTATGCCGAGGAAAAAGTAGAGCCAGATTGCTCACTTTAGGGCATAGCAACACGCTTCTTTACTACTTTGTATTCTTTCCGGATAAGGCTTTCTAGCTCTAGATAAGCGGCTAGGGCCACTTGAGAATAGTTCTGCGAAGCATTGCCAAAACCACGATACTTGGTGTACCACAGTTCTTGGATCAATTCGGGTCCTCCTACACGCGTTTTGCATTTGCGTAAGGCTCCACTGACATTGCCAGAACCGGCATGATAAACGTGTAGCACTAAGAGACGGAACCAAAGATCTGTTTCCTGATAGGCGATCCCTTGTTGCTGTAGCATGGCACGGGTTTTAGGAATACAGACATTACGAATCAATTTAGCGGAAGCACGAGCCGCCTTTTCAAAATTGACCCGTTCATCCACTTTGCTATTTACTTTGAGCCCCTGCTCAATGGCGACGGATTTCATCAATTGGAAAGGACCATAAGCTCCGGTAGAAGACATCTGATCTTTGCCGGGGCTTTCAATTAGCAATATTGACTGAGCGTACCAGGCAGGCACTCCTTCCGCTTCAAATAGCGGAACTGCTTTGTGGATGTTGGGCATGGCCTCTCGGATCTGGTAAAAATCACTTCGACCGTAGGTTACATAAACCATTTCCCCTGCTGGCAACTTATAATAGCGACGAACACTGTCTTTGAGCGCTCTTTGTTGTTGATAATTGAGATCGTCATAATAGTCTGACTTGATGTGAGCCAAGACTTTACGATTGGAGGCGAGACTGACATAACCGTATTCTGGAGGAGTACGCATCACTTTACGCCAGAACATGATCTGGGTAAGGGTATCCCAACCTTCTTTACGAATGCGAGATTCATAAACAAAGGGTTGAGGACTAATCTCTCTAGAAGGGGTAATGTCGTAAATGCGGGTGCTAGTGGAAGCGTCTTGAGCAGAAATAAAAGGAAGCCCAAAGGCGCCTAATAAGAGGAAAAGCAGTACTCGTCTCATTGCCTAAATGATAAATTACCTTAAGGGGGCAGGATCGTTTCAGTACGGAAAATAGAACATTTCCACTGATAATCCTTAATTTTCGATAGTAAAATTTATCATAGGCAAGATAATACAGAGAAAAATGGGATTTGCTTAGTAGAACGGGAGAAAAAGGCTTTTGTTTTGCTATTTATAACGATTTTTCAAAATAGAAAATTGTCCATGCCTATGATACTTCTAAGATCGTTGTAATATTTTTTCACCTTCCCAAGCAAGCTTTTAACTCATGACCCGATTACTTACATTATTTCTCTTAGCCGCATTTACCCCACTTTGGGCCCAGATTGAAGCCGAAAAAATTGAAGGCGCAGAGGCACTCTTTGACCTATCGTTCGACGCAGGCGAAAGAGATAGCATGATTAGCAGCCTCGGCTATCAGCTCAACGATTTGCAAGCCATCCACCGCTACTCATTGGACAATGCGGTACCACCAGCGATGAATTATAGTCCCATTCCGCGAGGCTTTGAGATGGAGGAGCAACAGTTCCCCATCATTTGGACCTTTCCTCAAGAAACCAAAATCCCGGCCAAGCGCGAAGCGCTGGCTTTTTACTCTGTGGCCCAATTGGCTTACTTATTACAGAGTCGTAAGATCACTTCTACTGAACTCACCAAAATCTATCTTGACCGCTTAAAAAAATATGGCGACACCTTGCATTGTGTCGTGAGCATCACCGAAGAACTAGCCCTCAAACAAGCCGCTAAAGCGGATCGAGAAATCAAAGCAGGTTTGTGGCGCGGTCCTTTGCATGGTATCCCTTATGGGGTAAAAGACTTGCTTTCGGTACCTGGCTATAAAACTACTTGGGGCGCAGCGCCTTATAGCGAGCAAGACAGAGGAGAAGAAATAGCCACTGTGGTCAAGAAACTAGAAGCTGCTGGTGCAGTATTGGTAGCCAAGTTGAGTATGGGGGCCCTCGCGATGGGAGACGTTTGGTTTGAAGGCATGACCCGCAATCCTTGGGATATGGAGCAGGGTTCGAGTGGTTCTTCGGCGGGCTCTGCCTCCGCCACTGCAGCAGGTTTAGTGGCTTTTTCTATTGGTACTGAAACTTGGGGTTCGATTGTATCGCCCTCTACTCGTTGTAGCGTTACGGGTTTGCGCCCAACTTATGGCCGCGTAAGTCGAGCCGGCGCCATGGCTTTGAGTTGGAGTATGGACAAGATTGGCCCGATTTGTCGGAGCGCTCAAGATTGCGCCATGGTCTTTGATGTGATCCGAGGCGAAGATGGCCTAGACTTGACTGTAAACAATGCTCCTTTTAACTATTATGGTGAAGTAGATTTAAGTCAGTTAAAAATTGGGTATTTCAAATCCTACTTCGACGCTGACTATCGCAATAAGGTGGCAGACTCTACTAGTTTAGCGGTTTTGAAAAGCTTAGGAGCGGAATTGATTCCCGTAGAGTTTGAAACCCAAATTCCGGTTAGTTCCCTTTCGGTAATCTTAACGGCTGAAGCCGCGGCTGCTTTCGATGAACTGACTCGTAGCAATCAGGACAGTTTACTGACTCGCCAAATCAAACAGGCATGGCCCAATATTTTCCGAGCGGCACGCTTCATTCCGGCAGCGGATTATATCAACGCCAACCGGATTCGCTCGCAATTATTGCAAGAATTTGACGCCATGATGCAGGAATACGACTTGATCGTCACGCCTAGTTTTGGAGGTAATCAATTGCTGGCGACCAATCTCACCGGACATCCCTGTGTGGTAGTGCCTAATGGTTTGCAAACGGATGGTCCAGCTGCTAGCATCAGTTTCTTAGGCAATCTTTTTGATGAAGCGACCATCTTGGCCGTGGCCAAAAAATATCAGGAAGCAACGAAATTTGAGGAAGCGTATCCACAGATGTTTATGCCTTAGTTTTGGGTTTACTGCTTCGCAGAACGCTTAATCGGGTGCGGCATTCATGACCGCACCTACTTTTTATCGTTCATTTATCCGCTTCCAAAAATCCTCCTGATACTTGGGACCAATTGGGATGTGTTTTTCCTTGATGATGATGCGATTGCGCTCGATGCTTTCGATTTTGGAGAGCGCTACTGCGTAGGAACGATGAACTCGGACAAATTCTTGATTTGGCAAGCGCTCAAGAAAGCTCTTAATGCCACTCAAACTGAGGATTTTCTCTGATGGAGTATGGATTGCGATATAATCTCCTAGCCCTTCTAAATAGCATATCTCACTAAAATCAAGACGGATTGTCTTGTATCCAGACTTAACAAAGACATAGTCTTTTGCAGCGCTAAGGCTATTCGGTGCACTCAGATTTTGGCTTTTTTGCGCTAAACGCTCGCTTGCTTTTTGCATGGCTTGAAGGAAGCGTTCCAATGAAATTGGCTTTAATAAATAATCATACGCATCGAGCTCAAAGCCATCCAAAGCATAGTTTTCATAAGCCGTCGTAAAGATCACTGGATATTTATTGCCGATTACCTTAGCAAATTGAATCCCCGTCAAAGTCGGCATTTGAATGTCCAAAAGGATGAGATCCACGCTTTGCTCCTCCAAAAAGCGCAGCGCTTTGATAGGATCCGTAAAGCTAGCTGCTAATTCCCAGCCCGGGCATTGCTCAACATAATCTGTCAATAGAGAAAGAGCCAGCGGCTCATCCTCAATGATCAAGCATTGTCTCATGGGTCTTTGGTATGACAAGGGTTACACTAAAAATCTCATTATCCGCCTCAATCTTTAATTGATGCTTAGGACCATAGATCAATTCCAAACGTCTCTTTACATTTTGCAGCCCAATGCCGCCATGCGCGTCTTTTTCATGCTGCCCGATATGATTTTGGATGTGGATAAGTAGGTCCTCATCCCTATTTGCTATCTCAATCGTGATGGGATGCTCCTGTAAATTGGCGTGCTTAAAAGCATTTTCCACAAAGGGTATCAGCACAAAGGGAGGTACGAGATTGAGGTCTAATCGCTCATCGTAAGAGAGTTTCAACTCTATCGGATAAGGATAGCGAATTTCTTGCAGGGCGATAAAATCATTGACGTATTCCCACTCTTTTTGCAAGGGCACCCATTCCTGAGCTTCATAAAGCGTATAACGCAGCAAACCACTCAATTTCTCCATTGCCTTTAGGGCCTGATCAGATTTTTGGTAGACCAAGGTGTAGATGTTGTTGAGAATGTTGAATAGAAAGTGGGGATTAATCTGCGAACGCAGGAGAGCAAGCTCGGTCTTTTGATGCTCTATTTGTAGCGCACTCTGGCGGGACTCAGTGTATTTGGAGTATTGGACGAGGAAGTAAACGATCCCTAGAGTAGTGAAAATAATAGCGTAAAAGGTGTTGTCTAGCACATACAAGCGCCAAGGGATCCCTTCTCGATAATTGCCAAAGCCAAAGATTGCCTTCATCAATATCTCCTGTAAGAAAAAGCGAAACCCCATGGCGAGCGGAGCCATAAAGAGGATACTGATAGTAGCTATGAAATACTTTTTGCGAGGATAAAAAGCATATAAAATTAGATAAGCGCCTGAGCTATAGGCAAAAAAAGCAATGTATGAAGTCAGGACTTGAACGATAGACTCAAAAGAGAAAACCCAATCAAATAAGCCGCTAAGGTCAAATTGACTAATCAGCTCATTGCGATTGTTAAATAAAGCCTCCACCAATAAAAACCACAGGAAGAGGCTACCGATCTTTCGTTTCATGTCGGAAACTTAAGAAAAATCCATGCTTCATAGACCTAAAATCGGTGGAGCTGGATTTTGAATCCATTAAAGGGACTAATCGTTCGGCGAAGCCGTAAACCTGCTTCACAGATTAGTTTTAGGCCTTGACCGAAGATAATTGAAGTAGGGGATCTTAACGGACATATTGGAGCAAATCCAATTCCTATGAGAACATTATTTGCACTACTATTACTCCTGCCCCCATCGCTTTTCGCTCAAACAGTGGCTGATTCGACAGTAGAAAAACCCGCCCTTGAGACCGTGCAGATCAGCGCTAGTCGCGAACGTATCCATCAAGAAAGCGATCGTGTTGTCATGCAAATAGAAGGGAGCGATGCGCTAGGCAATACTGCCAGCGAAATCCTCGAGCAAGCACCAGGCGTACGCATTAGTGAGCAATCAATCGAGATGGACGGACAGAGTGTAGCCATCTGGGTCAATGGCCGCCCTACCCGCCTCAACAAACGGCAGGTCATGCATATGCTACAATCTCAATCTGCTCGGAGCATCGAAAAGATTGAGCTCATTCCAGATGCAGGGGCTTTGGTAGCGGCTGATGCAAGCGGTAAAATCATCAATATCCAGACCCGTAGGCTTTATGCTAGAGAGTACTATCTAGATCTCAGCAATCGAACGGTTCAGCGCTCTACTATCCCAGCCACTCAAAATAGCCTCGATTATTATCAGCAGCTCAACCGTTGGAATATCAATCTGAGCCTCTTCCATTATTTAGATACGCGCCAGGAAGTTTCAGATATCCAACGGCGATTTGATGAAGGCCTTAATCTAGAGGAAAACAGTCATCATCGCTATCAATATCGCGGTCCAGAGGCACAGCTAGCTCTTGAATTTCAACCTAGCGAAGGCGCTACTTGGGGAGCCTTGTACAGTCATACTATTGACCAAACGAGTGGTTCTTTGGTAGGGGAAACCGATTTTTGGTTAGCCGGCAAACTAGATTCAAGTATCACCTTAGAGGGATTAGAGCGGGCGAAAGAGCAATCTCAGAGTTTTAATCTTTTTTATGACCAGAGCCTTGATAGTCTAGGTAGTTACCTCCGCTTCAATTTTGATGCAGACCAGAAAATCAGTCAGGAAGCAGATGAGCAGTCTATTTTTTTCCCGCTGCGCGGAACGGAAAGTTTTTTCAGAGAACAGGATTTAGAGGCCAAGGGTCAGATATTGGGGGGCAATTTGGCTTACCAAAAAGTATGGCCCAAAGCGAGCCTACAAAGTGGTATCCAATATACTCAGACTCAGGTCAAGCAATCTTTTTTTCAAGCCTTTCCGGATTTAGTCAGCACCAATACGCTGCTATATGACGAACAAATAGCTGCTACTTGGCTAAGTTTCAAAACGACTCATTGGGGTTGGAATTGGAAGCTGGGTCTTAGAGCAGAACAAACCTTTTACCAAGGCAATACGCTCAATGACACGCCGATAGACAGCAGTTATTTGAATCTTTTTCCCAATATTCAGACTTCACGCAAGATTGATAAAGACCATTATGTGAGTATGAGTCTCAGGAGAGGGATTCGTCGGCCAAGCTTTCATCAACTACTACCCTCTCAGCGCTATGTAAGTCCATTTTATTATTATCAAGGTAATCCGGCTCTCCTTGCTTACTTTCCTTATCAAGCGGAACTCCGCTACCGATATAAAGGTCGCTTTTCAGCTCGTCTCAGATATTCAGCGGCCAATCATAGGATATTAGAGTTTAGTCAGACCTTACCCAATAGTTTGTTGACCGAAGGTCTGATCGCGAATAATGGTCAAGCACAAGTTCTTAGTGCGAGTGTTGGCTATAGTGGGCCCCTGACCAATTGGTGGCGACTTAATAGCAGTTTTGCCTTTGTGGCGGGTAAACAAAGCTTTGATTTTCAGCAGTCAGTGGAGGAGATTAGTTATCAAGCGTGGACGCTCTACCTGGCCAATCAAATTCAACTGCCGGCTGACTTTGGTTTAAGATTTAGTTTCTATGGTTCTTCCTCCGTTTACTATCAGCTAGATCAGACACTTCCTTATGGCTATCTCGACTTTAGTCTGTCTCGAGATTTTTTTGATGATAAACTACAGCTCAGTTTTAGTGGTCGTGATGTCTTTAAAATGGGGGTAACCCGTCAACAAAGTCAATATGGTAATGTGGATTATTTCACCCGCCATGATTGGGATAGCCGGCAATGGATCTTCAATATCTCCTACCAATTTGGCAGTGATGATGCAGAGAGTCGACATGGAGGCCGCAGGACGGCCAATGCAGGAGTACGATCTCGTCTATAAATCTTCGATTCTGGTCGATTTTAGGATTTTTTACCCAAAATAATCCTTAGATTGTAGCTCCAAATAAAATTGGGGAGAAGGCAGAGAAATTGACCATGAAATCGGGACGTTATCTTACAGTTTGGGTATTGTCATTGTTTGCTTGGGGCTGGCCAATCAGTGGGCCAAGTCCTCAGCCAGTGGACCCTGAACTACAGATAGAAGAATTTCAGGTTCAGCTAGCGGCCAATTGCTATCAAGTCATCCAAGACAGTAGCCTATACACCCAAGGATGGGATAAACTGGTACAACCCAGATTTTGGCGGGAAGCGATGAAACTACCGCCTGATACAGTAATCGTCAACGTAGCTAAAACTCGGCAAATCGTTGAGCGGCTCAATCTTTATGAGTACCGCGCCCGTGGCGAACGCAAGCAAAAAGCCTATGAGGACAGCTTACGAACGGTTTATGGCTTAGGCAAAAAAGACGAAATTTTCTTTACTACAGGTCGTAATCATTTTTATCGCTTTCAAGAAATGCTAGGGCCAATTGACAAGGCGATTCCTGTCTTTATCAAAGAGCAAACAGATCCTTGGTATGCCCAGGCGATCCTACTTATCGAAAGTCCTGGCAGACTACAGTACAGTACTGACGGTGCTTATGGCGCCTTCCAATTGATGAAAGGCGTGGCTCAAGATATGGGCCTTACCGTGAATGAGCGAGTGGACGAAAGAGAAGATTTTGAAAAATCTGCTGCCGCTGCCGCCCGTTTACTCAGAACTACCTGCATCCCCAAGGCACGAAAACTTTGCGATGACTGGAAGCTAAGCTATAAAGAAACAGACCTTTGGTTCCGCCTCCTTACCATGCATATTTATCATGCCGGCATCGGTAATGTCAAGCGAGTAGTAAAACGTATCAAGCCCAAAGAAGGCGGTCAGGCACTAATAACCAAATTATGGCAAACCAAGGGCAGACGTTTTGGCAACGCCTCCCAAAACTATTCCCAAATTATCTTGGCTTGCTTTATGGAGTTGGACGCTTTGTTGCAGACAGAAGGTATTATCTGTCCTGATTTAGAAGCAAAGCCCGCAGATCCGGATACGAGTCCTGTACCCTTAGATGCAGTATAAAGCCTTTAGGAGTAGTCTTTTGTCATTTAAATCCATTTCACATTATTGGATGATTGGCAATCATTAATATTTTGCTATTCAAAGCAAGTTTTTGGGGGTTTGCCGCTTTCTGCCTTTCTTTAGTGTCTTTATTGCTGCACAAACGTCATTTAAGCCGATCCCTATTCCTAGTTTATGCCATTGATCAAACCTCTGACGCCTGTTGTTTTTCTCGCTTATGCCAACGAAAGAACCCAAGATGGATTTTTACGACAATTGACGCGTGAGCTCAAAGAGGTGATGCTGGCCTTGGAGTCTGCGGTCCAGAAGGATCGTACCTACCTAAAGATCGTCCCCGCAGCGACTCAGGACGAGATCGCGGAGGTATTTCAGGACGAATGGTACGAAAATCGAGTGGAGGTCTTTCATTACGGAGGGCATGCAGACGAAGATGAGCTTTGGCTTGAAGATCAGGACGGCGGAAATAAATCTTTTTTCTCATTAGGTCTTGCGCGCTTTTTGGGTAGTCAGCAAGGGATAAAACTCGTATTTCTCAATGCCTGTGCGACCAAGGAACATGCGCAACTATTGATGGATGCAGGCATACCCGCGGTGATCGCGACTTCACGTAAAATTGGCGATAACCGAGCGCGAAGATTTGCCAAGTACTTTTATCAGGGTATAGCAGCGGGTTCCAGCATAGACGAAGCGTTCGGCGAAGCCGAGGGCCTCATCCTGGGAGAAGAAGGACCTGATGTCTTTTCCAAAAGCAGTACTCGTAGCCTTTTTTGGGACGATGTGGATGCAGACGCAAAGTTTGACTTTCCTTGGCGCCTTTTTATCAAGGAAGGTGCAGAATTGATGATTGCTGAGTGGCGCCTGTTCTATGAAAAAAAGCCAGATGAGCAAAAAGGCCAAGTTGAAGCGGAAGCCTTTGTAGGACAGACGCTCAATAATACTTACGAGATCCTTGAGCTACTCGGTGAGGGGAGTCTTGGTGCAGTCTATAAAGCACGTCATATAGCCCTCAATGAGGAACGAGCGATCAAGATTACCCACAGAGTCCTATCGGGTTATGATCAATTAGAAAATATCATCTTGGCCGGAGTGAAGGGCCTAGGCGCCATCCAACATCCCAACGTGGTGCGATTTTATGATGCTGGGGAGGTAAATCTCTTCGGAGAAAAAAGACTCTTCATGGTGATGGAATTGGTTAAGGGTACGCGCCTAGATAAAATTGATTTTACCACCATCTTATACAAGAAGTCTCAACTCAAAGCCTTCCTTGAATTGACCTTGGAACTTTGTAGTGGTTTTGTTGCTGCACACAACACTCGCTATGAAGATTCGAATGGGGTAGCTAGAGAAGGGATCGTACATGGCAACGTCAGGCCACGTAAGATTTTGTTTACCGACGATGGAACCCCCAAAATAATTGACTTTCTTTTTGCAGATCTTACACGAAACCCCAATATCAAACTAGATATACCAGAAAGTGTCAGAAATAAAAAACGCTCTGACCGTCCTGAAGACTACTTCCCTCCAGAGGTAGTATCCGGTAGGAGAGGCGTCTATAAACTCTCGGATATTTACGGTATGGGAGCAGTATTTTTTGAAGTAGTAAGTGGCCAGAAACTAGGGAACTTTCAGTTTGAAAAAGAGGAGGATCTGCATGCTGTGATTCGCAGAGCAGTATCTTTTTTCCCCAAGAGCTTGAGTCAGGTAATGTACAAAGCAACACGACCTAATCCTCAGGATCGTTATCATACTGTCGACCAAATGCAACAAGACATTTTGGAGGTCTCTTCATTTAGTCAAAAACTTTGGTACAATTTCTTCCAAAAGATCTGGTACCGAATCCGGCGCAAATAATCTATTTTTCTTACTTGAGCCAAGGGCATGAAAGCATCTTGGCATTATCGCCTGCTTTCTATGTAGGGACCATCTTATTTTTGGAATATTACTGAGCTTCGGTCCAAATCACACTTTTAAAAGATCGGAAATCAGCGAACTTTGACATTGGGATATCTTATTGATGATCAAACCATTGAGGATTTACAATATTTCAAATCCATAAAATGTAGGCGCTAAAATTGCCGATTTAAATCATTGCTTTGCCATTTGCGAAGGAAAAGTCGAAAAAGCCCGATTTTATACAACCTGAAGTATTGTTTATCCGTTAGTAACATACGGTTATTCTGAAAACAGGAAAGCTGAATTCGAATACTGTATGTTCATTCAAATTATCCTTAAATGCTGATTGTTCAACTTTTGCGATTACTTGAACTTGAAAGTGAGGAATATTTGGATAAAACCTAACATCGAAATTTGGACATAGCTTCCTTTCTATTTTGGAAATATTACCAGATCATGGTTTATTGAGATTGTCCCAATACTTCATATTAGGAATTTCTTATTAGACGGTAAATTTTAAGCATAACAGGAACTACCTTTTACCATACTCAAACATTAGTATTATGGCTACAGTGACAAAAAACATTAGCAATGATATGAACGGTATCAAACCCACTGAATTTTCACTTGAACAGCAGCTCTTGACCATTCGGGATGCGTTTAGACAGCACCAAAACGACATCCGTAGAAAGTATAAGATCTCTGCCAACGAAATGGAGATTATTCTTTACATCCATGATTTTGGACCGCAAAGAATGAAAACTGTTGGAGAGAGATTT
The DNA here is from genome assembly GCA_039024315.1 of Bacteroidota bacterium. Classification (GTDB taxonomy): domain Bacteria; phylum Bacteroidota; class Bacteroidia; order J057; family J057; genus JBCAWW01. The sequence goes on from JBCCQN010000006.1 coordinate 94,418, forward strand.
AAGATCAAATTTAGTACCCTTACCAGTTTAGTTGATAAGATCGAGCGTCTCAATCTTGTAAAGCGAGTAAATAGCAAAGAAGACCGCCGTTCGATCTTAGTAACCCTCACTAAGAAGGGCAAAAAAATGCTGGACGAGTACAATGCACAGGTGAGAGACTTAGCCGAAAGAATTTCTGGCACAGTCGAATCTGATTCTCTCCCTGGCTTCGTTGAGACTCTGAGCAAAATCGCTCCCTCAACGGCCGCATAAGGCGATTCGTCCTTATAACACCATTGATCCACTGTTGTGATGGCTTTTCCATCGCGACAGTGGTTTTTTTTATATTTGCCCCATGAGTCTCAAAACCGCCATTGGCCTCGCATGGGCCCGACGCCGTTACCGTAAGATTGGGCGTATCCGCAAGGATGCTGTCGCCCTGCAACAAAAGACCTTTCAAGAGTTAATCAACAAAGGACGTCATACAGCATTCGGTAAGGAACATGGCTTTGATCAGATCAAAAGCTATGCTGATTTTCAAGCACGCGTTCCGGTACGGGACTATGAAAAATCGCGCCCTTGGCTTGACCGAATCTACAAAGGCGAAAAAAACGTTTCATGGCCCGGTCAACCGCTCTATTTAGCTAAAACTTCTGGCACAACTTCTGGCGCTAAGTATATCCCTATCACCAAAGATTCGATCCAAAAACAAGTTTTGGGGGCTCGGGATGCCATTATGTGCTATATGGCTGAGACTGGTAAAGCAGATTTCTTAGACGGAAAGATGATGTTTCTTTCGGGTAGTCCGGAGATTGAGCAAAACGAATACGGCCTCAAAACTGGGCGGCTATCAGGTATCGTCAACCATTTCGTACCCTCCTACCTTCTCAAAAACCGAGTTCCATCTTACGAAGCCAATATTATCGAAGATTGGGAAACGAAGGTATCCTCAATTGTTTCTGAGATTCAGGATCAGGATTTACGCTTGATTTCAGGCATTCCACCTTGGGTACAAATGCTTTTCGAACAATTAGAAGCACAGACCGGCAAACAACCCTTGGAGGCTTGGCCCAATTTACAGCTCTTTATCCAAGGAGGGGTAGATTTTCAACCATATGAAAACATCTTTGAGCGCTACTTTGATGGTAAGGTAGCCAATAGTGAGGTCTTTCCTGCTTCGGAAGGCTTCTTCGCTATTCAGGATAGTCAGCGTGAAAATGGTCTCCTGCTGATGCCCAATTACGGGATCTTCTTCGAGTTTATTCCCCTTAGTGACTATGGTAAGGCTGATGCAAAGCGATTGACGCTAGGAGAGGTAAAAGTGGGCGAGCAGTATGCTTTGATTTTATCTTCCAATGCAGGTTTATGGGCTTATGACATTGGAGATACTGTCAAGTTCACCTCTACAGATCCTTGGAAAATTCGCGTATCAGGTCGAGTCAAGCATTTTATCAGTGCCTTCGGCGAACACGTGATCAGCGAAGAGGTCAATAAAGCCATGATCGAAGCTTGTGAAGCGACAGGAGCCAAAATACAAGAGTTTACCGTAGCCCCAAAAATACGAGAGAACAAGGGAGAATCGGCTCATGAGTGGTTAGTAGAGTTTGCCACCGAGCCAAATGATATGGCCGAATTTCAAACGATTTTGGATAAATCCGTACAACGCCAAAACAGCTATTACGCTGATTTGAGAGAAGGAAATATTCTCCGCCTCGCGGAACTCGTCCCTCTAGAGCTTGCTGCTAGTCGAGAGTATATGAAATCTATTGGTAAGTTAGGGGGGCAAAACAAATTCCCGAGACTAAGCAATGACCGCAAAATTGCGGATGCTCTCTACGCTTTTAGAAAAGGCTAAATTGTTGGGTGGCAAACATTTCCCCCTGATTTTTATTTGTATCTTATGGATACACAGGAGGAATTTTATTTTACCACAAACCCAGCAGATTCTAATTAGCCATGTACCATTCTATCGGACGACTCCCCTCATGTTTGGGATTGCTATTTTGCCTCATTCCCAACTTTCTATTTGCCCAAAATTCGGACATACATCCCAAATTAGGAGATATCGATCCAGAATGGGTTAATATCGAAAATATTCCGGACTATGAAGGTGCCTCAGCGGTAGTGTTAATGGACTATGGAGCGGTGGAGTTTGACATTATGGGTACGCTGCCACGGCTCAGGTACACCTATCATCGACGTATCAAAATCTTAGATGAAGCAGGTGCGCGTGCTTACAGTCGCATTGAGATCCCCTACTACAACAAGGAAAACCGAGAGACCCTTCTATCCGCCGAAGGAGGTACTGTTGGTCTCAATGCAGAAGGTAAAAGTGTCCTGTTTAAATTGGATGGGCGCAGGATACAAACACCTAAAGCCGAAGGGGGAGGCCGTGTCATCACCATGGACTTCCCGCTTGTAAAAGTGGGATCCGTTATTGAGTTTCGCTATGTTTTGGGCTCCAGAGACTTCGAGAGTCTGCGTCCTTGGTTTTTTCAAGACAGCATTCCTGTCCTAGAAAGTGTCTACCATGCCTACATCCCTTCTGCCTTCCAGTACTTCATCACCGCTAGAGGCGATGTCAGAAGCTTGCAGCAGTTTGCAGAGCAATATACCCCTCGCAGCATGTACGAGCCTCGCGGCGTCCGTAATGTGGGCAATGGTTCAGTCAATACTGGGGTAAGAGAAAATTATGGCTACTATTTTACGGGTGTACATCATGCCTATGTGATGACCAATCTAAATCCTTGGGTAGAAGAGGAATTTTCACCCGAAGCCAAAGATTTCGTCCCTTCAATTAATTTTCAATTACAAGTCAATCGCTTCAACAATAGTAGCAATCCTAATCTCTTCGAAAATTGGACAGAACTTAACCGAAAAATGCAACGCAGGCTCAAAGTAAAGCGCCTGCCTATAGATAAGAAAAAGACCCGCGCTTTTGTCCAGCGGATGAAACGCAAGAGCGATGGAGATGATATGGCCTTAGCCCAAGAAATTTATGAGTACGTCCGCAGCAATTACACTTGGGAAGATGAGTACTCTATCGATATTGGCAATCTAAAACAAAGCTTTGACAAGGAATTAGGCAACAGTGGTGAGATCAATGTTGTATTGTTGCACCTATTACGAGAAGCCGGCTTTGACGCCGATCCAGTATTGATTAGTACGCGCGACAACGGTAAGGTTTCTTCTCGTATCCCGCTCAGCGATCAGTTCAATCACTTGATCGTAATGCTGGAATTAGATCGAACGCAATACCTTTTAGATGCGCTACATGATCGCAAAGAATTTGGCGTACTACCAAGAAAAGATCTCAACCAATTGGGCTTCCTCATGAGCAGTGGGGAAGGAGAATGGATCCGCCTTAGCAATCCTGAAAACACTCTCGCCCGTACTACCTATACTCGTTTTATCCTTGCTCCAGATGGCTCGATGACGGGAGAAATATCGGTCATCAATAAAGGTTATCGAGCCGCCTTAGAACGAGAAAGATTAAGAGAGCTTGAAGATCAATCTAGAGACTATTTCCAAAATTTTGTCCTAGCCGGACTCAATAACTACAATCTTGACAATCCCAGTCTGGACGATCCAGACCTACCCGAAGAGCCCTTGGTATTGGAATGCGACCTGATCACCAAAGATTTCACCGAAAATACTGGTGAAATTATGATCGTCCGTCCTATCCTTGCCTGGCCGATTATCGAGAATCCTTTCCCACAAGTGGAACGCATTACTCCCGTCGATCTGACCTTCCCCTTACAGGAATCCTATATGCTAGGACTTGTGATCCCCGAAGGTTATGATGTGGAGCAGGTCCCGGAGCCGATCAAAGTAGTGATGCCCAATAATGCCGGCATGTTTACCTTCAATGTTTTCCGTGATGAAAACATCCTCCACATCACCTCTGTCTTGACGCTCAATCAAACGCTTTTCTTACCTGACGAGTACAATAGCATCAGCGAATTCTTTGCTTATGTGGCGAGAAAGCACGAAGAAGGCATTGTTTTGAAGCGTCAAGTTCAATAGTGTTATAATTTAAACCGCTTGTAGCCCTAAGACAGCCTCAGATTTTCTATCTTAAGTGATAGAATTGAAGCCCTATGTACCTGCGACTGTATCGGTGGCAACTCAGCTGCCTTGGACTAATTTTATTCGCTCTAGCGGCCTGTCAATCTCCTTATCCAGAAGGAGTGGCAGAAGCAGAAGATTTGCTTCCAGCACAGATCGATTTCAACCTTCATGTCAAGCCTATACTTTCAGATCGCTGCTTTGCTTGCCACGGCCCAGATAAGGCGAAACAAAAGGCAGGTCTGAGATTGGACGAACGTGAAGCGAGCCTAGCGGATCTTCCTGAAAATCCCGGCCTCTTCGCCATCGTAGCCGGAGATCCGGAAAAAAGTGAAGTGGTAAGACGAATTTTAGATCAGGATCCTGAACGCCTGATGCCTCCACCAGAATCAAACCTTAGTCTCAATGATTATGAAAAGGCATTGCTTATTCGTTGGATTGATGAAGGCGCCGAATACAAACCACATTGGTCTTTCCAAAAGCCACAAAAAGCAGAAATAGCCACAAGTCAATCATCAGAAAACCCCATAGATTTTTTCGTTCGGCAGCAGGCCAAACAAAAAGGATTTACTCCTAGTCCAGAGGCCGACAAAGAGAGTCTCATTAGACGAGTTACTTTAGATCTCACAGGTTTGCCGCCCACGATTGAAGAGATAGATGCTTTCCTCGCTGATGATCGTCCAGACGCTTACGAGCGGCTCGTGGATAGGCTTTTGGCTTCTGCCTCCTGCGGAGAACGCTTAGCCGTGGACTGGATGGACTTATCTCGCTTTGCCGATACACATGGTTATACCGTTGATCGCTACCGCGATATGTCCCCTTGGCGGGATTGGGTCATTCGGGCCTTTAACGACAATATGTCTTACGATCAGTTCGTAAGCTGGCAATTGGCAGGAGACCTATTGCCCAATCCTACCCGAGAGCAGTTACTGGCTACTGGCTTTAACCGCAACCACTCTCAAAATATGGAGGGCGGGATCGTAGATGAAGAGTTTCGAGTAGAATATGTGGTTGATCGCACCAATACGCTGGGGGCGGCTTTCCTAGGGTTGACCCTTGAATGTTCCCGCTGCCATGATCACAAATACGATCCTATCTCTCAAAAGGAATATTATCAGCTTTATAGCTTTTTCAATAACGTCCAAGAGGCAGGCCAAATCTCTTTTGACAATGCCATGCCGGTGCCAACTATGCTACTCACTGAGCAGGAAGCAGAGGACAAAATTACCTTTCTACAGAAGCAGATTAGCGCACAAAAGCAAAGCCTAGCAGTCTTAAATGAAGAAGCCTCTTTCCAAAGCTGGCTGACCCAAGAGCGTTATAAAACAGCTTTTGCCTCCTCATTTCCTAAAGGTCCAAAAGCTTTTTTCGATCTAGACAAACTGCCTGTACGCAATCGTTTCAACGGGAAACAGACAGGCATCCTCAAGCAGCAACATAGCCCCAATCGCAATCCAGAACTAGGAGAAGGGAAGAATAAAAAAGGCATAGCGCTGGACGGGGACGCTTGGCTTGACCTCGGAGAAGTTGGTGTTTTTGAGCGTTCGGAGCCCTTTTCAGTGGGAATTTGGGTCAAAGTGCCGGCTGATATCGAGAAGGGGGTAATCTTCCACAAGGGAGATGGCGCGGCCTTGTATAATTTCCGTGGGTACCAAGTAGGCATTGAAGACAATCATTTGCAATGGTCCTTGGCTCACACCATGCCTTATAACGCCTTGATCAAAAACGGTCCAGAATTGCCACGAGACGAATGGGCGCATCTCTTGATGACCTACGATGGTTCGAGTCAAGCCAAGGGCATGAAGCTCTATCTCAATGGTAAAGAAGTGCCCGGTACCGTAGAAGCGGATACCCTATACAAAGGCATAGGCTTTCCGGGACGTGAGCCACAACCTGGCCTACAAATAGGGGCTCGCTGGCGAGGCAAAGGTATTAAAGGAGCCTTTGCGGATGAGATTATCGTTTATGATCGCGCGCTGGGTGAACTAGAAGCTTTACAGCTTGCCGCTCCTAAAGAGTTGAGCGTTCTGCGCAGCAGTAAAGCAGAAGACCTATCCGATGCTCAGAAAGCCAAGCTTAAAGCCTATTATCTAGCGAATTACAGCAAAGCTTATCAAACGCAACTAACTGAATTACAATCCATTCGAGCTGCTTACAATCTAGCACACGACACTGCCCAAGAGGTAATGATCATGCAAGAGTTGCCTGAGCAAAGAGCCTCCTTCATTTTAGATCGTGGGCAGTATGACGCCTACGCCGAACGCGTATTTCCAGCCACACCGGCCAGTATTATGGATTTACCCGAGGGCTATCCCAAAAATCGTCTAGGGCTCACGCAATGGCTTTTCCATCCTGATCATCCCCTAACCGCTAGAGTTGCGGTCAATCGCTATTGGCAGATGCTTTGGGGACGTGGCTTGGTGAAGTCTTCCAATGATTTTGGTAATCAGGGAGATTTACCCAGTCATCCAGAATTGTTGGATTGGTTAGCGGTTAATTTTCAAGAATCTGCTTGGGACCTGAAAGCACTATTGCGTTTGATGGTTACTTCGCAGACTTATCGTCAATCTTCCGTGGCAGCCCCAGAGGTGATTGCCCAAGACCCTGACAATGTTTGGCTGAGTAGAGGACCTAAGCTTCGCTTAACGGCAGAAATGATCAGAGACCAAGCCCTCGCTGCGGCCGGCTTATTACATCAAGAGATTGGCGGTCCCAGTGTCAAGCCTTATCAACCAGCAGGCCTTTGGCGAGTTAATGGCACCACCTATGTACCTGACAGTGGCAAGAGTCTTTTTAGAAGAAGTCTCTACACATTCTGGAAACGGACCGTCCCCTACCCTACCCAAAGTACTTTTGATGCTCCTAGCCGTAGTCTTTGTACCGTCAAAAGGGAGGAGACCAGTACCCCCTTGCAAGCACTGATTTTGCTCAATGATCCCACCTTTGTGGAGGCATCTCAGCATTTGGGGCATCAGATTGCGGCTAAGGAAGAGCTTGAAACAGGTATTAGCGGCGTATTTCGTTCGCTGGTAGGCAGATCTCCTAGAGCGGAAGAACTAGCTCTATTACGAGAAGTATACGAAAGCGAACGTCAGGTCTTTGCTCAAGATCCCAGCAAACGAGGCGCCTGGCTTCCAGCCAATCTCAGGAGTACCAATGACCAAATCTCAGGAGCAGAATTGCTACAAATGAGCGTTTCGCGCAGCGGCGATAATCTCAATCAACTTGCGGCTTGTGCCGTCGTAGCCAGTACCATCCTCAACTCAGACGCCTGTCTGGTCAAACGCTAATCTCATGCAAGAAGAACTTTATAAAATCCTCAACAGACAGTCCCGGCGTCAGTTTTTGACCAAAACTTCCTTGGGTTTAGGGGCCCTAGCCCTTGGCGGCCTGATGGGAAAATCATCTTTAAGAGCTCAGGGTATAAATGGAGAAGTCCCCCTGCAATTGGGGCCTCATTTCCCTCCCAAAGCCAAACGAGTGGTTTATCTCTTTCAGAGTGGTGGGCCTTCCCAATTGGATCTCTATGATTACAAACCCGCCCTGGCCAAGATGCACGGACAGGATCTGCCCGACTCGGTCCGTAAAGGCCAACGATTGACGGGGATGAGTGCTGGGCAATCCTCTATTCCGATTGCAGCCTCCTACTTTGATTTCAAACAGTACGGCCAAAGTGGGCGCTGGGTGAGCGAGTTGATGCCTTATACGGCAGAGATAGTAGATGACTTATGCTTTATCCATTCGATGCATACAGAGGCGATCAATCATGATCCGGCGATTACCTTTTTCCAGTCTGGAAATCAGATCGCAGGACGACCCTCCATTGGTGCTTGGATGAGTTATGGTTTGGGTTCAGACAATGACAATTTGCCTTCCTTCATCGTGCTCGTCTCCAAAAATGCAGGCGGTCAACCCCTCTATGCTCGTCTTTGGGGCAACGGTTTTTTACCGAGCCGTCATCAGGGGGTGCAGTTTCGCTCAGGCAAGGACCCCGTACTTTTCCTCAACAATCCAGAAGGTTACGATGCTTCGGACCGCGAGCGTATGCTGGGCTATCTCAAACGACTCAATCAAATGCAACAGGATACCTATCACGATCCTGAGATTGAAAACCGCATCGCCCAGTACGAAATGGCTTATCGTATGCAGGCCTCGGTGCCAGAGGTAACGGACTTTAGCGACGAGCCGGATTGGGTCTACGATATGTATGGCAAAGACAGTAGAGATCCCGGCACTTATGCTGCTAACTGCCTATTGGCGAGGCGATTACTCGAACGTGACGTAAAGTTTGTGCAGCTCTACCATCAGGGCTGGGACCAACATAATTTTTTACCAGGCGGAATTCGCAATCAAGCGCGCAAGACGGATCAAGCTACGGCAGCCTTAGTCAAAGATCTCAAGCAAAGAGGTTTGTTAGAAGATACTTTGGTGATTTGGGGAGGCGAGTTTGGTCGTACGGTTTACTCTCAAGGCAAGATCAGTAAGGATAATTATGGTCGCGACCATCATCCCCGCTGCTTTACAATGTGGATGGCCGGAGCGGGCGTCAAACCCGGCATTGCTTATGGCCAAACGGACGAGCTAGGCTATAATATCGTCAAGGACCCCGTGCACGTGCATGACTTCCAAGCTACTTTGCTGCATCTGATGGGCGTTGATCACGAACGCCTAACCTTCAAGCATCAGGGCCGGCGCTATCGTTTGACGGATGTGCACGGAGAGGTAGTGAAGGATATTTTGACTTAGGAGGACTGCTGCGCAGAACGCTTAGTTGAGTTATTGAAGTTTTGAATTGTTGAAGTTTTGAGTGAGTTGTTGAGTTGTTGATTAGGGCGTTTTTTTGAAAATACCTGCTTTGAGCACCTGACCGTCAGAGTTTTGCCTAAGATGTAGGTGTTTAGGAGCTAGCATTACATCAAGGTTTTCTGTCAACTCTATTTTGGCCCTTCTTTGCACTCCTACCATTTTGATATTGGGTGTAGCTAAGCTTTTAACAGCCTGCTCGTCTCGAGACCAATAACCCACAAAGGTCTGATTATCACTAATAATGGAATTAGAAAAGGGAGAGGAATACTGCATATCCTGAGGCCCCACGAGGAAGCAAGCATTGTGGGAGATGATGTTGTTGGTGAAGGTGAAATCATCATCCTCTGGTCCAAACCAAAAAGCACTTTCATAAGCGCCGTAGATTATGCTGTGCTCGATAGTAAAAGCTCTCACATTGTTAAAAAAGAGCACTCCATTGCGGCAGCCATAAAAGACACAGTGGGAGATAGTATTCTTGGGGCCATGCGCCCAGACGCCTCCCTGAATTTTGGCTGCTTCCTTATCACCCACAAATACACATTGGGAGACTTCTAGGTCTTCGAGACTCATATCTTCTTTTGAAATCGGATAGTAGTAGTTCACTTCTGGCTGGGCATTACCTAGAAATTTGAGGCCACGAATACTCACATGACTAGCGGCCACCAAAAGGCCAGTTGCATGGGGAAATTGAGTAGTAGAATTATTGGTTGAGATAGACTGAATCACTGGCATCTTTTCAGGACTCCATCCTTCATCATCTGGCATGACACTGGCTTCGATTATATAGCGAGCTGTATCATGGAGGACGCGGACAGGATTGATATCAATTCGCCCCTCCAATAGGTATAGACCCGGATTGAGTTTGATGCTTAAGTTTCCAGTACCGGTTTGGGTGTTGGCAAAATGGACTGCTCTGGCAAGAGATTGAAAGGGTGCCTCTTTACTGCCGACATTGGAATCCTCACCGTGCAAGGCATCGACATAAACGTTCTGCGCAGCAGTAAAAGAAAAAGAGAGGGATAGGATAAGGCTTGAGAAAAAGAGAATTCGTAGCATACTAGGACTGATTTATTGCTTAGCCAAAGTCCCATGGGCCAATAGAAAAGTCAAAAATCTCAGCGTTTTTTATCCGTCTAAAATACGTTCAAATTGCGTTCAGCTTAATTTTAGGCTGATTTGGGGCTAGTTGTACATAGCTTCGATAGCCTTGCTAAAATCCCCCGCGATCTGATCACGCACTAATTTCATGGTGTAAGTAAGCTGCCCTGTCTCTACGGTCCATTCTTCATGGAAGAGGTGGAAATCCCGAATCTTCTCATGGGTAGGGAGGGATTCGTTTAACAAATCGATTTCAGACTGGAGTTTTTGCCGCACTTTGATATTGTGGAGCATGTATTGCGGGCTCGTCCAGTGAATTTGGTTTTCAATGCACCAAAGATGAAGGAGGTCAAAGCTTGGCCGAATCAGAGCCGTAACAAAGGCCCGGTGAAAGCCAATGATCATGATTTGTTCGATATAGGCAGACTCTCTGAAGTGATTTTCCAGTACCTGGGGAGAAACATATTTGCCGGAGGAGGTCTTGAAAATATCCTTTTTGCGATCGGTGATTTTAAGGAACCGATTTTTGACAAACTTGCCCACATCACCCGTGCGCAGCCAACCTTCTGGGGTAATGGTTTTGGCGGTCTCTTCGGGACGCTTGTAGTAACCCTGCATCACATTGGGTCCTTGGACGAGAATTTCCCCTTCTCCGTTTTCGTCTGGGCGGTCGATCACTACCCTTACGCCAGGTACAGGCAAGCCAACCGTACCAAAGCGATTCATCCCTGGGCTAAACTGATTGAAAGTGATGATAGGAGAAGTCTCGCTCATCCCGTAACCTTCACGGACCTTAATCCCGGCAGCGGCAAAGAGTCGACCTAAATCGGGTTGTAGGTAAGCCGCTCCGGTAAAGATTGCTTTGACCTTGCCCCCGATCATAGATCGGAAACGGTTAAAGACGAGGATACGGGCCACTTGCTTTTGAAACCAATAAGCAGGACGCATTTTGGCTTCTTCTCGATAGCCTTTCCCTAGCTTCAAAGCCCAGTTCATAATACGGCGCGTCCACCAAGGTTTTCCAACTTGATAAGCAATCACATTGTCATACATGCGCTCGAGGATACGAGGCACGGCGGTGAAGTAATGGGGTAGGGCCTGCTTAAAAATTTCTTGCAGATTGTCGCGATCTTCTGCCAAATGAATGGATACTCCCAAAGCCAAATAAGCATATATGATAGTATGCTCGAAAATATGCCCAAAGGGCAAGAAGCTTAGCGTGCGCTCCCCTGCTTCAATCGGTAATAGCGGCAGCACAGATTTGATATTGCTGACGATATTTTGATGGGTCAGCATTACCCCCTTGGGTACCCCAGTGGTGCCAGAAGTATAAATAATGCAGGAAAGATCGGTTTCTTTGACCTGCTCACGGATGGTGGCTAAGTCTGCGATTTCTTGATTGGGAGCTTCCAAAGAGGGAAAAACTGCCTTATCGCCCTCTTGCAAGCAAATGAGTTGAGCGTTCTGCGAAGCAGTAGGCATAAAACGATCTCTCGACTCGGCATCTAGAAAAAAGCAAAGCTTTGCTTCTGTCTCGGACAACATCAATTGAAACTGATCTGGCCGATTGCTCCAATGACAGGGCACAGAGACCGCCCCTAAGCTTTGAATAGCGAGGTCGAGAAAAAGCCACTGATAGGTAGCCAAATTAGGCACCAAAATGATGCGGTCGCCGGGTCGAACGCCAAGCTGCCAGAGATTCTGAGCGTAGCGATCTGTTTCGGACTGGACCTCTTGACTAGTATAAGACTGCCACTTACCCCCTTGATAAGAGACCAAGGCCTTAGACTGAGGGGCTAAGAGTTGTTGGCATGATAAGACCTCAAAAGTGCGGCTCCATTTCATAGTTCAGTCGCTTGAGGTACATCTTCGCTAAAGGCCGTTTGCAGCGTTTCGTAAAGAAATTCGTAATACTCTGGGTAATCCGGCAAATTGTTATGCCCGCCCCCTTCTACTACTGTCAGTTCCACGATTTCTGGTCTTTCGGCTACAAGCTGATGGCTGTGTGATATCGGTATCAAGCGATCATTATTGCCATGAATAATCTTCACAGGACAGCGCATGGCCTTGAGAAATTGATCCGTGCGGATAGGATATTTATTGAGCAGATTAAGAGGCATGAAACCGCCGAAACGCTTGATATGATGGATAAAACTGAAGTAGGGAGAATCTAGAATCAAAAGCCTAGGATGATTCCATGAGGCCACTCGAGTAGCGATACCCGAACCTAGAGAACGTCCGTAGATGACGATTTTATCCTCCGGATACTCTGACAATAACCAGCGATAAAGGTGCTGCGCGTCATTGAAAAGAGACTTTTCGGTGCGTTTACCACGACTCTTACCAAAACCTCGGTAGTCCATCATGAAGAAGTCAAAGCCATTGCCGAGAAAGTCCTTGGCAAACTTACCCCAACCTTTGATGCTACGAGAATTACCCTTGAGATAGTAGACCACTCCGCGGCTATTGGGAACTTTGAAATAGATGCTATTGATGGTACCGCCATCCTCCATTTCGAAGGTTTTCTCCTCAAAATCGAAGGGATACTTATAGGTAAAATGGCTAGGTAAAATCTCCGGCCGAAAGAAAAAGTAATCTTGAAAGAAGAGAAAGGTCAAACATAGCAGTACGTATATGCCGATGACCGACAGAAGTATATAAAGCCAGAGCATGTGCGATTAGCTAATTTGTAGTCCTATAATGAATATAGAAAAAGCCCTCCTGCCATCAAAGTGCTGTTTGGAAGCAGGAGGATCTAAGCTTTTTGCCAGTTTTGTAATTCGATTAGATTTCCCTCAGGGTCCCGGGCATAAACAAAAGTGATTTTCCCCACGCCAGCTACTTCGCGAATTGTAATCTCTCCCTGGGCGCTACCGCCCAAATTCTCCACCTTAGCTAATACCTCAGCCACATTATCGACTTCAAAGGCAATATGCCCAAAACCTCTTTGATTGGGGGCAACAGCTGATTGTGCAGCTATCTCTGCGTATTGATAAATCTCAAGGGTCGGACCGCTTTCTCCATAGCCCGGTAGCCGTAAATGGGCTCCTTCTAAGCTCGCATTTTTTACGCCTGTACCTCGCGAGAGCCAATCCCCAGATTGCTTGCGCAGGGGTGGGACTATCTCACAGTCAAAACATTGGATGTAAAAATCCGCGAGCTTGCGCCAATTATGGCTGATAATGTTGGTATGCGCGAAGCGGATCATGCTTAGATTCTTTCCAAATCACTTACGGTGCGCTCATTGACCTCCGTACCAGTATTGAGCGTGGTGGCAGGTTCAAAAAGCATCACTTTCACTTCTTCTGGCGCATAGGGCTTATGCATCATGCCTTTGGGAATAATGACAAACTCTCCAGGGTTGATCTCTAGGGTTTGATCTTCTAGCTCCATAAAAAGCTTGCCTTCTACCACAAAGAAGAGTTCATCTTCTGCATCATGCTTATGCATCACAAACTCACCTTGCAGTTTGGCTAGCTTGACCATTTGGCCGTTGAGCTCACCCGCAATCTTAGGGCTCCAATGCTCATTAAAGGCAGCGAATTTTTCGTTTAGGTTGACCGTTTTGATTTCCATAGGATCATTTATTTGAATCTGGGACATTCTCTAATATGCTAGTATCATTCTCGAAGAGTTCATTTATTGCCGCATCAATTTCTTCCTGCATAGGAGCCTCTACTGAATCGATCATGATTCCCTGCTCCTCTAAAGGTAAATCGAGTCGGATAGGTTCCGGTTCTTCTAAGAGATAGCCAAAGATGTAGAAAGCCAGCCCCAAACCTGCTATCGGTAAGAGCAGACTCCATTTTGGTAGCTCTAGATGCTTAATCACCCTTGGCAAAAGCAATATGATCAAAGGAGCGAGATTGAGCATCATGTACCCGAAAGCCTCGAAATTAAAATAGTCCTGATTGTGCCAAAAAAGGATGTCAAGAAAGCTGTTTCCATAGGCGATGTTCATCCCTAGAACCCCTATGGCAAATTTGCTCGCATAGTAAGACAAGACTGGAACAGCGAGAAACCAAGCCCATTTCTTTTCTAAGAAAAGACCGATGGTGCCACTGATCAAAAGAAGAGTGGGGAAAAAATAAGCTACCGAAAGAAAGTCCCAGTTTTTGGCCTGGTCAAACATAAATCTTAGAAAACCCAGATCACTTGGCAAAGCAAGGCCTACAATCAAGGCCATAAAAATCAAGGCAACTAAGAGCAAGGGGTTTTTATTTTCGACAAATCGCCGAAGATCAGTTTTCCATTTTTCCTGCCCCGCACGTTGAGCTTTTTGCTTGGCTAGTTTGAGGTCTTGTTCCCGCCTCACCTCTGTGGTGAGCATTTCTATTTCCGAGGGATCGATTTCTCTGCTTTTGAGTTCCGCCTCGGCGAACGCTAATACCTCTGGCAAGTAATCAGCAGAAGACTCAATGATTTCGACTAGCTCTTTGGGAGTTAGTCCTTTGATGCGTGTTTCATGGTTCATATTGGCAATTTAACAGTGCCTTGGCTTAGCGCAAAATCTCAGCTAATCGTTCATGATAAAGCGGATATTTGCTCAGATTATGGTGGGTGCCACCTTCAATAACGATAAAATTGTCCTCATGGGATAAGAGGGGTTGGAGTTTTACCGCGGAGCGGAACGGTACCACATAGTCCGAAGTACCTTGAAAAACGAAAACCTCGTTTTTGCTTCCAGCTACATATTCGTAATTGGCAAATTGAAACTCATCATTCCACCAGATACCTATGGGGAAACGCGCTCGCAAAACATCTGGTACTGAATAAAAAGGAGTCTCTAAAATCAATACTGCTCCTGCATGCTGAGCACTTAGATAGCTGGCAGGCCCACTGCCTAAACTACGCCCGTAAATCACAATCGAATCCGCCGCATATCGCTCTCTCCCCCACTCCCAAGCCATTTCTGCGCTGGCAAAGATCAGCTCCTCATTGGGACTGCCGGGACTTTTGCCATAACCCGGATAATCAATAGCTAGAACTTCATAACCTAGACGAGTGATATCCACCACATACTCTCCCCAGCGCTGTAGATTATCGGCATTGCCGTGAAAATATAGCACTAAGCCCTTGGCCACCCCATCCGCCTTAAATCGAAGCGCATTGATTTTCAAACCCTCATTTTCCAACCACAATTCTTCAAAAGGACGATCAAAGCTGAAAGCATAATCGTTAGCCAATTTCTCTGGCAGAAAGAGCACCTTCTCCAAAAACACATTGAGAAACACCACGACTAGCGCATATAGTCCTAGTATGCCAGCGATTATGTATAGCCACTTCATGCTTGTGATCTTTGATTGGTTAAGATCGTAGCGACGCAAAATTTTGCGTCGCTACGGCATTCGAATAAGCGTTCCGCGCAGCGGTAAATAAAGCCTAAAGAAAGCTATCTCACGATTACAGCATTTTCTTTTAATCCAGCCGCTGCGCGGAACGCTTCTTTCGCTTTTCCAGTAGGATCGAGATCGCGTAGGATCACTTCCTTGGTCTTATCACCCTCAACGGAAACAAGGACCCCACTGCCCGGCATAGCTTCTATTTCTTTGAGCATGGCGTTTTCGACATCTTTGAGCCCAATAACGGGAGCAGTACCAGTCAAAAGCCCCTGACGACCTCTAAAGCCATCTACCCTTAGATTATTGACATCGTAGAAATAGGCAGCACTACCCCATTTAGGTTCAGTACGTTCCTCGTTCCAATTGACTTCTAAGTTTTCGACGGTTAAGCCATCCACATGATGCGCTTCAAAGCCGTGGGTAGCCCGCTTGTCTCTGTAGTCCTCGGCATACATAAAGAGCTGTACATTGCGCAGCTGGATATTTTCCAAGCGGCGACCTTCCGCATGCAAGGAATCTGGGGCGTAGCCTTCGATTTTGGAAGTCCCCTGTCCATGGGCGATGATGTTTTCGAAGAGCACATTGCGGATCACCCCTAAGCGCGCATTAGGCGAGCGCTTCTTGAGCACCAACCAGATAGGATCGCCATTGCCCCACCAATTGAAATGCTTGCGATTGGTTTCGATGGTGATATTGGAAAAGATGACATTTTCTACCGTCGCTCCATCGCGAACGACGATACTCAGGCCGCGATTGCTATTACGAACCACACAATTATTGAAGACAATATGGCGAAAGTCTCCATTGGACTCAGTGCCTATTTTGAGGCCTGTGGAGGTAGAAGTCAAGACACAGTTCGTTACCGTCACATTGACACAGTCTTGATACTTTTTATTGTTGGCGAGGGTCGATTTTAAAACGATGGCGTCATCGCCACAGGTGATGATACAATCAGAAACCGTAACATCTTTACAGCCGTCGATATCTAGTCCATCAGCATTTACCCCCGCATCTAAGCTCGCATAAAGATAAATTCCTCGTACGTAGACTCGCTCACACCACTTAAAAGAAACAGTCCAAGAACAGCTCTCGATCAAATCAATATCTTCGAGCGTAACGTCAACACAGTTTTCTAAAGTGATCATCCGCACAAGCGGCTCCACTTTATAATACATCTTCATTTCGACACCGGCTGCTTCTGCATTTTCGGTGATCTCGCGAATAAAGCGGTCCACTTTTTTAAGGTCTTCATAGGTTCGGCGAGCCTGCCCATGAATCCGACCTTTGCCTTTGATACCGATGTTATAAGCACTATCAGCATAGACCAAACAGGGCCGATTGGCGGTGGTCAAAAAGGGATAATCCTTGGGATCCTGACTGGCCCAAAGGGTTGCTCCCCCTTCTAGTTCGAGGGTAACATTGCTTTTCAAAATCAGGGAACCGGACAAATAATCACCGGGAGGAAAATAAACCGTACCCCCTCCAGCTTCGTGGGCAGCATCAATAGCTGACTGCAATTGGGTGGTTACTTTATCGGCTTTGTTGCCGCTGGCACCGTATTCTTTGACGTTGTAATAAGGCTTTTGGGCCCACAATAGGCCGTAAGCGAGAAAAGTCGCGAGGAATAGAATCTTCTTCATAGAGGAAATTTAGCATTTTTCATCCTGCAACCAACCATCTGATTGCTGACAGGTACTTTAATGCGATTAGATTAAGATTTGGTACATCGGTTTTTGTGAGGAGCGCTGACAGAGTCAAGGACCCTGTCAGCGTTCCCTTTAAATTGCTTAATTTTGCGCTCGATGAAAAGAATTGCTTTACTGTTTGGCTTACTCTTTTGTGGCGGCTGGGCCTTGCTTGCTCAACAGCCAGTACCTGCTTTGACTACTCCCCAAGATAGCTTGGTGCAGGATAGTATTACCGAAAGCCGACGAGTAAAGATCCTACATGCTGATTATCTGACCTTTACTAAGCAAGGGGATGAAGCCATTCAAAAGCTTATCGGCAAAGTCCGTATGCAACAAGACTCAACTCTCTTTTACTGTGATAGTGCCTATTTCTATGAGGATAAAAACCTAGTAGAAGCCTTTAATCACGTCAGAGTGGTCATGAGCGATGGGGTCATCCTCACTGGCGACAAACTAACTTATGAAGGAGACGAAAAAATTGCCAAGGTCCGCGAGAAGGTAAAGCTACAAGATGGAGATATGACCCTCACCACCGATCGGATTACCTACTACCGCAACGAAAAATATGGGTATTATGATGGTGGAGGAATCTTAAAAGATCAGGACAATACTTTGACCTCGCAGTATGGCTATTATTATTCGGAAGAAGATATGGCCTATTTCAAGAATGCCGTTCGTCTTGAAAATCCTGACTATATCCTTGAGACAGACACTTTGGGCTATAATACCGAGACTGAGGAAGCCTTCTTTTTGACCTATACAACCATCGTCAGTGATGATGGGGACATAGAGACTACCCGTGGACGATATGACACCAAAAATGAGTTTATCTACCTCGTAGAACGCTCAACCGTTCGTGATTCCACCTACACCCTCATCTCCGATACTTTGATCTATGCCGACAGCACTGACTTGGGGCGCGCTTGGGGCAATGTGGTGATCGAACAAGATACTAGCCTGACCATTCTAGGTGAGTATGGTGAGTTTAAACGGCGCAAAGAGGAGAGCTTCATCACCGAGGATGCAGTCGCTATCCAAACCATGGAGGACGATACCCTCTACATGCTGGCGGACACCTTATTTTATTACAAAGAAAAACGCTTGATACCGCCTGCAGGCTTTGCGATACAAGATAGCATTTTGAGTACGCCTCCGGACTCCGTCCTCTCAGATTCTATGATGGTGGATTCCGCTTTGGTGATGACAGTTGATACTATACCAAGCGGATTGGCGCTCCCAGATTCTATGGCCCTAGTCGACCAAATGCAGGACAGTATTGGCTTCATAGGCCCACCTCCATTAGATACACTAGAGGTAACCATATTTAGGGCGCACTACAATGTTACCTTCTTCATGAATGATATGCAGGGCAAGGCGGACTCTCTAGTGTATTTTTATGATGACTCCCTGATCAATCTGTTTGATGACCCAGTCCTCTGGTCCGATGCCAATCAATTGACAGGAGATACGATCAAGGTTTGGATGCGCAACAATCAGGTTGACTCTATGTGGGTGGGAGCTGATGGCTTTTTGGTATCAGAGGAAGACACCGTGGGTTACAACCAAATCAAAGGCAAGGAATTGAGAGTCAAGTTCAAAAATAACGAACTCAAACGGATGCATGTGGTCGGCAATTCGGAGAGCATCTATTACGCTCGGGACGACAATGATACGATCAATGTCAGCTATACCGGCGTAAACGAAGCCAGCTCCCAGCAAATGATGATGTACTTTACAGATAATGAGCCTGTAAAGATTGTGTTTTTGAGCAAGCCGGAGGGAACGTTTCGACCGTTCTACGAAGTAGTAGGCAAACCCAACCAACTAGACGGCATGCAATGGCGGATCAATGAAAAACCGGAGAATCCACGCCTTTTTGACCCGACAGTGCCCGCTTTACCAGCTGAGGATGAGATGATGCCGATGGAAGAGGAAATGCCAACGGGCATTATTCCACAATCTGATACTTTGCCCGTACAGTCTTCCGATCAAAAGCGTTGAAGTGCCACCACTCACTATTGATCATGTGAAAGCCCGCTTCCCGCATGGCTTTACGCAGGATGAGTCGGTTGTCCACTTGGGCCTGAGTAAGTTCGCCAGAGGCCACAAACTGCGCTTCATAGCGTGGCTGAGCCTGATTGCCAAAGAAGTCAAAAGGGGTACCCATATCGACTAGGCCAGTATCCAAATGATATAAGCCAAGATCAACCGCAGCTCCATAATTATGCATAGAACCACTTTTGGGGGAGGCTACATACTTTTGCTGATCTGTACCTTTGACGATTTCCCACATTTTGTATTGGACAGAACGCGGTCTCACGCAATCATAAAGAATTAGCTTTAGACGAGGGTGCACTACATCAATCCGCGCTTGGGCGTCGGCGAGCATATCCACTGCTTCGGCTTGGAGATAACACTCATTGAAATCGCCATAGACATCTTGATTGAGGAAATTGTCTGAACTAGAATACTTCAAATCCTGAATGGCATCGCTGATCTTATCCCTCGCTTTTATGAGTCCTTGATCAATGACGGTTTGCTCAAGCTCCGAAATAGGCAAAGGCTCAGGTTCCGGCAGCCGAGAGGGCGCCAAACGGCTGGTAGCTGGATTAGCTTGGGGGCCTTCATCAGCTGTTTCATCCCTGATCTCTAGGCTATCGCCCTGCTCAACGACAAAACTTTCTGATTGCTGGGACTGCGGTTGAGCACAGGCCAACAATAGGGTGAGTAGCAGTAAGAATGGTAATTGTTTCATAAATTCCTTGACCCCAAATATACCGGAA
>JBCCQN010000007.1:0-94953 GCA_039024315.1 Bacteroidota bacterium
CGCCGCTTTGATTGCATATGATTTCTTTGATCACAAGCCAACGATTGGGCCTTATTATCCAAAGGGAGTAATGAAGAACGACCTCTCTATTTTAGCAATATAACTTTGCGGCTTTTCGTAATAAAGACAGAACTCAGGTTACAAGACATAGTCTGGAATCGTTAAAAATTCAGAAAAAGTTACCTGAAGTACCTACAAGAGTTCAAACGTTATCATAAAATGATTTGAAACCTCCTCGCTTCCTTTTCGTTAAGAAATCAGAATGGTAAATACTACACCTCTGCAAGATGAGTATGGTTAGCTCAACCGAGCTGCACCGATTTTCTCAAATACTATTAGAGAATCCTGCCAAGGATTCAACTTCACCCCTCATAAGTTTCTCCCCATAGGAAATTCTTCTATGGTTTATTATTTTCCCTTATCGGCGGATAAGCTCAGATTAGGGATGAATAATAATAATTACTCTTTTTACCTTGGAGGCCATGATCTTGAGATGCTGGAAATCAAAAGGATGCTCCAGGATCAGGGTTATATTGAAGGCGTAAACCTTTTTGACCGAAATCTGGAATGGCATAATGCCCATCTAAGTGTGTACCGCACTGACATTCAAGAAAAACGGATCAATATAGGTATAGAGCTCAAGGAAGATATTGAGCCCCCTCCCCATTATATATCAATTGATCATCACAACGAAAGGGCCGATGAGTTGTCCTCGATCGAGCAGGTATCAGAACTACTCACAATTCCCCTTAACCGAAAGCAATTACTGATTGCTGCAAATGATAAAGGCCATATACCAGCTATGCAAGCTATGGGAGCGTCGGAAGAAGAAATCGCGGCAATAAGATTGCAAGACCGAAGTGCCCAAGGAGTAACCCAAGAACATGAAGAAGAGGCTAAGCGTGCTATCGCAAGCCAGGTCTTTGTTGATGGTGTAGCAGTGATCAAAACACAATCAGACAAATTTTCCCCGATTGCAGACCGAATGTACCAAAAGAATCACCTACTCATCTACTCTGACAAAGAACTGACTTACTATGGCAACGCTAGAGATCTATTGGCAAATGCCTTTTCGGATTTAATATCTGCACAGAAAGCCTACTATGGAGGCTCCTCAAATGGGTTCTTCGGTATAGGAAAGGGACATTTTTCTCCCTTAGAAATAGAAAAATTAAAAACTGAAATAATAAATCACATCGCTTCGCAAAACGCTTTATCCTAAAAACTAATCTGATGAGTAATAATTATCTGGGAAATACTTCCTGGAGAAGCTACCACGTCTTTCTTTTTCCTTTCAAATGGAAATTGAAACAGAGAGATAAAAAATCTACCTATCAAGAAGAAATAGATTTAGTTCAGTGTTGGAAACTAATCCAAAACAAGGAACATAAATCAACCGATTCCCCTTATCAACATTCTTCAAACAGCACTACTATTCCCCAAGACTGGAATTGGCATCATTACCCATTGCAACTAAGCTATAAAGGTGATCCTATAAATAGGGAAAATAATCCTGTGGCAGAAGAGAAACTGACTCAGGCTCGGAAACGTTTTAATGAATTTAATTATTTCCTTGATTTTCCTCGGGAAAGCCTATACGACTTGCATCAAAATCTACTTGCAGAAAGTAATCAAGGTACTACCGTAATGCACTGGAAATTGGGGCTTCCAGAGAATACAAAATTCATTTTAAAAATAACAGGACGCAAAGCATATGAACTGAAACTAGAAAGTGTATCACTCAATCTATACCAAACTGGCGTAGGGGTTTTAGCATTTCATATCCGAAACGACCAATATGGCAATATTGGAGACATCCTAAAAATCAATCAGTTTGCACGTAGAATTTATCCACAATATCTCGACATTTTAGGAGGAATTGAGCAAACGAAAACCACTATTCTACCAGAGTATATAGAAATTTCGGGTGGAGAAAAGAGACTTAGGGAAGATTTTTCTTCTTATGAGGAAACATCGCATTTTCTGCACGATCCATTTTGGTTACCTAAACATATCTCAGGCTTATTACCTAAGGATGTCTTTTTTACCAGAAATGACGAAATAGCACATCAAAATAATCTAGAAGGGACTGCCAACCGTCTCCCTAAGAAATGGATCTCCATATCCCCAGTTTTGGATGATCGGATGTTTGTTGTTTCCTGTGTAGAGCACCAAAGCCTTGCAAAAGAATTAAAAGTATGGTCTAAGCGGCAAAAGACATATGCTTATCAAAATAGTAATCTTTGGTATCAATATGTTTTCGTCGATCGAGATGGGCCTAGTATTGCGAATGAATCGAAGAAAGCAAAGATCCTAGAACAAGCTACTTATGATCACTGGGTTGAGGAGGGTACTCTTTTTGGGTTCAGTCGCTATTCTCTAGTAGGTTTATGTGAGAATGACAATATTGTGAAGGGGCACACCATCTCCATGTATTGTAAACTGGTAGAGCTAAGTTTGGTCCAAAGAGCAGGTATCCTCCGATTTTCAGACGAGGTCTCCAGGATTTCTCAGTTTGCCTCTGGAAGTGATCAGACAAAGGATATTCAGGCTTTGTATCTACACTATATACAATTCATCAATAAGTTGTATTTCAGGGAAGTTACAGCTCAGGAACAGGGGATTGATATTTATGATAAGATTCAAGATACTATGCGTATTGGGGAGCATACAAAAGACTTAAACAAAGAAATTCAGGAGCTCCATCAATATGCTACCTTATTAGAAGAGAATCGAAGGTCTGCTCAGGCTAATCGACTCACAACGATTGCAACTGCCTTCTTAATACCCACCTTTATCAGTGGCTTTTTGGGTATGAATGTATTCAACGACAAAGTTGAGCCCTATAGTTCTACTGACTACGGCATTATTCTGGCACTTATGGTGGGGTTCACTCTTATTGGGATCTGGCTGGTTAAACCTGCTTCACGTTCAACCAACGCTCCTTCATCTTTATTATATAGAGTATTTCAGCAGAAGAAAATATGGCTATTTATATTTTCTGTCCTTGGCATAGGACTTCTCAGCTTACCCGCATGGTTTAACAAACGTACTCCGCCCCCTCCTCCATCAGATAAGGAGTTCAAGGGACAGATCATCGTGCCCCCAATTAAATTTCACAATGATAGTATTGGCGAAATTTTTATTGTCGATACGCTTTTACTTGAACAAAACGGAATCATTCAAACACAACCTTCCCCTTCTAATGGAAAAAAATAAAAGAGTTTTTCGTCTACAACAGCATACTCCTTTGATCCATTTTCAGGCAGATCAAACAGGGGCGACGCTAAGATCCACAGAGGTAAAACCTAAACTTGACGTGGCATTAAAAGCCTACTTTAAAAGCAAACGGAAGTCTTATAATGAGCTTTTGGTTGGGTATCATTCAAAAAACCGAAAACCTCAGCATGATGCCTTCAATTATCGATTGATTATTCGACCAAGGGGAGAGAAATGGGTCGAATCAATACCAGCAAAGTTCCCCCTCTTTTTTGGTAACATGGGAAACACGTTCCTCGAAGAGACCAAAAAACTTGTATTCTATCCAGAGATAGAGTTCCATATACACTGTCACTTTCCTGAAATAATAGAAGCGGTCGAAAATATCCTGCCTACTTTTTTGTTGACAGAAAACTTTGGGAACCGTCAGTCAAAAGGATTTGGATCTTTTTACCTTCATCCTAATGATCCTCTTTATCAAGCACCTGAATCAACCTATCACTTCGAAATAAAAATAAAAAATGGAGAGGATAAACTAGATGATTACGAGAAACTCTTCACGGCTATAAAGTGGTTATACATGGCCATACGAGGGGGGATTAACCTCAAGAGTAGAGAAAAATTTGAAGCGAACGGTTTTACGTGGCAATTGAGCACATTTTATTGTAAGTCCTTACTCTTCACCTATGCCAAATCCAAAGGTTGGCAATGGGAGAAAAAAAGTATTAAAAAACATTTCTTCCCTAACGGAACGCCAAAAGAAATTACTGGATTAGAAGAACAAATTCACCACTATCCTGAAGCAGATATTTTGAGCTTTGAATCAGGAGAGGCTTATCTTTTGAAAGATTTATTAGGGCTTTCTTCCTCAGAATCATGGTTTAGCTATAAGGCAAAAATCACCAAGACTCATCAGAAACCAAAAGATCGAAAATCCACTAGGATAAAACGCTTTAAATCACCCGTGTTTTTCAAGCCTATCCTAAATCCTGAGCAGGATAGATTTGAGGTATTGATAACCACCAGGGATATTCCTAAACCAATGCTAGGAGCAAAATTCTTTATCCGGAATGTGAGGGATAAATCAAACTCAGATTTACCCCTTTCAACTCCAAAGAGCTTCAGTCTAGATGAATTTTTTCATTTCATTTTTGAGGCCAAGGATCAAAACGGGCAGTATTTGGTAGATCTTCGCCAGCACATTGCTCCTCAATACCATGATCAAGAAGAGTTTCTCATTCTTGATCGCATTTTTTCTCAAATCAGAACAAACTTAATCCAACCAGCATCATGAAATATGTTGCTTTTACTATTGGCCCCATCATAGCCACGCTGGGGAAAGCCCGAAAAACCCGAGAACTATGGGCTGCCAGTTATACGTTTTCTTACCTTATGAAGGAGATCACTCGAGGTCTCAAAAAGCGCCGTGGCCTAAAGTTTATCCTTCCATATGTGGACGACCCGGAACTCTTTGATACGCCTGAATCAGAAAAATGGGGAGCAGGATTGTTCCCCGATATTTTCATCATTCGCGTTAAGGATGAGCTAGAATCGCTACCCTTGGTCCGAAAACAAGTGGATAAAGTCATTAGAAAGTTTGCCAGCGAAACCAAAGAGCACCTCAATTGGAAACAACAGGCAGAAATCGAATCATATTTGCATCGATATCTTCAGTTATATTCACTTGAATGTGAGCTCAGGGCAGAACAAAATCCAATCTTAGAAATCACCCCAATGCTAAAGCAGCTTGAATTCCAGGCTCGCTTCATCGAGGTCGAACCAAGCATCTCTCCTCTATTCACACTTATAAATCGATCCACAAACAGCTTTTTGGCAAAAGATGCTTTTCCAAAAACTGGGACAAAATCCTGGAAATCATTTCCTACTTTGATCGAGATCGCTACTCGTGAGTTGAAAGACGAAACTGCAACAGGAGAAAATACCTATGATGAACTTATCTCTGATCTAAAATACAAAGTAGATGGTGATCTGGAATCAGAAAAAGACCCGGAATCAAAGAGCCTATTGGCCCTAAAACAAGCATTCCCTGATAGCTTCAAAACATACCACAAATACATATGTGTTGTACATGCAGATGGAGATGGAATTGGGAGGCTCCTCCAAAGGCTTTGGAAGAAGGATCGGAGTGATGCTTATAATCTCAAGCAGCTTAAATCTTTTTCTAAAAAGTTGTTCGAGTTCGTTAAATGGGCGGTACCCCATATTTACCGATCTGGAGGAGAAGTAATCTATGCAGGAGGAGATGATTTATTATTTTTTGCCCCTGTTTCTTTTCGCGGCACTTCTATTTTTCATCTTCTAGATGAGTTGGATCAGGAGTTCAAAATAATCATGAGTAGTGCAGGTTTTTATCCAGTTCCAAGCCTTTCCTTCGGCCTCTCTATTTCCTATTACAAGTTTCCCATGTTTGAAGCACTCGAACAAAGCCGGAATTTTCTATTTCAAAAAGCCAAGAAATATCACCCTAGCAAAAATGCAGTAGCTTTTGAGGTCCGAATGCATAGTGGCCAAACCTTTAGTGCTAATTATCAACTGGGCTCAGAAAGCTACCAAAGCGTATTAAGTATGCTTGAGAGCCTGGAACTAGACTCAACCCTAAACTCGGTCATCGCCAAAGTCCAATCTGCCGGAAGGGCATTAGCCACATTTGCAGATAATCGAATGGCCATCCGCCATTTTTTAGATGAAAGTTTCAATGAAGCGATCCATAGGGATCAAGAGCCATTCATGGAAGCTGTCAAAAGCTTTTTACCCGAGGCTTTTGCAGATGCAGTTACCGTCTGGGACTACCAGCACCAAAAAGGTAATATCCCTCACGACCAATTCAATGAAAAGCGCCAAGCTTTTGCAATCCGCCAAGCCTATGCAGGCTTACGTATACTCAGCTTTTTATTTCACCAAGAACAAGATGTCTAAAATTTATTGCGTCAGATTGATTCCACTCAATGGATTTTTCTTTGGAGGTGAGCGTAATTTCGTCACCGACGGAGAAAAGAATTACCTCGTTCAATCCCGAAAATTCCCCCAACAAACCACATTATTAGGAATGCTGAGGCAAGAAATCCTGATTCAACAGGGTGTGTCTAAGATGGAAGAGGGAAAACAATCAGAAAGTGCGAAAGAATGGGCTAAACTAATCGGCCCCAAGAGTTTTCAGCTCAATCCCAACAAACAAAAGCAAGCATTTGGCTGGATCAAGGCCATCTCGCCTGCATACATGTTCCGGGAAGATCATCTATATCAGATACTACCTAAAGATGATGGTTTGGAGTTTCAAACTCGAAAAAAAATAAAAGTAGATCTCGGATTTGGTATAAAATCAGTGCCTTTGCTAAAAAAACTCAACCCAAAGCACGAGTTAGTAGAGGCCTATCAATCAGTTGATCAGCTTATCCCTTTTCATGGAGACAGTACAAATGGTGAACAAGGTGTTTGGATCGCATCTCAATCTATCGGCATCCATAAAAGATACGAAGGGGGCACCTACGATGATGCTTTCTTTAAACAAACCTCTTTTTGGCCCAATGGCAAAGAGGCTGGTTTTCAGTTTTATGTCAATATGAAAGAAGAAGCCCAATTAGAAAGTAACATTGTCTACATGGGAGGAGAGCGCTCTGCCTTTCAAATGGAGATTGAGGAAGTTTCCTACCCCCAATTTGATCCTTTCATTGCCTGGGAGGAAGATCGTCCTGCTCGAAAAAATGAAGTGTTGAGAGTGGTTTTGCAAGCCCATTCTTTCGTCAATCCAGACGAATTGTACCCTTTGTGCCGGCATGTTTTTGGACAAACAATTTCCTTTCGTAGTCTGGAGACGAACCTCTTTAAGACGAAAAGCTATAACAGAATTGCTTTTAGTAAGGACAATCCATCGGGCGCTCGTACCCGTAGTGCATTGTATCATCTGCTAGAAAAAGGATCCGTCCTCTATGTACAGCAACCACATTTAGCATCTGTCAAGAGAGCCCTCTCACACCCGCAATTCATACAAATCGGATACAACTATTGTCAAATCAACCTAGCCTAACATTATGTCCTCTTATATCGCAAAAACTACCGAAGCCTATCTCATTAACCCCTTGACCAACCTACACGTAGGCAGTGGGGATACTACCTATGGAGTAGTAGACAAATTGGTCCAACGGGACCTGATTGAGCCCTTCCCTACCATTCATGCTTCCAGTCTCAAAGGCGCTTTTCGCCAATATTTTGTGCAGGAAATCCCCGCAGGAGAAAAGCTGGTATCAGGAATCTTTGGTAAAGGTGATGCACAGAACCAAGATGAAACGATTGCTGGTTCACACCGATTTTTTGCTGCCGAAATGCTTTCCTTCCCAGTTCGATCTAACCGGCTACCCTTCTTCCACGCTACTTCCATAGAGAGAATCAAAAGTTTCCTTTCCTTTTTGACTAAGCTCAGATATCCACATCTGGAGTACTGGAAAGAGATCGTGCAACAACTTTCTCCCTTTAGCCCGGTAAAAGGGAAGCCTCACATTTTTGATCGCTCATTGGAAGGGCCTGTCATTTTAGAAGATTTTCGTTACGTAGCAAGCTTACCAATAAGTTTGCCTGAAAACTATCTATTGCCTCATGCACTGAGGAGCTTATTTGGCGAAAACCTGGCATTATTTCATCATGAGGACCTGAAACAGCTTTGCACCAATCTACCGGTTCTGGCGCGCAACAAACTCAATAACGGGCAAAGTGTCAATGTCTGGTACGAAGAAGTTGTCCCAAGAGAAACTCGCTTTTTGCTCCTTTTGACAAGACCTACTACAAATAGAGACTTCGTTGATCATCTCTCTGCAGATAGTGTTGTCCAAATCGGGGGCAATGCTAGTGTGGGTTGTGGCTACTGCTTGATAAACCCTATTTCTTCTTTTTCAGACGCTCATAATTGATACCCAAATGAATCGCATTATAGAAACCCTTATTCCCCACGCTATTGACGTAGTCCAAGACAGTGGTATCAGTCGAAAAGGAGAAGTAGACCCAGAGTTCAAAGGCTATATCGCCTCTTTTGCCGCTAGTATTATTCAAGCTGGATTACTGCCCGCCGTCATCTTCTTTGAAGATGAGGATACAAATTCGCAAAAGGATCGCTTTTTGGTACCCAAAGCCGTGCTAATGCTCCTTTTGAAAAGTGGACTGTTAGCCAGCTCCATGCAAGGGCATAAGAGACTCAGCAAATATATTTTGGCGACAGATGCAGACTATGTACCTGGACTGCAACAGAAGATTCTTCATGCCGCAGTGGCGATAAAACTTGCTATCCGTACTTACCCCAAAAAGACCCAAAATGCCCTATCTCAATCAAAGCGGCCCTAACTTAGGCTGGCTGTACTATAAAGATTACTACTGGGATCACGATACGAATAAAAGCATCCTTGAAACCCCCAAAGCACCTAAGAATGATAGGAGAGCACAGAAAGCAGAAAAGGCTTTTTTTCAAAAAAAGCATCGCATTTTGCTTAAGGAAGCGGTTAAACGTAAGATGTGGATACCCAATGGACCTCAGTACAAGCATATTCGACTCAAGACAGAGTATCCAGGACTCTTTTCGGGCAGTGGATACCCCCATGGTACTGGTAGAACCGGAGAGTGCAAATTGGGATGCTTCTTCGATCATAGTTGGGGCATGCCCATCCTCCCTGGTAGCTCAGTAAAAGGGGCTATCCGCTCTGCGTTCCGTCATCCTGATTTCCTTCTCGAAATCCTCTCTGCAATTGCTCCGCATGTCAAAGAGAGGCACCTGCCTGCGCTAGAAGCCGAGATTTTCGGAGGAGAAATCCATCGCTTAGATGGAGAGATTAATCCTCTTGGGGTATACCAACGGGATATCTTCTTTGATGCTGTCATTCTGCATGCTGACCTGGATGGGAAGATTTTGGAATTAGACGTTATTACGCCTCACGATCCGGCAGGTTTAGCCGAGCCAGTTCCCTTGCTCTTTCTTAAGGTTCCCGCTGGCGTAATTTGGAATTTCAGCTTTCGATTTGTAGAAAACCAGAATAGCCCGAAGCTCTTGTCCCCGGAAAGCAAGGTGCAACTCTTCACAGCTATTCTCAAATTTCAGGGTGTGGGTGCCAAGACCCGTACCGGATATGGCGCCTTAAGTGATAATCTAGAACTCAATCTATAACGATGAAACCATCACTGATAATCTCAGCTCCTGCTCACAACAACCCAAATCAAACCATACTGCGGCAAAGCTTGCTCTGCTTTTCGCTACCACTAGAGGTAGCAGATCTCTCCCGTTTTAGGGCTTCTGTCGCGGAGAAAGCAGGTTGGGAACAGGACCTATTTCATAATCATCAATCAGGGAAATCTCCTGCCAATGGAAAAGTTATTAATCGCTATCCTTTGGTCCAGTATCGCTTATATCAAGGACATGCCGCCATGCTGGGATACAATGAAGGAGCCTTGGCGGTTAGCCGTTTTCTAGCAGACTATGATGGTACGTTATATTTGAAAGGGGAAGACCTAAAGCTTCCGATCCGAGATTTTCGGCAACGTACTTGGGAACTCAAAGCCAGTACACAATCTCTGCAATATCGCCTAAAAGACTGGATTGCGCTCAACCAGAGAAATTACCATCGATGGCAAACGGCGCCCTCTGATATCGCGCGCAAGCAGTTGCTGGAACGAATCCTTACGGCTCACTTGCTAGCTTTTGCCAAGGCTATGCACTGGGATATTGACTGGACCTTACAAATAGAAATTCAAGAGATAGAACGGACCAAACAAACTCGCTATCGTAATGTCAGTTTGCTTGCATTTGACATTCGATACACTGCCAACCTATGTATTCCCGCCAACATAGGCTTGGGTAAAAGTGTAAGCGAAGGCTATGGTCGTAATCAATTATGGCGTAGTACAAGCTAAACCTACCAAAGGGTATGAATAGCTGTTTCTTTGACGTATATTATATTTCTACTTGCTGAAATGTTAACAGTTTTTTCAGTACGAAAAATACCGAAATTGCTCTATTATAGAGGTCTTAGGCTGAAATTAAACAGTTCTTAATCATTGATAGCGAGTCTTTTATCAATTTTCAGTATTGACGAGTAGTCCAGTTAGAATGAGGACTATAACATGAGTGATCATGTTAGTTGAAAACACAACATGATATTGACGAGTAGTCCAGTTAGAATGAGGACTATAACACCGCAGACTTGAGTTTGGCAGGCTGTTGCCCAGAGATTGACGAGTAGTCCAGTTAGAATGAGGACTATAACAGGATAGCTAACGTAAACCTCTAACGCTATGCATATATTGACGAGTAGTCCAGTTAGAATGAGGACTATAACAACGCCCTCTACTGAGCACCCTCTCCACGTAATAAATTGACGAGTAGTCCAGTTAGAATGAGGACTATAACCTTGTGCCTCGTGCACCTAAACGCATACCAGCAATTGACGAGTAGTCCAGTTAGAATGAGGACTATAACCCTAATCTGCCCTTTATAGCATAACTTGGGCGTTATTGACGAGTAGTCCAGTTAGAATGAGGACTATAACACACTTGATTGGGCTGTATTGGTAGGAAGCCCGGCATTGACGAGTAGTCCAGTTAGAATGAGGACTATAACAGGCAACGCAGGGCTGGTAGTCTGATGAGAACAATTGACGAGTAGTCCAGTTAGAATGAGGACTATAACTCGGTAAGGTGCTCAGCTACCGTGTTGCAGCTGAATTGACGAGTAGTCCAGTTAGAATGAGGACTATAACATCCTGACGGCAGGTAAGACATTGGTTTTAGCGATTGATGAGTAGTCCAGTTAGAATGAGGACTATAACGCTTGCTGAATAGCCGGCATGAATCGGTCGGGATCAGATTGACGAGTAGTCCATTTAGAATGAGGACCATGGTCATTGATACAGCATGAAAAACCGGCAACCAATCACTTGGCTGCCGGTTCATGCTTTATGGGAGCTACTGATCTAAAAATGATAGCTACAAAACACCCCCAAATGCCCCGTCCGATTTGAAACCAGCACTTCGCTCAAGAGATTACTTTCCTTGCTTATCAATAGGTATTGATCCCATTGGCCAGCGAGTAGCAAAGACCAACGCTCGTTGATCGCAAAACGAAATTGAACTTTCCCGGCAAGGCCCATATCAACGCCGATTCGGGTGTCAAAGTAGCCCTCTACCCAAGTCCCATGGTCATAGGTCCAGCTACGCCGGTCAATCCCTAGGCGGAGTAAAGGCCCAATCCCCGCGCCAATAAACAGCCATCCATCATCCTTCTGAGGCCACTCTTTCAATAGCAGTGCAGCTACTTGGTGCTGGACACTGTGATTTGGCCAAAGACCACTGTAGATATTATCCAATAAAGCCTGGTCCTCAGCATTTGGCGTTCGGCCGAAAGCCAAACGTGCTTCATACCCATACCCACTCAGGGTATACTGCCACTCCATCTCTGCGTTCAATCGCGCTATTGTTCGCTGGTACCGAATACCAATACTCTTATTGGACATCCCATGATCAAATCCAGCCAGGGGCAAGAGACTTCCCCATTGAGGTTCATGCGAATAACTCAAGCCAACTGAAAGTGATTGCTGGGCAGCGAGCGGAAGGCCAGCAACACATATTAGCAGTAATACGCTCAGAATTCGGTTCATCGTAATATAATTAAGCGTTCGACTTGGGTTTGGCCTTGCGATTCGGCTTGTAAAAGGTAGTAGCCTGCGGCAATTGCCGAAACATCCATTTTCAGGCTACTAGCATCAGCCTCCATTTGCCGCAATACTTTGCCTTGCATATCTATCAATTTCAGACTGATTTTCGGCTGCAAAAGCTGCATGCGTACCTTATCTTGTACAGGGTTGCCGATTAGCTCAAATAACTTAGCCTGTTCATCTGGAGATGATTGACGAAACTGGCTGCAATCATCCACTATCACGTAAAAATTATCGTGTCCACTCAGTTGTCCATTCCAATTGGAGCTGGCAGAGATATTCCCTCCCTGAAAGCCTGATACGATTCCCGTAACCACAAGGTGTTGATTATTAGAACCAGAAGTGTAATAAGTCAATCCCCAGGGTACATTCCAACTGATATTCGCACCGGCATAGGATTGGGTAGTATAGTAGAAATTCTGCGCAGGCGTCCACCAGCAATCCTGGATCAGATTTGGACCGTTGATATTGGTGCAAATTGCATTATTGTTGAAGGCGGTACCTACTCCTACTGAGGCCCAGGCATTAGCTACGGCATGGCGTTCTGCGGAGCAGCTCCCGTACAAATCCGCCGCTGCTTGCATCCAGGCAGCTCTTGCATCAGCAAAACCATCGGTCTCATGCGAATAGTAACGTAAGGCCCGAAAGGCAATCGCCGCCGCTGGATCAATCCCGATACCAGGCGTAAAGATATTGTTCTGCTGAATATTGCTTCCCGCGACCAAATTGAAGGCCTTCGTGATGATAGAGCAATTGATGTGGACCCCACAAAAATCATTGAAAGGCTGCGGAAAAGGACAGCCGCCAGGAGTAGGATTCACATAAAAGCCACCCCAGACGACATTTGGTTGATTGGTACTGAGAGGATTTTCCATATGCCGGCTAAACATCAAATCATCTTCACTGATCCACCAATCCAGATTGAATCCATTCTGAGCCGCACGCTCAATCAAAAAACCAAATATATCCGCGTAGCCTTCACTTAATGCCCCAGACTCTCGCTGGTATTGAAAGCCTGCCGTATTTTCGATAACACCATGGGTATACTCATGACCTACCAGATCCAGACTCACCCGATGCCGAGTAGGTGTTACGTCCGTATTCGCCCCAAACAGCATCATCTCCTTGGTAACATGATAAGCGGCATTGTTGGACAGATTACCATTTACATACCGAAACTGCGTAGCAAGGCGAACCCTACGACCAGAACCATCCCAGCCAGTATAGCCAAAAGCATTTTCAAAATAATCCCATGCTTCCTGAGCCGCCCAATGAGCCGAAGTCTCTGTTCGATTGGTATTCCACCAAAAGGGGTTGTTGTTAAATACGCGTGTCATTCCACTCCAGGAGCGCGGAACCCAAGCTCCAGAAAAATTTATACGCCCCTGAAATATCCGCGTTTCCACATCTCTACCACAATCCTCCAACACCAGATTCGGACCTCTATCGACACTGGTAAATGCCTGGGTGCCATTATACAAGGTGTTGGCGGTAGAAGCAGCATCGGTACCAAAGCATCCGTAAAACAAAGCCGTCTGGGCTACCAATTTCCCGCTGTTTGCATCTATCGCTACCGCATAATCTTCAAATGGATCCAACATACTGATCTCAAAGTACCAGCTCAAGATATAGTCCTCCTCTGCCATACTATGATTCTGAACATATCTCAATTCACCCTTTGGCAACCAAGTCGCGGATTCCCCTTTCTCCATTCGAATCGCCTGCTCCCACTCCTCATCTTCCCAGGCATATATTTTGCCTCCAAGCTGATTTTTGGCTAGTTCCATGGCTTCCGATTCGCTTAGGTTCGGGTTTACTCCTTCGGAGAACGCTCGGCCGATACTCCCATGAGCGAGATAAACATTACCGTCTCGTAAGTGCAGGCTATATTCAGCCCCTTCCACTTTATGGCCGGCATGGTATTGCTGATACCGGAGATGTTCCAAACCCAGTTCATCTGTTTGTGATTTCATCAAACGCATCTCGTCTTCGGCTCCTAGCCCGAGTTCAGCTCCATGGTTCTCCCAAAAGCTTTCCGCAGAAAGCGCGACATCCTCTCGAATGTGCAACCACCCGGCTTCATCTATGGACTCCGTAATCTTGCTTAAATCAGTTGCGTTTTGCGCCCTAACTGACAGCAAACCGATCAGCAGCCCAGCCAATATCAGGCCTAATACTTTGAGTTGGTGTTTGTGTAACATAGCATTCTTTTTAAATGGGTTGTTATGGTAGTAGTTAGCTAGCGGTCTCAAGCACACTAGCCGGTAATTGAATGATGAAGCGGGAACCTTCGCCAAGCTGAGATTCCACCCAGATTTGGCCATCGAGCATGGCAACGCAGT
This sequence comes from Bacteroidota bacterium, assembly GCA_039024315.1. Lineage (GTDB taxonomy): Bacteria > Bacteroidota > Bacteroidia > J057 > J057 > JBCAWW01. The sequence goes on from JBCCQN010000007.1 coordinate 14,267, forward strand.
TTTTGACAATCGCCAGACCGAGGCCGGTTCCAGGCTGTTTGATATTGCCCCGATAATAGGGCTCGAAAACCTTTTCCAGCTCTTCCTCAGCAATCCCTTTCCCGTTATCCGCGATCACTATTTGAAGGCGGTACTTCTTTTGTTCTGCACTGATGCGAATGATCGGTTTTCGATCTGAAGGCGTATAGTGAATTGCATTCAGAATCAGATTTTGGAAGATCTGATAAAGGGCAGATTCGTTAGCATGGACAATGGGTAAATCAGTAGCTTGGAGTTCTGCTTCTGATGAGGTGATTCGATCAGAGAGATTTTCTTTGATCGTTTGCAGTAGTTCTCGCAAATCAACCCTCTCCTGCTCCAACTTAGGGGTAAAACTCTCCGAGTAACGCCTGACATCACGCAGGAGTTGATCCATAGTCGCCGAGGCTGTGAGTACGGTTTTGATCATCCGGCTCAGTTTCACATCTGGCTCTTTCACTCTTCGCTCGATCAGTTCGGAGTAGCTGTGAATTGTCCTCAGAGGATCTCGCAGATCATGAGATACGATTTTGCTAAAATTCTTCAGGCGTTGATTGCTCTCCGCCAAAAGGAGATTTTGTTCTTTACTCTTGCGCCAGCTTTTGAGCAAAAAGAAAAACTGCATCGCAATCACCCCCAACACTCCGACCAAAAACCAGAGTGCCTTGGTCTTAAGGGCATTGTGCTTTTGCTCAGTTTGAAGGGCAGTTTGGGCAAATTGTTCCCGCTCCAGAGATAGATTCAGCTCCGCCGTTTTACCATAACTGATGATATTGAGGCTGTCCTTGATGTCCCGAAAAGCTTCATAGGCCTGCAAGGCATCTGTACTTCCCGCAGGAGCCTGTGCTTGTGCCATCAAAAATCTCAGTTCTGCTTCATTATAGCGATCCTGGAGAGAAGCGTTTGGCGAAGCCAGTAAACTCTCCGCCGCCTCATACTGCTGATTGGCATATAGATAATACGCCTGCGCCAAACGGGTATGCCGATTCGCACTCTTAGGAAAATCCCGCAGCAACTGGACCAACTCCTGGTGATAGGATTCCGCTTTCGCGACCTCACCCGTCGTGGCATACAGGATAATCAGATATTGTAAGGCTTGCTCAATTGGCTTGGGAAAGTCCAACTCATGTGCCAGTTGATTCGCTTTGAGCAAGCTACTTTCTGCCAAATTATAGGATTTTTGATCCAGGAAGCTCACTCCTAAGTTCAATTCTGCGTTGAAGGCAAACTGCTTATTCTTCTCTTCCGTTGCCAGTTCCCTGGCTTCCAGCGCCAAAGCAATTTCTTTCTGGACATCTCCTTTTTCCTTAGCGTAGGAACGATACATCTCATTGATTAGCAACATGAGATACTTGTCCATCGATTGCTTCGCCAGGCGCTCAGCCGAGAGAATATATTCCTCCTCTAGATGCTCAGCATCTTCGTATTTCAACGTTCCGATCCGGTGGTAATAGGCGATCACTTGCCCTTCGAGGTAGCCACTTCTGTTGGCTACTTCCAGCGCTTTTTGCGTGATCAAGGGCAATTGACTCGTTTCCCCTTTTACAGAGAAGGCATAGAACTTCAGAATCAAAGTCTGCTGGATCGTCTTGAGAATCTCCGTGTTCTCAGTCAAGTCTTCCAGTATAGCCAAAAGTTGATCTGCACATATCAAAGCCTGCTCCGGGGGGAGTTTTTGCTGTAATACTTCACGGGCCAGTTTATCAACGATCTCCGTACGCAGGACCAAAGCGCTTTCAAATTCTTGAGTGAGCTGCGTATTACAATCACAGTCCAACACTTGCATCAATTGGGGAATTTTGTCCTCAAAACGGGCTTGTCGGTTCCAGAAACTTAGGCATAGGAGGATCCCTCCCAGGGCACATAGCCCTAGCCATTGAATGAGTTTTTGCATGATGTTGGTTTACTTAATGAGAGCGAACATCTCTTCCATTTTGGGGAAAATCTTGTAGTAGCTCAGAGGTTTGGTGAGGAAAATATCTGCTCCCGCGGCTTTTGCTGCTTGCTTATCAGCTTCGCTGTCCGAGATACTGAAAACACAAATGCGGGTCTCCGGCGAGCGTTTTTTGATCTCCTTAGTGAGAGCAAGGCCGTCTAGCTCGGACTCATTGAGGGCAATGTCGACAATCGCCAGATGATGAAACGACTCGTCCACTGCCTCCAGGGCCATGGTACTGTTGGTTACCCAATACATATCGGGTGAGACTTCCATGTCTTCGAGGGCCTCGAAAAACAAATCAGCATGCTTTTCCTCATCTTCGACTAACAGGATACGGTCTTTGGAATTCATAGTATAGAAGGTTAAGTGTTTACAACTTGAGTGTCATTCAAGATGCGTCCTGCCTCAACATGTATCCGTTCGTAATTGATCTTTACATCCACTCCTTGGGCGAAGGAAGGAAGCGAGAGGGCTTTCACGGATTTCTTCCGTATCACCTTCCCTTTGAAAACTTCGTTGGTTTTCCCAACGCTCATGCCTGCAAATTCTCCGACGCTAAGGTTGATCACGGCCTCAGATTTGAGTCTTTCGGTTTCCCGGACTCTTTCCGTGATGTTTTTTCCGTAGCGGGAACTGCGGCTACTTTCGATTGTGTCCTTTTCTATTTTACCAAAAATTCTGGAAATATGCTCTGCCGTTTTGGGATTGCTCACCCGCCCAAAAAGCTGGTTGTTCAGATTACTGATGATCACTTCGGCATTGGTTCGGCCATAATGCTTTTCCATCTGGCTGATGTCCTGCGCCATGTAGATGGTCGCGACTTTATTCGAGCGCGCCGTAGCCGGAATCTGATCAAAATTCGGAATGTAAAGGGTTGGGCCTTCGTCCAATAAAACCATCGAATGATGTTTCTGGGGCTGATTCATCAGCTTCAAGGCCACGGTAATGACCAGGGAAATCACTGGCGCCAATGAGTCCGCAATGCTGGGATGATTGCCAATGCAGAGGAAGATAGGTTTCTCCTTAGCATTGAGGTCCAGGGAAAAGTCATCTCCACCTAGCACCCAAAATACTTCGGGATTATTGAGCCGAGCGAGGGCGATTTGCAGGGTGCCCATCATGCCTGAGACTTGGCGTTCGGCTTCATTGGCGATCGCAACAGAAAGACTGGCAATCATTCCAGCCGTCTCTGGATCACTTTCTAGCAAGGCAATCAAACGTTCGTAGTCTTTGCTACAAATGAGGGCGACGATATGCGGCAGACTCGATTGAGCAGGATGATGCTTTTTGACGTACCAAATGGTTGCGGTGAGGATGGCATTGGCAGAGCGCATCCAAAAGTCTTTGTGTTGGATCGTCTCTGGTAGCAGATTGGTGATCAGACTCAGCGCGAACTCTTCTGCATAGGCCATTAAAGGAAGGTTCTCTGGCTTGAGGGGATTGACTCGATAGCTCTGACTGAGATCAGAAAAGTTGAGCACCCGCAATTCGACATCCGGCTGATGCTTGGCAAAACTACTATATACCACTTCCGTAAGGGTCGGAAACTTAAAGTCATAGACAATCCCGCTGTACTCCGCCTTCACTGCCTGCTCGATGATCGGCTCTGCTACTGAATAACTCTTCCCACTCCCGGCACCACCAATCACGAGTATGCCCCGGAAGGGATTACTCAGATTGATCCAGCCATCCCGCAGGCGAAGGTGAAAGCTAAAGGCTCGAGGACGCTTCCTTTTCGGGTTTTGAATCGCATCAGTCCCAGCGTTCGGCAAGGCCGCTACCACAACAGGAATCCCCAAGCCAAGCGCTACTAAACTCAGTGGATAGGTGTAGGATAGTGCCGGCAGCTGATCGAGATACCACAAAAGGAGCCCACCGCCAAGACTCAATATTAAACCAAGGCCAAGCAAAACTGTAGCGGGTCTCGCAGAATCCGTCCTTTCTGGTCGTTGAAACCAAAGCAAACAAATCAAGGCGTACAATACCACTACTCCAAGCCGGACATATCGAATGGATTCTCCCAATCGCATCAGCAGGCGCCCACTCCCCTCCCCTATCGCAAACGGCCATTGACCGATTGCCAAGATATAATCGATCCCAAGCAATGCGAGCATGCCGCAGAGGATCAATAAGAGGGGTGATATGTGCTGTGCGGTGGTCATTCTCTTTCTGGTTCGCGTTTGGGCTTGCGTTTGACAAGATCACGATCCCAGTCCTGATGATAGCCAGCCGCTTTTTTGATACCGCTGGCGAGAGCCCCACTTCGTGGAACGCTTACCACTGCCCGCTGAGCCGCTTGCGCCATGATGCTGCGTTTACGGAGCTGACTTTGTTCTAGCCGTGTATCGAACTGCTCCTCCGGAGAACGCTCGTACTTCATCTCCTTATCCCAAATTTGTTCGGCCGCACGCACAAAAGCTTCGCGATCAAAGCCCCCTTTCACTGGTCCGGTCTGCGTATTGCGGTGTCGGGAAAGAGGACTGAGTTTGAGTCGATTTTCTTGGTCCTTGCGAGAGACGATGACATGAATATGCGTCTGCAGCCCCGGCTTAGGTTCTCCCTGTTTCGCTTTACCAGCTTTGACCGCCGGATCATTACCGTGATAATATCGGTCCTGTTCAATCTTGGCGTAATACACCAGATCTTTGCCTTCGAGACCTTTGCCAAAATTTTCGGCATAAGCCTGCATCACCTGGCGCGTATAGATCATGAGCTTTCGAGGATCGTTGCCGATGTGTTGCAATTCCTTTTGCGAAGGACTGATATTGACGAGGTAAAACTTACCATCCTTTCGACTCAGTTTCCGCACATTGCCGTCGATATGACGTTGCACTTCATAGCCCGAAACCCGATCCCGTTGATGCGAGAAAAAGGGAGTACGTTCGGTGCTAGCCTTGCCTCTATTTTCCTTTTCGAGATAGCGGACCAGCTTCCCAACACTTCCCTGATTGGAGCCACGCTCTGCTTTGACGATTTTGATATTCATACCGCTTGCAGACTTAGTTTGGCTTCCTGATTGAGTCCGGCTCGTGCCTGTGAAACCTGCCGACCTTGAATCTCCAAATTGTGCAATGGGCGAGTGAGCCCTCCGCCCAGAATCGCATAAAGATCGAGCATCTCCAGGGCTTGATTTCCCACCTGAAGCGGCAAGCGAAAATCGCAATGCGGGCAGATCACTTCTGATTGCGCACTCAGTTCGATGCGCGGAAAAACCCGCTGACATTTTGGACAATTGATTTGCTCGACCGGAGGATAGGCCGGACGCTCAGGTCCCAGCAGTTGCTGCATGGATTGCTCCAAGCCAAAGACACTATCCGCTAAGGGATGCAGCGAATCACTCTCGATCCTTCGGATGATCCGGACGATGAAGTCCACTTGCTTTTTGAGGCGACCAAGACTCTGGTCAACGTCCTGTTCCGGCAGCTGGGCGGGATCCCAATTGGTCTGTGTAAAGAAACCGATCATCTGCTCTAGGTAGACCTTGATAGACAAACCCTTTTGCTGGGCCTGTCGCTTGAGCTGATCATAGGCCGCCGGAGAGATCGAAGAGACAGAACAGAGCCGAGACATAGATACGCGTATATTTTTATGTTGCAATTTTATACACACGATTATACACAAAAAATCGGAGCTATCATTACCGTTTACTTAATTCTCCTGATTTGTACATCATTTGTGTATCAAAATCGACCCGTAGGGCAAGATAAACAGGGTAACGCAGTGGCCACCCCGTTTCATCTTGCTGTCTCCGACACCGGTCGGCCGCCGCTGGAGTGGATTTGCGAAGCTTATCCAGGATAGCCGGCCGGGGGAGGAGACCCCCGACTTGCTTTGGTTTTGACCGCAGGGAAATTCCTTAGCAAAAGGAGGGGCAGGGATTGCTACGCGCCAGGAGGCAGGAGGGTGTTGTTTCGGGCCGTCATCTGCTCACAGCTCTGGCAAAAAAATAGGGACTACCTTGCGGCAGTCCCATGAGTCAATGCGCAGATAGATGCTTTGCTAGGCAGTCGTTTGATCCTCTAATCCGTGTTGTTGCTTCCAGCCTTCATACTCTCGAAGGAGTACGCTTTGATACTGTTGAAAGCATCGCACGATCTCGTCAGGAGTAGCGTCCTTTTTGAGTTTGATCCCCAGGCTTCGAGCCGTCTTACGTACGTAGGGAGCGGAGATTCTCAGATAGGTTTGCAGCTCCTGCCAGTCGCTTTGCCATAGGACTTTGTGCGCGAAGGAATCAGGGTCAAGGGCCCATTCCTCTAGCTGCTCCATTCGCTTTTGATAGCGGCTGAATTCTTGTTGAGATTTCTCATCCTGAATGGCCCACTTTGCGTCTCGCAGCTCAGCTTGTCGAGCCTCTATTTGCTCGCGAATAATTTCTTTTCCAAGCTCTGCCTTGACGAGATATTCGCCATACGCATGAGGAGAGGTAGCACTCGTCAGGAGGAGTATCAAGCGCAAGAACTTACGAAGCAGCTCGGGAGAAACTGCCGTTATCCAGGCCTTGGCATCCCAGCGTTCTCGCACCTCTACAGGAGGGAGATTCAGATCATTCTCCTGCTGCAAAACGCCAACAAAATGATTGATCTGTTTGATGGATTCAGAATCCAACTGACGATACAAAAGGGAAAAGCATAGGGCAATGAGATAGTCTGGCATCTGTTCCGGCAAGGGTAATCTGGCTAGCTCGTGGACCACTTCCAGATCGATCTGGCGCGCTTCTTTTCGGAGCTGGCTTTGCCGTCTTTGCTCCCGATTGACTAGCTTCCGATCATAGCCTTCTCGCCAGCTTTCAAGAGTCGGATCAATCGCCCCTCGATGCTCACCCTTGAGGACGATGGGGACTTCGGTCATAAAGCGCTCATCTGCCCAATCGCAATAAATCCCTAGTGCGTGTGGCGCTAGTTGCGTGCCATTGGCAGCTTGAAGTTGAGTGGCATAATCTTCTCGTGTCAAAACAGGCTCTCCTTCATATTGCTGGGCCAGTGCCTCGTTCCCATAGTAGGAAGTACTGATCAAACGGATCTCCCGTCCCTGTTCCCGTAATTGATCTAGGTGTTGGAGTAGCAAAGCCTTTGATTTTTGTCCGAAGCAAGTAGGTTGGGTACAAAGACCCGATTCCGCACTCACCTCCGGAAAGAGACTGGCTTGATTACAAGTATTGTGTGGGCAGGAAAGACAGCTGCGTTCTTCGGGATGCAAACTTGTATCTGACAGGTCAAAAGCCGCCTTTTCGAGGGCAACCTGAGCACGACGCTCAAAGAAGCGAATAAAATCCTGAGCCGTACGATGACAACTGTAACTCGTAACAATCCGCTTCTCCCCAGCTTCATCCCATTCGCTTTCCTCGTCGACCAGCTGTTTTAGGGCTTGCCGCTGCATTTCGGGTGGATACTTCAGAAGAACGTTGACTTGAGCAAGTTGCAGGATATCTGAAAGCCAGAAATCGATTACCTCCTCGGCCAATTCCAGATAGCGCAGATGTTCAACGACCCATCGTTTGCTCTGCCCTAGTTTACGGGCTAACACAGCCGTGGCGCCATTGGCTTGTGCCACCATGGAGGCGATACTGCGCGCTCGGTGATAAGGATGAACCGCTTCTCGCTGGAGATTTTCGACCAGGGCGATCTCTTGCATTTGGGCATCGCTCAGATCTCGCACCAATAGTTCTTGTTGCAAAAAGGATACGTCCTCTTGGGCCAACATCAATAAGGCACGAATACGTCGATGCCCGAAGGCTAGTTCGAAAGCAGGGCTTGTTTGCTGTGCCAATTGTGCGACTTTCTTTTCGTAACTGGCGGCTTTGCGCAATCGCTTCCGATGACTTGGCTGTAAGCGAACAACTGGCGCTTGGAGCAAACCTTCCTCGCGAATAGAATTGGCTAATGTTTCGATCTCCCGATAGTCTTTTCGATCCTGAAAAGGACTGTCGGCAATCGCGCGAAGATCGATGGAGATACGAAGTTCAGAAAATGACATGATGAATTGATTTGTTTGGATGCCTACTCTGCTGGGTTTTCGGCCACCCCCGGTCCGGGTCTTGCAGACCGCAAGCGGTACCGCCAATCCGGAGACAGTGCGCGAGGGAGGTGAAAGGGCCAAACGACCGGCAAAAGGAAACGGAATAATGGCAGGAGATGAGCGCGGGCCAGGCGTTCGGCGAAGCCGTAAAGCCGCGCTTATGCCGTAGTCTTTTGCAAAGGTGTCGCACGGATCTTGGCGAAATTGCGGGGGTCTTAGGGCCAGAGACAACTATATGCTTGTGGGCAGGGTTCGAAGCCCTGCCCGCAGGCAGTATCAACAAAAAGAAGACTGACCTCCTGCACATTGCAGAAGGCCAGCGGTCCAGAGCCGAACTATTCGGCTGGTGGGAGTAGATATTCCACCGCTTTTTGTGCCTCATTGGCAGCACGAAAAATGAAGCGGGTATCAGACTGGAGTTTTGTCAGCCAGCCTTGTAGATAGGCATGGGTATTGTCGATCAGGTCTTTGGTCTCGATGCCGCAATGATTGCAGAGGTAGGCAGTACCGATCTCGGCGATGAGTTCCTCTTCGGCGTACAGATCAGAACCAAACTTGGTGGGCTCAACGATCCCTTTGCGGGAGAGGCGTTGGGCGTGGCCCGTGCTATGGACGACTTCATGCCAGAGGGTGGCATAATAGGCTTCGGCACTCTGAAATTGCTGCATAAGGGGCATCCGGATTTGGTCCTGTGCAGACTGATACAAAGCATGATCGCCACCGTGTTGAATCTGGGGAAAATCATCAATCGCTTCTAGCAGCGCTTCACACTGTGGAATAGGGTCGAGTTCGGGGCGTTCTGGTAACTCGTAGTCAATCCCGCTACAATAGGCGATGTTGAAAACCCGGTAGAGTCGCCCGATAAAGCGCTTTTCGAGATCTTCTCTTTCCTGGGCCTGGGCCGGAGGAATGCTTTGCCCTGAGGCGTCTTTCAAAAGCACTTTCCAGAATAGGATTGGAAGACTCTTGGCCCCTTTGTTGACGCTGCCGCCGAGGGCTTTAACCTGTCGAAAGGTCAGAAAATACGGCAATGGATGGGGGGAGAGTTGGGTCATTAGGGCATTGATTCCGCGGTAAACATGACCAGTCGCAAAATTGCGGGAAGGGCCGAATCCCTGCCAGTTTTTCTGCCAGGGGACAACCCCCTGCTCAAGGGCTTCGATGATACGATTGGTGATGGTTTGGTACACTGACATTGGTGATAGCATTAAGTTGATCGCCGAACCAATGGGGCCATCGGCGTGATGCCCAAGCCGCCTGATAGGCAGCCTGCTCAGCGGACCGCCGATCCGGAGACAGTGTGGGGGGACGGTGTGAGGAAAACGACCGGCAAAAGGAAACGGAATAATGGCAAGAAGTGAGCGCGGACCAGGCGTTCGGCGAAGCCGTAATGCCGCGCTTATGCCGTAGTCTTTTGCAGAGGTGTCGCACGGATCTCGGCGAAATTGTGTCAGGCAGCCGATCTGGTGGTTTCTGCTTTCCCTTCCCCCGACGAATAAAAAAATAGCCGGACCCCAAGAGGAGCCCGGCTTGTTGGGTGAAGTTTATTCTGCACTGATGGCAGCTTCTTCTTCATACTCCTGAAAGCCTTCGCTAGGCCGTTCGAGGAGGGTGATCTCTGCGTTATAGACGGTGTAGGACAACTGTCCATTGTAGAGATTGGGGACCAACTGACCCCGGACGTGGATGGCCTGGCCTTTGATCAGGTACTCGGCCAAGTTGGGGGACTTGACCAGAATGGTGTACCAGAAGGTACGTTGCTGGCCTTCTTTGGCGTGTTCGAGATCGTGGGCCAATTGCACTTTGAACAAGTCTTTGCCTTCGACTGGGCTTGCCGCAACGGCGATGCGTCCGATGAGAGTGCTTTCTACAAAAGTTTTCATGAGAATTAAGGTGAAAGATTGCCTACTCGATTCGAGGCTTTTCGGCTACGGCCTGTCCGCCTGATTCGGCGAACGACCGATCTGCCGCCTTCCTGGCTGATCCTGCGCAAAAGGAAACGGAATAAAGTCAGGCCTGATAAGAGCCTGTTCCGCGAAGCGGGATTTATGCCGTAGTCTTTTGCAGGCGTGTCAGACAGGAAGGCGAACTTGGGACTTTCGATGAGTCAGCCATGTCCGATCCTCTCCTCTACCCTCTTTTGGTATTTGCTCCGCAGAACAGAAAAAAAGCCGGCCAAAGGCCGACTCTTTAAGCGTACTACAGCATCCCTTCATCCGCGAAGGAATAGTATCCTTCATGGGTGATAATCACATGATCCAGAAAGGCAATATCAAAGAGCTTGGCACCCGCCACGAGTTTACGCGTGATCTCGAGATCTGCCTGGCTGGGTCGGCGTTGTCCGGAAGGATGATTGTGAGCCACTATGATGCCGCTGGCGAGGTGATGAATGGCGTGGCGAAAGATCAACTTAGGATCCACTACGGTAGCACTGACCCCTCCCCGAAAAAGCGCCTTTTCGGCGATGATGTCGTGCCTGCGATTGAGGAAGAGGACGTAGAAGACTTCCTGAGATTCGTCCACGAGTAGGGGCGTGAGATAGGTCGCAGCGCTGGCCGAACCGGTAACTTGAAAGCGCTGGTTACGATCGAGGCGTTTGCGGCGCGCCAGTTCAAAGCAGCAGATGAGGAGATGAGCCATATAGGCACTGACGCCTTCGACTTGGGTGAGTTCGGTGGCACTAGCGCGGGCGATATCAGCCAGGGAACCATAATGGGTGAGGAGATTCTGCGCGGCCTCAGGCTTGCTAATGATACTGAGGAGGAGTTCACGATCGGTGAGCGCGGATACGCCTTGATGGGCGACTTTGTAAGCAGGATTTTCCTGCAGCATCCAATGCTGAGTAGACATAGAAAAAGAGATAAGAGGATGCCTACTCTGCGGGGTTTTCGGCAACGCCCGGCCTGCCTTCTAGACAGCTTGGGCGAGTCCCCGCCGATCCGGAGACAGTGCGCGTGGACGGTGGGAGGGAAAACGACCGGCAAAAGGAAACGGAATAATGGCAGGAGATGAGCGCGGGCCAGACGTACGGCTTCGCCGAACGCTTGTGCTTATGCCGTAGTCTTTTGCAGAGGTGTCGGACGGATCTCGGCGAAATTGCCCTCTGCTGTTGCTAGTCAGGACAGGAGACTTCGGTCGAATGCCTTTGCGACCGTTTGAGAGCTTGCGTGAGTTGCCTGGAGGAAAGCGCCGCCAGGCGCTTGTGCGCAGCACGAATTTGAAACGGGTAGTGTCAATTATTATCGTACCAAGTATCTAAAGTGGAGTCCCTGAGGCAGGGAATCAAGCATTTCCTCACATCCATACGACTTACTTACCTTTTTCTATCATTAATGAGGAGCAGCACACAATCTTTTGAAGATATTCTATATATTAACAATAAAATGCTCATTTACGCATTTTGTTATTGGGACAATTTTCACTCTGTAGAACTAACGTTCTTTATTCTAGTTTTTCAGAACCGCTCTGTATCAATATCTCATTAGAAATGTTCGATAACGTAAGAAACTTAGTACGAGATGCGAAACTTCGGGATGCAATTTACGCTGCGGAAGAAGTTTTGGCTAAAAGCAATTTTCAAGAAAGTTTAGATATTTTTTTCAATAGATTGTCCCAATTGGAGGGAGCATATCAAAGCGGCGAAATGTCTCAATCCGACTTCTTTAGTCAGAAGACTCGAATTTCTGCAAACTTCCTTGATAGAATAAATGCTATTGAAGTATTACTCCAATCCGAGAATGATAATGAGTCACTCTTTCATCCTATCATCACTCAAGATACATCTAGTAATAGTCCATTATCGTTTAAAGTAACTTCAATACGCGATTATTCTTTGTGGAAAATCATTGGCATTGGAGGGGCATTGATAGTTACCTTATTCGTGATTGTTTGGAGGTTCAACTATGATCCGGAAATATATAGCCCACCTGCAAATAAAAACCCTTTACATCCGAAACAGATTCTTCATTTCCAAATTGACACTGACTCTCTTGAACGAGAACGCTTAACAAAGCTTCTTGAGAGGAACCCACTGACTCTGATTGTCGACTTTGGCGACTCCACCGAACTATTCAAAATAAGCAATCTTAAATTTTCGCACTCTTTCAATAAATTAGCAATTAATCGAAAAGTAGGTATTTCAGTTATTGGGCTTAAATCCTTTAATCAGGGGCCATACAGCCTAACATTGAAAGGTAACGGGAGTATTAATTACCTTTTCCTTGAGCAAGTATCTCAAAAAGTGATTGCGTCAGCTTCGCCCTCTAGTCATTGGGTGGATTCTACAAGCAGCTCTATTTTACTGGTTGATACTTTAGACAATGAGGTAATAGCCAAAGAAGAATCAAAAATAACTATTTCAGGAAGAGTTGTTAATGAAATTGGCGAACCTATCCATGGAGCTTTAATAGAATTTAAGAATTATATTACTGTTACTACTCAATCAGATTCATCAGGGTATTACGAGTTAGCCTTTCAAAATACTGGTGGAGTCAACCCGAATAAAATTATTGCCAGCGCTCTTGGCTATAGTAGCTTTGAGCAAAGCATATACACACATATCACCCAAAAACGGGACTTTCAGCTAACGAATCAAATTGAAACTGATTAAAGAGGTTCCGTGGTCTAGACTCACACGATTTCATAAAAGACTCAACTTCTTCCCATAAGAAAACAAAAATTAGATATTATGACAAAGACAATTATAGCATATGTTTTATGCTCAATATTCACATTTACTCTTTTACTAGCCCAAGAAAATATTCTCATTCTGGGCCGAGTGGTTGATGCGAATACCAAAAGAGGGGTTGATTCTATTTCTGTAAATATAAATTCAATTCAAATCTCTGAAACCACAGATTCGAACGGTTACTTTTCCTTCAACTACCCTGCACAAGAATACGTTAATGAAGGTCGACTAAAATTCTACGTACATGTAATAATTGAGAAACACAAAGGCTATTGCCTATTTGATGATGAAGTCCAGATTACTGTATATAACCCTGGCGAAGAAGGGCAACAAGCCAAGATGGATAACCCAATTGAATTAAAGAGTTCCCCCACTTGGAATGGGATAGTTATAGACAGAAAAGACCGAGCTATCTCTAAAGTTCAAATTGCTCTACCTGAGGAATCGATATATTCAGATCAAGAAGGGCGATTTTCCTTCTCTCTGGAAAGTTTATCGGATTTCCCATCAAATAAAGTTATTAGTATAGATGTCGTACATGAGAAGTACAAAACAGAAACTGTTAGCCTTAAGTCATCATGTACTGACCCTAGAATACCTCCATCTCCCATAAAGATGAAGAAAAAGTTTATCAAACGATTACTAAGCCCATTAGGGTTAACAAGCAGTATCGGAGGGGCTACCGTTGTGACAATAAGCACAATTTTATTAGTCAGAGAAGTTCCGAAAAATCCTGGCCAGATTAGATAATAGATCCCTTTGTCATCAAACTCGAAACACGACCCCATGAAATATCATGATATTGACCTATCTGTTTCTCAGAATGGGCTACTTATTAGAACCAGCTCTATTTTTATTATTCTATTTATATGTATCTCTGGAAAACTCAAATCTCAATGTAATCCAGTGGCAGACAGCATTGCTTTATTAAATCTGTATCATTCTACTGATGGTCCTAATTGGAATATCTCATGGGATACTACCCAACCTATCAGCAGTTGGTATGGAATTCAATTAGGCACGGATGGTTGTGTTATAGAAATAAGTTTGAGATATAATGCTCTATCTGGCCAAATACCGGATTTCTCCGTAGGATTAGAAGACTTAACAAGACTAGACTTATCCTACAATAATCTTTCAGGGAAAATTCCAAACTTTCCAGGCCTTCCCAATCTCGAAAGTTTGGAACTATCTCATAACCAGATTAGTGACACGATTCCCAATTTCACAAATTTGACAAATTTAAGAGGCTTCTGGGCCTTTGGAAATAATCTATCTGGGAAAATTCCCAATTTCCAAAATTCACCTAAATTGAAGAGCCTAAATCTTAACAAGAATGAGTTATATGATTCGATCCCTGCTTTTTTGCAAACCCCTCGATTAGAGTATATTGATCTATCTTGGAATAATTTATCAGGCTCCATACCAGGCTTTGATAGCCTAACCAATCTTATATATCTATATTTACAGTGCAATCAACTATCTGGCCCAATACCAGACTTCAATCTTTATTCTCTAGAACATATCAATCTGAGCAACAATAATTTGTCTGGACCTTTCCCAAACTTGATAAATTCACCATACATCATAGATCTGTATATCAATAGTAATTATCTCAGTGGAACAATTCCGCCTTTATTCCCAATGCTTGGAAATTTCATGCATTTAAATCTGAGTGAAAATGATTTTCACGGTCAGATACCTGATTTCTTTTTTAGAGAAGGAGAGCTAAATTCTATATTCCTTAATGGTAATAATTTTTCAGGTCTTTTACCGGAAGCAAACGATTCGATGTTCAATTCTTCTTTTGGAAGAATACATATTGATGATAATAAATTTACCTTTTCTGACTTACTTTCTTCACCTTCATTATCGAGGTATAATTATGGGCCTTACCAGAAACCCATTGGGAATGACACTACTCTTCATTTCGACCCAGGAGAGTGGGTAACATTACATTTACCGATAGATAGTAGCTTAACAACTAACACATATAGATGGTATCATAATGGTACATTCCATGGGGAAACTCATTTAAATACTTATAATATTGGTCCTTTTTCACCTGATAAGTCAGGAATCTATTTCTGTGAAATCACCAATGCTAATTTCCCAGGTCTAACCTTAATTAGTAGCTCTTTTGTGTTAGTTCAGGAATTAAATATTGGGTTACGTTTGGAACAAAAAAACGGTATTCAAGAACTACTCTTTGATCAAATTAGCTGGGGTGATTTTAATGGTGATGGATACTTTGATTTATTGGCTCATGGTTATGGTGAGGATGGGGTTCTACAACCTACCTTATTATTCCAGAATAAAAATGGGAACTCTTTTGAAGCGGTAAGAGCTTTTTCTCCCCCTTTGCCGTCAGGATTAAGACTAAGGGAGTTGCATTGGATTGATTATGATCGGGATAGTGATTTGGATATCGCCTATAGAGACATTGACGGGAAGATTACTGTTTATAGCAATGAAGGATTTAGTCAGTTTTTTAGGATACCTCATGATACGCTCATTATACCTCAACCAAAAGGCTTTTCATTTCAAGGAGACTGGGATCAGAATGGATTCACTGATTGGCTATCAGAAGACGGGCTAGCTCTTCTTTCACAAAGAGATAATGGATCATTTCAGGCAATTCAGTTTGATGGATTTTTTCCGTCTCCCTATAGAAACAGATGGATAGACTTCGATAAAAATGGCTCTCTAGATTTAGTAAGATATGATAACTCTTCAGTTAGCCTATTCCGAATAGGCGCAGATAGTATTAATAGTGTTGAGATATTACTCCCTATTTCCGGAGTTAATAAATTCCCTTCTGGAGTTATTATTCATGATATTGATTTAGACGGATATATTGATATTGGTTTAAGTCAAGGTCTCAGGTGGAATTATTGGGAACAGGTAAACCCTTATGTTTTTGGACTATCTGACACTAGCTATTTCTCTACTCCAAATTCCTTTCTAACTATATCAGATATTAATCTTGATGGTCTCAATGATTTTATCAAAATAGAGCATTCGAACCAAGCTCTCTTAAATATTTCATTTCAAGAGCAAGGAGGGATTGAAAAATTCGTCCAACAGATTCGATTGGGAAAAGTACAGGTATCCAATCCTCAGTGGACAGATATAGATCAAGATGGCGATCTTGACTTGACTTTGATTGCCAGGGACGATTTTACCAGACAGCTTTCTCCCCTTTTTATTCGAAACATTACTGATACAGTATCTCATACACCAACTCCACCTCAAAACCTTAGCGTTATTCATGTATCTACAGACTCTATCGAATTAGCTTGGGATCCGGCAAATGATCATGAAACACCTTCGCAAGCCCTTTCTTATAATGTGTACATAAGTACCAGAAAGGGCGCTATGGACCGTGTTTCCGCTAAAGGAAATGAGGTCACAGGAAAAAGATATATACCTCATGAAGGTAATGCCTTTCAAAACAATTTTTACAAATTGAAAGGCCTAACTCCAGGCCGTTATTATTGGAGTGTGCAGGCCATTGATCATCATTTCCAAGGGGGATCTTTTGCACGAAGAGACAGTTTTATAGTGCCTGATCCCTTGGATAGAGATCTTCCTGATCTATTAGTAGAATCAGCTGGTATTTCTCCTCTCGAAATTGCTTACGGAGCACAAATAAAACTAGATTTAATAATAGGTAATCGAGGTTTTGATAGCTCTCCCATTTCTCAATTAGTTTATTATTTATCAGAGGATGTCCGTTTAGATTCAAATGACATTAAGTTAGATTCTACATACCTACCCAAGATCAACAGTTTTGATCAACTGGTCATTCAAGACACCTTTTTATTTATCCCTGAGAATGCTGATATTCTTACGGGGGGAAGTTACTTCATAATCTTTTCATTAGATGACGTTAATGACATAGTAGAATATATTGAAAGCAATAATCTATATAAGTTACCATTACTTTACGATCCAAAGGATCCTGAATTTATTCATGATTCAACCGAGCTGTACATTCCCTTTGACCAATTTTCAGATCAAGACGAAAAAGAATCTGTTGAATATCGCTTTGAATTTTCGAATCCGGTTGCTGTTCAAAAGATTCAACTTCAAATACAAGGGATTACCTCTAATTTTGATTCTATTCAAGAAATCCCCGTTTCTAACCTTGAAGTCATAAACTCCAACGGTAGGATTACTGAAGTCCTTGAACATCCTCTTTTTGAAGCAGATAGTCAAGGGCTGCGATATCGAATGATTCTCTCTGACTCTATTTACTCTCCTTGGCTTTATACATATAGACAGTATGTCGGAAAAGGGTTAGCTATAACAAATCTGAATTTAATCTCAAACCAAACAATTTGGAATAAAATATGGAATCGCAAAGCAGCGTATAATCTGATTAGTATTCCAATTTATTCAGATGCTAATACATCAATACCAATCTTAGATGTATTAAGCGATGATCTAGGCCTACCAGATCCAAAACATTGGCGTATAGTCTCTATCTCTCCTATCCCTTTAGGTAAAGGAAAAATTAATTATCTCCAATATGAAGAAAAAGGATTTACTGATTTTGAAATAGGGAAGGGCCAATTTCTCATCATAACTGATTTAGATCAGTCATACATATCTTCTAATTCTGGAAAGTCTCCTATCATAACACCTAGTACACCCTTTGAAATTGTTCTCGAAAGAGGATGGAACCTTATCGGTAATCCTTACAATTTCAATATTTCGTGGGATAGTGTTGAAACTTATAATTCAATAGAGTTTGAAACTGTATATACCTTCAACACAAGGTTCATTCCTATTGACGATCCCTCAATAGAAAATAAATGGCGCCGATTTGAAGGGCTATTAGTTTGGGCAGAAGAAGCACACAAAATTCGAATCCCTATCAATATGGATCCAACTATACAAAGTGCTGGGGCTAAGAGAATCCAATCAAATCATTCAGAAATTTCGACATCTAATAATTGGCAGTTTTCTATAGATATATTCTCAGATACTGAGCGTATTCAAAAAACTTCTATTGGTATGAACCCTACTGCCTCCATTGGTGTTGATCGAATGGATCGTCTGGCCGCCCCTATATCAGACAAATCTATCCCACAAGCTTCTGTCTATCATCCAGATCACATTTGGGGATATCTAGAAAAAGATATCGTCAATCCTCAAGATAATTATTCTTGGTTTTTCGAATTTGGCAAAATATCAAAAAATGAAATCATTACGTTGAAGTGGATTCATCCTAACTTTGCGGACAAGAATCACACTTTGGTACTAATAGATGAAAACGGAAAGCAATGGATAAACATGAAAAACCAGAATCATTGCCAGATAGATCTTTCGGTATCCCAAAAATATCAAATCACTTTTCTGGATGAAAGTTTATTTGTACAATATGCCCCTCCTATATATTTTCTAGGGGCTCCATATCCAAATCCGCTGCACTATCCAGGTACACTGGTAATTCCGTATGGAATTCCAAATGGTGAAGAGTTCGATCAAGGTAAACTTGATATCTTGAACGTTCATGGTCAAGTTATAAAACAATTTTTAATTACAAATCCTCAAGGCGGGGTCAAATTTTTAAAATGGGATGGCCGTAGCGAAAATGGTGAGAAAGTACCAACGGGTATCTATTTCATCAGATTTTGGGTTCCCAATAGGCCTGTCGACATCAGAAAAATAATCATCCAATAGATCAAATTCTTAGTTTTTATTTTCATATCGCTTAAACAGATCCTCCTCCCGATTCTCTAGCTTTTCCAACCTCAATTACTCTTTCTTCAGGTTTTTTTGAAAGAAGTTCAAATTGCGTCTTTTTACCGGTCAGGACGGGAGACTTCGGTCGAATGCCTTTGCGACCGCTTGAGAGATTGTGTGAGTTGCCTGGAGGAAAGCGCCGCCAGGCGCTTGTGCGCAGCACCGACCGAAGAGGGAGTCCGGAAGGGAACGACCCCACGGAGGAGGGGCACGCCCAAAGAAAATAACTCTTCATTAAGTAGTATAAACTTGTATTCTAATCCCAAAATGAATTGGTGCTGTATCAAATGATAAAATAAACCCGACTTTTCATTTGTGATTTATTTTGCCTTTATTAAGGCAATCCGGGAATTTTTTATCGCCATTCAGACATAGTTTTTAGGAAATATTGTGAACTCACAGTTCACAATCAAGCACTCTATATACTCACCAGGCATGAAGATTTTTCGGACTCCATTAGCTATAAAATTAATCTCCACAGTTTGTATTTTTTTAATGTTTTTTCCGGCTACAGGAATATCTCCTCTTTACGGATTAACGAGTGGTCCCAACCAACCTGAATTTTCAAGCTTCGAACCTGTCGCTACCACTAACATGGTTAATGACTTTACAGGAGAGTTTACTTATAACCTTCCTGTTGTGGAAATACCTGGGCCTGATGGCAGTGGGTATGCTCTATCACTTTCTTATCATAGTGGAGCCTCTCCTGAAGCAGAGGCCTCTTGGGTAGGAGCTGGTTGGACACTTAATCCAGGAGCAATCGTTCGGAATAAAGCTGGGCTTCCAGATGATTTCAATGGAGAAAAAGTTACTCATCATAATGATGTTCCTAGGAATTTGACTGTAAATGGAGGAATGGTCGCGGGGGATATGGAAATCTTTGGATTTGATGCAGTTACCTTGGGTTTAAATGCATCATTGCAATACAACAATTATAAAGGATTTCGTCATGTAGCAGGAGTGGGTTTTAGTGTTATGGGTATGTCAAATTTAGGCTTTTCCGTGGCCTCCGATGCTTCTACCACTTTCAATTACAATATTAACCCTGCAGGAATCCTTAATAAGATAAAAGATGAAAAGAGGCCGGTAGATGAAAAAATTAAAGATCTAACCAAACTTGAAAAAGTTAAGAAATGGGCTAAAGAAAATAAAAAAGCGATTGCAGTTGGAACGGCTTCTACTTTATCGGGAAGCTCGCGATTTGGCAGTAGCTACGGTCTATATTCAGCAAATTGGGCACCGAGACCAACAAAGGTAAGCTCCTATACTGGTGTAGCATTTAATGTAATTGGATCAACAGAATTATCCACTCCTCCCCCAATAGGAGCTGAGATTGGCTTTACCGGGGGCGTTTCCATCCAATCGCCTTTGAAAAAAGAAGACATAACTTCCTTTGGTTATCTCTACTCAGGACAGGCTGGTAGCAATAGTATCATGGACTACTACCTCGAGAAGGATTTTCCCTTCCAAAAGCGGGATCAGTTCCTCTCCATTCCATTCAGTAATCCAGACCGTTTTCAAGTCATGGGTGAGGGCTTAGGAGGAACCTTCAGAGCCCATAGTAAAAAGGCGGGACATTTTTTCCCTAATGCGAATTCCAGTGCTACCGCCATATACAATATTAACCTTGAAATACAAGCAGGAGGGAATATAGGGCTAGGAACGGACTTAGGGCAAGGGATTCAAACCCTCGAATCCGGAAGTTGGCAGGCAGACAATCATTCCTATAATTTTTTAAGTATTGATAAAACCGAAGATGAAGCTTTCTATTTTCGATTTTATAATGATCTGGGAGGGAATGTTCTGTTTGACAATGCGAAGCCTGGGCCCTTAAAAGCAGAGGTTGTTAATAAAGAGCCCGTAGTACCAACCACTGTTTCATCCAATGCCAGTTTTGATCCTTACAATGAAACGCAGCAAAAGGGCCGTTCTGGTAGGTCTTCTTATATAGGATTTAATACCAATCGGGAGATGACCGATACGGCCAACCCTTATCAGTCCTATACCAAAGATCAGGCAACCAAAGACCTGATGCCTGATAATGAACGAAATAACATCCCTGATGGAATCGGAGAATTTGTCATGCACAACGAAGATGGTTATTCCTATACTTTCGGATTGCCCGTCTATGCACGAGCCGAAAGAAGTATGCAGTATGGATTCAAAGAGGTACCTACTAATGGAATAAAGGAAAATTTCCTCATCCATGCCGATACCGATAATGCAGGAAACATTCATAGTAAGGTTGGAGAAGAAAGCCTTAAACCTTATGCAACTAGCTATCTACTCACCAGCATCGTTTCCCCCGATTATATCGACCGAACTCTAGATGGTCCATCGGAAGATGACTTTGGAGGCTACACTCACTTCACTTATGAGCAACAACATGGCGCTTTATCTGCAGATTGGTTTCGATGGAGGATTCCTTACAATGGTCTATACTATCAAGCAGGAGAGTTGTCTAACCCTAAAGATGATATGGGATCTTTTTTGTCTGGTGAGAAGGAGATTTATTATCTAAATAAGATCGAAACTAAGACCCATTTCGCCCTCTTCCATACTTCTCCAAGGGCAGATGGAAGAGAGGCCGCCGATAATACAACTGCTGACCAAAACGAAATTGCAGCTGGAACTGATTCTTTATTGAAATTGGATAAGATCGAATTATTTGCGAAGCCTGTTGAGACTGGCACAACTCCGCGCAAATTGAGAACTATCCACTTTGAATATGATTACTCCTTGATGGCTAAACCTTCTGGAGGTACGAGTTTACCGAATAGTATTGCTCCTAGCCAAGGAAGGTTAACGCTAAAAAAAGTCTATACAGAGTATGAGAATGTTTATTCTGTTAGAACTTCTCCTTATGAATTTGAATATGAGTATCCCGATTTTTCTAACTATCCAGTCAAATACCAGCATTTAGGTGATGAATACCCTTTTTCACCAGAAGACCAAAATCCACCATACAGCCCTTTTCACCTAGACCCCTGGGGAAACTACCAACATAATGGAGCGAATCGCTACAGAGAAATGCGCCCATGGGTAAACCAGTCGCCTGATATTTTACATTTTGATCCCGCAGCGTGGCAGTTAAAGCAGATCATCCTTCCTTCTGGCGGTCGAATCGATATACAATATGAGCAGCACAATTATTTATATGTGCAAGACAGGCGAGCAATGGCAATGGTCCGACTTAAGGATTATGATGATGCCACTGGAAGGTATTATTTGGATATTGATTCTGATCTGGGACCTCACAATTCGAATGAACTCTATGAGCTAAGAAGTCTAATCCAAAAAGCATTTTTCGACAAGGATGACCGAATTTACTTTAAGTTTTTATATGCATTACT
The DNA here is from genome assembly GCA_039024315.1 of Bacteroidota bacterium. Taxonomy (GTDB): domain Bacteria; phylum Bacteroidota; class Bacteroidia; order J057; family J057; genus JBCAWW01. Next base: position 36,033 of record JBCCQN010000007.1, read on the forward strand.
AGGGAATCAGGCAAGTATTCATAATAATTGCCTTTCAGATTTCATTAGTGGTTATGCTAGGGTAAAGTCGGTAGGTGTGGATCAGAATGGTCTGTACATTGACCTCAGTACGCTTGGACATTCATTACCTAAAGATGTTTGTAAAGACTATGTCAAGAAAGAGCGATCGGGTAATCTTTCGCCTTTGGGGAACTGTGATCCTGCAGAAGGATTGGATGGTACCCAAAGCCCCAAAGACATGGTCATGAATCTATTGGGGCTAATTGGTCAGGCTATTCCAGGTGGAGATTGTAAAACCTTAGATCCTGAACATTCCTATTTCAGAATTCCAGTATTAAAACCCAAACGAGGAGGGGGTATCCGCGTCAAACGACTTCTAATGTTTGACAAAGGATTAGATGGAGTGCCTGTTTTATTTGGTAAAGAATTTGTCTATGAAGGAGTCGATGAAAAAACACATAAAAGGACTAGTTCTGGGGTTGCAACAAATGAACCTTCTAAGATCAGAGAAGAGAATTCCTTGATTACTGACCTCCAAAAACGAACTGATCAGGGTTGGTTTGAAAAAGCAATTGCTGGACCAGATATAACTCAATTTGAGGGTCCTATTGGAGAAACTTTATTACCGGGAGCCAGCATTGGGTATCGGCAAATCATTGAAAAAGATATTCATAGTGGCGAAACCAATCCTGGCTTTAGAATCAAGCGTTTTTACACAGCTTATGATTACCCCTTTGACAAATCTTATGCTGGTTTTTCCGGTGTAGATCAAACGGAGTTGAACGAAGGACATAAAGAATGGGTCAACATACCTGCTGGCTTGTTCAATTATTCGAAAACCAATTTATGGCTCACCCAGGGATTTAGTTTTGTCCAAACAGACTTTCATGGTAAACCTTGGACTACCCAGACCTATTCTGGTAGTTACACCAATATCAACAATCCTAATCTAATCACGCTTACAGCCAGCTCTGAGTATCAATATTTTCAACCAGGGGATGAGATTCCCATTGCCCAAGGGGAAGACATGGGCGACATTTCAATGGAGATTCCTGGTCGGGAAATGGAATTGATTTTTGAAGGCAAAAAAACCATCGACATAGCTGATGACCTGGCAGTAGAAACAGATGCTAGTGTAGGATTATTTGGCCCGATCCCGATCCCGTTTGCTACGGCAGTGCCATCATATTCTTATCAGGAAAGTAAATTGCACACCCACGTAACCACCAAGATTACGCAAATGCCCTCCATCTTAAAAAGGGTTATTTCTAATCAAGATGGGATATATACTACCACTGAGCATATTGCCTTCAGTCCTGAAAACTGTCGCCCCTTGTTGACCCGAACCTATGATGGTTATCACAATCTCAACCTGAATCAATCCAATCAACACAAAGGCGTATACCATAGCTTTCTATACGCTGCTGCAGATCAATATCCTGCTCTGCGACAAAAAGCGATCAATGAAGGGCGCGAGTTTGCAGGCCTGAATTACCAGATAAGTGGAAACTCCCAATACTTAATCTGTTATAATTCCAGTCAAGCTGCTTTATTTTCACAAGGAGATATGGTTTCAGTCAAGGCAAATAATCAAGTAAAGCTTTTTAATGTTGATCAGATCTCTGGTAATATAGTCTTGCTTCAGGCCCATTCAGGCACAGCCAATGTTATCATTGGTAATGCATCAGTGGATGTTCAAATCCTTCAAAGTGGTCGAAAGAACAGGTTAAATGAAGATGCCGGTAATTTAGTTGTTTATGGTAGCTCCATTAATACTCAAATCATAAATGGTCCCCCCTCTATTACTATTAGCCAGATAGCCAGAACAAATTTTGTGAATTTTCTAAACTTATTAATCCAAACCGGAGCTACAGGAACCTTTTATTTCACCAATACCCCTAATGCGGGTTTAAAGATTTACGGCCCTAATGAAGGTATTTGTGATTGTGAATCATTTGAGATTAATGTTCAAAACACATCTGCCCCAGCGCAAACAGAAATTACTGTTGCCTGTGTCAGTGACCCAGGATATGATTTTTCAATGACAATTGATCGATCACCCAATCCTTCTATGGATTTCTTTACTATCAACTCTCAATTCTCCACTCATACGCTAGATTATAATCTCAGCACAGCTAATGGACCAGATCCAGAAAAGCAATTCTACGTTTTTTGTAATAGTGATACTTTACACGGAGAAGATAAACTTCTAATCTCAAAAGTTATCGATGTAAACGTCTCTACCTATTCAGACAATTGGGAACTGCCACCACTTGACTTAGTAAACTATAGCTTGAACAACCCTGCTTTAAACGACTTTGAAAGCGCTGCTAGAGGTCAATGGCGATCCAAAGCCCAGTATGTTTACCGAGAGAATATTATCCATGGCAATGACAATCCGATGGATGCCAGTGATGATCAGAACCGTATCTATAAAAATGCCGGAACATTTACAATGGAGGTGTTCAACTGGACAAACCCACTGAATAACAACACCGAAAAATGGTTAAAACTCAATGAGACAACGGTTTACTCACCTCACGGCCAGGCATTGGAGGAGAAAAATATCCGAAATATTTATTCTGCAGCCAAATATGGATACAATCATCAAATTCCTTATTTGATCGCTCAAAACAGTAATTACAATGCTGTCTATTTCGAAAGCTTTGAAAATGTATATCCCAATTCTCGTTTAGAAGAATTCATTCCTGTGGGTTCCCATACGATTTCTGATACAGCGCATTCAGGTAAAAAATCGCTGAGGTTAAAAGTGATGGATTTTAACGTTCAACAACCTGCTTTCACCTCCATATTTGGATTTAAGAGCTTTGTGATAACAAATCAAATCAAATCTCAAGGAATAAGAGCGCAAGTTTGGGTGAGATGTAAAACCCCAGATTTTTCAACGATTGATAAATTTTATCTTCCTCTTGTTGGTGCTGGGGTTTCACCTCCCACGTTTGAGCCTGTGGCAAGGGTTGGAGAATGGCAATTATATGAAGCAATTGTAGCTCCATCTCAGTTTTCCAATAATAATGTAGGAGACTTAGTAAGCCCACAATTATACTTTATTTATAAAAATTTTCCGGTAATCTACACTGCTAACGGAAAAGTGTTAAAAGATGAAATCTGGATCGATGACCTGAGAATGCAACCATTTGATGCTCAAATGAACTGTTACGTCTATGATCCTACAACTTACCGTCTACTTACCTCTTTTGATGATCAGCATTTCGGTTTGTTTTATCAATACAATGCAGAAGGAAAATTGATTAGAAAAATTGTAGAAACGGAGCGGGGGATGAAGACCGTTCAAGAAACTCAATACAATACACCAACTAAGCCGAAATAGTAATGACAGAGAAAATTTTCATTGTCCTCACCATCTTACTTTACTCTGTGTTTGGTTCTCCTTCTGATCTCTTTTCACAAGGCAAAACAGATTGTAAGGAGATGTTAAGGTGTGTGTTTGATGAGATGATGGAGCCTGGCTATCAGGTTCCGGAAGGCAAAGCCTATTACATGGATTATTCTGTAAGTTCTGAACTGAGAGGAGCCGAAAACCAAGCGGGAGTAGAAAGAATTCAAGCAGTATTGACCGCTAATCAGATAAGGGTTCAGAGTGATCACATGGAGATCTACTCCAGTCCCATTGAAACCTTTACTGTTCTTCCTTTAGAGAAGAAAATATACTGGGCAGATTCAGACAATAGATTTGGCAGTGGGGTAAGGCAACAATATACTTTTAGGTTGCAGGATAGCCTCTTTGCATATTCAACTGTAAAAACATGCCATACCGTTTCGAAGGATACACAAGATTTACAACGGGTAGTTTTACAGTTGTCTGAAAAAGGGAAACGCTCATTGAATTATCAGGAATTAGATTTTTTGTTCTATCCGGATCAAAAAAAATTATTCAGCAGCATCATTACCTTCGGTGATAGAGGACAATACGAACGTATCGAAATGCGGTTTTTTGAAATTAGCTATGATTACAAAGGCCAGTTTAGCCCCATAGACTTCAATGAAACATACATCCGGAATGGAAAGCTAGTATCGGATAAATATGCCGATTATGATTTGATAGATGTAAGGAAGTGATTTTACTAAGAAAGTAAAATGAAATATGTCGCGATCCAAAACACAATTTTTCCTTTTTGTATGCCTTCTCTCAGTATTTCGACTAGCAGGGCAGAATAATCCCTGTATGTTTCCAGATACCATTACAATTGGAAAATCCGCTTCTGGGCCAAGTTATATTTATGAAGATGTCCAAACTGGACCAGTCTACCAGAATCCCTGCTTGGCATACTTGAAGTCCAAATTCTTTGTCAAAATCGATCTGGGAGAGAATTATGATTTTGGTAAAAACCCCTGGCAAGCAGAGTTGGAACTAGAAGTTCGACTACTTAGCAATGGGTCCATTATCAATACTTTTGGTCCCATATCTTTTCAAATTGACCAGGATCATCCCGAACAACTGGCCGTTTTTAATATCCCATTTATTCAAACCTTAGCTAGAGATGAAATACAAATCGAATCGATCAGCGACAATACTAGTCCCTTGATTGATCCTTTCCTCAGGATACAGGTATGGTTTGAAAACGATTACAAATTTGTAGTCGATAATACCATCGTAAACCTTCAGGCACCAACCAACAATCTAAACTCAACAACTTTTGATTGGACCCCTGATTGTAACTGTACTCCGAACTATGAATTCCAATTGCTTCGGCTTCATAATACTGACATAAGTGCTACTAACGAAATTACGGTTATAGCTGAAGTAGATTGGTCCAGAGCCCTCACAATTGAGACCCAGAACTTTGATCCTAGCCTGACACTTACCTTGACGGAGGGAACTGGATATTACCTATGGAGAGTCCGCCCAATAAGCAATAAAGAGCCGGGGGGTATCGCCAATAGTCTAAACTGGGGCCAATGGTCCGATCAAGCCTACTGGGACAATCTTGCAAATAATGGCGACATCATTAGTTTGAATAGCCCCATTGGCTTACCCCCTCAGATATTTTTTTATGAACAGTTTGATGTAGATAAAAATTGGATATACTCTCGTAGCTTTTCTGAAGCAGAACCGAATGGAAAGATAAAGATTGCTGAAGGGATGACCTATGCAAATGGTTTACTTCAAGTGTCTCAAAATCAACGACATCTCTACTCCCAAGAAAATATTGTTGTACAAAAAACCCTTCAGGATTATAGCGGTCGCCCAGCGATGAATACTCTCAATACCCCGATTGTAGGACAAGATCACTTAGGCTATGTCAGTAATTTCATGGTTGATCCTTCTAATAACTCCTATGATCCGAGTAATTTTGATGACAATCATAATTATAAAGATCCGGAACCAGTCTCAAATGGGGCATTAAATGACTACTACAGTGACGTAAATACTGACCCTAGAATTCCAAGTGCTGAAGGCTATCCATATACTCGAACTTTGTATTATGGCGATGGAATAGGCCGCGTAAAGGAGGCCAGTGGAGTAGGAAAAGCCTTAAGGCTCAACACAGATCCAACTGAAGCTTCCCATACGACCCGGTTTTACTATTCTGGTGTCTCCAATACTGAGTTGGTAAGAGTGTTTGGAGATGAAGCTCCTAAAGCGAGTAATGTCATCAAAATGCTGACGGTGGACCCTAACCAAACCATTAGCGTAAGCTATCAAGATAAAAATGGACAGGTTTTGGCGACTTGTCTATCTGCCAATGATAATAGTGCTCATCATGATCCACTACCATCCAGAGATAGTTTTACGGTAGAGGATACCATAAGCGGTAATGTGCCTTGTGGGGATGGGTGTCTGCTTGCTGGGAAAACCGTTTCCTTCGCTACTCCAACCAGCATTGATTTAAATTATACCCTCACTCCCCAAACGGTAGATGAACTATGCTTCAATACTTGCTCCACCTGTGATTACCGGATTCAGTTTTCTATCAAACGACTGGATGATCCCTACGACCCTACCTTTCCGGTTATTTTCCCAGAGGAGCTGCTCCCTCCCGATCTTTGCAACAATTTTCAATCCTTTACTTGGTCTCAAACCTATGCTTTACCTCCGGGAACCTTTTTTATCGAGAGAAAAATCTATCTCAACAATGTAGCGCCTGCTACGGTAGTACCAACTACCAACCCCTTTGGTACGACCTATCTGTCCCAACAGATCAGCCAACTAACAGCTGATTTACAGACGGAAGTGGAAAATGATCCTTTATGGACCATGATCGAAACTTATCTGATCAACGGGCAGACCGAGGATCTATATGACGAACTCATCCTCAATCATGGCCTCTCTCCTACTGTAGATACCTTTGCCTTTACTGCTGCTTGTTGTGAGTTTGTCTTGCCTATCATTCGCTGTGAAAGCTGCCCCATCCAGCAGCAAGATTTTGAGGCCTATTTCGACGGTATCTATCCTTACAACAGCGCAGATCCAAGCCTAACCCCTGCAGCAGATAATCCCAATTCTAACGAACTAGAGTATCTCCCGGGATTTCAGATCGGAGAACTAAACACGATGGTGCAAAATATGCTGAACGAAACCCAATATGACGAAGAGGATTTATGTGATTGTTGGGTGGCTTCGGTCCAAAGTTGGGAAGGCTTAATTAATTTAGGGAACACCTCCGCTGATTACGAGGCAGATTTATTAGAGGTGTTTTTGAACTGCACTGGTAGAAAATATAATCCTCCCAGTACAACCCCAATACAACACCCATCTACAGAAGCTTACAATTGGACCTATACCATTGGCTCCAGTCCTTATTGTGAACAAGCGATCTGTATCAGTAGCAACGATGCACAAAGTCCCTTCTTTGGGGCTAGCATAGATTGTAATGCTGGAATGATCGATTGGTCAGCTCCTTATTCATTGAACCAAGAACAATGGGGAGCCTTCTATAATTGTACCCAGTCAATCGGCAGTCCACTTCCGGCACAACAAGCTTCCAGCGCCATCAACCAATCTTTACTTCAGATGGAAACTGCTTGTAACGATGCTTGTGAGGATCGTTTCTCTTCCTTTATCGTCGCTCTGGAGCATTATTATGAAATGGAGTTGGGAGCTTCAGTTGAAATTGACTGCCCAAATCCACCTAGCTTCCCCATTGATCCGGGAGAATGTGTCCCCATGTCAAGCTTGTATTGTCAGGCAGCCCAATTGGTGGACTTGTGCAAGGATAACTGTCAGTCTTTCAGTCCAGTATTTGATGCGAACAATTCTATCATTGGGTATGGCACACAGGCCGAAATTGAAGCCTACCAACAGGCGATGTACTATGCCTTCGATCTCGTCCAGGCCGCACCAAATGGTGATTGCCCTCCTGGATATACGGTCTCTACTGCTGACTCTGATTTACCGTTTATTACTGGACAGGACTTCGCGGATCAAGCCGTCCAGTATCTCAACACTCAGTGGACTGCTTTTGTCAATAATTCCATTGATGGGGCTTCTTTCAACTTAACCGCTGCCCTCAATAACTTTCAAGCGGGACTAGGAGATATTTGTAGTTCAGATAGTTTCCCTCCAGCCAATAACGATATCCTCATTCCCGCTACTGACAGTAGTTATTTTGAGGCGAACAATTGTCAGCTTATATGGCATCGCCCAGGGCAAATTAAGCCTCTCATTATCTGCAACAATATTTGTCAGGGTGTTGAGTTGCAGTGCGGTATTATCTGCCTCAAATGGCTGATCCCTGATCAAAATAGCTTAGATCCTTTTGTATTTACCTATCTGAGCTGTGAGGAGCAAACAGCAGATCATAGCCTGATCCTTTTATCCCAACAGTTGAACCAATGCAAGGATCAGCAAGTAGAAAATTTAGAACAAACTTATCTAAAAAAATGTGCAGATCCAGACAGCATAAAGGACCTATTTACTATCAGCTATACACTAGCTTACTACCATTATACGCTCTACTATTATGATCGAGCGGGTAAGCTCGTACAAACAGTAGCTCCAGAAGGCGTAGATGAAAGTAGCATAAGTCGACAGGATGTACCCCCTCATGATTTTAGAACTCAATATCGCTATAATTCCTTAGGGCAATTGATCTGGCAGCGTAGTCCGGATGGTGGAGAAACTCACTTCTATTACGATGATGTGGGACAATTACGTTTCTCTCAAAATGCGCAACAAGCTTTAGATGGAACTTATGCCTATACCAAATATGATCATCTGGGCCGCATTATAGAGGTAGGAAAGGCTGCTACTCTCATACCTTCCCTTACCAATGCCAACGATCCAATATATCCCGCCAATGGTAGCGAAAGGATCTTTACCGTTTATACCAATCCTTATCCTGGCCCCTTAAGTCAGGGAAAAGCCCAACGTTACCTTAGCAACCGCGTCAGCTATAGTTATACGGAAGAAGGCGTATCTACTATTTACAGCTATGACCCCCACGGCAATGTTGAATGGCTGATTCAAGACATCATGCCAGAGTTACAAATGAATGATCCTTCCAATCGCCAATTTTTGATCGAGTATGAATATGATCTAATCAGTAATCAAGTCAGAAGGCTCAACTTTCAAACAGGGCGAGCAGATCAGTTTTTTACCGCTTATCGCTATGACGAAGACAATCGTATTACCGAGGTCAGAACCAGCAGAGATGGCTATTTATGGGATCGAGATGCTCGCTATATTTACTATGATCATGGTCCACTGGCTCGTATGCTCTTAGGAGAAGATGAAGTACAAGGTATGGATTATGTTTACACCATCCAGGGCTGGCTCAAAAGTATCAATTCACCCCTATTATTGCCCGCTACTGATCCAGGAAAAGATGGAGCCAATAACAGTAGTACTGCCAAGGATGCCTTCGGTTCTGGCTTGAACTATTTTGCAGGAGATTTCGTAAAGGGTGGATCATTTTTTCAGGATCCGTTCTTCAACTTTGGCCTTGAAGCCGACCGCAATCTCTACAACGGTAATATCACCATGTGGCTGAGCAATAGTGCTGTAGCTGGGCTAGATCCAGATTACAAATATCCCGGTTTGACGGGGAGACTTTTTCATTACGATGAACTCAATAGAATAACAAAGAGCGATTTTAGATTTTGGCAATCTGGGACTAACTGGCAAGATACCGATGAATATGATAGCGATTACAGCTATGATGCTAATGGCAACCTGTTAGAACTGAACCGGAACGCTTATGAGTTGAATTTTGGTCAAACCAAAATGGATGAGTTGCACTATGTGTACCATACTCAGAGCACGCTAGCTGGCAACAAACCCACCAATCAATTACGCAGAGTGCGAGACTGTGCACATTTCATTTGTGGTTCCGACTATGTCAATGACCTCGAAAAAACAACCCGCTATCAATACGATGCCATTGGCAACCTGATCAAAGAAGAACCTACCCAATTTGGCGCACCAGATATAGACGTTGTCTGGAATCTCATGGGCAAGGCAAAACAAGTTGTCCGTTCCGATGGCTTGGAGTTGAACTTTCGATATGACGCTCAAGGCAACCGAGTATTAAAGAAGGTATTGCAAACCAACGGGGACACAGACTATAACTGGTATGTTAGAGATGCAACGGGCAATATCCTGGCCATTTATAAATTGGATGAAAATATCAATGGTAACTGGCAAACGGTTCAGGAGGAGGTGCCTATTTATGGATCAGATCGGCTAGGTATACACAACTCTCAGACTATCGCTTTTGGCTACAATAGCCAGACACAGGATCAGGTATATGAAGTGTCTTCTGATTTATTTTTCACCCGATATTTGGGGCAAAAAGCCTATGAGCTTTCGGATCATTTGGGGAATGTCCAGCTTACCCTTTCTGACATAAAGCTAGCTGTCCTGAACGGCCAGGGGCCCGTCAACTTTTCAGGGGACATTTTAGGTGCACAGGAGTACTATCCTTTCGGGAGTTTGATGGGAGGCCTAGGAGTAAGTGGATATCGCTTTGGGTTCCAAAATCAAGAACGTGTAGATGAGATAGCAGGAGCAGGAAATCATTACACAGCGGAGTTTTGGGAGTATTCACCAATACTTGGGAAAAGATGGAACACAGACCCAGTTGTAAAACCTCACGAAAGTCCTTATGCTGCATTTGCCAATAATCCGATATGGTTTATTGACCCGAATGGAGCAGATACTTTGGATATTAACAAGAATGACAAAGGAAAATGGACAATTGCTAATACACAAACAGCAAAAGGAGATGATGTGTTTAGAGTTAAAAATGGAGATGAAACCAAAACATACACTTTCTCAGAGGGAGAGTATGGCAAAAGGTTTAATGTCTTAAACTTAGAAAATAACGATAAATATACTTTAGGAGTTTATCACGTATCAGGTCAAGACGGTGAAGGAGCTTCAGGGTTTGCAATTACTCCAGGAGGGACAGCAAGTACAAAAGTAGGTTCAGGAAAACGATTGCCTGATGATACATATACATTATCAGGAACTGGTAACGGCAAAGACCAATATGCTTACAAATGGGTTCAACCATTATTACATACTGGAGAAAATGGTGGATATGTTGGAGGTAGAGGAGTTAAAATCCACCCTGCTCCCTCAAAAGCAGTAGAAACGGAAGTAGGACAGTGGACGGCAGCATGTTATGTTGTATGTACAGATTACAAATTATATTCTGGTGAAATTATTAAATATAACTCTAAGCTAAGTATAAAAACTTCCAAACATATAAATACAATGCTGGGGGGAACTACACATTACAATGCTATTGGGAAAAAGAGCCGTCCGGGTTCTGATTTTAGCAATGGAATCAAGTTTAAACTTATCCAAAAAACAGGATTTTAAAGTGAGTTTGATATGAATTTAATAAATCAAATCTTACTTGGATTTTGTTGCTTGTTGGTTTTTAATTCTTGTGGTAACACTAAAGTAAATAAGAGTTTAAGCAATAGTTCTAACAATGTATAGTAAACGCGGTCAAGAATTGTGAAAATGGGGGGAATACCGATTTTAGGAGTAAGAAAACCGTTAAATCATGTATTCCTCGGTAATCAGCGAAACTGACTACGAGCAATCAAGATACGAAATAGTGCATGGAAGCTATGCTAAATGAGGATGCGGATACATATGATTCATCTCCGCTATGAGGGTTATGGTTCGGGAGATTGTGTCGGTATATTGGATGTTCATCCTAACACGATTACCACTTGGACTAAACTGTATATTCAAAGAGGTTTGTATCACCATTCAATAGAAAAGTGGCTGAAATGGCACCAAAATCAAACTATCTTTTTACCTTTTACTGTCCTAATGATTGGGTTGGATTAAGCACCTGAGAGATCAAGAATAAGTTTAGATACTCTTTCGCTATCTAACTATAAGGAAAAATCAAGAATGACGAAACGAATAGATGTTTTTATTTTTTGCATAATTTTTATAGGTATTGGTGCCTTACCTATTTCATGTAGGCCTAATTCAGACTCTTTTAAAAAGTGGTTTTCAAATCCCAACAACCAGCAATTGAAATTCGCTCAAGCCTCATTTTTTGATATTGAAGTCCTCAATATTCCGCCTCAATATTTTTTAGATTCTACTCACCAAGATAAAAATCAGGTTCCATACCTGAAAAACATATTCTTCCAACTCACCATCTCCCCCCGCTCAGGCCACGCCAAAGGAGACGTCGCCTATAGTGATATAGACAACTATGCCGAATACAAAGCCCGCATACAGCAGCTCAACTTTGGTATGGAGCAGTACTTGACCCTCAAAACTGATCAAGGGGCCTATGCCCCAGTACTCTCGGTAATGGATAATACATATGGCCTAACCGACTATCGCAAATTTCAGCTCATTTTTTCCCCTCCTGATAATTGCGTTGACTTTTATGACTCTAGTCAGTGGGAGCTCATCTTTAGGGATGAGATATTTGAATCGGGGACACATAGTTTTGTGTTTGAGCGGGAAGATTGGGAGAAGGCTAATCGGATGTTTGATGAAATGAAACCATAGATTATAGCTTTTCAAGCTTGCAGATTGTTCCTTTGTAAAGCCGCCACTAGACATTAGAATCTATCTATACCAAGGCTTTTCTAAATCCCTAGTTAATACCTGGGCTTTTTCTCTGAATAGAAATCCGTTATGTTCAGGGAACCTTTCTAATTTTTCAAGTGCTTCTACTTTTCCCTTTAATGCCAAAGTGATAAGCGCATCATGCCATCTGTATAAATCTCTCAAATCATCATTTACTGCAATAGTAGAATCTACAACATAAGGCAAGATGGTATTTAACGTTTGCTTAGCCACATCAATATCTTTGTTCAACAATTGAGCATTTAACAAGTAAGTAGCCTCTAATAATGCCTTATTATTGGGAATCGAATCAACCGAGAATGAATAGGATAGTGCCTGCGTATAGTCTTTAGCTTTATAGTGTTTTATAAAATCTGGGAATGGGTCAAAGTGTTCTTGATAATTTTCGATTACACTTTCTGACACTGGAATAGGAGACGCATGTCGTGTTAATGTATTCAAGGCAGTCGAATTCGAATACCTAACTGCAAAAAAACTAATAATTGCGAAGCAGCTTACGACTAAGATGGAAGCCTTCAACTGAAAATTGTCCTCAATTCGTTTTAGCTGTGCCTTCCAAAAGAAGTTCCTTCTAAATTTTTCACTAAGATATGGGTCTAGCATATCATTAAGCCATAAATATCGAAGTTTTCGTTGAAATAACTCATCTTCAGGTTTTAAGAGTGCTTTTTGAACAGTGGTCTGCAATGTTTTTTCTTTACTAGCAAAAGCATTTTCATCAAGATGAATATCTGCGAGAAGATCAAGGATAGTGGATCTTGCCAAAGTCTCTAATTCTGGATCTAGATTTTCTAGAGCATCATAGCGAATATTATCCGGAAAAAATCCCTGCTCTATCCATGGTATTCTGGCAATCTTTAGTAAGTTATTAAATGTTACAAGCTGACTTTTCGAAGCACTTAATCCAAAATTCCCATACTGTATAAAGTTTTCCTTATGCCGCTCTTCGGCATTATCCATTTGTAAGCCTATGGAAAGCAAAATTTCCCAGCGAGGCTCAGGATATGCCATAGAGGCCGATAGCCAATCATATAGATTCGGACCCAAGTATTGCAATACGTCCCCACTTTTTTCAAAATCAAATGAATCAAATCTACTGACAGAGCCAGAATGATTCTGTTCAAAAAATTGTTGGGAAGATTCTAGATTAGTCATCTGCAGCTGGCTAGAAATGTCAGCTGGCAAAAGTTTAAAATATTTTTTAAGACAATCTTCTCTTAGCCCCCAGTCTGAAAAAGGAACAGGAGTTAGTAAGGTAATTTCATCCCACGCTTCAAATATTTCTTTTATTCTCGGGTTTATTTCTTTCGTAAATGGATCAAGAAAAAAGGTTCCTTTTGAGAATATCATCAGTTTCGCATGCAAATACGATTGAGTGATTTTCTTGAATTCTATTCCATCCGAGAAGTATTCATTATAACATCTATTGGGATAATTTCTGAAAGTATACTTAACGAGAGGGACATCCTCTTTCTCAAGATACTGCACCAATTCACTAAATACTGCGGTTTGAATATCATATTGGCTGCTTTCATCGATTAAAAACACATATTCAACTTGTTTTGTATTGCTCGTGTAAACCAGTTTAGGCAAACCTCCTGTTTGGATTGTTTGTTGAATAGTTTTGGGGAGATTTAGTTTCTTGCTTGCAAGGTGAGTCCTGTACTTTAATCTTTGTGCAAGCTCTGATAATTTACTTTCATTCCCCGATAAGCCAGTATGTCTCTGAAATGGCAAAGAGTATGGGCCATTTTTGCCTGAATTGAATTCTAATTTGAAGGTGAAATTCAGAAACTGATTTTTGAGGAAATTGATACCTCCTTCAGCCAAAAGGATGGTAAAAAATGCAATTAAGAAGATTCTCAGTTTAACCTGATTTTGCTGTTTTGTTATATACTTAGTCCCCAAACTCACAAAATCAGAAATATTGAAATTTTTAGCTGGGATAAAGAATAAGACTTCTCCCTCTTCAGAATAGATTGGTGTTCGAGTTCCTGACAATTCGTAACTGTATTCTACTGGATATAAACCTGCTTGCCTGAATTTCTTTTCTGGGAATAAATTGTCTGCAGACGATCCGTCTCCAAAGTCCCAATTTACCTTGAAATCATTAGGCGTAAATCCTTCTTGCAGGGGATATCTCAATCTTGGGGTAAATACAATATAGTTGTTCGTATCAACTGCATTGAAACCGGATATATAAGTATAATTTGGATGAATATTCCTTTGGAATCTTTGATACGTTAGTTTGTCTCGTCTCACAGTTAGTCGAGGTTCGGGTAATCTAATAGGCTTCGGTCTTACATCTGGCCTAAATGGCAACTCCATTACATCTCCATCATGGACTCTCGGTGAATGGGGCCCTCTTGGGTGATCTTTCCGATATCGCTTAGAATCATTATTTTGATTAACTAAGGGCCATACAAAGGCAAACCCAAGTGTTAGAAATATGAACAAGTAAATTACTGGTCTAATTTTTTTCCATGTCTTATTATTTGATTTTAAAATATTTCTTTGTCTTTCTTCATGGTTTCTTACCTTTTTCCTTATAGGGTTCTCTGGGGCCTGTTCCTCGCTTGTAGAACGCTTAAATATATATTTCCTTATTAGCCTCCTAATAGGAAAAAAAAGCCAATAGAAGAACTTTCTTGTTTGTATAAAAAATAAAATCAGATGTTCTTTGAGAGTAAAGGCAGGAAGTTCCGTTTCACCTAATAACTCTAGCGTCTCTGCTTCATCTTCAAATGAGAATTTGCGATAAACTTCTTGAAAGATACTCTTAAATAGTATCTGTTCCTCTCTACTACGGACAATTGCAGGAGTAATCAATTGTCTAAGCCCATCAACTTCATTCTTTAGAAGAAGATCTCGGGCATAATCTCTGACAATCTTTTGAATAAATATATGAGTGGCTGGATCAATTTTTCTGACCAGGTTTTCCCACTTCGCCAATACAAGACCTAAAGGAAATTCAAAGGTATGATTCCTTTGATCATTCATATTTTGACAAAAATTTCCTTTTAATAAGCTCCATATCTTCTCGACTTTTTACTATCGCTGAATAACTAATCTCCAGTAGTTGTTTCTCCCTATCTGATAGTAAATCAAAATCTAGATCTACATTTTTGTTCAGAAAGGAGGATAACTCCAATATTTTTATCCAAGTAACTAATTCTGCTGTGGCAGGTTTTTTTTGCTGAACTGCTTTTCTTATTTCCAAAAAGTGCTTGATTAGTATTTTCAACTTGTGTGGAGATAATACGCCCATCTTAAGTTTCATGATTTCTAGCAGTTCCTTAGGTCCGGGGAAATTTATATTATAGAAAATACACCTACGCAAAAAGGGATCCGGTAGATTCTTTTCCGAGTTACTTGTCATAATTACGAGAACCTTCCCTTTTACATGTTTCTTTATTCTAAAGTTGTCTGCCTCCTTAATGAAGAACTCATTTTTATCAATTTCATTCAGAATATCGTTGGGGAAATCTCTTGGGGCTTTATCAATTTCATCTATTAATACTACAGAATTCGTATGCTCAGTAGGCTTAAACAATTCTTGGTAGTTTGCATATCCATTATTAGTCAGGGCAATTGCTTTTCCTAAAGCTTGGAGACTAATAAATTGAAATTTCGGTTTTTCCGAATCTCCACTTTGTCTTTGAATATTGGCTTGTTGAAAATGAGCTAACGCATCATAGTGGTAAAACAGTTCTTGAGCTGTAGAAGTGGTCTTTGTAAAAAAGACCAATGGTTTTGGCAAAAAGGTCTTATCCATTTGATTTAACTCATAGGCGATTTTATGAGCAAGTTGGGTTTTGCCGGTACCAGGCTCACCTGTTATCAATAAGGGCTTACCACTCGCAATTGCAATATTCACCGCTCCAATTAAATCTTCGTTAAGCAAATAACTTTGAGGAGCGTCATCTTCCTGAATACCAGAAAGCGTTAAATTCGAGTTGATTGTACTTAATAAATCCATATTCAGGCGTTTACCTTAAGCAGTGAATATCTTTTTACCTTTAAGATTATATGTTTCAATAATAGAAGCTAGAACTTCCTCAACTTCTTCCATATCAAAGCTGTTGGCTTTGACATCGAAATATTGTTGTAAGAGCAAATCTTTCTGTTTTTGCTTTTGGGCAATTTCTGTTTCCTCAAACCAAATTTTCAGATCCCTCGTTTTTATTGGTTTCAGTTCTGGTAACATCTCGCATCCAGATACTTTTTGCATAGACTTTTTGACTTTTGCTGTCAGTGAACCTAAAAAGGGCTTATTGATCCAAGTACACTTTTCTTCATAAAGGACTTGCAGAAACAAATAAATATTGGGAGCATTTGGTGGCAGGTTTTGATGTACAAAAAAATTATCAAACAACCACTTCATTAAAGAAGGAAAGAATTTACGCCATCTTGAGGAATGGAAACGAAACTTAATGATTACTTCCTTTTTTTCTTGACGGATTAGCCCCTCAATGAGGGTTTGAATATTTAAATCTTTATGAGACAAAGAATCTGTTGGTATTCTGAATTCTCGAAAAATTTTGTCAAGAACCGATGTCTTGTATTCTTCTAGCTTATATTTAGGCTCAAGAATGATAGATATGGTATCGAAATCTTGAGGAGGCTTTTGTCCGATTAATTTGAGTAATCTAAATCGTTCTACTAAGCCTTCATGAGACTGACGAGACTCCCCATGGATCAAGACGAATTTGAATTTTGAATCTTTATTCTGAAATAAAAATCGTCCAAATTTTGCATCCTGCTCCGTTCTATCGCAAGTATATTGTTTA
Source organism: Bacteroidota bacterium (assembly GCA_039024315.1). Classification (GTDB taxonomy): domain Bacteria; phylum Bacteroidota; class Bacteroidia; order J057; family J057; genus JBCAWW01. The sequence goes on from JBCCQN010000007.1 coordinate 52,881, forward strand.
GTTAGACATATTTGATTCTCTTTCGATCCTAGGGTTTCTACTGGAAGTTTCCATTTTAAAATCTCTTCCTTATGATCACTGTGTATATACAGACGGTAAGGAAGAATCTCTTTCAATTGATCTTCTTTGAAATAAAGGGATCTATATTCGCAGATTCCGCCATTTTCTACTGTATAAGAAAATTTTGACGTAATAAAATCTAGAGCTGCTTGATAGGCATATTGAACATTCTTTCCATTGAACAGATGATGGTAGAATCTCATTGAAAATAACGCAGCCATTCCATCATTAATTTTCGTATTAGTGGCAATGACCGCTTTAACCCCTGCATCCAAGAGTATTTTTGCCTGCTTATAGGTTGCGCAACCATTCAAAAATACAAACTTCAGCTGCGTTTGCTTTCCTAAAAGAGGAGCTATACCCGAAATATCAATCCTCTCACTTTTCCCTCGGACAATTTGGTCAGATAATGCCAGGAATTGTTGATTTGCATGTCCCCCATAGTGAAATAAGAGGAGATCTTTCTCTTCTATCCAGCTTTCTAAGCTATCCAGTAAATCATTTAATCGAGTTTGATCATACCGAACTACATCACAGATGTTACGGGAATCCAACAGATTGAATTTCTTGTAAATAAAGTCAGACTCGTCTTGTAGACTATTTAAATAATTCTTTGGGATATCATGCGGATTCGCAAAAGAAAGAAATACAAACGGTTCCTTTGAACTTTCCAAATTTCAGCTTTTATAAACTTTAAATCAAAATGCTGAAAAAATGTCAAAATATCAAAATTTGAACAGGCCAGTAATTTTCATTTGTCTGATCCATATCCACAATCTAAGCTAATGACTCATTTCTTAAGTGATAGAGCTCATGTCTATCCCCCTTAACTCGTCCACCTTGTTTAGCCAAGCTGAACCACCAAAATAGTTGATATTCTATAATAAGACTGAGTCCGATGAGTTTGTGAGACTTATAGTATCAGTTGCGTTTCTTAAGTCAGTCAAATGACTGCCTTTGCTTTGCTCGTCCTAACCACCGCCATTGTATACCTATCATTCCGAACTCTTCCAACTTGAGAGTTTTGGGTTCGAGTTTCTGTCCCCATACACTGTCCTCCTCTAAACCTCTACGACTAAAAGAAATTAGGATTATACGGGATCTTGAGATTCCGCAAAAATAAATATTCTATATCTCACTTTGTTTATACGAGATGACTGACTGCTTGAACTTTAACCACCTCGAATTCGAGGTAAATAATCCCTACTCCCCTACTCCAACTTCTTCATCCCCGCCTGCATTGCAAGACGCTCATATTGCGAGATCGCTGTTTTGCAAAGCAACTGAAAACGCTTCTCTTTGCTAGCGCCGGCTTCGATCATCACACTATTGAGGCTTTCGAGATTAGCGAGGACGTTGAGCTGCATTACGTCCGCGTGGTCGCGCAGGTTTCCTTTCTTGGCTAAGGTAGGATTGGCCTCACGCCATTCTTTGGCGGTCATCCCAAATACGGCCAGATTGAGTAGGTCGGCCTCGTTGGCGTAGACGGCTACTTCATTAAAGCGTTGAGCTTGCTCTTTCAGACGGGGGATCAGATGATCGCGAATCGCATCGGTATGAATCCGGTAGTTGACCTTGCTCAAAAAACGGGAGTAATCCCAACCCGAATTAATACGGATGGCTTCTTCCTCTTTTAGCCGTTGAAATTCCTTAATCAAAAGTACTTTAAACATTGGACTAATCGCCATAGCAAATTCAAACGCTATATCACTATGGGCAAATGTTCCTCCATATCGCCCTGTTTTAGCCCTGATTCCGATGGCTCCGGTCTGTGAGCTCCACTTTTTCACAGACATCGTGAAGTTCATATCTCCAGCATATCTCATAATTCCCTCAAAATTGAGGGAATTAAAATCTTTGTTATGAACCTGCTCCCATGCTCCTAAAAAACCAAGTGTAGAACGGGTCCTGAGCCAATTTTCGATCACTTTTGTACCTTCCTCCAGATTCGCAACCATATCGGTCAGCGAAATGTAGTTCTGGTCATCTACCTGATTTATGGTGATCTCCTTCCCATCTACTTCTATTGTCTGCTTTGCCATGGCACGAATATAGCAAAAAGGGGCGGTCCCCCACCCTACTGGATGAGGGACCCAACCGCATGCGGATCACTATCAATTTCTTTGAGATGCGTACGGACCGTCCGCGGCGAAAGGCCCGTCAGGCGCGCGATATTGGCGGCACTGGCCTTTTCGTGGGGCGTTTGCAAGAGTTGCTGACGGGTCTGGATGATCCGCTGGCGGTTACGGGCTTTGACCGCCTCCCGCGCCTGCAGCATCGGTTGATACGTACTACTGAAGCTATGTTGGTTGGCCCCGCCTTTGCCTTTTCTTTTGGGAGGGCCGCTTCGCGGAACGCTTGTATCGTTCGCAGCGCGATAATCAGGAGCGGCATCATCCGTACTCAGGGGCTGACGATTTTCGATTTCACTCAGGCGACGCTCGATCTCGGCGAGTTGAGAAGAGGCCGTATCTTCAGACTGCGCTTGCTTGAAGCCAATTGGTTGACTCTCGTTCTGCGAAGCAAAGACCGAAGTCCAGTCCTCCTTGCCCCAGCGAAATCCTCTCCCGGGCGACCAGCGGCTCTTCCCGCCAAAGCCCAGACTTTGCAAGCTGTGCTGCCACCACATCCGCTGGGTGATGCGCAATCGACCATGCTCGAGGTAGGCCCCCGCTTGAGACTTTTCCAGCACTTCCTCCTGCTCCTCCCGAAAATACGGCAAGGCAATCAGCGCCAGAAAAAAGCACACCAAGAAGGTCGCGTGATAGATATAGCGCTGGATCATCATGCCGGCCTCCCCAATAGAAGATTCCTGCTTTTGGACGTGGCTGTTGAAGGTCTTCACCCGCCCCACTTCCGCCATGAGGGCCGAGTTAGCATTTGCCTTGAGTAAAGCAATCTCCGCTTCGATCCCATCGATCTTGGAGCGGTAGCGATTGAGATTGTCTCGCGAGCCCTGATAGTCATGCGGCACCTTTACAATTTGCTTGCATGCCTTGCCACCTTTGGCGCAGATCATACTCTGTCGCCGCTTGGGCTGCGCTTCATCCACCAGATGTGCCCGACAATGATGCTGATTGCACCAGGACATCTTGGCAAAAATGCCATAGAGTTCAACTTCCTTGTCGAGGATAGCCTGCGCATCCACCGCCGAGATATGCGAAGGCACATCTAGGGTCTTCTCGGAGATCATCTGCTGAGCGGCTTGGGTTCCGACGCGCATCCGATCCTGATCGGCGGGGATCACCATCAGCGAAACCACCGACATGATGATCAGACTGGCATAGTCGGGAAACATCCCCCGCACAAACTGGGCGAGATTGATCGCTACTACTCCCACAAAACCACTGATGATCATCGCTGCCAACAAAGCCGAAAGCACCCCTCCGCTCAGTCCGACATCCAGCATCAGATTTTCGAAGATGATTGCCCGATAGCCGAGCGCACTTACGATCACATTGAGACCCAGGAATACCCAGAGCGCTAAGGCCAACAATCCAGTGGCACTGACCTTACGGCCCATCGCTTCGGAGCGAGTTTTGGCCGGAAACATACAGCTCAGCAAAAAGCGAATGTCCGAGACCAGAGCCGTCCGCAAAAACTGTCGCCAGCTCCGCACCAACCAGTTGCGAGTTTTGGGCTTATTCATTTTGGCACCCTCCTTCCTGAGCAGGCAGCATGACAGGAGCCGGCATGAAATAAGACCAGTACAAAGGTTGGAAGAGTAGCAGGGCCAGGGCGATCAGCAGGATGACGAGCCAATGCCGCGGACTTTCGGGAAAACGACCACCCGGCGCAGCCGCGATCGCTTCCGCAATTTTGCGTAAATTGAGCATAACAATACATTTTGTAAGCCCTGGGGAGACGTTGCCGCGTCTTTGAACCAGGGTTTTGTTGTAGAAAGTAGGTATAAAGAGCGTATTCAGTTGCTAAACTGATAAACAAAAATAACATTATACCTACAAAATACAAACGTTCTAGCCCAATGAATTGAAAAAGAGGCCTTAGAACCGTAATCTTGTATAGATGCCCGAAGAGGAATTTTATACCGTCGAAGAAGTCGCCCGCAAGCTAGGCCTCACTGAACGCACCGTTCAGGAGAAGGCTCGTAAGGGCGAAATTCCTGCCTATAAGCAGTTTGGGCGCTACTACTTTTTGCACTCTGAGATTGTCGCTTTGATCCGCCAGGGAGAGCGGAAAGACAAGAAGTAATCCCTAAGGCGCATACAACTGCACCCCAGACTCCGTCTTGACCCAAAGCGGTCCATCAATCCGAAGGACATAAACCACTCCATCAGGCAATGCCCGCGGACATTTGCGTTGGCCCTGCAGACTCACTACCGCAAAGTCCACCCCCGGTCGTTGGATCAGGCGCAAGCGTTCCGCGATGAAGCGGTCTCCTCTGCGCTTTTCCCACTCCTGCAAAGTCGAAGGCTTGAGTTTGGGATTAAGCAGCTGACCTTGGCGGGCTCGCTCTCCCGACCGCAGATAACATCGATCCGCCAGCCAATAATAGACGGATTTCGCCGCTCGAATGCCCGGAATTCGCGCCAAAATCGGCCCCAGCAAAGCAGGATCCTGTCCAATCAAAAGGGCGAATAGTTCCTTCGTACGACGCTGAGGACGCCAATCAGGCCGCTTCTCCCCTACCCGATCGACAAAAGCCTGCCAAGCGAGGGCAATGTCCGCGAGCTGATCGTGGGTGCTGTCAGATACGAGAAATTGGGGGTCCAGGGGATTCGGAACATCCTGAGAAACTGCCTCCTTCTCTTCCCGCTTCGCGGTTTTATTTTCAAGAGAAGGCGCTTCACTGGCTGCTTCCTCTGGAAGTACAATTTCACCTACCATTTCCTCCTTATTCCCTTTTGCTTCCTTATCACTCAATTTTGGTAAGGGAGTCTCTTCCGGCTCTTCTGTCGGATGGTAAAGCGCACGTAGCTCCCAATAGGTTTCGGTAAGAGCGTAAAAGAGCGGTGCTTTGCGGCCCTGGCGTGCGCGACCAATTCGAACCATCAGGAAGCCTGCTTCCCGCAAGATGATGAGATTGCGACTGACCGTCTGCTGCGAACAATTGAGCGGTTCCGCAATTGCTGCTTGATCGAGTCGCACATACTGCCCCTCCCGATGGGAATTGTCCTCATATCGCTGGTATTGCTCGATGGCCAGCAGCAACCGCGACTGCAGATTGCGTGCATTGTGATATTTGCCGGGTAGATAGGCCGCAATCTCCTGGGCTTTGTAGCTCTGATATACGCGCATCCGCGCCGGCAACTCCAAGCCTGCTTCCAACGCCCAATGAATCAGACTCCCCAGCCCTGCCTGCGATGCAGCCTCTCCCCTACTCTCCCAACTTCGTTGAACGCCCGCAAAAGTCTGGTGCGCTTCTTCCGCATCATAGATCTCGCCATCAGCCTGGCTAAACAAATGAAAATATGCTTCGGCATCAGCGAGGGGCAATTCGTTGAGCAAGAGATAGCCCAATTTGATCCAACGCTCGTACTCGCTTGTCAGTCCGATTTCCTGGGCCTTGAGCTGCTCCAGGATAGAGTCGAGCAGCAGGGTCGTCTCATTACGCTCATGCGGGAGGTACGAGGATTTGGGGGTGGCAGGCTTTGCATTCGCTAGTACCGAGGCCGGCACTTCCCATTGCTGGGGCTCGAGACAGAGATATAGCTCCGGATCATGACTCAGATAGAGCACCTGGGCCAGCTTACGACTGGCGCGATCGATTTTGCATTGATGGCGAGCTTCCAATTGCGCCGCCCAATGATCCCAGACCAGACTATGCTGTTCAGCCGTAGCGGTAGTCCAGATCAGCAGACTGAGGCCCTGGCCTCCGGCCGAACGCCAAATCGCGAGCAGGGCGGCTTCCTCTTGCAGTTGGCTCTTGAGAACTGCCATGTCTACAACAGGATTGTCCTTCTGATCAATGTCAAAGCAGAGCAATTGACTGTAGGCTTCCAGGCTCTCTTGCGAGCGTTCGGCGAAGCCGCCCCCCGGACTAAAAAAGGGCAGCTTCTGCTTCGCCGCTTTGTAAATAGGAGAGCCATAAGACTGAGCACGCACCGCCGCACAAAGCGAGGCGGTTTCTCCAATCTGGATGGCATGCAGGATTTCGCCCAGGGAGCGACGAGCAGTCGGTAGCTGACGACGCCGGATTTGACCGGGAGCCCAATAGGAAAGAAAAATGTGGGATAGCGGGGAGCCATGCGCTCGGACCCGCCCTTGAGTAGCAAGGTAGGTATGCACGATTCTTAGAGATTGTGCGCTTGATGCAGTCCCATACGATCGCTGGTAGACGATCAGAACCACCTCTTACGCGGTACAGTCCGACTGGTAGATCAGACAAATCAAAGGTACAGCTTTTGCCAAAAGATGCAAATCTACCTTCCTAAAAGCCAAAAAGCAGGCAAAGCCTGCTCTCTGGTAATCTCTAAGATAGTGATCTGATTTCCAATTGAAGGCTCCCGGGGAAATCAGGTAAACCGGACGCTTGCCTTCGCGTGCTGAGAGCTACCAGACTCTCAACAATCCAAATATACGATTTTCTCCGAAAAAGGGTGTGAACGGCAATCCGACTTCACGCAAGGCTTTGCCCCCGATCTCTCGTTTTAGTAAGAGCGAGTATCGAGAGGCATCTGACCGAGCGTTCGGCGATCCCGAAAGCTTTCGGGAGGCTCACCCTAACCAAGCAAATCACTCCTCCCCTATCCTGCCTGCTGTTCGTGATGCTCGCAAAAAGATTCGAGAATCCGCTCGATCATTTTGCCGGTCTGTTTGATGCCCTGAGATGCGGCGATCTCTTTGAGTTTGTAGTACAGATCTTTGCGGATACGGTAGCTAGTAAACTCTGGTTTTTCCTTTTTGAGGTCGTCAAGACTGAAGGAAATCGTTTGTGGTCCGCTACTGCTTTCGGACTTTTTGCGGGCCGTTGGCTTTTTACGTTTTGGAGTTTGCGGCTTCGCCGAACGCTTCTCTTCGACAACTTCGTCCTTGACAATCGTCTTTTTTGCTTCTGGTTGAGCCGCCTTTTCCTTTTGCTTGGGAGGAGCAATGGGTTTCACGACTGGGCTACTAGGCTGGCTCCAGACACTGGCCAGACCTTCGGCATTGAGGAGATTTTTCTTTGCCATTTGCTTTGTTGTTATCCTAATCTTGCAATTACTTCTTCGGTAACGGCCGTATAATCCTGAGCGGCATGACTGCGAGCATTGTATTCAAAGATGCTTTGGTGGCTAGCTTGCGCCTCAACCAAAGCGACATTGTCGCGAATCTTAGTATCAAATACTCCCTCCCCAAAACGGGAACGGATCAGTTCTTCGATGTTGCGGCAGATCACTTTACGGGTGTCAAACTTATTGATCAATACACCGAGCATCTGCAAATCGGGACGGAAAGTTTGCCCAATCATCGCCACCGTATTGACCAAAATGTCAAGTCCTTTAAGGGCGAGGTATTCCGTCTCGACGGGTACGAGATAGTAGTCGCTGGCCACGAGAGCATTGATCGTAAAGATGCCAACACTGGGCGGCGTATCGATCAGGATGACGTCATACTCGTCTATCACCGGCGCAATGAGACGTTTTAAGAGCGTCTCACGGCTCATGGCTGAGGAGAATTGGATTTCCCCCGCGGCGAGGTTGATATGCGCAGGAAGGAGGCTTAAACGCTCTCTCACAGGACGGATCGCCTCAGAGACTACCGGGGAATCTCCGTTTACGATCTCCACCAGCAGTGGATAGACGTTTTGAGGGTCATTTTGCAGGCCCCAGATCTCCGAGAGATTGGCCTGAGGATCGAGATCGATCATGAGCACGGACTTGCCTTGCTGGGCCAGTCCGGCGGCCAGGGAACTGGTGGTGGTCGTTTTGCCACTACCACCCTTTTGTATACAAACCGATATAACTTTCGCGCCCATAAAAGTATTCAAAAAGTAATGTAAAAAAGTTATGCACTTTTTGATGTTCTATATACAATAATACTACATATAATTGTTATTCACAAAGTTATTATATTTTTAATACGTTTCTGCATTCAATTTTGCATTAAAATCTGAAATATAATTTCAATACGTTTTTAACATTTGATTTTAATACGTGAATTGAGTCAATTTTACAGTCATTTTGCTTATAACAAAACGCATCAAATTTCAATGCTAATTGATAGCAGAAAAATATTGTCATTGCTATACCAAGCACGCATACAAAGGCCGCATGATACTTTACATCACAGATTGATGCATCATTGATAGCCACAATCCGATGTTGTTTCACACATCAAAAACAAAAGCAAAAATGTATCCTAGAAAAGAGGCAAAAACCGATGCACTGACTCGCATATAAAAGCATCGCAAAATCTGCCGCAGGATTTGATGCGACAAAAGCAGCCAGAGAGTAATGCCGCTTACTGCATCTTTTTTGTATCACAAATTGTATGGCGACAGATAGCCAATTCTGCTTACACTTTTATAGCCCAAAAGGCCTAGCAATCTGCATCAATGATGCAGTCAAATTATGCGATTCAATCTGCAGCAGTTTTCACCCCTCATTTCTCGTTTTTGAGGGAGCTGCCGTTTGTTGCCGCATGGACGAGAAAAAAGGGGAGGGGAGGAGTCGCAAAATTTTCCAGGAGCTTCTGATCAGATCTAGTTCATTATTAGCGAGAGTCAAAAACGAGATTTTGGGGGCGCGGGGATAATTCTCTTTGCTCAACATCCAGAAAACAATCCCTTGATTGATTCTTTTTTCTGAAAGAATCATAAAAAATCTACCCCATACAGTTTTGTCTTTTTTACTTTTTTGAAGCTTTTAAAGGTTTTAGGAAGGCATAACACCCTGATTATCAATAAAATTGATTGCTCTCTTGCGAGAGATAGGGGGTAAGTGACGGGAAATGAAGGGTGAGTGACGAGCAATACGGGGTGATAAAACGAGAGATATAGGGTAAGTGACGGGGGATCGAGGGCGAAGAACGAGAAATCTGGGGTTGACCTAAAAAGCCCTCTTTCCAGCCAAAAAAGGCCGATTTTTGCGCCTTAAAAACGAGACGATGGGGGTATGACGAGTGATTGGGGGCGTTGCCATCTACATTCTTCGATTTTATCGACGAGAGATATAGGGTCTGATTCAAGTCTTAATGAAAGACGAGAAAATGGGGAAAGCAAAAGACGAGCAATCGGGGGTAGGGGAGGCCTGGCGTTCTCCGAAGGAGTAACAAACAAAAAACGAGGAATAGGGGTTTAGAATGCGCGGATTTCCCTTATTCTCGCGAAAAACGAGAGATCAGGGGCATTTATAACGAGAAATTGGGGGTAGATATGCACATTCTGCTATCTAGGACAGAGCTTATCCACAGTCCGGAAATACGGAAAGACGAGAGATCAAGGGTTCCAAAAGCGAGAAATCAGGGGTGTTCAAGCATTACTTGAAGGCTAGGGGAGGGGCTAAGTACGAGGGATTGGGGGTAAAAACGAGATGCTTTGTATCCTACTCGTTTTTCGCTAACTTGCCCAAAATCAATCGGATGACTCAAGTTGCAAAAAAGCGTCGGGTGCCCAGTGGCAAGCTGGTCGTCAAGGACAACAAACTGATCAACTCCCGTTACAATCTTTCGGTTTCGGAAGTGCGGCTGTTTTTGTCCATGATCGCGCAGATCAGAAGAGACGATAAGGACTTCAAGACCTATCGCATCCAGATCAGCGAATTTGCCGATGCCCTGGGGACGAGTTCGAAAAATATCTACGACCGCGCCAAAGACACTTCCAAGCGACTGATGGAACAGGTGATGGTAATCGAGGAAGAAGACGGTCCTTTGCAGGTAGCCTTGATCAGTAGTGCCAAATACTACGAAGGCAAGGGCTATATGGACCTGCGCTTTGATCCCTCGCTCAAACCCTATCTGCTTCAGCTTAAGGAAAAGTTTACCGCCTACGACATCAGCAACGTCCTGCAATTGCAGAGTGCCTATTCGATCCGCATCTATGAGCTGCTCAAGCAGTACGAGAGTATCGGGGAGCGGACCTTCCAGCTGGCGGAGCTCAAAGAGATCCTCGGCGTCGCCAATCGCTACACCCGTTATAATGACTTCAAGCGCTATGTCTTATTACAGGCCGAAAAGGAGTTGCGTCTCTACTGCGATATCCATTTCGAATTTGAGGAGCGCAAACGAGGTCGCAAGATTGCCGAGATTCGCTTTATCATCAAAGGCGGCAAAGCCAGTAGCGTCCAGCCCGCCAAATTGGTGGAGAGTCCCATCCGCGAACAATTGGAGCGCATGGGCCTGAAAGCCAACCAAATTGACCGCATTATCGGCAGCACTCCTTTGGCCACCATCGAGAAGGTCGTCCAATATACTCAGACGCGTTATCGCGAAGTGATGGGCACCGAAGACGAGATCCGTAATCTTCCTGCCTACCTCATCAAAGTATTAGAGGCCGAAACCGTCAATCCAGAATTTGTCCAGGACGAGCAAGCCGCCCAGGAAGCCAAAGCTCAACAGCAAGCCCATGTTCAGGCGCAAGCAGCCGCCTTACAACAGCAGCAAGCCCTGATCGAGCAAATCCAGGAAAAATACCGCGCCTACCGCAAATCCCGCTACCAAAAGCGCGCCCAAAAAGCCAGCGAACGCGAGTGGCAGGCTTTTGAAGAACACATTCGTTCTAATCCCTTCCTCGCTGGCAAATACATCCAGGACGGCAAACTCCAACGCGAGGCCGCCGACATCCCCTTCTGGCTCGGCTCTTTCCTGATCGACAACGAATGGCCCGATACCCCAGAGAACTTCATCAGCTGGGTCTACGAGCAGGAAGGCTATGCTTTAGAGTACGAGCCGCGCAATGGGGAAGCGCAGTATCGGATTACTGGTAAGCAGAATAAGTTGTTTTAGGCTTCTCTCCATCCATCTTTACGGGCTGCCTGAGGCCAAACGGCGGCAATATAGATAAAGGTCTGATGGAAAAAGTAGTAGATGGTGTAAGGAAACTTCTGAAGATGGGCTCTTCGAAAAACAGCGTCTTCTTGTTGAAACTGTTGCGGATTTTGACTGATTCGGTCCAAGAAATGATCTAATTCTTCTTCAAACCGATCTCCTAGTCCAGGCTAAATATCTTCTAGGTCCGCAAAAATATCGAGGATTTGTTCTTTAGCCGCCTCCCTAATGAGTAGTTCTCTCATTATGAGGCTTTTTTGCGGGCTTGGCGAAGACGATCAATCTCGTCCCTTAGTTCAGCGCGTGTCAGTAGGCTAGACTCTCCAGCATCAATCTCAGCTTTTGCAAGATGAAGCTCTGCCAACTGTGCTGCCGATAGCTGATTGGCTTGCACAATATTATCCTCCAAACTAGCGAGTAGTTTGATGGCCATAAAGTACCGCTCCGAGTCAGATAAGGCCAGGGCTTTTTTCAATAAATCAGTCATAATGATCATGTCAATTACCTAGCCATAAGGTACGAATAATCCATGAATCGGTTTGAAGGATTCTATATTGCCCGCTTCGCGGAACGCTCCCTCTTATCCCCAACGCTAACAAAACCATCTCGCCAGACCCCTTCCAAAGGTCGTAGATCAGCCTTGGATGGGGACGAGCAGGCGAAAAGGGGATGTTCCACTCCCATATATGCACCGATATATGCTATTCGCCTCGCATAGCCTAAGCAGATGTATGCAATCATTGATCCCCCCCCCTAAAAAAATCCTGCAAAGCAGGATACTGACCGTCTGTGACAGTTTCGGCCTTCCGCTGCACTATATAATACCCCTATCAGAGAAAGACTTCGCCCCTCCAAAAAGCTAAAAAAACAAAAGCTAAGGGGTCCTGGCGAGGCGAAATCCTATAAAGATGTCGCGATGATCGCGAGGGACGTCTTGGACACGATTGGAGATATGACAGCCCCTCCCAGAGTCAAACCAACTCCCCCCGCGAATCACACGATTGTTGATATTTACCTGATATATATCCTGACACCATTCCCAAACATTGCCACTCATATCATATAAATCCAGCTCATTGGGGGCTTTCTCTCCTACTGGATGGGGTCTATCCCCTGAATTTTGCCTATACCATCCCACTTCGGTCAGACGGTTACTTCCGGCGAATTTATAGTCTTGGCTGCGCCGGCCGCCTTTGGCCGCATACTTCCATTCTTTTTCGCTTGGAAGTCGATAGTTTTGACCTGTCTTTTTGTTCAGCTTTTGGATAAAGTCTTCAGCATCATTCCATGATACCTGTTCTACAGGTAAACGAGGACCTCCTTTGAAGTGAGAGGGGTTCGTACCCATGACTACTTCCCACTCTCCTTGGGTGACAGGGTATCTACCAATTTCGAATGTAGGAACCTGATCATCCCCCACAACGATGACCATGTTCGTTAAAAAGGTGAGCCCCCTTTCTTTTAAAAAGAAACTAAGCATGTCGAAACCATCATGATTTTGTGTCAGATACAATTGAGGATTTGAACTAATCGATTGCATCAGAAAATACTCCCATATAGATTTATGAGCGAATTTATACTCCCCTACAGCGTTTCGATTGAGTAGAGAGCGACTTTTCATTTCCAGGTCGTTAAGGCCCAAATTGTACTCTGCGGCAAGGGCCTCAAACTCGGATTCAGGTATAAAACTACCTTGATTCGATCGGAAACGGGCTAGTAATTCTTCCGCTATTTTGATGGAAAACTGATGCAAGTTTTCCTTGAAATCAGAGCGCGAAGCAACTGCGGGTTTATTGGATTCTCGCTCGATCCAATCCTGAATAATCCGCTCGTAGATATGGTATAGAGAATTACTTCCTCGCAGATTGATCAGGGCTTTGATGTAAGAAAGAACCAAAGGACGTACCATGACGTTTTCAGTCCGTTCTACTATCTTATGCGCCTTTCTCCGGGTGGAATGTTTCCACCAAGGGAAGCGTAAGGCCAGATACTTGCGGATATCTTTTTTGGAAAAAGGAGCAATGTAAATCTTCTCAAATTTTTGCATTCCTCCAGATGGGCCATGTTTACCTATCTTTGTTATTCCAGGTTCTTGACTTTCATCGGGAAAGAATTGAGTCCTACTACTCAGTAGAACAGTTCTGAAATCTTGTGTGGCCTCAACAATCGCATCTAAGCGCTCCGCGTAACCCTGGTTTCTTACCGCAGGATCTTCATCCAAGGCATCAAGTAGCAAGATCACATCCTTGGGTTCTTCAATCTTTTTGATCCTTTCCAGGCACTTTGGATCTGCGAGGGGAAGTAAAAGAATTGGATTTTTCCTTCGCCAGAATTGCCAGCTAAGCCTATGGCGGTAACGCAAAACAAGATTGATAAAGAAGGTGGTTTTCCCCATTCCCGCGCCTCCCAGTATAGCGTAAAACTTCTTATGATCGCCTGAGGGTAAAAAAACTTCATCAATAAACAGATCAAGTAGATCCTGACGTGGAATGAGTTTATTAGATTCATCGTGATCAGTTGGGCTTATGCTTTGGCCACGAGTAGTAATGTAGTATCGAGTCGCCTCTTTCACCTCGGCATATGAATAATGAGGGCGTAAGACACTTTCTAGCTTTCTGTCTCGTCGCCATTTCCAAAGCCATTTTACTCCTTTCCAGATTCCTGTCAAAAGACCACCTAATACTGCCCAGCCCCAGATCAAGAAACCAGAATCAATCAGCATCTCCCAGTTTTCACAAAGCCAGGTATAATCATGCTCACACCAGAAGGCCATTACGCCTTCTTTAAAATATTTGAGGATATCTTCCATGCGTTTGGATAGTACATAAAGATTGGTTTTCTGATCAAAAAAACCAAAAAGCTTCCTGACCTTAAGGAAGTCTGTATTAATCGGGAGAGACCATCAAATTTTCATTCCCGTCGATCGTTTAATACATCTCGTCAGCCACTTTTCCAAGGGAACGACTAGGCAAAAAGGGGATGTTCAAAAGCTAAGGAGTCCTGGCGAGGCGAAAGCCAACACTGCTGAAGTGCCCAACGGGCTGAGCACGATTACGATAGGAGACGCGACAGAACTCAGCAAGGCCGGGCCAACTGCCCCCGCGTAACACGCGAACGCCGGATGATGTCGGGCCAGAAGGATTGACCGTAAACCCCTTTTGGGCTAGCTCTGTATAATAATCGCTTTGGTACCAATCCTGGCACCATTCATAGACATTGCCGCTCATGTCCAAAAGACCGTAAGCATTAGGGACTTTTTGCCCCACAGGATGAGTTTTTGAGTCTGAGTTTTCATGAAACCAGGCGACGGCATTTTGATCATTGCTTCCCGAGAATAAAAAATCTTCCCCGCCGCGGGCGGCATATTCCCACTCTGCCTCAGTCGGCAGACGAAAGTTGCCTTCACCGAGTTCGTTCAGTTTACGAATATATTCCTGCACCTTATTCCAGGATACACTTTCTACCGGACAGTCCTCACAATCAAAATTGGAGGGATTGTCCCCCATTACCGCTTGCCACTCTTTTTGGGTGACCTCATACTTCCCGATCCAAAAGTCATTGAGTTTCACCAGATGGACTGGTTTTTCGTTATTTTTTCCTTCATTACTTCCCATCTCGAACTCTCCTCCTTGGATCAATACCATCTCTGGGATTGGGAATTTCGAACCTGATGAGGTATCTATCTTCGCTTGTTGAGCGGAGCTATCCTGGGTAAACAATGTTTGCGCTTGACTCTGGGGACTTGAATTATCAGAGATCGCCCAAGCGCCCCAGATCAGTAATATCAATCCTAAGCCGAGCCCTCCTGTTCGAACTGCGTTCCGTTCCCACCAAGGGGTTTGGGGTGGATTGATTTCAGTAGAAGTCGTTTCTGAAGATTCGCTTTCTTGTTTCTCCTGCTCTTCCTGAGCTTGCCTACGCTTTTCTTCTTCCGGTGCTTTTTCTGGCAGAAGAGTTGCACTTAACTTTTGCCAAGCCTCCGGCTCTCTTTCCGCTTCCCGGATACGCGCAATTTCAACCCGAGCCGCTTCTAAATAGGCACTATCTGGATACGTCTCACAAAAACGAATCAAGGCCGCCAGACCTCGTACTTTGGCTCGCTGAAAACGCTTTTCATCCTCTAAAAGAGCAAGCTGATCCAGGGCCTTTCCGCGATACGCACCACTTGGGCGATCCAGGTAGCGAGTATAAGCACTAATGCTATGGCGCTTTTGGGCGATTCGCCAGGCCGCTTCATCCGCAAATCTCCCATCTGGCCAGGCTTTGAGAAAGCGCTCGTAAGCCGCAATAGTATCACTCTGTTGAGTCCCATGCCAGTCCCGCTTTTCATTGCGTTTGGCGTGAAAGACAAACTGCCCTCCTCTGTGACCCACTCCATGCAGCGGTTGGCCGATCGGGGTCTGGTCAGAATTCCAGCTGACATTTTCGGTCAGGCGGTCAACCAGCCTCAGGGTATGAATGCCCTCATTGGCGTGCTCTTGCAGGAGTTGTAAGAGTTCACCCGCAAAGGGGCTGTTGCCGCCAACCTTGCCATCGAGGACTACTTCATTACGGCCAGAAGCGATAATCCAGCGAGAGGGATCTTTTTCTAGTCGAGATTGTGTGCTGTCCTTGCCCCTGACCAGCACCGCCCCCGAATAGCAAGAATCTACAATAAAGAGTACGTGGCGGGCCTGATTAGCCGCCCGCGCGATCTTTTGCAGGAAGTCGTATGACACATAGGTATCAATCGCCTGATAGTCAGCATCGACAGGTACCCAATAGCCTTCTTCCAGCACGGTATCAAAATGACCATGCCCCGAAAAGAAAATAACCAGATTGTCCTCAGGTTTGAGTTTATTCAGCTGCTGCCGTAAGCGCCCGATGATCGCGCTCCGACTAGCCTCTTCGTCATAGAGGGTAGTCGTACGTTCTGGCTCAAACTGATAGCGTTCTTGCAGGAGTTGGACGAGGGCTTCGGCATCTCTGCGGGCATTGTTGAGTTTGCCGACTTTATGATAGTCATTGATCCCAACCACAAAGAGATGGTTCTTCCCCATGGGGACATTCGAAGCATTTTCCTCCTCAAAAAATAGATTCTTATCAGTGGTGTCGGACATCAGGATTTACTATCGAGCATAATATAAGAAATTTGTAGGCTATGGTGCTAAGGATCACAATAGCCTCAGTCTGTTTTGAAATCATCTCCATTGGTGTTTCTTCTGACCATCGAGATTTTCCTACTGCTTTTGACTCCCACAAAATCCCTTATCTTTGTTAAGACGATCCTGATATGGCCCGAAACCGCAATTTGTTCTATTCTGATGCTCCCGACAATTATATTCAACTGTGGTGAAATCATTTTCTTCGCCAGACGTGTAAGGATGATCATTTAGACTACAAAATCTCCTTATGTTTATCAATTACTATATACTAGCACTATTATCAAGACATTCAATGTAATCATCGGTAGCTTCTTCACATAAGATAAGAAGTTGATGAAGCAATCTATTTACAGATGAATTATATTCTAGAACGGAGAGTAAATCAGAATTGAACTGCTTACTGATTCTTCGATAGCCTGCACTGATAACCAATATTTCACGTAAAG
Organism: Bacteroidota bacterium; assembly: GCA_039024315.1. Classification (GTDB taxonomy): domain Bacteria; phylum Bacteroidota; class Bacteroidia; order J057; family J057; genus JBCAWW01. The sequence goes on from JBCCQN010000007.1 coordinate 69,457, forward strand.
AATCGGATTGCCCTAAATGTTTTTTGATCCATCGGAGAGACATATCAATAGCTTCCTTCACTTGATCATTACCAACCAATCTGTGCATGGAATCAATAAATATTTTGATATGTTCGTGAGGTGTCAAAATAATGTCTTTGTATATGAATAATGCGTAACTGATTCAAATGTCTTAACAGAAAAAAATCATACTGGGGTTAAGACTTTTATACTGCTCACGCATTATTGATATAAGGGCTCACTTTATACTAGCCCATAAATTATGGATGACTCATTTGGCCATAATCAAATTCAAGGTTTGTGGAAGTCTTTCCAAGAGGGCGATGAAAGCTCACTAGGGAAGATTTATACTATCCTTTTCCCCAAACTATGTCTATTCGCGTATTCCTACACAAGGAAGAAGGACCTATCAGAGAATCTGGTGCAGGATGCATTTTTGAAGATACTAGAGAATGAGGCTACTGAGAAGATTTATGATATTGAGAAGTATCTAAAAATCGGAATCTTCTTGTTATGGAAGACACATGATCGCAATGACAGAAATCGTAAAAAGCATTTATCTCAATACCGATATAATCAGAAGGATCAAGTTAATCCTAAGATCGAGGTGGATAAAGAGATAATGCAGGATACGATAGGTAGGCGTTTGAAGAATGATGATTCAAAAATCTTAAACCTTGTTGTTGAAGGGTACAGCAATAGTGAAATAGCAATTCTATTAGGTATCAACAATCGGAAGGTTATCAATAAGAAATATCAGATAAGGCAAAAATTAGAGAAGCTTATAGGAGGGCATAATAATTCAAAATAAGAATGAAACGACACGATTCGATACATGATACTTTACCTATTGAGGTTTTAGTGGATTACTTGGCAGGTGAAATGAGCGAAGAGGAAGAGGACGCTCTTGAAGAACTACTTATCAAAAACCCTGAAGATTATCGAGTACTTGAAGGTATTGAGTTATTCACTGAAAATGAAAATGTCGAATATGATGAAATGCTCTCTGCTCTTAAAGCCAAAGCGAATGATACACAATTCTTGAATCCAACTCCTAAAGAAGAAGAAAAGCATTACTTTTTTATCAATAAGACTCAGAAAAGTAGTAAAGCATTTAAATTATTGATTTCTGTTGCTTCCGTCGCAGCATGTGTGATTTTTTTGTTTACGATTCTCGCGATTGAAGCAGAAAAAAACCGTGAGCTAGCAGAAAAAAACCGTGAGCTAGTAGAAAGAATCCTTGCCATAGAAAAGACTTCTATCAAGGCACTTGATACTAGTTGGCTTGCGCTAGTTACCAGTCATGAGGCTTCATATAACAGCCTGATTACTGATTCTACTGATGTTTATCAGAGTATATTAAATCAGGAATCACCCTCGATACTTTCTGAAGGAGGAAGTCAAGCTCAAAAAGCTGAAGATGACGCATCTGGAATGATACATATTGAACTACCTAATGAAGACAGTCTCTATTTTTGTACAAAAAAATCATATGAAGTCTTGGATATTTTCGGTGGCACAATGAACCTAGGGGGTATAATTTTTCCAGATGCTTTTATGGCTACAAATAGATTTCCAAGTTATTCTGAGATTGTAATTGATGACAAGCCAACACAAAAATTACCTCACACATTATCTTCAAAAGATAATCAACCCTTAGCTGCTGAAAAAGCAACGGATGCACAAGGTTCATTTAAATTAATATATTCAAGGCCCCCTAAAACTGATTCTTTAATAGGTTGGGGTTTTGGCGACGAAGATGTATCACTTCAAAAGTTCGCAAGCCATACCTATACTGAAGATAGCAACTATGAGGTATCGCTTCAGATACATGATGCCAATAGTTGTGCAGATACTCTAACCAAAGCACAGTATGCCAGTCTCTCTTATCCTGTAGCAGACTTTGACAAGAGTACCAGTCAAGTCTGTCCTGGTACTTGTATTAACTTTACCGATACCTCAACTTCCGATACGACACTAGTAAGCTGGGTCTGGGACTTTGGCGACGAAGAAACTTCAACTCTCCAAAATCCAGATCATTGTTATGCTGTAAGTGGTATCTATAATGTCAGCCTTACGATCACCAATATGCTTGGCTGCAGCGACACCGTTACAAAAGCTAATTTTGCCGAAATTCTTGAGCCACCCACAGCGCAATTGGCACTTTCTAGCCTCGAAAGCTGTGTACCATTTGCTTTGAGTTTCCAGGATCAATTAACTGATAATAGTTCTTCAGTAGTAAGCTGGGCTATGGACTTGAATAGTGATGGTTTGGTAAACGTGAATTATAGTTGGATAGATTCTGCTGCTTTCACATCGCCAGATCGTGAAGTTTTGAAAAATTGGAATCTTGTTAGCGAGGTGGAATATATATCTAGTTCACCAGATTCAAGTTTTGTTATCTCTTCAGGTAATGGTTATATACTACTGCTGACTAAGAACTTACATAACAATGATAGTATTAAAAGAACATCCATAGAATTTAGCCTTGATAGCATTCATAGGCTTGATAGTATACGCAAACTTGATGAATTACTGCATATACCTGAGTACAGAAAAGCCAAAGATCCCTGAAATCGTCAGGAGTTGGGCATACAGATAATCTTGTCTTACTATTACATCTTATAGAAGCTATTTCACTCCTGATTACCGTTTCCTCATCATAGGATTTTGTCTTGCTAGGGCTACTTAATAATATGAACTGCTCGTTGTTTTGCAACAGCTGGTCAATCGTCCATTTTGAACAAACCCACTCTCCTTTATCCTCTTCTTCTAATCCTTGTAGATGAAGTGATTCGAAAAATTTATCATGTAGAATTGAGAGAGAAGAAGCGCCTCCGTCCAGATGATTGGGCGGAGCGTTTTTTTATTTTTTAGGAAGGAGCTCTTCCTTACGCGCCATCACGGGGTCTACGCCCAAGTCCTCGAATAGCGGCAAGCGCGCGATACAAGCGATCACATCTTCAAATTCTTCTACTCCCTGATTGGTGGTGGCATAAATCTTCCCGAAGGCCTGGGCGGCTTCCAGGGCCATGATGCCGGCTTCGATCACCTGAATGCGATTACTGTATTCGGGATGAGATTCGCTATTGACAAACTGATCAATCTTGGCCCAGAGGGCATGAGTAATCCGCAGGCTGGAGGTCCGCTTGATGTAGGCGCCCTCTACTTTGAAGTCCTCGCCTGCGGGTAGGGGATAACCATCTACCAATTTCGTGGGACCATCGTAGCCGATGGCCTGGACGTGCTGCCAGATCTCTTTGGCAGAGCCAAATTTGTTGTATTCAGGCGAAAGGGAGGAGTACAGCTGGTAGAGTTCCATAAAAAAATCACATCAGGATGAGAGACGAAGATAGCATAAACTTAACAGAATTTTGCCTGAAATATTGACTATTATATTTTGTGTGATATATTTGTATATATGAAAAATAAACACATTGCCATTTTGCCAAGCAAAGACTATGGTCCCGAAGTCGCCCAATACCGACGTAGCCTACGTCAAGTTGCGCCGACTTCTCCTCTGGTCCAGCGCATCCGGCAATACCCTCATTCTTGATTATGCACCTTTACAACAAACAAACACCATCCACACTGCAGAAAGGAGCGGCCAGTCTGCTCCTCTTCATGCTCCCCCTCATCAGTCAGGCCCAAAATACCGGCGGCAATCTGGCCGGAAGCCTCACCAGTGTCAAAGACTGGATCGTCGGCATCGTCAATGTTGTCTTCGTGATCGTCATGGTCGTCGGCGTCATCAAAGTGGTCGGCGGCTTTATCCAGGGCAATCCCAACGCAACCCGTAATCTGGTCTATCTGATTGTCGCCGCCCTCGTCTGGTTTGGCTTTAGTGTCTTGATTGGCGACTTCTCTTCTCTGGGCGCGATCGAAAATATCTAGGCATGCGTGTCTACAAAAGTCTGGAGCGCAAGTCCTGGGTTCTGGGACTGCCGCTCAACCAGATCGGCCTATTGCTCTGTCTGTTTCTGGTCCTCACCGTTGGAGGCAGTCTGCTCAGTGTCCTGCTGGCCCTGCCCTGGTGGTACTATCTGGCTAGCCTGGCACTGGTCCTCAGCCTCTATTTGCTCCTGCGCAAAGCCGCTAAGCGGCAGCACCCTGATTTTCTGCTTTCCTTTTTGTCCTACCGCTATTTCCAGCCTGATGAAATCGACTATGTTCTTCCCCCCCAAACGCCGGACGCTCCGTCAGATGATGCCCTATCTGGAGATCACCCATGAAGTGATGATCCTCAAAGACGGTCGCGTCGCGCTCGGCTTGCAACTCTTTGGTGAAGAGTGGGAAAAGCGCAGCGCCCCGGAATACGCGGCTTTGCAGCAACGCCTGCTGGCGGGGTTGAAAAGCTTTCCAGCGGGAGCGGTTCTGCAAAAGATCGATGTCTACGATCAACAGCCCTTTACCGTCTCGAGCAAAGAGCAGGGCTATTTTCAGTCTCGGCAGTTCCGCTATTTCTATCATCGTCCGGTCCTGACACATCAGGCCTATTTGCTGCTTAGCCTAGGCCATCACCAGCAGCCCAAAGCTAATGCGGTCAACAGCCTTTTTGCGTTTGGTAAGGCTTTGCTCAAGCACCCCATGGAGGGCCTGCAGGAGCGAGCCGAGCAATTGGAGCGATTGGGCGAGGAGATCAGCGTCCTGCTACAGTCGCTTGGCATTGGGGTTCGCCGGCTGGACGACACTGGCTTACAGCAATTGATCGATGCTTATTTCAATCTGGATTTTGCCGATAGAGTAGGGGAGGGGAGGAGCGAACAGCGCAAACTTCAAAAACTCCCCAATGGCATGAGTCTGGGCGAAAAGCAGGTGCAACTGATTTCCCTGATTGGCCAAGGTGCCCAAGCTGAAGCCACCAGTTTGGAAAACGGTCTGGCCGGTCCTTTTGTCCGGCCTCTTACCCATGCTTTACAAATCCCCCATCTGCTAATCACCACGATCCGGGTTGAGCAACGCGAAAAAGAGCTTAAGAAGCTTGATCTCGAACGCAAGCTCAATGCTTCGCTGGATTTTCTTTCTACCCAGGACAATGAAGTTACCCAGACCGAGCTGGAAGCTTTTACCGCCGAGGTCCGTATCGGCAACGATCAATTGGTCTCCCTGCAGATGGGCGTCGTCCTTTGGGATACTGATCGTAAAGCCTTGCAACGCGCCGTCGATCAGACAGTGGGCGCCTTTCGTTCCCTGCAAGGGGCCGAATGCCTGGTAGAGAGCATGGATACGGCCAATTTGTTTGTCGCCCTCGCCCCTGGCAATGCTTTTCAGGCCTATCGCTGGATGCTCATGCGAGCGGAAAATGCGCTTTGTTATTGGCATTTTTTGTCTGGCTATCGGGCGGCCAAGGAAGGCATTTATCTGTGCGATCGTTTTCAGGCGCCTCTGCTGGTTCGTCTTTTCCATCCCGAACTCAACAACCAAAATGCGATTGTGATCGGACCTTCAGGTTCGGGCAAGTCCTTTACGGTGGGGAGTTTCATTGTGCAGCGTTTCGAGCAGGGGCACCGGCAAGTGATCATCGACAATGGCGGCACGTACAAAAACGCCATGACGGCCCTGGGAGGAGCCTATTATGAGTATGATCCGGCTGCGCCCCTCTCTTTCAATCCTTTCTGGGTTCCCCGAACGCCAGATGGTCGCTGGATGCTGGATGGTGATAAACTGACCTTTTTGACTTCTCTGCTGGCTACGGTCTGGAAGGGTGGGGGAGGGCTTTCGCAAGCGGAACGTTCGGTCTTTTCGACTTTGCTGCCGCTCTTTTATCATCAGTATTCAGAAGAGGTGCTTGCAGGGGATCGACCGGTTCGTGCCCCGCTTTTGCGCAACTTTTATTCCTGGTTGGAGCGATACGATGAGCAAGAGCGGGAAGATACCGATTACCGCCGCATCGTACAAAACTTCGATATCGATCAGTTTTTGCTCACCCTCAAACCCTTCGTTGATGGTGAGTATCGCGGTGTGCTCAATGCCGAGCAGGAGCTGGATATCACGGACTTCCCCTTGGTGGCCTTCGATATGGCCCGCGTCAAGAGCAACCTACAGCTCTATCCCATCGTGGCCCTTTTGATCACGGATCTGGCCCTGAGTCAGGTGCGCGGCTTTCCCGATGCTCGTAAATTCATCTATATGGATGAAGCCTGGTCCATGCTGGCCGAAAGCATGGGTGAGTTTGTCGAGCTGATGTACCGCACCATCCGCAAAAACAATGGCTCGATGTGTATCATTACCCAGGGAGTGGAAGAGATTACGCGCTCGTCGGTAGGGGCGGCCATCATCGCCAATGCCGCGACCCAGATTATCCTCAACCACAATGATGAGAGTCAGATTGCGAAGGTGGGGAAGGTCTTCGGTTTCACCGAACACGAAATCGCCAAAATTCGTTCGATTCGGGTCGGTCCGGATTGGCGGGAGCTATTTGTCAAGCAAGGCGATTACGGACGGGTCTATGTGTTGGATGCTTCGCCACATTTAACGGCGGTACTTTCTTCTCGTCCCGAGGAACGCAATCACCTCAGCCGCTTGATCGAGCAGCGGGGAAGCAGCGAAGCCGGCCTGAATCAATATCTGGAAGACCGCCTCCAATCCCAGTCTCATGTATAGCATCACCAATTTGCACGGACCGATCCAGGCGATTGGCACCAGCTTCGCTGGTAATGTGATCTATGCGGCCAAGGTCGCGGTACCCATCATCCTGATCTTTTTGCTGGGGCATAGCTATGCCCGCTCGATGTTTTTTCAGGAAGGGACGCGTATGGATTACAAACCCTTGCTGCGCGGGATTGTACTAATGTTCGTGATCGCCTTTTATGCGGAGATCACGACCGTAGTTTCTGCCGGCATCACGGGCCTCATCCAACTGATTCCTCAAAAGCCAGACGTGATGGACGCCATCGCCCAAATGGCCGAGGCGACCATGTCCAGTGGGGGAGATCCCGATCCTTCGGATGGCTGGTTTGACGAGATTGTGGTCAGCTTTGAAGAAGCCCTAAGCTTTACCAATCTGGTGAGCTATGCCTTGCAAGAGGGCCTTCTCTATATGGTTCGTTCGGGGGTATCACTGGTACGCTCCATGCTGCTGGCCTTTTTGTACATCACGGGACCGATTGCGCTGGTGCTGTCGATGCTGCCGGGCATGCACAATAGCGGTCTCGCCTGGCTCAAGGGCTTTGTGGGTGTACAGTTTTGGGAGTTGAGCATCCGCATTCTTGACAATCTGGTCTTCCAATACAATCTCTACGCCCAGGCCAATTATGCCCTCAGTGATACGGGCTATGTGATCGGCGTGAATCTGGTCGCCTTGCTAATGTATCTGCTGATCCCCTCGATGACGAATTATTTTCTCAATACCGGTGCGGCGGGAGGCTTTATGTCTCGTATTGCTCAGACGGGTGCTGGGGTGGTCTTTGTCAGTCGCTCCGTCCTGCAAAGAGCCGGAACAGCAGGCCGCTCGCGCGCCGTCCAAAAAGCCCACCAACAGGCCAACCGCCCTCCTGCTCCTCCCGCCAATTCCACCTCCAAAAGCTAATCGACAATGGAAGCCTTTACTGATATTGCCAAACGCTATAATGCCCTGGTCCTGCTCTGTATCATCAGCTTTGTCTGTCTGATGGGGAGTAATGCGCTCTGGGCGTGGCGCTACCTCGCCCGCGAAGCCGCCCAACACGAACGTGTCTATGTGGTCTCTCAAGGGGGGACTTATCCTGCCCAGCTCTCACGGCCAGATGAGACGACGATTTTCGAAGCCCGTAATCATGTCGCCGCTTTTATGGAGCTGATGTTTGCCCATGATGAGCTGAGTTATGCAGATCACATCGAGCGGGCTTTGCACATGATCGAAAAAGCGGAAGGAGCCGCTATTTTTGCCGACTTTCAAAAGGGAGGCGTGCACGATAACTACATCAAATACGGTAGTCGATCGGTCTTTGAGCTGGATTCGATTCGGCTGGAGATGAATCAGGAGCCCTATCTCGGGGAGGTCTATGGTCGCCAGCGGGTGATCTATCAGGATGAAGAACGGGCCTTGCCGGTTGGGGCTTCCTTTCAATTGATTCGCCAGCCTCGCAATATGCATAATCCCCACGGACTGTTGATTCAAAAGTGGCGCTTTGTGCTGTATCAAAATGAATTCGCCCCTCAAACGACAGATCGATGAAAGCGCTAATGCTATTCCTTCTCGCGCTATGCTTCTGCGGCAGCCTATTGGCCCAGGTCGAGCGTTCCCCGCAGGCGGTAGATACGGTCTATGCCAGTGATTCGGCCAGTATTGTGATGCTCTTTGCTGAGCCCATCAGTTTGGTGGATTTGGGTACAGGGGACTTTATCGCGAGGGCCGATCAAAAGGTCCTGATGCTCAAAGCAACTCGCCCCAATCCCGGTAGATTGACGACCCTCTTTGTGCGCTATGGAGATGAAGCCTATTTCACGGGCTTTATCGGTTATGAAAAGTCTCCGGCTGTCTATTATTATGATTGTCGGAATCTGAATCCGAGCCGGCGCCTTCGCCTACGGACCGAAACGGATGGCAGTCAAACCCTCAGCGCTAGGCAAGATACTACCGCGCTGGTCGCAGCCAAGCTCTCCCAACTTGCAGAACTCCCCACGGAGATCCGCACGGTTGGGATCACAGAAAATCATTTGGAGCTGATGCTGCAAACAGTCCGCAATGACGGGCAGGCAAGCTATCTGAAGTTTGGCCTGCGCAATGATTCGAGTATGCCTTTTGTGCTGGACTTTGTGGGTTTCCGTTTCCGAGAGCCCACTAAAGGGCGGGAGCTCGCCGATGTGCTGACGGTGATTGAGCCTTTGGTGGCGGAGACGGTCGCTGAAGTAGGCGCCAAGACGGAGGCTAGCTATTTGTTTGCCATACCACTCTATGCCTTGCCCCGCAGGGCGAGTCTGGAAGTGATCTTCCGCGAGCGCAATGGGAGCCGATCGCTGATGGTATCTGTACCGATGAATTACCTCTTAACCGCCAAAGTGCTATGAATCCCGAACCCAGTCCGCGTCAGGAAATTGTGCTTGAAGAGTTAGAGCAAGCGCAGAAACAAGCTACCCCCAAAAAGCGGCAATGGTGGTGGTATGCGTTGGGCGGAGTATTGCTGCTTGGATTGCTGGGTTTTGGCTTCAGTTATCGCCTGATTGTGGGGCATCTTCAGCAGGCCAAGGAGACACCTTTACCACCCGCGCCTTCGGCGAACGTTCCACTCGAAGAAAGCCGTCCCAAATCGAGAGTCGAGCAATATGAGGAAGAATGGCGGACGCGCAACAAACGGGCTCAGGAAGAAGCGGTAGAAGCCGATCGCTTGAACCGCATTGCGATGTCCTGGGACCAGGTCTACCAACAGGAGGGGCGTTCTGCGAAGCAGGAAGAAAAAGAGGAAGAATGGCCGGAAGGAAAACGGGAACAAGAAAAAGCGCCTGCATCGCTGCCAGCACGCTATCAAAGACTCTCTACCAACGACAAACCCCCAATCTCTCGTCGTAGAAAAGCACGCGCTACAACCCAACAAACCTCAAGCAAGCAAGAAGCCGCCCAAACAGAGATTGAAGCAAGGAGAGCAGCGGCGGTAGTAGTGCCCGTGGCATTCAATACGCTCAGCAGTAGGGGAGAGGAGGCGGTTTCTGCGCAGGGACTGATTTCGGCGGTAACGGAAGGGAGTCAGAAGGTGATGGCGGGACAGGCGATTAAGTTTCGCCTGACGCAGGATTTCTATTTAGGAGAACAACTGATCCCCAAGAATACGCCCGTGGTGGGTCTCTGTCGCTTTGGAGACGGGAGGGTGCAGGTGCAGATTCAACAGCTTGTCTTAGCAGGTGAGATCATTCCGGTAGAACTGCGCTGCTTTGATCAGGACTTGCTGGAGGGCATTGCCTATGCCGATCCGAGACTCAAACAACGGAGCCAGCAGGAAGCGAATAATTTGGCGGGCGATGCCTGGGACCAACTGCTCGCCGAGGTACCCTATGCGGGAGCGCTCTTGATGACGGGCAAAAATGTGGCTACGGCCCGCCTCCGCGATCAGCGCCTCAAGGTGCGGATCAGCAATAATTACCGTGTGTATTTCAAACTCTATTAATCGAGAAGTGATGAAAAAAATACTCTTCATGCTCGGGCTGTTTGCCCTTCTGGGAATCAGTCAGAGCCAGGCCCAGTTTATCACCTATGACCCGGCACAGTTCGCCAATGCCCTGATTCAGATTGGCAAATCGACGGCCCATATCGCCAAGGCGGTAGAGACGATCAATCAGATCAAGAAGCACATCGAAACCGCCAAACAAACCAAGCAACAGCTCGAAGAAATCTGGGCGTTACAACAACAAGTGCAAGCCGATCTCAAAAAACTTAAGGGCCTAAAAGACCTCAAATGGCACGATCTGCAAAATATCTTTGAGAACGCGATGTTTTTGGTGGACGATCCTGCGGGTTATTTGCGCTATCAGATGCCGGCGGTCTCCCAATTGCACCACAAACTAACGGGCGGTTCTACGGCCGGAGATGTCAAGGCGCTGTACGAATACTTCTATCGTTTCAATACGGCCTACGATCCGGCAGTGGATTATGACGAGCAGACGGAGCAGGACTATCAGATGAAAGAACGGCGCTATGCCGCTGAGCTGATGCTACAGAAGCGAAAGTTTCATCTCGCGATGTCCTATGCCAATATGGCCGAAGAAATGGCGGTCAAAGCAGAGGAATTGCGTTTGAAAGTCAAGGCCGAAAACGAGCTGGAGATGACGGCTGGCGAACGAATCCTCGCCCAAAAAGCGGCTCAAGATGCCATGATTCAAAGCATTGAACTGCAGGAGAAATCAGCAGTGATGCTTGCGGAAGCGATGCAAAAAGGACAGGTCCAGCAAGGCATTGACAAAAACGCTCGTCTGTCCAATCGTCTGCAACAACAAGCCTTGGCCTATCGCAGCATCATTCCCGGTATGCAATAAATAGCTCCTAGCCCTCCTCATAATCCCATTCAGAACGATGAAATTCAAACTGTTACTGGCAGTTTGCGGGCTTGTTTTGCTCCCGCTACTGCTAACTGCTCAGCGCCTGACCCACGTACCGGGTATCCATTTTCTGGAAGCCCAGGTGGCGAATATTCCTCAGGCGGCTACCCCTTACCGCTTTCAACTCAAACTCGGCTACGGCTGGTACCAGACCCGCAAGCTCTCAATTCAGGTAGGAGCACTCTGCGAAGAGTTTCGCTTTGCGGAAGAGTCGGTAGTTGGCCTGCTGGATGATGCTGGGGATAGCCTTTTTACCACCACGGCCCAATGGCGGGACTACCAGGCTTTACACCTATATGCGACGGCCCATTACAGTTTGTATGCCTACCAAGAACAATTGTTTCTCAACCTAATGGGGGGGATTCGGGGCGGAGTGGAACGGATATCAGCCCGCGTCTCCGGGCTACCGCCAAGTCTTCGCCCGAGTTGGGGCTTGGTGGTAGGCCCGGAAGCGGAGCTGTTTCTGGGTAGCGAATTTGCCCTGCTCGCCCGCTTACAGGGAGAACTCCTCCTCCAATCCGCCTTGCGATTTCGCTGGACGCCCAGTCTGGGCTTCCGCTTTTGTTTCCGACCCTAAGCCTTTGCTCCTATTCACTTACAACCAACAAACCCCATGAAATCTTTTTCCTTTCTTTTGTTCGGCCTGCTACTCAGTCTCACCCTACAGGCCCAAGAACTCCTGAGAGTGGGCATTTATGCCCCTGGCGATAGTCTGCGTCCCGAGCTGTATCAGACGCTCAAAGCCGATACGAGTATCCAGCCAGTAATCATCGATCATTTCCGGAACCCTAACCAGCTAGACAGCCTCGATGTGCTGGTGATCGGAAATCCGCAAATATCTGGGCTTGACTTTCAAGAGATCACCAATTTTGAAACCATGATTGGAAGTGGTACCGGCCTGGTCGGACTGCAGGGCTCACTCTTATTAGGTCGTGACGGTTGGAAGTTCTATCAGGAGCTGATTGGCGCTTTCGCGGGTGCATACAGCGGTCCCAGACTGGATTCTGTCTTTTTAGAGGGCTACCACCCACTTACCGAAGGTTTCCCGGAGAAGTGGACGCTTTACAGTCGTTTTCCTTTTTACTCCTATCAGGATCCTGATCGGATTCTGCTCTTTGATGCGCATTGCTGGTATCAAAATTTTAGTCCGGCCGGAGATTCGGTACGCAGTCTGTACCTACCGCTGGGCGGAACGGCAGAAGACTATACAAACAATCCGCTATTTCAGCGTCTTTTGCTCAGAGGCGTCCAATGGGCTGGCGGTCGCTTACGCAATCCTTCGCCCGATCCTCCCACCATCCATATCCAACAGCCCAAGGCCAGCAAAGTATTTAGCAGCTATCCCTCCCTCATCAAATGGAAACTCGACTTTGGGGAGACGACGGCCACGGGCAAAGTAGATAGCCTCGCGGTCTATGTAGACGATCAATTGATCGAGAGTCATCACGAAAAAACCCAAAGCGGTCATTTCTACGTCGCCAATCCCGGGCTTTACACCCTCAAATTTGAAGCTCATACCGACAATGGCAATTGGGCCGCGGCGCTTACCACCTTTGGCCTTAATCCCGAGCCAGGTTTGGGTCTCGCTTTGGTAGTCCCCTTCGCGGAACGCTACCAAGTGGGCGATAGTCTCCCCATCAGTGTGAACATCCTCAATGATTCCATCGAAATCGAAGAGATTAGCCTTTCTGCTGATGAATTTCTATTGGCTAGCAGCAATGTTGCCCCACTTGAATACACCTGGATACCCGAAAAGCCCGGCGAATACCTCCTCAAAGCCACTGCTCGTGATACGAGCGGGCTTAGCAATATCGATTCTGTATGGATCACGATCAGTGCCGATACAGAATTTCGCCTGAATCTAGGAAGCGCAGAAGCCGTGATCCTCGATGGCAAGCCTTTCTTAGCCGATAGTCTTTCGGAAGCCTGGCTCTATTATCCTATCAACATCCTTGGGACTGCCTGGGACGTCCTTTACCAAACAGCAGCGGTAGGCGAAAAACTGAACTATGCCTTTCCCTTTCCCAATGGGGAGTATACGGTACATCTGCATCTGGCTGAGCTAGAGCCTTTCGTAGCCGATCGGGTGATTTCTGTCTGGCTGGAAGAGCAGCCGGTTCTGATTCAGCAGTCGATTTCTCCTTTAGCGCAGCGCTATTCGTTTGATTTCACCCTCACAGATGAGATCATGGATCTGCTCCTCACAGGTACGCCCGAAGCGATTGTAGCTGGAATCGAAGTATTGCCGCGAGGAGTGCCAGCGCTACCCATCACCCAGACAGAACAAACAAATGAAGCCTTTCTCTACGTCCATCCTAATCCGGTAGACGAGCAGCTAGAAGTGCATGTCAAAAGTGAGGCGGTTGGTCCAATCCTTTTCCAGTTCTCCAATCTGGCAGGTGAACCCCTACAAAAATGGGAACAGACAAAGACAGAGGAGATGCATCAAAGTACACTCTCGCTGCAGAAGATTCCGCCGGGGGTGTACCTGCTTCAGGCCAGTATGCCAGAAGTATCTCTTGAACTACCAGCTATTCGCATTGTCAAGCGTTAGCTCTCTCGTGATTTCTATAGTGATACTGGCCCCTTGCTGAGAAGTGAGGGGCTGTTTTTATGTATCTCAAGGAAAACCGATATAATAACTTAGATTGTTTGATGAATTAGAGAAAAAGTAGGATACGGCAAAATAGCAGCATGCTATAACTCGATATGGTCCTTGAGCCATGAATCTATCACTCTGTAATTTCTTAAAATCTGATTCTCTCCCTCTAATCCATCTTTGGACAGCCCGTGATCCATCCCTAAAATTCCTTTGTAACCAGACTCTTGAATGAAAGATAGCAAACGGATAAAATTTATTTCTCCCGTCAAAGGTTCCTTTTTTCCGGGGACATCGGCTAGTTGAAAATATCCTATTTCATTCCAATATTTTGAGATACTTTCGATTAGGTTCCCATGATATCTCTGGTGAGAATAAGTATTAAAAAGAATTCTACATGCATTAGAGCCAGCTGCTTTAGAAAAGTAGCTAGCCTCCTCTAAGGAAGAAATGAACTGCCCTGGGTAAACAGAAGGATTAATTGGAACCAGTAAGAGTTCTATACCATTAGGGACAACTAGTTCTAAAGCGCGTTTTAAATTTTCTATCAGGTTTTTTCTTTGTGTCTGGAAATCATAGGTGAGACTTACAGGACCAGGGAAAACGCAGAGCTGTTTGCAGTTAGTTCTTTTTGCAATAGAAACAGATTCTTTTATTTCAGTCATGAAGCGCCTCACATCAGTCTTCCTACCCGTGCATAGAGTTGGATGATGCCAATCTACTCTGTGCCCAATAAAGGTTCCTAACGTTAAATCCTCTTTTTGCAGGCTATTCATTATCTGGCGGCGCTCTAGCTTACTACGAGTTAGAAATCCCATATCTTCGATCACTCGGAACCCATTCGATGACATAAATTTAATTTGATCCCCAGGTTTAGACCCCGCTTTATGCTGAAACATGCCTAACTGGGGAGCAAAGTTTATATGAAAAGGGGTACGAAGATCAATATCAATATTAGTCCTAATAGAGTTAAAATCAACCAACCCGTTTAGTCCCATAAAGGTACCAGAACCTAAAAGATTACGAATAAATATTCTCCTTTTCATATCAATTAAGGATCAATCTTTTGAAAAATAGGGGAAATCACCATTACTAATGGCATAAATGAAAATCGGTTTTCATTGACAAATATTACAATTAGGTGTATAATTAGTGATACGTAACAAGTTAACACATAAATTAACATTTTTGTGTACATGTCCCCATAACAATTGAGAATACATATAAAGTATTCTCAAGCATCAGCTCTTGTAAAAAGATTAACTTTGGACTCTACTATTTACAATATATCAGTTGGAAATGTAGAATTTCCATTTCTGGATAGCAGACAAAATCCTATTTCTGTTGATATTCCGATTCTACTTTTCCCAATTAGGTTAGAAATAAGATACAGTATAGATGAAACTGAACTATTGATCAGGTTTTTTCCGGACGATATTATAACTGAAGAACATGATCCTCGCTTAAGCAACGAAGAAATATTAGCCTACAAAATTTATGCTCGAGCTACTGATAAACAAGAGAGACATAAGGTTTGGAGAGATCTAGTAACTCGCTTTGGTGTCAACCGATCAAAATGGATTGTCATTTTTGGGAAACAAGCTTTAGCGAGTGCATCAATTGATGATAAAAATGAACATTTGAAGTACTCTCGAATGCTTCCTGATAAGTTTATTGCACAACTATACACAGACGATCATTCTTACGAAGAATATGCTGGAGCGGAAATCAGGAAAGAGGAGATAGTTAGATACGCAAGCGCTAATGGACCAGAATCAATTTACGGACTAAACATACTAAGTAAGGCTCCTATTGAAATCGCTAAAACTAAGGATTGGATGTTCAATTTCAATCTAGCGGTAGAAATAGGAATGGGAATGAGAATAAAGCTAGGAGACCAAAAAGAATTTAAAAAGCTTCTCGCATTTGGAATCAAAAACAGTTGGACACCCCATCAAACTAAACGTAATGTAGAAGAACTAATACAGTCTCACGATTTTACAAGTGGGTTTTCATTTCTTCCATATGGAACCCCTACCAATAATACATCTGAATCAGATTCAGGTTACAAGCCATCAGAAAGATGGGAGACTGAAAAAAGTTTTAAACTTGACTCAAACTCAGTATTAAGCGATTCTTCCCAAGAAGGTAAAAGCTCTTTTAGATCACGGGGTAATGGAGAAAATCTTTCGCGATTACTAGGGATTGATTTCACAACGTTCCAGCACATTGAAAGTGCTGGATTAAAGGAAAATTCCTTTGGTAGATATGCGCAAGAAATAAGTTGGAACATCTTTGGAGGATATATGCTCGACATTATCCTCAATAAAGAATACACCGACAAAGTTAAGTTCGAGGTTTGGGAATACTTTTGCGATTATGTATCAGCTAAAGGCCCATTTTCAAGCATTAGAGTACAAGAGCAGCCCTATGGGATTCTTCCAATCATGAGCCTTAAAGGTGCAACCCAAAATTTTGATTCAATTGAAGGTAAGCTTGCAAAAATCCTTCTTGGGATAAAAACCAAGTGGCAAAAAGTTTTTGAAGAAGCAGATTCCGAGACCCAAATTCCAAGGCTTCGACTAGACGCCTTAAATCAATCATCTCAAAGTATTGAAGAACAAGTATCAGCAGTTCTTGCAATGAGTCCAACCTCAAGATCATTAACATTTACGCCAGTTAATGATGGAGGTGGAGAAACCCTAAAAACATATGCTATTTTTGCAGGCCAAAATAAAACAGTTTCAACCCAAGATAACCAGGAAGCTGGAATCAATCGTGTAAAAGATGTCTATAAAAAATTTGTAGATAAGAAGTTCAGCTCAGTCAAAAAAACGAGTGAATTAATCAAAGATATTTTATACCAATATCAATCTGGAATTACAATAAACGAAGAAAGGCTAGACCCTCTAACTAAGTTTTTAGATATCCAAAGTCCCGAATCTCTATTCCTTGAACTTTTCCCATATGGAAAACCACTTGATGAGATAAAAAAGAAGACAAGAAAAGAACAAAATCAAATTGTAAATTTTTTAAAAACAGATCTTAAAAAACCATCAATTTTAGTAGACAAGTTGTTCAAAGCAGACGGAGGAAGGGCCTTAGAGGCTGCTTTTGAGAGTGATGAATTTAAGAACCTATGGAAAACACAGGATAATCAAATGCCACTTCATTTAATTACCGAAGTAATAAATAGAAGCCTTAAATATTTGGGTCGTTTTTTTAAGCTGAACACAATTGCTTTTCCTTCAAATTTCCCCCCGGCCAGTTATGAGCCGGATGCAGGGATTAAGAAATATCAATATATCCTTACTGATATTCATGTAAAAAAAGGGCAATATGTGAAAAAGGATGAAATACTTCTTTCAGTACTAATTTTAGAAACAAAAAGTCGAATCTCAGTAGATATAGAAAATGCCTTTCAGGACTTAGTGGGTAGTAGCCCAGCTTACGTTGCGTGGAAAACAGATAAAAACCTTAGACTTTCGGAGAATACGTCTTTACCTAAGTCAAAATTTCCTATTGCTTCTGATAATGGATATTTATTAAGAAAGTTTGGTAAAGATTTACCAAATACCCGTAGTGTTCATCAGCTTGAAATAAGAGCTAAACAAAAGGGGATTATTGATGATATAATGGTAGAGCCTCTAGAGGCTATTACTAGAGGAAAGTCCCTCTTAACATTTCGATCCGCGATAGACCAATCTCTGGATCGGTATGCAGAAGCCTATTCCTCATTAGCTAAAATTATAGTCGCTCCAGAAAAAGAAAGCTTAGACCATTTAGAACACTTTGAACAAGGGATAAGAGAGTGTCTCGATTTATCGACCTATAGAATTGATGCATGGATTACGGCGCTCGCAACCTCACATCTTGATAAAGAGATCCGAAGGAACAGAAATAAAACAGGGCTATATGTAGGTTGCTACGGATACCTGGAAAATCTAAACCCAAACTATGGTAAGGCTGGTGAAGGAGAATTCATTCATGCTCCCACTATTGAACAAGCCCAAAACCTTGCTATAATCAGGCAAGCTTATAATAATGAAAGTTTACCTAATAACATATTTCAAGAAGGTGAGAATACTGTTTCGCTGGGCAACCCAGCATCTGTATATCTTACCTCTGAAAGAGTTCAACTAGCAAAAAAAATTAATGAAGGTCTTAAACATGGAATATCATCTGGAGCAGTTTTAGGTGAGATTTTCCGTGAAGAGATGTTTAGAGTAAGTAAACGGAAAGAATATCTGGAATTTTCGAGAAGATATCCTTTACTGGCATCAAAATCCATTACTTCAGAAGAAGGAGTTGAACCGACAGAAGAAGAGACTGCTATCTTTGATTTAGAAAACTTTCAAACAGTTGATGGACTAAAATTAATCGATGATGAAGTATTCACATATGAAACTTCTCAAAAATCGAGTAACGATAAAGTTATTGTCGATATCATTCGAAAATTACGAAGTTGTTACGATGGGAAATTCGATCTAGACGGGATGGAATATCGCCATCATTCATTGATCAATAGAAATCTGGAACAAGCGGCTAGTGTTGCCCAGGCATTTGAAGGGAAAAAAGGAATAGATAACTATGAAAGTATTAGCACCAAAAGAAGTGGCATAAAGCATACATATCGATTTATCAATGTCTTCCCTGGCGAACTAAATCAAAGTTTTCAAAATCCGAAAGCAATAGCTGAACCAAGGTTAGAGAGCTGGCTTAAGGAACAAATAGGCCCCTTGGAAAATATAGAATTTGGAGTTGTATGCCACTTTAAGAAAGACCAGGATTTAAGTGAACCGATTGAGCTCTCAAGAGAATTCCTAAGCCTTAAGAATCTGGAGTTTGGGTACTTAGATTTATTAGGAGTCTGTAAGCAAAATGTATCGGTACCAGAAGAAGAGTCCATGATACATTTGAGAGCCTCAATGTTTTTATACAATACTGAGGAGCTTCCGATTAAGGAGGAAGAAAATGGCCAATATGTATTTTTGCTAAAACCAGATCAAACTTCCACTACTGAAAAAAAGAAATTAAGCATTGTCTTAAAAAAACTCAGAGTCATAAAAGATTATCTGGCAAAAACTTCCCCAGTTCTGCCTCAACAGTTAATACATACAGCTTTAGTTAATGAAAAACTATTTACTCTATCAACGGAAGATATTATCACTCAATATGGTAAACTTCAGCAGGCGTTTCGACGATTAAATGAACTCATAAATTATTTTTCAACTGATCAGAATTCTCAGACCCTTCTGAAGGCAATCTTCGCAGCATCCAGTTTTGGAATTCCTGAAGCTCAATTTTATCCTGAGATAGGACACAAAACTCAAATTAAGGATAGAATAGAAAATTCTTTAAAAAAACGGAAAAGAAATTTCACTACATATCGGGAAGGTTTATTCAAGAAATATCCTTTCCTAGAAAGAAATGAAATAAAGGGTATCAATCTGGAGCCATACGAAAATGCCTTCAAGGATATAAGTTCTGGATTTTCAATTCTTTTTTCCCAAAGTCAAAAAACGGCATCAAAAAAAGAGGCATCTTCCCATCCTACCCCCCCCTTTCCTATTTCTTATGAAATCACCCCCCCAACACGATTTCTTGAAATCAATCAGAAAGATACTCGATATACACTAAAAGGTAACGCTGACGAAGCAAACGAAAGAATTATTAATTGGGTACAACAGAAATCGGAGATATCTGCTTCCATGGCAGCATTTGAGCTATATGAAATGCAAACTGTGTTAAACAAATCATTTAAGGTGTTGCAATATAATTTGAAGAGACAAGAAAATTCCACAGGTGAAGTTAGAGAATTTGAACTGGTCAGTTTTCCATGGATGAGTTTATCTGATGAGGAAATAAAAGAAACAATCGGCCAATCGAATATTTATTCCCAAGCAGAAAAAGATAGAATTGTACAGGGGAAAAAAGTACAGCGACCAAGAGGGGCTTTCTCCTTAATTACTTATCAAGATCAAACCTTGAGTATAAATGAGGGTAAGTTTATGGCAGCGAGATCATTATTGATGGACACCAATGATGCGGAGTTCATACCAAATAATGAAGTAAAAACAGGCGTTAGTCTCTACAAAAATAGTCCCAATAGTGAAGCGCCACAATCAATATTACTTGCTGTTCCCCACAAAGGTCAGAAGACATGGTCTAATAAAAATCTATCCTCTTTGCTAATGGAAACTTTTGATCTCGCAAAGATCAGACTTGTTGATCAAAAGGCTATAAATGCTGCAGATATCTATCTACCTGCAACATTTTTTCCTATTAATACAGATTACGATCAGAAAGAACCCAGTCGGTCCCCTCTCACATCGAGAAAGATGGGACCAAATGTATTTAATTCGATCATCTCAAAAAACAACTCAGTATTCAGTTTAAATGAACAGGTAGGTGAGTCTCCTATTCAGTTAAAACCCTTAAACAGTTACCTCTCAGATAATATAATCCTCGAGAACTTTCGTGGCTTCATAAAAAGCGATAACGAAATAGAGTTAGGGATAAAAAAAATCCTGTTTCAACGACTGAAAACGTATATAGACAAACAAAAAGAGGTCGACCTTGAAAAGGTACTGAAGTTCATGAAAGATGAGCTTAAAATTAAGGAACCATTAAATCTATTGGCAGTTCCGATGCTTAGTCAATTCTTGAAAAACCTGTATCAAAGTGATATTAGGATCAATTCGAATCAGATAATAAAACGTGTTAGTGATAATAAGAACAAGCTTGTTTATGCGGGCTTAAAACTTAAAAAAATTAACCTTCTGAACACCTATGGTATTTTCTTTGAGAATGAAGGTATAACCATAGAATTACTGCAAAAGAAAACTAAGGAAGTGCCTTTAGAGCATATTATGCTTAGAGATACCAATAGGACCTTTAGATTTAAAATGGGAGTAGAAAAAAGTTCATATAAGGTTGAGGGCCTTGACATCTTTACTAATTCCATTTATTCCAAAACTATTGAAAAAACGGGAGACAAGATGGTTACGATTGAAATTTCTCATCCAAAGTTAAAGTATATTAGAATCACTGGATCTCGTTCTCTAATTAATAAAAATAACGAGGCATACATCTTGCCGCAAAGTTTAGTTTAATATGCCTTTCAAAAATCCCATAGAAGGCCTCAGGCCAAATTATAGAAATTGGTTAAGAGTGGATGGGGTAAACCGTCAGGAAGACTTCTCTGAAACTTTTAGCCTAAAGACAGCAGATCCTTTATGGATGCTTGCCAGACAATGGCAAATGGGTGAATTCCAAGCAGAAAATAACGCCAGGCCCTTATATGCCAGTATTATATATAAGTCAGCCAAGGTGAATAATCTCAGCACTTCTTCGCTGGATGAAGCAGGGAATCCAACTACAACGAAAAGAAGTCTGGATGAAAATAGCTGCTTGGAAGCGTTAATTGAACATATCCAACTTCCCCTAAACTGGCGAGATCGAATAAGAATAGGCCAACAAATAATGAGATACCTGGGAAATAGGTACCTGAATGACTTTGTTGGTCTGTACCCTTTTTCTGATGATATATGGTTAAGTCTTCCAGAAGCAGATACAATTGAGGCAAAAAAACTAGATCCCCAAACGAAAGACTATATAGAACTTATTCTAGCCAACGGGCAAGTACTAGATGGTAAAAAAATAGTGGATTGGCTTAGGGTCGCATTAGCCCTCAATGAAAATGAAAATGAAAAAATTCAGGAGGCGGTCGAGACTCTAACTAGTAACACGAAAATTCAAGAAGTCGTCAAAAAGTTTCACAATTGGTTTGTCTCTCTTTATGGTTCGTGGACAGCCCAGGATAGTCCAGCTTGGTCTTCCAAAGACTTAAATTATAACTTTGACTTAGAGGTTGTTAAAGACGGATTACTAGGAATCAGTCTCAAAGCTAGCAATCACCCGGGAGGTACTCTGGACTGGTATAGCTTTGAGGAAGCAATCATTCATGATGAGAACACATGGGGAGAAGAAAAAACCACGCCTCCGCAAATTTGCACTAATCTCGAACCCGCAGGACTACCCAAAAAGCGCTTATACGAATTTGAAAATGGTTCCTTTAATCTTAACAAAGATATATTAAGTAAAAGTAATCTCCTGCAGGTGTTCCTGGTAGAATTTGGAATGGTATACAATGCTGACTGGTTCAATTTAGCTCTTTCTTTAGAGCCAGGAAGCCTAGCCAAGATACATGAGATTAAGCTGATGGATAGTTTCGGCTTGGAAAGCACTATAAAGCAAGAAGCAAATACCTGGAAGAACAATCCACTGGACTCCTTTGGCGCTTTTGAAATAAGTAGGGAGATTTCTGGAATGGAAAATCAACATAGTAAAACTAATTTCCTATTTGTCCCTTCAATCGTAGGGGAAGTGCAAGAGTCATTACCTAAAGAAGAAATCATTTTTAAGCGAGATGAATTAAACAATCGGATCATTGCAGAAATGAAAACCGTACAAAATGGATTAGGGATCCCCCAAAGCGCGGAAAATCTTTATTCAATCGTTTTAAATTCGACTAGCAATAATTCGGAATCACCTCATCCTGAATTAATGATCAATGCCGAACAATATGAATTAATGAAACCTTTGCCTAATAACCAGCTGGCTTATCTTCCAAAGATAGTTGAAGTAGATATAAGTAATAAAGTGTCAGTCGTAAAACTAGTTAGAGCTTTACAATTGGATCAAAATGAATTTAATGATCAATTATTACTTGCTAGCTCTCTTGATAAATTGAAAGAAATATCAGCAGGCCCATTTAATGTTAGAAATAGCACTCTTTCTATTAGAAAAAAGAGCCTAAGGAATGTGTTTGGTAAAAATTTCACAGGGACTACTTTCCAGAGCTAAAGATAAGATATGGTTAAAGCAAAAACATCTCAACAGGGAAGTATTAATCAAGCTCTTGCTTTAAGTGAACAGCTTAATGAATTATCTGCATACTACAAAAACTGGATTGAGAAGAAATCCCAGCATAAAGGCCAGCATGAGGCAGGACTTAATAAAGAAGTATTGATCCTTTGGTATTTAGTCAATACACTGGTTGAGATTAGAAAAATACAGGAAGAAGAAGAAGAAAAAAGCAAAATCGAAGTCTTGGTGGCAGGAGGACCTATCTTAGGGCCGATTCAAGAATTAAGATTCACCAAACCTGCCCCCAATATCATTCCTAAATTAAGTAATCTAATTGGAAGAGGAGGCCATCTTGACACATGGGTTTACCATGCACTTACTCACGGAACTATAGAGGGAAATATTGGACAGGCGCCAAGTTCTTGGAATGGTACTAGGGAAGATTGGGATAAAACCTCAAAACGATTGATTGAGGAACAGTTTAGTTATTTAAGTGGAGAAGAGTTAGATTATTTTACAGGGTTTGTTTTAAATGAAACCCCTCAAATAGGATTGAAGGAATTAACACGAAACCGATTTGAAAAATTAGGTGAGGAGCTTGTATTTCTAATGAGTAGTGCCTCATTTGGGAATGAGGTTTGGGATTTAATAAGGGCAAATAATCTGGCTAGGCTTTCTGAAGTAATGCTAGAATTGATCCAAAATTTGGAGCACACCTTTCGAGGACGGGAATATTTAACTGATTGCTTTAACCACGATCCTGGAGTCATTACCTTTGATAATTTTAAAAAAAATAGGGAATTCTATGAAAAAGAAAGGTATCATCAACAAAGTACTGATAACTTTTTTCTATACAGCAATATTGTTTTCGAGAAAATTAACTTTCATATTCCAGAGGTAAAGGAAGACGGGGCGTTTACAATCAACAATCTTAAGGAAATAAGCCAAAATGGATATTTGGCTTATGATGACTTCAATCTTTTTAATGTTGGATATTTTAAAATTGGACTTAAATTTCTTGATCTTGTCAATAGGAAGGTAATAAAAATTAGGGCAGAAGGGTTAGAAGAATTAATTGAAGAAAGGAGAAAAAAGACCATAATTAGATACCAATATAATCTATATCAACCCAGTCGAATTAATCATAGAAATCAAGTCAAAATCAGAGGGAAGTGGTATCCAATGTCTGTATATAATTGGGACCCGCCACCTAATGAAATAATTATTGGCTCACCTGATGAAATAAAAATCACGCTTCCCGGATATGATAAAGCTAATCGGAGTGTTGCTGAATACAGAAAATTGAATCAAGTATTGGGATGGACAGATTTGATGTTCCAAACTGTAGATCTCTTTCTAGCGGCTAGAGAGCTTTTTAATAAGATATATCAATGGTGGGGCGTTGGAAATTCCGGTGATAATAACCCAAGAGAAGCATATGAATTTGGAAAAACTATCCTTGGCTCTATCGGAGAAGTTATACAGCTCATTGATAAATGGGAAAAAAATATTGGCGAGTTTGCTAAAGAAACTAGAAAATCGAGTAATAACATTGGGGGATTGAAAAAGCCAGGTTGGTCTGGTAAGTTTATTCGATTTGCTAAACAAGGTTTAGCCTATATCGCAGTTGTTGTAATATTAATAGATTTAGGTCTTACAGGCATAGCTTTATTTGAAGCAATAAATGAAGGAGATCAAATTTCAATTATTACTTCTAGCCTTAAGTTTATCGGTTTAGTGCTCTCAGGGGTTGGTTCTTTAGGAGGTGCAATTATCGCTACATATGGAGGGATTGCAGCAGCAGAAGCTGCAGGAACTGCATGGGCGGCCTTTGGACTTTATATTTCTACATGGATACCGATTATTACGGTTGTTGTTATCCTACTTACTATTATAGTAATAATCATCGAAGAATCTAATACAGAACCAATATTCGAGAGTTGGTTTCAGGGGATATATTTTTCAAGAAACTGGTGGGCAAAAGAAAAACCCATTGATTACAATAATCCAGAAAACAAATATTATAGATGGCAAATAGAAAGTGCCCAAAATCGCTACCCAAGAATTCCAACAAAAGAAGGATTAATAAGGCAGGTAAATTCCTTTTATACCTATTTTCAAAGGGAAAGGTTAATCATTGAAAAAGCAGAAATATTTAATAGAAGAATTCCAGGTAGTGTATTAGAGGAAGTTGGTCTCTCTTTGGAGCTAGTTTTACCAATTTTGGACTTAGAAATGGGAATTTTTATTAGACTTCTAGAAGGTGAAGAAAATGGAAGTGGCAAATTGAGAGCGAAATCCTTTATTGATGATAACTGGCTAATTCAGAACAATAGAGTAGTTCCTCCCTTTTGGTTTAAGGGGTTTTCCGGTCGTTCAAAAGAGTTGGAGCCGTTTGAATATATCGCATCATCTTCCAACGGTGAACAAGAGCGTCAAAGTGCAAATTATAGGTTTTACCAAAATCCTATTATAAAATCTGTACCTAACACTTGGGAATTTACCTTGTATCGTAGGTACAGAGACATATTTTCTGCAGAAATAAAATTTTATGATGTCGATTTCGATCCTCAAAAAATAAAATTCATCGAGGTAGATTTAATGACAGATGAGAAGCTAATGTCTGGTGCAAGATATAACTTTGGTTTAGCAGGTAATGAAATTGGATTCCAAAATTATCCCCTCATACATAGATCTGGAAAATTAGTAACACACTCGTAAGATTAATATATGAATCAGGAACAAAAACTAATTAATGAAATTTTATTGTTTCTTAACCCTGTATTAAAGGCTATCACAGGGCCTACACCTCTTATTAGTATATATACTTTAATTAATGATTCTCAGCCAGTAAACCTTTCGTTTTCTGACCTTGAAAAATCTGGACTATTCGATAATCTTAGCTTTGATTCTAAAACAGTAAATCAATTTTCTTTTTCTGAAAAGGAAGAGTTATTAAACCAAGTAATAAATTTCATTAATCAAGTAATTAGTGAAATGGGAAATTTGATTAGTTTCCG
>JBCCQN010000008.1:0-94003 GCA_039024315.1 Bacteroidota bacterium
ACCAGCCGCGTCAGTATAAGTTCCTTGATAAGTACCGATAATGATCACGGTAGCCCCGGCCAGCGGTTCACCAGATTCAGCGTCGGTAACTTTCCCACTGAGGACTCCGTTTTGTGACCAAAGCGAGAGGCTCCAGACGCATAAGCAAAATAGGCTTAGAATTTGTTTCATGTTGGTAGGATGGGCTACTCCCGCAAATATCGGAAGGTGGCTCCGATATTACAATTTTGTATATTCAGTGCTGAAAGGCATTGGCGGCCTTTCTTTCCCAAATTCCACATTTCAATTGTCTTATGCGTAATTCTGTCTTCTTAATTTTTTTCAGTTTTCTATGCCTGAGCCTCTCCGCTCAAAACGGCATCGACTTTCTACATGGTGAATGGGAGGATGCTCTCGCCAAAGCACGTAAAGAACGTAAAGTTATTTTTGTGGATGCTTATACCGTTTGGTGCGGTCCCTGCAAAATGATGAGTCGCAATACCTTTACCGATCCGGAAGTAGGTAAGTTTTTCAATAATAACTTTGTCAACTACAAATTTGACATGGAAAAAGGGGACGGTCCCGCATTTGCGCAAAAATATCAGGTCAATGCCTACCCTACTCTCCTCTTTATCAATCATAAGGGGGAACTTATCCACCGCGCCTTGGGCTATAAGCCCCCAAAACCTTTTTTAGTTGAAGGCAAAAAAGCCCTAGACCCATCTCGCAATCAATCATTGCTAGAATTAGAATTTGAAGACGGCACAGCTACCCCAGAACAGCTTTT
The DNA here is from genome assembly GCA_039024315.1 of Bacteroidota bacterium. Taxonomy (GTDB): domain Bacteria; phylum Bacteroidota; class Bacteroidia; order J057; family J057; genus JBCAWW01. Next base: position 767 of record JBCCQN010000008.1, read on the forward strand.
TAATTACGCCCTCAACCTTAAAGCCGCAGGCGAAGATTATAGCAAAGCTGCCGCTCAATATTTTGCCACCCAAAGTCCTAAGCAATTACGTTCCTCCGTCAATTGGGAAGCCATCAGAGAACTCTCCTCCGATATGGATGGCCCGGAGTTTCGTTATTTGCTTAAAAAGCGCAAGAAGTTTTCTAAAATGCATGGTAAGCGAGCCGTCGATAATAAGATCACCGAGGTGCTTAAAAAGGAAGTAATTGCCTCTGCCGTTCTCAATAAAAAAAGTCGTTACCTCGACGCCATTGCCTTAGCCGACAAAGCCATCAAAGACGATGGGCAAACCGCAAGTTACCTCAAGGTGGTCTATGCCGAAGCCAAAAGAGATTGGTCTGACTATACCTACAAGGCGATTTATCATTTCGATACCTATAGCGTTACCAATCCAGAATCCCTTGACCAAGCTGTCCGCAATTTCACCCAATACGTAGCAGATGAGGAGAACCTCAAGCATGCTGTCGATTGGGCCCGTCGCTCGGTTGTCCTCCAAAATGCAGCCTACAACAATGAGTCCTACGCGAGGTTACTCTACAAATTGGGAGATGCTGACCAAGCCCTCAAACAGGCCAACAAAGCCTTACAACTTGCTTACCAAGAAGGGATTGACACACTGGAGATCGAAGAGCTAATCCAGCAAATCAGGGCAGGTAAATAGTAAATGCAACAAAGCCTGCTTACGGTCATTACCCCTACTTATATGCAAGGCGCATATATCAGGGATTGTATTGAGTCTGTCAAGTCTCAGTCATACCCCTTCGTGGAACACTTAATCTTTGACGCCGGCTCTGATGACGAAACGGAAGCCATTGTGCGCTCATACGAGGGGCAGTATAATCTAAGCTTTATTTCAGAGCCTGATCGTGGTCAGGCCCACGCAATCAATAAAGGTTTAGCGCAAGCCAAAGGCCAAATCATCTGTTGGCTCAACTCAGATGATCTTTTTCATCATGGGCAAGTATTGGAGCAAGTCGTGGCCCTTTTTGAGCAAGAGCCCGCAATCGATGTAATCAGCGGTGGAGGCGTTTACGTCGCTAAAGACGGGCAATGGCTAGCAGATATAGCCGTAGAACCTCATGCTGGAGACTTGCGATATGTCAAACGAACTTGCTTGGCTTTACAGCCGTCCACCTTTTGGCGCGCTAATGATCTACGGCTAGACGAAAATTTACATTATGCCTTCGATTGGAGATTTTGGTTAGACATGTTGCTCATGGGCAAACAATTCCGTCTCATTCCTGATCAACTATCTCGATACCGCGTGCATGGGGAGTCCAAAACCCAGCAGGACTTAGCAGCTCGTAAAAAAGAAGTACTCTGGGTAAGCCGTTATGCCGACAATGGATGGGCACAGATCGGTTGGAACTGGCTGGTTTATCGTTTTTTTCTGCTCGCAGAACGCTGGAATCTAGGCTTTATCAAAGCTGGCATCAACTTCATCAACAAGGGTCTTTATAAGATCAGCGGGGGTTTGATTTATTCAAGTTGAGCTTACTGCTTCGCAGAACGCTTGTCTCAAGGCTGCGGCATGCATGCGCGCACCCGAGTTAAGCGTTCCGCGAAGCGGTGACAAACCCCTCAAACCAAACGACTGCCCAGCTGCTCTACCTTTGCTAGCTGTTTTTCCAAAAAAGCAGGCTTGGCATTCATGATCGGCCCGATATAACTCACTTTCACAGGACTGATGCCAGAAAACTCCAAGGTGCCCTTTTTTAGCTGTCGGGTAGCCGCTCCTCTCATGACCAAGCGATAATACCAATAAGGGGTATCGGCCGTAATGATGACGCGAGCACTTTTGCCTTTGAGGAGTTTCTCGGGGATGGGATTGTTTTTGCGATATTTAAAGGCCACACCTGGTAAGAAGACACGATCGATAAAGCCCTTCATCAAGGCAGGATAACCAAACCACCACAAGGGAAAAATCCACACCAAGTGATCTGCTGCCTTAATTTGCTCGGTAGCCATTTGTAAATCTGGCTCCAGCGGCATCACCTTTTGATAACCAAACTGTAGGTTGGGATCAAAATCGAGTGCTGCGAGATTGAGTTGCATGATCTCAGCTGAGTTTTTTTGAGCGCCACGGAGATAAGCTTCGCTCAACGCATAATTAAAACTATCAGGATTGGGATGTCCGTTGATGATCAATACCTTTTTCATTCACGATCTTTTGTCGCAAATACGGCAAAGGCGCTGGCACGAAATAGGACATTTGTCTAAAAAGAAATTTCCTTGCGCAGACGACTGAGATGACGCTGGGTGATCCCTAAGTAAGAGGCGAGATATTGTAAGGGAATGTGTTGTAAAAACTCAGGATGACGCTTGAGCATGTTGGCGTAACGTTTCTCCGCTTTCTCTTTTTGCAGCATAAAGACACGTTGCTCTAATTCTAGATATTGCTGCTCGGCGATGATTTTGCTCAGTAACAACCAACGAGGGTCTTGGGCCACAAGTTCTTCAACTACACTTTTGGGCAGCACAAACAATTGGGTATCTACCAAAGCTTCCATGTTTTCATTCGTAGGCTCCCCAGTAATCCATGAAGCATAAGCTGAGAGCAGATCCCCCGCAAAAAAGAAACAATAAGTAATCTGCTCTAGTTCACTGGAGTGATAGTAGGTTCTCACCAAGCCGGATTCGATAAAGGCCAACTTGCTACTAATACTACCTTCTTGGATAAAGAATTCGCCCTTAGCCAGTTTCTCTGGCTTGCCCTTAGCGAGGACCTTTTCGATTTCTGCCTCACTAAATAGACCGAATGACTGCAAAAAAGCTTTCATAATAGTGCTAGATCATATAGCCTGTTAGTTCTATAAACTTCTCAATCGGAAATTGCTCGGCCCGCAGCTTTAAAATCGTCTCCTGCTCTGGAAAGGCTTTCATTTCGACCCCTTTCAAGGCATTGCGCAAGGTTTTACGCCTTTGGTTAAAAGCCGCTTTGACAAGACGCTTAAGCTTAGCAAAAGGCACTGCTGGCAAGTCTGATTTGCGCACGAGCCGAATTACCCCACTTTGCACCTTGGGCGGAGGACGAAACACATGCGGCGGCACCGTAAATTCGTAGCTGCGCTCAAAATAGGCGCCGAGTAATACACTCAAGATCCCATAGGTTTTGCTGCCTTCATTGGCACAAATACGCTGGGCCACTTCCTTTTGAATCATAAACACCCCTTCCTCTATGTATTCAAGATGATCTAGGAGGGCAAAGAAGATGGGCGAGCTGATGTTATAAGGCAAATTGCCAATAAAAGCAGCATTAGGCTCGAGATGCGCAGAGGGGTCCCACTTCAAGATGTCTTGATGCACGATTTTGGGTCCCTTTTCGCCATAATGCTGGCTCAACCATGCTACCGCCTCAGGATCTACCTCTACGAGTTGCAAATTGGGGTATTTAGGCCAAAGCAAGTCCGTCAGAACGCCTTGTCCCGGGCCAATTTCGACTACTTGCTGTTCGGGCCTGGCTTTCAGGCTATTGGCGATGCGTTCCGCGGTGAGCGGCTCCTTTAAGAAATGCTGCCCCAGATGTTTCTTGGGTTTCAGATTATCCATCTTTTGTGGTAATTTGGCTGTATGAAGGCACTCTTATCGCCCCATGTACCGCAGACGGACAAAAATACACTTTTGGTAGCACTTCTTTCGGAAGAATACGCAAGCCAGACATATTCTCTTCTTTCGCTTACTCCTTCGGAGAACGCTTCTACCGAGAGCGGTAAGCGCCAACTTCTCAATCAGGACGGAAAAACGACGCTTTGCTTAGGCATGGGAGCAAAGCCTACGATAGAAGCGTTCCGCAAAGCGGCTCACCAAGCTACTCAGATGGCCAATGAATATGGCTACGAAGAACTGGTAGTAGCAGCCGCGGATATTTCCCAAAATGCCGCCATTGGAGGTGCTTTGACAGAAGCTTTTTTGCTGAGTGCTTATCAATTCAACGTTTACAAATCCGAAGTCAAACCCGCCTCACTCCAGACAGTACATTTACTAGGGGAAGGAGAGGCGCTCACAGCTGCCGTTGCACAAGGACAGATCATGGCCGAAGCCACCAGTGTAGCCCGAGACTTGGTCAATGAGCCAGTAATCACATTGACAGCAGAAGAAATGAGTCGCCGCATTGAATCATACGGTAAGCAGTATGGCTTTAGCGTAGAAGTGTTTCATAAAGCAAAGATTCAATCGCTAAAGATGGGAGGGCTTTTGGCGGTGAATTCTGGCAGTATAGATCCCCCTACTTTTTCTATCCTAGAGCATAAACCCGAAAATCCCCGCAATGAGAAGCCAATCATTTTTGTGGGTAAAGGGGTCGTCTATGATACCGGAGGCCTAAGTCTCAAACCCACAGCCAACAGCATGGATTTCATGAAGGCGGATATGGGCGGAGCAGCCGCAGTGATAGGCTCGATTTGTGGCTTAGCCGCGGCAAAAGCTGATGTTTGGGTGATTGGCTTAGTGCCAGCAACTGATAACCGACCCGGGCAAAAAGCATATACCCCTGGAGATGTAATCGAAATGTACAATGGCTCGACAGTAGAGGTATTAAATACTGATGCTGAAGGCCGGATGATCTTGGCTGATGCCTTAGCCTACGCCAAGCAATATGAGCCAGAGTTGGTAATCGACCTAGCGACTTTAACGGGGGCAGCAGTAGTTGCCATAGGTAGTCCGGGCATTGCTATGATGGCGACTGCTGGAGATGAGCAAAAGCAAGCGCTTAAAGATGCAGGTGAAGCAGTTTACGAGCGTCTAGTAGAATTTCCGCTATGGGATGAGTATAAAGAGATGCTCAAAAGCGATATAGCTGATCAAAAAAACATTGGAGGGCGCGAAGCAGGCGCCATTACAGCGGGCAAGTTTTTGGAAGCCTTTACGGACTATCCTTGGATCCATCTGGATATTGCAGGTCCGGCATGGCGTTTTAGCCCAGATTCATACCGTGGCAAAAACGGTACCGGAGTAGGTGTACGCCTACTGTTTCAATTTATTCAACAATACGGCCAAGCTTAAATTGCTGGCCATAATGGAGCTTTCATGGCAAAATCAAGAAGACCTAAACATACTAAACTCAAAATAGGCATTACGATCGGCGATGTGAGTGGCATCGGCCCTGAACTCGTGATCCAAGCTTTTCAAGACCAGCGGCTCAAAGAGCTTTGTGTCCCGATCGTATATGGCTCCTCGCGAGTGATCAATATTTACCGCAAGGTGATGGGAGTGGAGAAGTTTCACTACATCATGGTACAAAAGCCTTCACAGGCGCAAAATCGCAAACTCAATATTATCGACTGTGTTTCGGACTTGGATCGTATCGATATTGGTAAACCTTCCAAAGCTAGTGGCAAGGTGGCTTATGAAGCGGTAAAAAGAGCCGTTGAAGATGCCCAGCACCAACAATTGGATGCCCTGATTACCCTACCCGTCGATAAGGCGACTTTCCAAATGCATGACGAACAGTTTACCGGACATACTGAGCTACTAGCAGAAGCCTTTAATGTCAAGGATAACTTGATGTTGATGGTGTCGGAGGAGTTGCGAGTCGGCCTTGTGACCAATCATGTTACCATCCGAGACGTGGCACAAAATATCTCGACAGACAAGATTTTTCGTAAGGGTTTGCTGCTAAACGAATCTTTGAAAGAGGATTTTGCGATCACTCAACCACGCATTGCGATTCTGGGGCTCAATCCACATGCAGGCGACAGCGGTTTGCTAGGGAAGGAAGAGGAAGAAATCATCTCGCCCGCTATCCGCGAACTCAAAAATAAAGGAGTGCGCGTAATGGGGCCTTATCCGGCAGATGGCTTCTTTGGCTCTCTAACTTACCGCAAATTCGATGGTATTTTGGCCATGTATCACGATCAAGGTTTAGTACCCTTCAAACTAATCGCGGGTTATCGTGGCGTCAATTATACTGCTGGTATGCCTTTCATTCGTACCTCCCCTGACCATGGCGTAGCCTATGATATCGCGGGCAAAAATATAGCCGATGCAGAGAGCTTGCGCGAGTCTCTTTATCTAGCGATAGACATCCATCATCGCCGCAACGAAAACAAAGCGCTACATGATGGTGCCCTCAAGCCCATCGATATTAAAGAAATGAAAGCGGCTCGCGCCGCCGCGGTAACCAATTATATGGGCGATGAGGAAGTCATCAAAGAAGACTTTGAGGAGTAAAGCTCGCTAAAAACAACTTATTGGAGGCGTTCCCGAATTATTTTGGGAACGCCTTTTCTTCAATTAGCAGAATATCTGGAGTATGGCTCTTTGTGCGTAAAAAGTAGGCACAAGTCTTTCATATACTACCTAATCATGAGTAAGCCTTCAGAAAACTGTTTGGGGGTTCAAGCCTATTCAACAGCGTTATCTTGGGCAGCCTGAGCAAAGCGTCCCCAGATCTTTTGGTTTCGAATGGCGAAAAAAGCGCCAGCCCCCATCGTAATAGCGACAGCAATACCGGTCATATTGTAAAACACTGCATTGGGCACTCCGCTCTCAATGACGACGTCTGGAAAGCGAACCAAGGTCTCCGCAGTGAAGGCCCCATACAAGCCTATCACCGACCAAAACATAAAATTGTAATGCAGAGAAATATAAGACTTTGGCTTTTTAAAGATCATAGGGAGCATACCACTGATCAACGTCAAAAGGCTCAAAATGGCCATCCAGTGAAAAATACCAAAGCTTCCAAACAAGCGGTAGATCATAAAGGCAGTCAGGTTTACCCCAAGCATGGCAGCGGCATAGGCATAGCCAATTTTCTTATGCAAAACAGTAGCTTTTCGTGTTGCTAGCACTAAACTACCCGTAACTAAAGCCACGATGGAGAATACTAAATGAATCAGCCCAATATTGCCGGATATTAAATTGTCTAAATTCATTTTTTTATTGCTTAGTTGATTACTCTTTTGCCTCTTGGCGCAACATTTCATAGTCCTGCAGCACAATCTGTACGCTTGCTATGAGTAACGCTGGATCATCCCAGTGAACATAATGTCCGGCATCAGCACTGTAAAAAATCATACCCTGATCGACCGATTGAACCACCTCCGTCCATCTCCACAAGCGGTGCTTGATTTTGGAGCGAAAAAGGGCCTCTTCATCATATTCCTCAGAATGGAATTTAGCCGGCATATCAAAGCGTCCTCCTACCAAGATATGCACGGGTATGTTGGGCAAAGGCTTTTCATGGATTTCTCTGAATTCATCTTCACGCAGCTGGGCGAGAACTTGTCCTTCTCTTTTTATGGGTCCGGGAGATTGGTCCCGGCTGATGCGCCTGCGTTCGATAAAGATTTCTATCAAACTATCCACCTTAGCCTTTTCCCAGCCAAGTACATCATAATATAATCTTTTATTTTGATGTGTTTCTGTAAAATCTGCAGGATCGATGATGATCAGTCCGGCTAACAGCTCCGGATAGTAATTGGCAAAGCCACACATGTCCAGCCTCCTAATAAGTGTCCAACTAAGACAAAGGGAGGTTCTTGATCTAGATGATTAAGGAAGCGAACCAATCGATAAGCTGTATTTCTTATGGGAGGCATCTCAGCCACTACCTCCGACTTACCTACTCTAGTTCTCTCATATGTGAAAAAGGGAGTAGTGCATCGTGATTTAGCCTTTACCGATTTAATAGCCAATAATCCATAGGCGATCATCATTACAAACAACGAGAAACTTATCGTTCTCCAAAGGAATATATGGGATTTTTCGGACGCAGAGATGGTTTTGTATTGGATCACTGGCACTACCTAGGGCGGTCTCAATCAGGGAATGCTTGCAGATATTAAAGCGTAATTGCTCAACTTCGTTGAACGCTTCCCTCAGAAATAACTATATTCTACTGAGGCTAATCTGCCTGACAGCAAAGAATTTTGCTTATGAAATTCACCAATACTGTTGTCATAAATTGTCCTATCGATGCTGCCTTTACACTTCTCATGTATCCAAAAAACCTTAAGAAATACTAAGAGGGATTTGTGAAGAAGGTATTACTTATTGGTACCGAAGGGGAGGTAAGAGCCGTTTCAGAGATATATTACCCTAACGGCAAGAATAAAATGCTCATTACGAAAACGATTCTTGTCTCAAGATATCCTAGAGGATTTGCAGAATAGCTCGCCTGAGTGCTAAGACAGTTTTTAAGCTCTGCAAAGAGAAACCGTTCGGCTACTCTTCTTCCTGTATATTTTCCTCTTCTAAACTAAAACAAAGCTTTGCTCTTTTCAGCCCAAATATCCTTCCTTCTTTAGCCTCATAATTGGCAAACAAGGCTCCATTTTTTCTAAAAGCTTGTTGATTACCCTCTTCCCGTCCCATGTTCATATTTAGTTTTTGGAAAAGTTCGCCTGTAGGATACCATTTTTTTTGTGCTCCATGGGCTTTCCCTTTTTTAAAATTAAGCTGGGCAATCAAGATGTGTGGGACATCAGAAGACCATATCTTTTTTTCTCCATGCAGTTTTCCCAAATGGTAATTTGCGATAAGGCTATAATGCCCATCGGGATACCAATCAATCGATTGGTTTTGTTTCTTTCCTGCTAAGACGCCCATTTTTTGCTTCAGAATACCGTTTTGATAACAGCTTTCAACATAGCCGGAGAATAGCGCCCCATCTAAGGTCCAAATAGAACTCTTTTTGTCATAGACTAGGGCTGATTTATCCACAGTTATATCCGGTATGTTGAGCAGATGTACGTCAATTTTAGGGGAAGGAGTAGGCTCTTTTTTCTCACTACAACTGCAAAGAAATAAGCAGATTGTAAATACCATCATTAAAATGGGATTCATTTGATGATTGGTCTTTGAAGTAGACATATTGTGTTGGTGAGAATATTGGAGTATTTAAATCCAAAGCGATAACTAGGTAAGCCCCATACCCAATTAATGGTCTCATTAATTGGGTATGGGGCCTGATTTTACTTTAAAAAATATCGTTAGGAGTCCCCTGCAAATCCCCTCCAAAGAGGACAATGATGTCCGCTAAATAATATTCATTAATGATATGATAATGATATATTTCTACTCCATCGCTATGTGGCGTTACCCCCCAATGGCCCCCTGATTCATCCAGATCGGTAGGATAAGAACCGTCCATTTCTCTCCTTCCATAAATTAGGAAGCCATCTGCCATAATTCCCACTAATCTTTCATCATCATGAGAAACCATTGTGTTTTCGGGTACATCCGCAGACTCAATGTGGTAGTGATAGCCTGATGGCCCATTGTGAGCCCCTGCATAATCCATTGTTTCGGCGATCATTTCTTCCAAGGGACGGTTAGGGCCCTCTGTATCATTGAAAATAGGTGCACCTGATACTGCGATGCCAATTGGCCCCAAACCAGTAGCTGAGCTAGTTGCCGCTAACTCTGGGGCACTCGGAAGCGTAACCGTAAAACTGCCTGGTCCGATCCCTCCAGGCGTCAAACGTGAAGCAACTACGGGATCAATATGTAGCGGCGACAGAGAATCCCAGTAGGGAGAAGTGTGGTTAGGCACCCCATTGGATTCTATGGTGATTTCATTCCCATCAAATGAAATGCTTACAGCATCTGAATTGAACTCGTCAAAGGCAGAAAGAGGCGTCAACACTCCTCCAGCATCACTGAGGTCCGAATTATTTGCCACGTAGCCCTCTGGTTGCTCACACGCCAATTGACTGACAGCTGGATTACCTAGTCCATCACTATCTGCATCTTCATACCAAGTGGTTTCGATACAGGGCTCTTCTTCTCTACAGGCTGAGACTAGGATGGCTACTCCTAGAATGAGAAAAATTGGGATTCTCAAATACTTCATTGTTGTTCCTTTAATTTTAAATAGTTGCTTAAAAAGAAAAACTGGAGGTTTCGATCCAGTTATTTCTCTTTAGACAAGCCCTTATTTAAAATCCTTCGGTCGCGGTCGATTTTTATTTCGTTTCCCAACCACTCTATCAGTAATCTTCCTCATAAGGTCTTTGAAAAGAGGGAATTGTTGAGGATAGAGTATGTTTTTTACATCAATGAAGTGTTGTCGAGTTACGACTAATTTTTCAAGTTCTAATTGTTGAAACTGGGTCTGGATGAGTTCATTGTCAAAATCAAGGGAGGAATCTGCAATACTCTCAAAAAAAGGTAATAGCAGTTCTTGCTGCTGCAAATTAATTGCGGCTACCTGCTGGTTATGTTGCTCCGCTAAGTCATCAAATGTTAGCTGCTGGGTACTGTCTAATTCGAGAAGTCTAGGCACTTCTGTCTGAAAACCAGCGGGACGAGGGGCTCGATCAGGACGAGGCTCTGATTGTATCAATAAGAAGAATGCCAGCACCAAAATATTTAAGAGGAGCAAACCCGCTATAACCAACCTATAAAACTTAATCTGATTCATTAGTTATAGATTTGAAAGGAAATATAGATGGGTTCATAATGCGAACTGATTGATTCAGCCTCATTTACAGCATACCTATCATTTTGGGTATAGAAAATCATTGCCGCTGTATTTAGGAGTATGATTAACACAGCCGCCGCTGCATAATTTCTCCAACTATGCATTGATACCTTCCTAGCACCTATAGTCGAAACCTTTTCTTGAATTTCAGCAAACAAGTCTGCCCGAGGCTGAGCCCTTTGGCTGCCTTGCATACTTTCGACTACCTCGTCGGTCCAATTTTTCTTTTCGTTATTCATCTCTTTTCATTTAGACAATCAGTTTTGAGATTTCCTTTGGTCAGGAGATGTTTTTTCTAGTTTTAAGCGCAAGTTGTGCTTGGCACGTTGTAAAAGAGACTCAACAGCCTTCAAAGAAATCTCCATAATATCTGCTACTTCTTGTCGAGGTAGGGATTCGATATAACTAAGGATAAAGGCAGTCTTTTGCCTATCAGCTAAACCGTCCATCACACTAAAAAGCATTGCAGCTTGCTCCTTTCGTTCAAGTAAAACCCCAGGATGATTAAAATCAACGCTTTGACTGATGGGGAATGCCTTTTTGAAAAAGGAGAATCGATTCCGTTTTTTCAGATAATTGAGAGAAGTATTTACCGTAATCCGATAAACCCAGGCTTCTACAGATGCACTCCCTTTGAATGATCCCGCACCTTTATAGATTTTCACAAATACATCTTGAGTGATCTCTTCAGCATCTCCGATATTCTTAGCATAACTCAAAGCGGTATTATACACCTTCGTTGAAAAACGATTGTATAGCATTTCAAACGCATTCTCATTCCCTTTGACAATCTCTCTGATTAGTTGTTTTCCGTCCACAGATATTGGCTTGGGGTTCTTCTTGAATGCGTTAATACCCTTACTGATACTTGCCTAAAGACAAGCACACCAATAGACGTTGACACTCCCAAAATCATATGGAAGTATCGCTAAGATTAATTACTCTATTAATGCTGATTGATTAGATGAGAAATTGTTCTCTTTTCTTGCGGTGGCGAAAAGAAAAAAATGCACCAAGCCCTAGCGGATTGGCTATCAAAGGTTTAACTTTTAATCCTTGTCCTTCTCTAGCAAGCTTTCATAATCATTAAGCACTATCCTGATACTTGCTATCAATAATTCAGGATCGTCCCAATGAACATAATGTCCGGCATCTGCGCTGTAGAGGATCATTCCCTTATCGACCGATTGGATTACTTCTGTCCAGCGCCACAAGCGGTGCTTCATTTTTGACCGAAAAAGGGCTACCTCATCGTATTCCTTGGAATGAAACTTAGTCGGCATATCAAATCGCCCCCCAATCAGGATATGTACAGGGATATTGGGCAAAGGCTTTTCATGAATCTCTCTAAACTCATCCTCACGTAGCTGCGCTAACACCTCCCCTTCTCTTTTAATAGGACCGGCTGATTTTTCTCGACTGATCCGTCTGCGTTCAATAAAGCTTTCTATCAGAGAATCTACTTTCGCCTCCTCCCAGTCAAGCACCTCATAGTAAACTCTTTTATTTTGATGCGTTTCTGTAAAATCAGCCGGATCGATGATGACCAGTCCAGCCAGCATCTCGGGATAATAGTTAGCAAAGCCTCTGACATATAGGCCGCCTAAAGAGTGTCCCACCAGAACATAAGGCGGTTCTTGATTTAACTGATCAAGTAAATGTACTAGTCTGTCGGCGACATTTTTGATAGTAGGCATCTCAGCCACAGCCTCCGACTTACCCACCCCGGGTCTTTCATAGGTAAGGACTGGGGCCAATTCAGAAACACCAGCAATAACCTTATCCCAATTGCCCATAGGAGCACCATGACCACTTTCAAATATGACCAATGGCTGCCCAAGCTTCCGCTCCTCAAGCCCTATGGTATTGATGGAGATTTGGATGCTATCAAGCTGGAATAAACGCGTTTGGCTGGACACACTGGTGCCCCAAAGAAGACTCAACAGAAACACTGCAGCATACTTCATTTGAAGAAAGTGAGTCATTATGAGTTAAGCTCTATTAATTAATAGCCAATAATTCGTAAACGGTCGTCATTGCAAGCAACGAGAAACTTATCGTTCCCCAAAGGGGTAATATGTCTCACATCATAAGGCAAAAACAGCCCACTCAGTCTCGCTGGAATAGCGTCAAAGCGCCCCTCGCCATTGCCTTGCAGGTATAAGCCTACGCCAGCATCGGCACGAGGTGTTTCTATCTCCGAAACAAAGAGATTGCCTGCAATGACAATATCAACTTGCTCATCATCATCGAAGTCCTTAATCAAAATATCATTGATGGGAGCTATTTGGGCTTCTTTGGGTAGCAGGTGCTTGATATACTGACCATTGCCTTGGTTTTCCCACCAGCAGGATGCAAAGGACTCCACTTCATATTGCAGAGCCCCTGCCAGTTTGGCCGGATTATAGACTTCTTCCAAATTAGCCGAGGCAAAGAGATCGTAGGTTGGAAAATCTTTCTTGAGCATCGGCACTTGCTCCGAAGAACAGCTACGGCCTCTTAAAGGCACTCGCTCGCCAAAGTTGTAATAACTCAGTACGATATCTTTCTGACCATTAGCATCAAAGTCTTCATAGTGTACCGAAAATGGCTCTCCAGCCGAGGCTTGATACTTATAATTCTTCCCTAAATTTCCCGTAAGCAAGTCTTGGTCACCATCACCATCTAAATCAGCCGCCTCAATACTAAACCACCAACCCCTAGTATTCTCAGACAAAGTCCGCTGGACAAAACCGTTCTCAGAATGAGCCAAAACAATAATCTCCTGCCACTCTCCTACGGCAATGAGATCCAAATAACCATTGCCGTCATAATCCATCCATTTAGCATCGGTACACATCCCAAACTCTGTCAAGTCCCCTTCCACTTCATTACTGATATCCGTAAACGAGGCTTTACCAAGCTCGCTATCATTTCGTAATAAGTAGCTAGTCGCAGGATTGGGATATTCGCCAGGGAAATGTCGCCCTCCTATAAAGAGATCTAGATCGCCGTCCTTATCAAAATCGCCAGCACTCACTCGGCCTCCGCTGCTAAACATGGGCGGCAGAGCTTGAGAAGGACTAAAGTTCCCTTTGCCATCATTGAGATACAGGCGGTCTTGGTATTCGATTGCCCCTGCGGGGAACGCATTACCGCCACTGACGACATAAAGATCTTGATCCCCATCTCCCTCGACATCAAAAAAGAGCGCATGTACATCTTCATATTTGCGGTCAACTTTAAAGGCTGTTTGGCTCTTGGCGCTAAATTGACCATTGCTTTTTTGCATATAAAGGGAGCTTTCGTTCAGCACAGCGCCCCCGACATAAAAATCTTCTAAACCATCGCCATTGACATCAGCAGCGGCTACGGCTGGACCAAACTGCGACATTTTGTGTGGTAAAAGTACTTGCAAAAAGTAGTCGTCAAATGGGTTTTCTTTATGTCTGTGCTCAAGTTTAACTGCATCAGTAAGGTCAGAGAATATGGGCTCTCTAAACTCTTCGATGGCCTCTTGTTTGGGCCCAGGCTTAATGGTGATTTCTTGGTCTAACTTTTCAAGCGAACGTCTCTCTTCACTGCCATCCGGCCAGATAATGTGCATATCTATTGGGCCTTCATAATCGCCCAAGCCGAAATGGAAGATGGCTTCCGAAGTAGAGTACATGCCCCGAATGTTGGTTAGCTCTTGCATTTGCTTTTCTGAGCCATATTCTATGCTGATACGGGTGCCAAATACTTGAGGGATATCGGGCTTTATGCGAAGGTAGTGGGCGGTTTCGCCTTGCTCTCGACTCATGTTTTGATATAAAAAAGCCGGAGCATTCAAATTACTTACTACTAGGTCTAGATCTCCATCATTGTCGAGATCGCCATAAGCAGAACCATTAGAGAAAGAAGGTTCATTCAGCCCCCATTCTTCCATGACCTTGTCAAAACCGAGATCTCCATTATTACGGAAGGCGTAGTTCGCCAAAGGCACCGAAGGAATAAGTTTCATCGCCTCCTCTAGGTCCAACACATCCCAAATACTCACCTCACCGGCATTGGGATTCTTGCGGATATATTCATCAGCCTTACGCTGTACGTAGGCGGGAAAAGTTTTGGCAGCATCCGTATTGCGGATATCGCGAAGCAAACCATTGGTTACGTACAAATCTTGCCAACCATCATTATCAAAATCGGCAAACAAATTTGACCAGCTCCAATCCGTACTCGGCACACCTGCCAATTGGCCGACCTCACTAAAATGAATGCCTTGCTCGCCAATATCTCCCTGATTGAGGTGGAGGGCATTGAACATGTATTGATAATGGCCGCCTTGATTGACGACCTTCCAAAAGGAAGCGGGATTCATCCCACTCATATTGGCCTTGAGACGATAATTATCCTCTGCTACCATATCCAGCACCATCAGATCTAGCCAACCATCCCGATTGACATCTGCAGCATCTACCCCCATACTGTAATAGGAAATATGCCGCATACTTTCATCAATCACATTGCGGAAGGTGCCGTCTTTTTGATTGATATATAGACGATCAGGTTCATCATAATCATTGGCGAGGTAGATATCCACCCAACCATCATTATTTAAGTCCACTGTCGAAGCAGAGTTGGCGAAGCCTGGCTCGAAAAGATTAGCTTCCGCCGAAACATCTGTGAAACGCTGTCCATCATTGCGGTAAAGGCGGGGACGATAAGCAGCATCTTTTAGATCAGCTCCGTACAAATCTGAATAGTTTCCGGGATTAGGCGGTTGATTGAGAAGAAACAAATCCAGATCACCATCTCGGTCATAGTCCAAAAAGCTAGCATGCCGAGTACGGGCGGTATCTGCAATCCCATATGCCTCAGCTTGATTTTCGAAACGAATACTTTTGCGACCTGCATCTGTCGTATGCTCACCCAAATTGATGTAAAGCACATTTGCTCTTAGCTCGGGCTTATCATCGTATAATTCACGCGTAACGTAAATATCCAACCAACCATCTTGATTGATATCAGCCAATACCACCCCCGAAGACCAGCCTCCGTTATCTACTATCCCTGTTTCAGCATTCGCTTCGCGGAACGTCATCTCTCCTTGATTGAGATACAATCGATCCGCCACTAGGTTGCCAGCAAAGAAAATATCTTGCAAACCGTCATTGTCAAAATCACCTATACCCACGCCGCCGCCTCCATAATAATTGGAGTAGATCAGGATATTGTGATCTTTTTCATCGGTGAGCTGATTGTTAAAATCGATTCCAGACTGAGCTGGAGTAAGGCTTTGAAATCGTGTTTGCCCAGCAAGCTGAACGCTCACTAAAAGGGACAAAAATATAAGGCTAAGGCTTTTCATACTTCACATTTTCGGCTTCTCCTTAACACCTAAAAATACAAAAAAAGGGTGGCTGCTCCCACAAGGGAACAGCCACAATATATTTAACAAAAAGTTAAATCTTCATTAGCGAGCGTCCCACCATACTTTGGTAGTAAACTCATCTACCCCCTGACGAGCGTTCGCAGCGTTGATATTGACTTCATTCACCCCATACTCCGCAGCTGGATAGCGCAGACGGCGAGGAATTTGGCTATTCGCTTCATTTCCAGGGAAATCTACTGGAACCAAATCAGGGTAGCCAGTACGACGGTAGTTAGCATAAGCTTCATACTCATTCCAGAAAGTAGCAGCCCAGTACTGCTCACCGATTTGCTCCATGGCATTGGCGGCATCATAAGGGTTGTTAGCTAAATAGGTATCAATATCTGCGTCATCAATTGCTAAGGAAGCATCATACAATTCGCCCCATTGCTTCATTGCAGCACGTACACCATTTTCATAGTGAGTGGCAGCATCACCAGAAGCCCAGCCGCGCTCTACTGCCTCAGCTAGTAGCAGTTCTACTTCAGCATAAGACTGGAACATCATTGGAGACTCAAGTAGCGCAATCTGACGATTGACACGACTATAAGTTTCTAAGTCAGTTCCACCAGGATAAGTTTCTAAAGTGGTAGTAGTGAACCCATTTGGCAATCCTTTTTGTGCACCTCCAGAGGCTACAACACCTAGTACGTTTAGACGGGGATCGCCTTTACCATCCATCCAATCAACAAAAGTCGCTGATAGACGCTGGTTGTCATCTGCATTAAAAACTTCACCAACACCATTACGGTTAATACCGCTAGGTCCGTCTTGATGTTTGACAAGCGCCGATTCACTGATAGAGGTCATCACACCTCCTGTAGTAGCCTTACCGACATATTCCTGTGCTAAGGCAGGATCAACTTCAGAACAACGCATCGCTAAGCGAAGCATTAAAGAATATGCATACTTTTTCCAAAGCGCAAAGTCTCCATCATAAATAAGATCACCAGGGACTTCATCAGCACCAGCACCCAAAGCATTAGCTGCTTCGTCAAGTTCCTTAAGCATATCACGATAGATATCTTCCTGTGAGTCATATACAGGATTAAAAATCCCTTCAATAAAGCCTTTGCCTGCTTCAGAATATGGAATATCTCCATATAGATCAGTGATTCTATGAAAAGCAGCTACTCTCCAAATACGCGTGATCTGATAAAGATTAGCGTACTCAGGATCGCCATTAGTCTTATCAAGGATATCAGTAATTTCCTTAATATAATTACGATAGGCACGTTCCCAAAGGGAGGCTGAATAGCCTTGATTATAAAGATACTTATCCCCTGACCAATAGTTTGGAAGAGCCGCTAAGTGCTGTACCATTGTCGAAGAATAGATCAAGATCGCCCGCCAGTTTTCATAACGCTCCCCAGAAGTTTGCAATTGTGCATAAGAAAGGAGGTAGTTATAATCTAACTCGTTGATCGCATTGGGATTAGTGTTTAGCTCCGCAAATCCCTGATCACAGGAACTCATCGGAAGCGCCACTATGGCCAATAACAACCAGAGCTTATTTATGCTTTTTTTGAAAAGTTTCATTGCTTTCAATTAAAATTTGAGGTTAAGGTTCACTCCGTAGCTACGAGAAGCAGGTACTCCAAACATTTCAAGACCCTGCGCATTGCCATTCGTGTAGGTAGATTCTGGGTCGATATTTTCAGCTTTAGACCAAAGTAACGCCAGATTACGACCTACAAGCGAAACAGAAATTCCTGAGAAAGGAGTTTTTTCCATGATGCTGTTTGGTAGGCTATAGCCAAAGCTGATCTGACGAAGCTTGGCAAAGTCAGCAGACTCAACAAATTGGTCAGTGATGTTAAAGGCGATACGCTGGTAGTAATCCTGAGCCGTAACGTTAGTCGAGATAGACTCATAGATTGGATTATTATCAGGATCGGTACCCGTTTGAGTTACCCCAGAAATAGCAAAATCACCATTACGGCCTTCAAGTGTCTGCTTATGGAGACCTCGAGAAGTATTGTAAGCATTAGTTGCATTGTAGATAAAGCCGCCAGTCTTCATGTCAAGCAAGAAACTCAAACGGAATCCTTTATAGGTAAACTCATTGATTAAACCAAAGGTATTAGGGTGTACACCTGTACCTAAAGGTCCAAACTCACCACGAACTGGTAATCCATCACCATCATATACAAGGTTGCCAGCATCATCCACTGCTTGTGAAAAGCCCATTATTTGGCTGTAAGGTAGACCTACTACATGGTGAATGTAAGCATTACGAGTGCGGCTTTCTGATACCCGAATATCTTCAACGCCTTCGCCAAGATCATCTACAGTATTATTGTTTTGAGCAAAATTGAAGGTTACATCCCAACGGAAATCATTCGTTTTGACAGGCGTACCTGTTATCAATAACTCCACCCCTCGGTTAGTCATTTGTCCTACTCTCAAGATCGCATTACTATAGCCAGAAGCTTCAGAGATGGAAGCTGGCAAAAGATCCCCTTGAGAAACTTTGTTGTAGTAGGCAAAGTCGATTCCAAAACGGTTATTAAACAAACGTATGTCTGCTCCAACTTCAAACTCCGTAACGGTCGGAGGCGAAGGTGAAAGTGGAGGAATAGTACCCCCATTGATACGTCCTAGGGGACGACCAAGGTGCCCACCTACTAATGCATAAGGGAGAGTCAAAGCGTATGGTCCAACTGCTCCGGTGTTTGCAACTTGAGCCCAAGAAGCACGCACTTTCGCAAAGCTAATTGCTGTAGGCAATTCCACAGCGTCAGAAAGTACAAAGCTAAGCGCAAAAGAAGGATAGAACTCAGAATTATCGAATGGGATACTAGCTCCCTCAGGAGCGTTGAGTACAGAGAACCAGTCCTGACGCCCCGTAGTGGTCAAGTACAGATACCCACCGTAGTTAATCTCAGCAGAATAGAATAGCGAGTTGATCGCTAGTTCATTGAAACCAAAACTACCATTACGGATAGACACATTCGCTAAACTGTGGACAAATGGCACTTCAAGAGGAGAACCACTGACCCCAACAGATTCATTTTTACGATACATCTGATTACCACCAACAAATACGTCGTAGCCAAAGCCATTGTCAAAAGTTTGGTTTGAACCTAAGAGGAAGTCAGCGTTAGTTTCTACGAAACGAGAAATGCCTTCATTGATACTACCCAATGGACTAAAAGCAGTACCATAAGGAGTCCACCCTTGGGTCTTACGGTTAAATCCGTCCATCCCAACACGACCTTGTAGGTACAACCAGTCAGTAAACTCATAACGTAGTAGGAAAGAACCTAATAGACGCTCTCTGAAGTCATTTTGGTAGAACTGATGTGCTGCCCAATAAGGGTTAGTTACGAAGATGTTATCGTTAAACTGAAGCTCATTTCCATCAGGCTGTGCCCCCAGCTTGTTAGGATCTCCTTGTAGATCAAGTACATTAATGTTTGGAGGCAAAGAGTTAACAGTATAGTTTGCATTACCTGGAGAGTCAGATAAACGAGGACGATTTTGCACATTCTGACGGCTATAACTAGCTGTTACGCGGGCAATCAGACGATCCATAGGACGCGCTTGAATATTAGCTGTAAAGGTATTACGCGTCAATCCAGCATTTGGCACTACATCCTCATTGTCGAGATTAGAAGCAGAAAAACGGAAATTATACTTTTCACTTCCGCCAGTTAAAGCCAAAGTATTCGTAAAAGTCGTTCCGGTACGATAGAAATTACTTATGTTATTAGGTACATAAGAATAAGGACGCGCAACACCATCAAACTGTACCACACTAGAACCATCTAGTGGAGCTCCCCAAGAATTGAGACCGTTTTCTAATGCGATTTCCTGACTAGCAGGCGCGACCCCACGATCACCACTACCGTACTCTCTTTGAAAGTCAGTAAAGTCTAATACTTGATCAGCCATAAAGTTGGAATTGATTTCAACGCCGATTCCTTTACGGTTAACCCCACCTTTAGTAGTAATCAAGATTACCCCATTACCAGCTCGAGAACCATAAAGTGCCGCGGCAGTCGCTCCTTTCAAAACAGACATCGTTTCGATATCATCGGGATTCAAAGAAGAAATACCATCTCCTTGGTCTGATCCACCCCACATACCGGCAGAACCGAGGTTTGTGTTATCAATCGGTACCCCATCCACTACGAATAGCGGCTGGTTGTTACCAGAGATAGAACTGTTACCACGAATAGTAATACGAGTAGAACCTGCTTTACCAGTAGCAGGAGAAGCAACGTTCACACCAGCCACACGACCGGCGAGAGAGTTACCTACGTTTACTTCGCGCGCTTCCACGAAGTTTGAGCCATCTACCTCTGTTACAGAATACCCGAGCGCTTTTTTCTCACGGGCAATACCGAAAGCGGTAATGACAACCTCATCTGTAGCTAAATCACCAGAAATCAAAGTAATAGCAACAGTCGAACGGCCATCAATCTTTACTTCCTGAGTCTCATAACCAAGATAAGAAAACACCAAAGTGCCATCACTTGGTGCAGGAATGCTGTATTTACCAGCATCATCAGTCAAAGCTCCCGTAGTAGAGCCTTTCACTGTTACAGTAACCCCCACTAGAGGGTCTTCAGTATCAGAAGCTGTTACAGTCCCCGATACTGTTCCGGACTGGGCATGAAGTCCCAGACTCAACATCATTGCTGCTAACAGCGAGAGTAGTCGCGTCGGACTCATCCAGCTGGGCAAACAATTTAGTCGGTTGTTTTTCATAATAGCGTAGTTAGTTAATAGATGAAAAAGACAACTTATAGTAAAAATTTAATATCCTTGAGTTGAGCGTAATCGATTGCATCACCTGGCAGCTATTCAGGTTTTGTCCAATCGAAGACTAGAAACCACTAGGGTTCCAAGCCAAAATTAATTCTAATATATAAATGGAATGGGTTGTGTAAAGTAGTTGAGCATAGAGTTAGAGTAGTAGTTGAAAGTAGCTTAATTACTCAATATAGGGATTCTTTTTATTTCACTCCAATCTCATGCGTATTTTATTCGGCAGAAAGTTATTAGTCATCGTTGATTTGCCTTCTATGCTCGACATACGACTGATGTAACTTTTGCCGCTCCCTACGTTAGGAAAGTAAGTATCCCCCACTATGCAGATTCATTTTTTTGTTTGGGCCAGCATATGGCTAGCTCAGCTCTCCCCTAGTCTACCTCCGAGCATTCCCTACGCTTGGACTACCGCTGTTGATAGTACCCAATTCTTGGAACGCCGGATTCCGACTCCAGTAGGTTACGAGAGATTAGCCGTAGCCGAAAACAGCTTTGCCCATTGGTTACGCTTCTTGCCCCTCAAGCCCGGTCGGCCCTCAGTAAGACTCTACAACGGCCAGCTCAAAAGCAATCAATCTGCTCACCATGCCCTAATCAATATTGACGTAGGGAAGCGCGATCTTCAGCAGTGTGCCGACGCTGTCATGCGCCTCAAAGCCGAATATGACTATGCTGCTCAAGCCTATGATCGCATCAAATTTCGCTTTACTAGCGGCGATGAGGCCGCCTACACCCGTTGGCAAGCTGGTTATCGACCGCGCATCAACGGCAATACTGTCAATTGGGTGAAGACGCATGCTCCCTCTTCTTCCCACGCTTCGTTCCGCTCCTACATGGACATAGTTTTTAGTTATGCAGGCACCTATTCTTTGGCCCGAGATTTACCAGCACGTAGTGATAATGCGCCCATTCAGGCAGGGGAGATTTTTATCAAAGGTGGCTTTCCAGGACACGCCGTGATCGTGATCGATGTAGCGGTGGATAGCTCCTCCGGCGAACGCTTATTCTTATTGGCCCAAAGCTATATGCCTGCTCAAGAAATGCATATCCTACGCAACCCTAACGATCCTCAGCTCAGCCCATGGTATCGTTCCCGACCAGGGCCCCTTACTACCCCCGAATGGCGCTTCCCAGCCCACTCACGTAAGTACTTCCCCGATTTACTCGACCAATGATGACTAAACTTCGACTAATAGCAAGGAACACCGCTTAAGATTTTTTTATTTAGCATCTACGATGCTACGTCTACAAAACATCCACAAGTCCTACCCCATAGGTCAGCAGTCTCTCCACGTGCTCAAAGGGATTGACATCGATATCCAAAGCGGGGAACTCGTATCTATCATGGGCTCTTCCGGTTCAGGTAAATCTACTCTCCTTAATATCTTAGGTATCCTCGATAATTATGACGAAGGTTCCTATTATATCGGGGATACGCTGATCAAAAACCTCTCTGAAACCAAAGCCGCTGTTTATCGCAATCAATTTATCGGCTTTATTTTTCAGTCCTTCAATCTGATCTCCTTTAAGAGTGCTCGCGAAAACGTAGCCCTTCCGCTTTACTATCAAAATGTCAGTCGCCGCAAGCGTAATGCCTTGGCCGAAGAATACCTAGACAAAGTGGGGCTCCTCGCCTGGGCAGATCATCTACCCAATGAAATGTCAGGGGGGCAAAAACAACGCGTAGCTATCGCACGAGCCTTGATCTCACAACCACAAATGATCCTAGCCGATGAGCCTACAGGAGCCCTAGACACCAAAACCTCCCATGAGGTTATGCAAGTCCTACACGACATCAATGATGATGGCATTACCGTCGTCATTGTAACGCACGAACATGATATCTCCGAAATGACCAAAAGAGTCATTCATCTGCGAGATGGTCTGATCGAAAGAGAAGAAAAACGAGATTTGATTATTCGTCCTTAATGATTGCTTCGCAGAACGCTCACCCCTTTGTAACCAGCTCCAATTCAAGCATAGATGTTTGACCTCGACAAATGGCAGGAAATATTTGAAACGATCCGACGCAATCGGCTACGTACCTTATTGACTGGTTTTAGTGTGGGCTGGGGCATCTTTATGTTGGTCCTCCTTTTGGGAGCGGGCAAAGGGCTCGAAAATGGCGTTACCCGCGAGATTGCTTCTGACGCAATCAATAGCATCTTCATCTTTCCCGGCCGCACCGCCGAAGCTTACAAAGGATATAAAGCAGGCCGCCGCATTCGGTTTACCAATGATGACTATGAACTTATCAAGAATGGTATCCCCGAGGTAGAATATATTTCTTCCCGCTTTTACATCCCCGGCACACCTATCATCTCTAGACAAAACAATTTTGGCAGTTTTAGCATCCGCTGTGTCCATCCTGGCCACCAACAAGTAGAAAATACTGCTATCGACTTGGGCCGTTATTTAACCGAAAGAGATTTGAGCGATTACCGTAAAGTCGCTGTTATTGGACGCAGGGTAAGGGATGCACTCTTTGGAGAAGGAGTTAACCCCATTGGCCAAGACATTAAGATCAACAACTTTGCGTTCACCGTTGTAGGTGTCAGCAAAGAATCTATCGCCGACGCTGGTGAAGAAGAAGTCATCTATTTGCCTATCACTACTGCCCAACGCATCTTCAACGGCAAAAATGAAATCAACCGCATCATCTTTACGATGGGCGATGCTACTTTAGACGAGAGCAAAGATATCGCGAGAAGGGTAAGACAGCTGGTCGCCGAACGCCACCACTTTAATCCTAAGGATCGCCAAGCTATTTGGGTTCGTAATAACATCGAAAATTTTCAGGAGTTCCAAAATGTGATGATGGGCATGCGGATATTCATTTGGTTTATCGCCGTAGGGACCCTCATGGCGGGCATTATTGGGGTAGGTAATATTATGCTGATAGTGGTCAAAGAACGTACGAAAGAAATTGGGATTAGAAAAGCTTTGGGAGCTACCCCAAACTCTATTATTGGTTTGATATTGCAAGAGTCCGTTTTCATTACCACGATCTCGGGCTACCTTGGCATATTACTGGGCATTGCTACCCTTGAATTTTACAATAGCGGGGTTTGGCTAGAGCTTTTTCAAAGCTTCAATATGATGCAAGGAGTTGATCTCAATGCAATAGACATCTTTTACAATCCTAGTATCGATCTTGGCGTAGCCTTCAGAGCGATGATTCTGCTAGTGGTAGCAGGGGCTTTTGCAGGCTTGATGCCGGCTTATCGAGCCGCGAAGATTCGTCCTATAGTAGCCCTGAGAGAAGAATAAAATTACCCTATGTTCGATATAGACAAGTGGCAAGAAATCATGCACTCACTACTGAGGAGTCCTCTACGGACCTTCCTCACAGCTTTGGGTATCTTCTGGGGCATGTTCATGCTGATTGTGATGATGGGCGCCGGCAATGGACTAGAAAGTGGAGTACGCCAAGACATGGGCGGGCGTTCGACCAACAGTCTCTTTATTTGGACTCGTCGTACCACCCAACCCTACAAAGGCTTTCAACCAGGCCGCCGCTTTAGTTTGACCAATGATGATTATGATGTCCTTCCTGAATTACTACCAAAGGCAGAATATATTTGCCCCCGCAGCGATTTTTCAGGCACCATCACCAGAACGAACAAAACGGGTGCCTTCGAGGTAGCAGGTGATTATCCAGACATTCAGTACGTAGAGCCTATGCTCATTTCTTCAGGACGTTTTCTCAACCAGCTTGATATCAAGGAAACGCGCAAAGTATGTGTGATCGGCAAAAGAGTACGTGAACTTATGTTTGAGGAGGACGAAGAGCCCATCGGCGATTACCTCAAAATCAATGGCACCTATTTTCAAGTAGTGGGGGTGTTTAATACTCGGGCTACCGGCGGGCGGGCCGAACGCGAAACCCAAAAGATTTTTGTGCCCTTTAGTACCTTTCAAAAGGCCTTTAACTATGGCAATCGCATCAACTACTTTGCGATTACCGCCAAACCTGGTGAGAGCGGAGCAGAATTGGAGAAGGAGGCCTTAGCCATATTACAAAAACGCCATTCAATATCACCAGAGGATGAGCGAGCTTTTGGACATTACAATATGGAAGAAGAGTTTGAAGAAATCGAGAATGTCTTTTTTGGCATCCGCTCGATCTCTTGGATCGTTGGATTTTTCACCTTACTGGCCGGTGCAATCGGTATCAGTAACATTATGCTGGTTACGGTCAAAGAACGAACCAAGGAGTTTGGCATTCGGAGAGCTCTGGGGGCAAAGCCTTTTTCGATCATCAGTCAAGTAGTAGCAGAAGCGATCATATTGACTGTTTTGGCAGGGTATATTGGATTATTACTAGGGATGGGGCTTCTAGAATTGGTAGCAATACTTATAGAAGGACTAGATACGGGCATGTTTGGAACCCCCTTCATTGATATAAGTTTGGCTTTAAGAGCCTTGGTGATATTGATGGGAGCTGGCTTGCTAGCGGGCCTGATTCCAGCCCAAAGGGCGGTGAGAGTTCGACCGGTGGAAGCCCTGAGAGCGGAATAGTTGAGTTGTTGAGTTGTTGAGTTGTTGAGTTGTTGAGTTGTTGAGTTGAGTCTAGGAAAATTCAAAACTTCAACAAATCAAACCTTCAACCAATCGATTAAGCGTTCCACGCAGCGGTAAACAAAAAAGAAACAAGCAAAAAATAAAGAGGTATTACGGACCTCACAATCAAGTGAATAGATGAAGACTACAGGCATTATTTTGACGGGATTACTCGCCTTACTTTTGGTAGGAGGTGCTTACTTTTTGATCAGTCAAAACGAAGAAGATCCCATCATTTTTGAAACTGACAGCCCTTTTTATACGGCCATCGTCAAAAAAACCGTAGCGACAGGCTCAGTAGTACCGCGCAAGGAGGTGGAAGTAAAACCACAGGTTTCTGGACTAATCAGCAAATTGCACGTAGAGGCAGGGGATATGGTCAAGGTCGGCGATTTGATTGCGACGGTGCGTATTATCCCTGACATGGTCAATCTCAATAATGCCGAAAATCGTCTTGAGCGCGCCAAAATCGCCATGAAGAACGCAAAAAGAGATTTCGACCGCAATGAAAAACTTTTGGAGGAAGGCGTGATTGCCCAAGCGACCTTTCAGGAAATAGAACTTTCCTATCTCAATGCCCAACAAGAGATGCAGGGCGCGCAAGACAATCTCGACCTGATCCGTAGAGGTTCGACCAAGCGTTCGGGTAAAACCGCCAATACCAATATCAGAGCTACTATCTCAGGCATGGTACTGGATGTCCCGATCGAAGAAGGTAACTCTGTGATCGAAGCCAATACTTTTAATGATGGCACCACCATCGCCATCGTAGCCAATATGGATGAGATGATTTTTGAAGGAAAAGTTGACGAAGCAGAGGTAGGTAAGATCAAAGAAGGTATGCCCCTATTGCTAACCATTGGTGCCATCGAAGACATCGAATTTCCTGCTACCCTAGAACATATTTCCCCTAAAGGTTTAGAAGAAAATGGTGCCATTCAATTTGAGATTAGAGCGGCTATCCAACTACGAGAAGATCAATTTATCAGAGCAGGTTATAGCGCCAATGCGGATATTGTCTTGGAGCGTCGCGACAATGTATTGGCGATCAAAGAAGCATTGCTTCAGTTCAAGGGAGATTCTGCATTTGTGGAAGTCGAGCGAAGTACGCAAAAATTTGACACCTTGTATATCCAAACAGGTTTGGCTGACGGTATCAATATCGAATTGCTGACCGAGGTGGATGAAGCCATAAAAATAAAGAACCCAAATATCATCATTAGCGAATAAATTCCGTAACGCTAGGCGGCTTTGGCGATAACCTCTAGCTGAGCTCCATTCACGACTTCCAAAAGTCATTACGCTCTACCCCAATCCTGCCAAAACGAGTGTAGATAGGGCCTATCTAACTGGCTTAGGGGCTTAGGGATATCTGCTTCGCAGAACGCTCAGCCCTAAAATAAACATTCTGTAGGTGCGCATGCATACCGCAATCCCCAAATAAGCGTTCTGCGCAGCAGTAGCCCATAACAAAATCCCTCAAGCCAGCCTGGTCGATTGGCTTTCTGCCAAGCAAAGGGAACGAGAAAGCCTATCGGCAAGATTGACAGTAAGATTTGGCCCATATCTTGCACCTAATTAGGTGGGGAAGCCTAGTTTGCGGTGAATAGCGAAAAGGCGGGATTTTTTCTATATTTGCATTTATACACATAAAAAATTTGACGATTGTAATGTTTGGGCGGAGGCTCATTTGTACGGGGATAATAATACTAGGATTGTGCCTGGGACTCTTTGCAGATCCAGGAAAAGAGATCAATCTGGACAGCCTCAATACCTCCTTGGCGCAAGCTAGCAAGCCCGAACAAGTCAATACCCTCAGTGATTTAATGTATCAAACGGCGCGAGATAGCAACTTTATCTTGTCCGTTAGACTGGGACAACAGGCCCTCGACATCGCCGAATCTATCGGAGATAATCGTTATGTCGCTAATGTCTTGTTTCATTTCGGCAACTTCTATATGATTAGGGGCAACTACTCCATGGCGGCCTTTAAGTTTGATCAATCTCGTGATATCCGTGAGTCATATGGCAAGAATGCCTATTGGGTATCCTCGATGGAACGTCTAATTGATGCGTCTGATTCACTCAAAGATTATAAGTCAGCCCTTCAAAATCTGAGCAGGCTAGAGACTCATGCCCTCACGCAACTTGACACTCCTCTGCTCGGTCAAACCCTTTTGCACATTGGACAAATCCAAGTCAAGCAGGAACAGTATCAAGACGCCAAAGCGAGCTATCACACAGCACTCAACCTCCAAAGCGATACCGACTCAGCGACTATGGCTCGCACTCTTTATTTGCTAGGAAGATGTTTCTTTGCCGAAAAGCAGCACCCTCAAGCTCTGCAATATCTGACAAGAGCGCTCAACATCGAAAATGGCCTTGATCGTCCTGAGTACCAAGCCATGATCCAACTGGAGCTAGGTAGAGTATATATAGATATTGATAGCATCGCACTGGCAAGACCCTTTTTAGATGATGCCCTGATCATCTGGGACGATCATAAGGAATACGCGGCTCAGGCAGCAACCCTCAGCTTGATTGGGGATACTTACCTCAAAGAAGGCAATTATAACTCTGCCCTACGCCATTACTCTTGGGCCTTAGAAGAACAAGTAATTTACTCCGATAGTAGCTCTAGACTCCTCTACAATATGGGTATGGCCCACTTCATGCTGGAAGAATATGACTATGCATTGGAGACATTTCAAGCCTTGGTGAGCAGAGAACCGCTGACTCCAGAAGATACCTTTCAGGTGGCTGGTTACCGACAGTTGGCAGAATGCTATGTAAAGCTTGAAGACAATGAGAATATG
Organism: Bacteroidota bacterium; assembly: GCA_039024315.1. Lineage (GTDB taxonomy): Bacteria > Bacteroidota > Bacteroidia > J057 > J057 > JBCAWW01. Next base: position 28,779 of record JBCCQN010000008.1, read on the forward strand.
CGGCTTACCTATCAAAAATACATGGACCTTTATGAAAAGGTATTTGGTACCCGCAATCTTCAAAATCTCCAAGAAATGGAGTATAAGCTCAAATTAGAGCGACAGAAGCGCCAAGAACGAGAAAATGACCTACGCTATCTCAAAAAAGAAGAGGAAAACCGTAAGCACTTAATCCTTCTTTATTCAGGAGCAGGCGTACTCTTTTTGATTGTGATACTCGTGGTGGTCCTTTATCAACAAACCAAAGTCAAGCAAAAGGTAAACGACCAGCTTTCTAGCCAAAACAAAGTCATCAATCTGCAAAACCGCCAACTCCATAAGATCAATCTCAATCTAGAAGATGCAAAGAGAGAGGCTGAGGCAGCTTCTATCGCCAAATCCAACTTCTTAGCGGCGATGAGCCATGAGATCCGTACTCCGATGAACGGTATTATCGGTATGGTAAGCTTATTGATGGATACTCCGCTAAACGAAAAGCAACAAGAATACGCCTCTACCATTTCTACCAGTAGTCAAAATTTGCTCTCTATCCTCAACGACATCTTAGATTACTCAAGGGTTGAGGCAGGTAAACTGGAATTAGAGATCAGAAGTATTCCGCTCAAAGAGTTGCTAGACGAGGTGATGGCCCTCTTTATGACTACCGCTGGCAATAAGGGGATCAAACTCGAATATGATATTGATCCGGCTCTGCCGCCATACTTTTTTTCTGACCCGACTCGCCTCCGCCAAGTCTTGGTCAATTTAGTCAGCAATGCCCTCAAATTTACCTCTAAGGGTTCAATTCGGATTCAAGCCCGCTTGAAGGCCTCTCAGAGCGCTAGCCTAGTTCATCAAGAGCCTTTTGCCCTAGAAATGTCAGTTACCGATACTGGTATTGGTATCCCAGAAAACAAACGCCGCACCATCTTTGAATCTTTTCAGCAGGTGGACAATTCGGTCTCTCGCCGCTTTGGGGGTGTCGGCTTAGGTTTGGCCATTACTCGCAAGCTACTCGAACTCATGGAAGGCGATATCCGAGTAGAAAGTGAAGTAGGTAAAGGTTCATCCTTTATATTTTATATCAGCGCCCAAGCCGATAGAGAGGCAGAGAAGCATGCCCTCGAAAATCCGCAAGAAGAAGCTAGCTCTCCATTCAACAAAAAGCTTGGTGAGCGCTACCCCATTCGTATCATGGTCGCGGAAGATAATATGATCAACCAAACCGTGATCGAAGGTATCCTCGGCAAAATGGGCTACGAAATCACCCTCGCTGATGATGGAGAAGTGGCGATGGAAGAATTGGCAAAAGCCCCTTATGATCTCATTTTCATGGACATCCAAATGCCCAACAAGGATGGGTTGACGACCACCAAGGAGATCATTGAGACCTATGGTCAAAACAAACGTCCTGTCATTATCGCCATGACAGCTCACGCAATGAACGGTGTGCGCGAAGAATATCTTAGTGCCGGCATGGATGACTACATCAGCAAGCCCTTCAAATTGGAGGACCTAGAAAAAGCCATCGTAAAATGGGGAAGCTTCATTCTCGCCCGTAACCGAGCCTAGGGAAGGGAAAATCGTGGTTTTCGAACGCCTATCCCATCCGCTTGCCAAGGATTGAAACAAAAGTAGGCGCCTCAAGGGCGCACACTGCTCGATGGGGTTTCAAGTAGAAAGGAGAAGGTATTCAGTACAGAGAAAAAGATCTCGCTGAACCTTACAGACCACTTTTCCTGGGCCTTAATACTGAATACTATTGTCTAAGTACTCAAACAAGCGTTCCGCGCAGCGGTGAGCTAAGGACTCCTTGTTTTACTGCTGCGCAGAACGATGGAATGCTAAGTACTGGCAGCGTTTGCTGTTTTTCTCTGTACTACATACTCCCGAAAGCTTTCGGGATACTTGCTACTCTGTACTTAAGTACGGCTTCTATCCAACCATTTTTCTACTTCGGGAGGATCAAAGTCGATCATCTTTTGAAGGAGTGCCTCCGGCTGAACGTCTGCCAGTACTAACTCACGGTTGGCCTGAGCCAGAAAGCGTTCGCCAACCATATGATCAAACATCTGAATTAAATGATCAAAATAAGCCGCGACATTGAGGAGTCCGATGGGGTTGGCATGTAAGCCTAATTGGGCCCAAGTCAGGATTTCGCAAAGCTCATCAAGTGTACCAAAGCCTCCGGGCATAGCAATAAAACCATCAGAATGGTCGGCCATGATTTGCTTTCGTTCGTGCATAGTCTCAGTCACGATGAGCTCGCTAAGGCCGGTGTGACAAACTTCTTTGGCTTTGAGGAAACCCGGTATCACCCCCAATACTTTTCCCCCAGCCGCTAAGCAAGCATCAGCAATCACTCCCATGAGACCGACATTGCCCGCACCATAAACAAGACGAATATTGCGGGCAGCGAGAGATTGTCCCAATTGGACCGCAGCTTCAGTAAACACGGGATTGGAGCCGGTGTTTGAGCCGCAAAAAACGCAGATTGATTTCATCCTCAAAAAAGCTAAATCTGCGTCTCAATCGCAAAACGGATTTTCATCAATTCATCGCCTCGGCGAATCCGTAAATTGACCCGCTTACCGGCCCGACGTCTCAGGCTTTGATAGATATCTGAAATGCCTAGTCCTTGGACAGAAATCCCATTTAAGGCGACGATTTCATCATCAATTTTGATCCCAGCCCGCTCTGCGGGGGAGTTTGGACGCACATAACTCACGACAAAATCATCAAATTGAGCGCCTTTGGTCATAATCTCTAAACCACTGATGTTGTAGTAAAATGGCTCTTTGTAGGCGGCATTTTTGCGGAGAATGATCTTACCATTATAATAGTCAAAGACTACATTGAAGCGTGAAATTACCTCTGAACCTATGTTGCCATACCAAGTTAGGAGTTCTTCCTCGGGTACATAGAGGGCATTAGCATCCGGATAACCTGCAATAATCTCCTCAAACTCAAACTTACCCATGCTAAAAGAGGCCACTCGCCCAATTTTACCATAGACATTACCGCTAAGTCCCATACCCAAAAAGGCATCAATCGAAGGATTGGGAAGTGGGAGATTCGGATCATAAAGAGAAATCGAGTGAGATGCCCCTGTATCAATCAGCCAATCACGTTCGACCAAATTGCCTTGTCCATCGTTCATGACCGCAGTGATGTAAGGCTTGAAGCGCTTGACGGTAATCGGGATGGTCTCATAACGCCTCTGATTACGTGGTGGCTTATAGTTGAAAGGGTCATGTAGGACCAAATACTTGTGTTGGTAGTTGATCTCGACGATAAACTGGCCAAAAATTTCGTAGCCAATAATCCCATGTACGGAGCGCCCAAACAAACCAGAATAAGAGATCAAATCTTCTGGCAAAACTACCATATTGATCCCACTCCCAATGACTCCGGGCAGGCGTATCGATACATTTTGTGCGAGTAATCCTTCGATAAAATCCCCTTCTCCAAGCCCTCTCAGACGTACTGGTTGCAGGGTATCTAGGCCCAAGAAGGCCATCAATACGGTTTCGGTCAAGATGGTGGTTTTGACTCCAGTATCAAGGATAAAGGTCATCTCAAAGGAGCCGTTGATCTTTAGAGGCAGTAATACAACATTGTGCTGCACTTCGATGGGGATTCTCACCGATTTTGCGTTAGGATCAGCAAAAGTAAACCCACTAGTTTTGGCTTGGCTTGAGATAGGCCCATAAAGCAATAGGCAAATCAATAATCCAAATCTGGGAATACGGCAAAATAAAGCGTTAGCGTAGAGAGGCTTCATACTTTGTGCAAAAGATGAGTCTAGAAGTTATTATAATCTAGAAGTAAAACCAATATGCGAGGACCGGAGAAGTTGCCAATCTCTGACAAGAACACAAAATACCCGGCAGTACTACATAGTAAAACCGGGTAAAGGGGTAAATCGTTTCGTTAAAACATCATTTGACCAAGAATTTGCCCGCAAAGGCAAACTCCCCTTCTAATCGATATAGATATAGACCAGGACTTAAGCTTCCTCTCTCTAGGGCAAATTGAGTGCTTCTATTGTCTTTATAGGACCGAATCAGTTTGCCTTGGAGGTCATATATATACAAATCATATTCCTGCTGTCGGGGGTTGTTAAAGTGCAAGATTGCCTGCTTTTCTAAGGGGTTAGGTAGCAGTTTCACTGAACGCTCAAACTCATCTTCTAGACTGGTTGCTATCACACTAATCGTCTGGACCGTGGTATCGGCACCACAAGGATTTTGCACGGTAAGCTGTACTGTGTAAAGACCGCTGGCTGGATAGCTATGATTAGGGGAAGCATTTTGGCTGCTGTCTCCATCACCAAAGTCCCAATGATAGCTGAGGGCATCTTGTGAGAGATCATCAAAGTTGATCATAAGGCCGCTTTGCGTAACGTTAAAATCTGCTACAGGCTCTTGGCCGCTGACCATCAGAAAGGCACTATCTGTGACGGTAAAGCCATTGCTGTCTATAACTGTCAAACTGTACCAGCCGCTGCTATCGACAACAGTACCAAAAGCACCTACCGGCAAGCCCATACCTTGATCGCCTGTACTCCAAACAAAATCATAGGGCGCTACGCCCGGGACCGTGAGTTCTGCGAAGAGCAGATCCCCACTACAAAGACTGTCAGACTCCAAACTCAACTCAGGAAATGGATAGATGGTATTTAGCACCGTATTGGTGATGATGGGTGCATTAAAGTCAAAGTAAATCGCGGCACTGTTTCGTATTTCTGTGAAAGGGGCAAGCGTTCCGCGATGCGGCAAAGAAAACTGCACAAATCCCTGACTGCCCACAGGATCAGAGATCGAATCAGGTAGATTGATTCCCGGAAAAGAAAAGACCAAGATAGAATCATCCTCGATCTGCAACTGATAAGGGAAGCTATAGCCCAAGGCTTGGTAACCCAAGGCATCAAGATCGGCGTCTATCGTATCGCGAATCACTACCAACTGGGCGGGAGCATTCCCAACATTTTGAAAGCGAACGGTATAAGTCAGAATGCTGTCTTGAGCAGAAATATAACCCGCGGGGCCGATGCCTTTAGGCGAAACCAGCTTGTCATTGGGGTCGAAGGGGCCGACTACTAGCTGCATGCGACTCCTAAAATTGTTATCCGGAGTCGTGTCTCCTACGATGGGGCTTACCGTAGCCGAACTAAACAAACTATCATTGATCTGTAGAGTAGTAGGCAATTGGGTGGTCATAATTCTCGTGGCATGTCCACCAGGTGCGATCATGGGTAGTTGCCAGCGAAATAAACCGTTGACGGTATCGATCAGGCTCGGACTAGGAGGAGAGAAGTTAAGCAATTGCTCTTGGGGATCGATCTGAAGCTCTAAACTCCCACTGACCGTATCATTGCCGTCATTATAGACCAATAAGTGGTGTAAGCGATGCTGGCCTGCCTTAGCCATGGTAGGGATAAAGTAGTAAAGGGCTAAATCTTGAGTGGGACCAATCTGAATCCCAAAATCAATCATAGTGGTGTCATCATCATAGTCATCAAAGCTCAGACTGTGCACAGCAGAAGGCGGACAGACCACATTGTTTAAGCCATCACTCAATACCCGAATATCATAACTGCCGGTATCCAATTGAAAGGAATAAGCTCCCAGACTATCGGTCATGGCTGCTCCGCCGGGATTGACATCGACTACAACAAAGGGGAGTACTGCTTCACCAGGATCTTGGATGCAGTTGGCATTGAGATCATGAAAGGCAAGGCCCGAGACCTCCACGTAACAGGAATCAGCAGGGTCTAAGGTTCCGATCCATTGATTGACACAACCAAAGGCATCTGTAACTAAGACTGCATGAATTCCAGGAGCGAGATTGCTAGCAGAGTCGGTGCTTTGACCATTGCTCCAAGCATAGGTAAAAGGTCCGTTGGCGCTTTGAGGGGTGATTTTTATCCATCCATCATTTGCATTACAGCTTGGCTGGAAGATCGAGTCGTTGAGTATCAGGTCTACTCCAGGCACAAAATAGGTTGCGCTAAGCACACTATTGTTGGCATCGGTAACCGTTACGCTGTAATTTCCGGGTAGTAGGCTATCAATATCTTCTGTCAGCTCACCATTACTCCACAGATAGCTGTAAGGGCCGACACCTCCTGATACGTAAAGATCAATTTCCCCTACGCTGTCCCTGCAAGCGGCAGGCGTAATGCTAGCAGATAAAGCATATTCGACCATTCTTACATAGCATTGGGTTGCGCCAAAAGAGGGCTTGGGACAATGGCTATCTTCGGCTAGAAAGGTAAGCGGTACCACCTGCCCTAGGAAGCTGCTATCAGCAACCCATTCGAAGATGCCAAAAGAAGGGTTAGCAAAAGCATTGGTCCAATTGAAGCCCGTCATATCAGCCGTAATCGGATAGACCGAGATCGTATCGCCCAAATCTTGATCGCTAAAGGCGACAGCGAGCCTTAAGGTATCCCCCGGAGCTACTAAAAAAGTATCTGCTAGCCCGCCTGGAATAATCCCAGGCCCTCCAAGGGAAAAGAGGGTATCAGCAAGTGGGATCTGATTGGGAAAAGATATACAATCCACCACCGTAACTTGAAACTCACGAGTTACGGTCCCAAGCTTTACCCCATCTCGAAACTCATCGACAGCAATACAAATAAGGCCCGATTCCATTGAGCCACTAGGGTTTGGAATGACGGTCAACAAACCCGAATAAGCATCAATATCTACCTGCCAAAAGGGTCCCATCGGGGCCTGTGGACTATAAGTTGCCAGATAAGTAGAGGGCACAATACTTCCATCTATTAATTCAGAGAGACAACTAGTCATCCTGTAAGCTAGAGAATCTCCATCTGGATCTGTCGCTGAAATATCGGCATAGGTAGTATTACCTAAGCAGATATAGACTTGCGGCATCTGATTGAATACTGGAGAATTATTGACATCCGTGGTATCAACACTAAGCGAGGTCCCAACAATAAAGGCTTGGTTACCAGTGCCGCCTGCTGGTACAAGCGAGGTATTGACATTGCGGCAACAACCAGTCAGCCAGATATCGAAAGAGTCGCAACTGGTGCTGCAGAAGTCATAATCCATGTAAAAAGTATATTCTGCCACGCCATTGAAAGTTGCTAGGCCAGAGGTACCCTGACAGTAGGTGATGGGCAATTGACCAGCTTGGACTGGTGTTGGGCAGAGAGGTGTAACCTCTTGATACAGGACGCTGGTGTGGGGAGTAACTACCGTAGGCAACGTAGGAAGAATAGAGCAAACCAATGGCTGAAACCGAAAAGGAGTAGGACCGATAGGAATCCCTGTCGGAGTGACGGGTGTTAAGGCAGCCAAGCCATTACAATCAATATAGGCCGTCCCATGAAGTCGATAAATACAGCTACCCAAATACTCTACCCTGATGCTGCCTCCCATATGATGACTAGCCCATAGACTAGGCAGGGTCAACAGGAGAGATAAACTGAGTAATAACCGTCTCATCTAGAAAGTGTGTAATAAAAAAATGGCAGCGCTACCGATTCTAGCGCTGCCTTACTATAGCACTGTCAATCTATAATAAATTTTGCGGTGTGAGTGCGTTCGCCGACAAGGCGATACAAATACATACCCTCACTCAAATTTCCTTTTTCTATCTGGAAGCTCGTCCCTCGATTGGCCGGATAGCTACGCACTAGTTTACCTTTCAGATCGTAGATGTAAAGTCTATAAGCTTGGCCTTCGGGATTACTAAAGCTTAACTCTGCTTGGGATTGGAAGGGGTTAGGGACCAGCTTCACTGAACGCTCAAACTCGTCTTCTAGATCTGTAGCAAAGATGCTTACCGTCTGTGTCAGGGTATCTGTACCACATTTATTGCCTGTAATAAGCGAGACCTGATACTCTCCACTACCGGCATAAACATGCTGCGGACTAGCGAGATTGCTCGTATTACCATCGCCAAAGTCCCAGTTGTAGAAATCGGTCCAAGTGGAGGCATTACTAAAGTCTACTTGGGTGCCAACACGGTTAAAGCCAAAGCTTGCTTGTGGGAGGGCATCAATGTAGATTTTGACGCTGTCAAACGCCTCGATCCCAAAGGCATCCGTAATGCGCAGAGAATAATGTCCTAAGACACTTGCCGTGGTACTGAAGGTCGGTCCATTACTCGTTCCCGTCGCACCCGTATTCCATTCGTAAGTATAGGGGGGCATACCACCCGCAATTAGATCAGCATACACCGTTTCTCCCTGACATAGAGTATCAGAATTGATGGCGATCTCAGGATAGGTAAAGATGGTATTACGTACTTTATTGGTAATAATAGGCGGATTGAAGTCAAAGTAAATCGCGGCTCGGTTGGTAATTTCAGTTCCGATCTCAAGCGTTCCGCGATGCGGCATAAGATAAGAGACAAAACCCTGACTACCGATCGGATCACTGGCCGAATCTGGGAGATTGATATTGGCAAAGGTGAAGACCAAGATGGAATCTTCCTCTACGATCAAACTGTAAGGATGGCTCGAAGCTAAGGTCTGGAAACCTAGTGCATCCAAATCACTATCTATCGTATCGCGAATCACCACATAAGTCGCCTGATAAGTCCCCGTATTTTGGAATCTAACCGTGTACTTCATTTGGTTTTGTGTCGGCAATATCAAGCCTAAGGGACCGATTCCGGCAGGACTGACCTGCTTATCGTTTGGATCATAAGATCCCACATACTGAGCCGTAAGCGTATCTACATTATTAGCGGGCGTAGTATCTCCCATTACAGGATTGACGATACCAGAAATGCTAAAGGTGCTATCCGTAGATTGGGCCGTATCGACAAGGGTCACCAATTGGAAGAGATATTGGGCTCCGGGGGGCACCGGCCCAAATTGCCAATCAACCGAAGAGTTGGGCAAGTTGACATTATTAGCGGCAGGATTGGTCAGGACGTAGGTCTCTTGTGGATCATACTGGACCTCGAGGTCGGCGGCATTAACGGTCACCGAACCCACATTATTGACATTGGCGTAGATGACGTGATTCATACCTGGCACCGCTGGTCCGCTGGTCAGGGTCAAAACTAAGTCTTGGGCAGATTGCATAGCTACCGCAAAATCAACCCCTGTGATCACCGAACCAAAAGTGCTTGGATTAAGCGAAACCGAATCGCTACCAGGGCAGGAGGGGCTCATGTAGGCTCCTAATATGGCCTGTATATGCAATTGCCCCGGATTGACCTGCAAAGAATAATTGCCATTGAGATCAGTCAATATCGCAGGGCCCGGAGTGAGGTCTATCAATTGATTGGCGATACCTGGCTCTCCGGCATCCTGTACACAGTTGCCATTGAGATCGCTAAAGAGCGTACCAGATATCCAGATATAGCATGAGTCCGGCGGTGTCAATACCCCTACCCACTGATTGACGCAACCCAGAGCATCTGCAACTACTACAGAATAGCCACCAGGTGTCAAGCCACCAATTGAGTCCGTTGTAGCGCCAGTATTCCACTGATAGGTGTAAGGTCCTGTGCCGCCAGAAGCACTGACCGCTATGGCCCCATTGGTACTATCACAAGTAGAGGGATATTGAGTCGCGTTGAGGATTAAATCTGAAGCAGTCACTAAAAAGGTTGCTGTAGCGCTTAGGCCGTTAGCATCGGTAACCATGACCGTATATGGTCCTGGCGCGAGGTTGACGAGGTCTTCAGTGGTACTACCATTGCTCCATTGATAAGTAAAAGGAGCCATACCACCCCATACTTGGAGATCGATAGCGCCATCAAAATTACCACAGGTGCCAGGCGTAATATCACCGGCCAAACAAAGCTCCTCAATGCGAACGTAAAAGATCTCACCAATCTGGCCCGGCATGGGGCAATGATCGTCTTCGGCAATAAAGAAAAAGGAATATGTTTGACCTATATCCCCTACGCTAGGCGCCCAACTTAAGCTACCGGTAGCGGGATTGCCAGTAGTACTATTGAACACATAAGCCGTAAGGTTACTCGCCTGAATATCTAAGCTCACATTATCGCCAATGTCAAGGTCAATAAAACTAAAGTCAACCTGTAGAGAATCTCCGGGACAAACCACTATGGTATCTCCTGCTGTACCAGACCAACTTACCCCCGAAACAGAAATGACGGTATCAAGCTGAGGGTTTTGGTTAGGGAAGACGCTACAATCTAGGACCGTTATCTGAACATCTTGCACAATCTCTCCAATCTTAACACCATTGCGATATTCTTCTACTAAGACACAGACAACCGCTACCTCTAGAGGACCCGCGCCACCTACTGGGCTGAGCGACAGTAGTCCGAGTTGAGAATCAAGACTTAAGGTCCAACCGGGCCCCAAAGGTTGGACAGGGGAGTAATTAGGGTTGTATTGAACGGGTACATTAGGGTCTTCCATGCAGACCATCAAGGAATATACCAAGGAGTCTCCATCTGGATCTTGGGCCGAGACATCCACAAAAGTAGGCAAGTCGTTGCACAAGAAAGCATGCGGAGAGGAATTGAAAGAGGGAGAGCTATTGCAATTAGAATTTACCAGATCAATCGTAGTAGAAACCGAGATACTGTGGCTTAGCGGATTATTTAGACTAGTGATTGCCCCATTACGGCAACAGTTATCCCAGACTATTTCCACATAATCACAGCTTAGATTACAGAAGTCATAATCTTGATAAAAAACTGCTTCAGCTATGCCATTTAGAATGGTATTTTGGGAGCCATCGCAGGCCGTCCATGATGCTTGGCCCGGTGCCAAGGGACAGATAGGAGTGATCTCCATATAAGAAACAAAGTTCCAAGTACCTATAGGCTGAGGGGTACCACAGACTCCTGGAGTAGAGTTGCTATAGCCCGAAATAGTAAAAGTGCTAAAATTGGGGGCAGGAGGGGCCGAAGCAGCATTATTGATGACAGGAATAGTTGCCGCTGCTCCGGAGCAATCATAATAAGAATTATGATAGACTCGATAGGTACAAGGACTGATACATTCATACCAAACGACCGCGCCCATAAAGTGGGTCGCTTCTACGGTAGTAAATAGGCCTAACAAAACCGTTAGGAGAAAGTAGTGTTTTCGCATGTGTATAAGGTTAAGAGTTATCGTATCACATATGGCTTATGCCAAAAGGCTTCTCCAAAGAAGAAAAAGTGCCCAAATCCAATGAGAACTACTGCTATTGTATCATAAGCTTGCCAATATGAGTGGAGTTATCGTCAAAGAGATAGTATATGTAGATACCCTGGCTAAGGGCAGCACGCTCTATTACAAAATGGTCATCACGACTTCTGGGATATTCTCTCACTTTTTTGCCTTGGAGATCATAGATATTTAGTCCAAATGCTTTTGCCTGATTGTTTTCAAAGCTCAATCTCGTCTGTGAGGAGAATGGATTAGGCGATACGAAAATCGATTTGGCAAATGCCTCATCAATTGTGAGGGAAAGGGGATCAAATAGTGTGACCGTATCACTACCACAGCCATTGGAGACAATCAAGGTGATTGTATAAAAGCCGGGCAAGGCATAGATGTGAGTAGGATTTTGGGTACTATCTTGGGGAGAACCATCACCAAAATCCCACAAAAAGTGAGTCGAATTTTCAGATAAAGCAGCTAATTGAATTGTATCTCCATTTCGGGATAAATCTATCTGTGCACTAGGAGTGTATTCCACTTCCCAATAAACGCTATCGATAGTTTGCAGACCAAAAGCATCACTCACCCTTAGGACGTACCAACCAGAGCTATCGATCGGAGTAGAAAAAGGTCCTAAAGCGCTTTGCCCCTGTACCCCAGTACTCCATTGGTAATCGTAGGGACTCATCCCGAAAGCATTTAGTTGAGCCGTTAGATCATAAGGAAAACAGAGATAATCAAAGGTCAGGGGATCAATACTTACTTTAGGATAATTAAAGATGGTATTGCTTACAACATTGGTAAAAATGGGAGGGTTAAAGTCAAAATAAATTGCCGCTTGGTTTTGGATTTTTTCGCCTACATTAAGCGTTCCGCGATGTGGCATAAAAAAGGAGACAAAGCCTTGACTACCGATAGGATCGCTTGCAGAATCAGGTAGATTGATATTGGCAAACGTAAAGACCATAATCGAGTCCTCCTCGATTATCAAATTGTAAGGATGACTTGCACCAATAGCTTGAAAGCCTAATGCATCTAATTTACTATCTAAAGTATCTCTAATCTGCACATAAGTTGCGGGATAGGTACCGGTATTTTGAAACCGAATAGTATATTTCATTTGATCTTGATTTCTCAAGATCAAGCCTAAAGGTCCTAAGCCTTCGGGGCTCACTTGCTTATCATTGGGGTCATAGGAACCTACATATTGTTCTATTAGCGTGTCTACATTGTTAGAGGGCGTATTATCACCAGCGGTAGGGTTAACAATCCCGATGACCTGAAAGCTACTGTCGATTGACTGTAAAGTATCAACCAAGGTAATTAGTTGAAATTGATAGGACCCACCGGGCGGAACGAGTCCCAAAGACCAATTTACAATTGAATTTACCGTATCAACGCTGCTAGCGGCAACTTGGGAGGATACGTAGGTTTCTTGAGGATCAAATTGAACTTGCAAGTTTACCTGAGGTATTGAGGCAGAACCAACGTTATTGACGTCGATATAAGTAATATGGTGTGTACCAGGTACCGCAGGACTACTGCTCAAAGCAATCTCCAAATCCTGCGGAGATTGTATTAAGACCGCGAGATTAATTCCATTAATGGTAGTACCGAGTGTAGTCGGATTAATGGTAATGGCATTGCTCCCTGGACAGGAAGGAAGCAAATTGTTTCCTAGGATTGCTTCAATATCCAATTGCCCAGTACCCACTTGGGTCGAGAAGTTTCCTTGCGCATCGGTAAAGAGAATAGGCCCTGGGCTAAGATCAATTAATCTATTGGGAATACCAGGTTCATTGGCATTCTGGACACAATTCCCATTTGAATCATGAAATAAGGTTCCCGATATACTGACAAAGCAAGAATCTGGGAATGGCAAGAGGTCTAACCACTGATTAATACACCCGCCAGCATCCGTTACAATGAGCGAGTAACCAGCCGGAGCTAGATTACTAATAGAGTCTGAATTAGCACCAGTACTCCACTGGAAATTATAAGGGCTAGTACCCCCAAAAACATGTACCGCCAAAGCTCCATTGCTACTATCGCAGTTAGGAGCGTATTGATTGACCTGTAGCAATAAGTCAGTGGCAGGCACTAAAAAAGTGGCAGTATCAGTCATCCCATTGGCATCAATAATAGAGACACTATAAATGCCCGGCACTAAATTGCTAATATCCTCAGTAGTAGCCCCATTACTCCATATATAGCTTACGGGTGGTGTGCCTCCCCAAAGCTGTAAGTCAATTGCTCCTGTAGCGCTAGTACATGTTGAAGGAGTGACATCGCCAGAAAGGCAAAACGCCTCAACTCTTACGTAAAACTGTTTGGCAACACTACTATTGAAAGGGCAATGGTCATCCTCAGCGATAAGAAAAAAACGATAAGTTGCCCCCAAGTCCCCAACATTGGGACTCCAGCTTAATTGGCCAATCGCAGGATTCCCGACACTGGCATTAAAACTATGTCCATTGAGTTGGTCAGCCTGTATGCGGACACTCACATTATCACTGAGGTTAGGATCCGAAAAACTAAAATCAACCTCTAGTAAATCTCCCATACACACCACTAGCGTATCGCCCGGATTAGCTGCCCAACTTAAACCCGAGACTGAGACGACAGTATCTAAAATGGGGGCTTGGTTTAAAAATAGGCTACAATCATAAGTAACAACTTCTATATCCTGTAATATCTCTCCAATTTTCACCCCATTACGATATTCCTCTACTAAGACACAAATAGGTGCAACGACAAACCCACTACCTTGTAGGAAATCTATAGAAATCAAACCTGTCTGAGCATCGATTGCGACCGCCCAATTTAGTCCGAGTGGCTGAGTCGGAGAGAAAGCAGAATTATACACCACTGGATTATTGACCGTAGCATAACAAGTGCTTAAAGAATAAACCAAAGAATCTCCGTCTGGATCAACAGCTGAAAGATCCAAAAAATTATTGGATAAGTTACATAGATAGACTTGTGGAGGAACATTGAAAGCGGGGGAGCTGTTACAACTAGTAGCGCTAAGCTCAATTCGAGTCGAAACAGAAATATCTGAGTTCACAGAGTTAGGAATACTAGAGATAGCAGCGTTTCGACAACAGTTTTCCCACAAAATTTCAACGTAGTCACAAGTAGTGCTACAAAAATCATAATCTCGATAAAAAATTGCTTCAGCTGCTCCAATCAGAAAACTGGGTCCCCCCCCACAAGCTGTCACTGGCTGGCTAGAAGAAAAGGGACAAAGTGGGGTAATCTCCAAATAAGAGACGAAGGTCCAAGGGCCATTCGCTTGTGGTTGATTACAAGCAACTCCTCCTGTATTATCATAACCTAAAACCGAAAATGTACCAGAACTAGGATCCGGAGGAGCCGAAGCGGGATTATTGACTACTGGCACCGTGGCATCTGATCCATCACAATCATAATAAGAGTTGTGATAAACCCGATAGGTACAAGGACCAATACACTCGTACCAAATTGTCGCTCCCATAAAGTGCGTGGCCTCTACACTGGTAAAGACGCAAATAGAAAGTATCGCAAAAAGGATATGTTTTCCCATGAAAAAGCTTTGTGGGTATAACCCTTTGAAGATCAGTGCCAGAAAAAAAGGCTCCTTCCTTCTGAGATTCTCGTCCAGAAGAAGCCTCGTTATAAAGAGAAAATTATTGCAAAATAAGTTTGCCCGTATGGCTATGTTCTTGACCTACGAGCTGGTACATATACATACCTGTGCTGAGTTCACCCCGATCGATGGTGAAATGATCTCCACGACTACTCTCGTATTCGCGCACCATTTTGCCGTGGAGATCGTAAATCTTCAATGCATAAGCCTTGGCCTGCGGGTTTTCAAAGCGAATTTGTGTTTGTACAGTAAAAGGGTTGGGCACCACTTTGATCGAGCGCGCAAATTCATTGTCAATCGCAAGGCTGAGCGGATCAAATATAGTCGTCGTATCGCTGCCACAATCATTATTTACGATCAAAGTAATCGTGTAGGACCCATCAAAGGCATAAGTATGAGTGGGGTTTTGAGAGGTATCTTGCGGCGATCCATCACCGAAATCCCAAATTTGTGAGGTAGCATTTTGATCAGGAGAATTTAATTGTACCGTGTACCCACTTGCACTAACCACCTCAATGATAGCCTCTGGCACATTGCGCACTTCCCAATAAGCACTATCCACCGTCTCAAAGCCTAAAGCATCTGTTACCGTCAGCGTATAAAATCTTGAACTATCAATAGGGGTGGAGAAAGTACCATTGGTATTTTGCCCTTGCGTTCCGGTATTCCAGTTGTAGGTGTAGGGACTCGTTCCGAGAACGCTCAGTTGGGCCATCAGTTCATATGGAAAGCACAAGTAATCAAAAGTCAATGGATCCATCGCTACCTCAGGGTAGGTAAAGATGGTGTTTTGTACCGTGTTGGTGATGATAGGCGCATTGTAATCAAAGTAAATGGCCGCGCGGTTTTCAATCTGGCTGCCCGGACTCAGGCTACCCGCATGTTGGAGGCTAAAGGCGACAAAGCCTTGGCTTCCTAGCGGATCGCTGGCTGAGTCCGGCAGATTGATGTTGGCGAAAGTGAACACAAGCACACTATCGTCCTCAAAATTAAGGCTGTAGGGATGACTAGCACCGGCGGCTCTGAAGCTCATCGCATTCAAATCACTATCCAAAGTATCGCGGATGACCACATACTGAGCTGGATAGTTGCCGGTATTTTGAAATCTTACGGTATATTCCATCAAGTTCTCAGACGGCAAAATATAGCCACCTTGGCCCGTAGCAGGGGCGACTACCCCTATCGGACTAACTTGTTTATCATTAGGATCATAAGCAGCAAGTATCTCTACGCAAGTAGTATCATAATTATTGGCAGGCGTGGTGTCGCCAGCAATAGGATTGACGACCACATAGGTCTTCGCCGTATCTCCAGGGATGGCAGCAGTATCTACCGAAGTAAAAAAAGTAAATACCGCCGAGGCTCCCGGTGCTAATGGCCCATAGGACCATTCTAACAATTGGTTGCTAGGGTCATTGAGGCTAGGGGCTGGGTTGATCACAGCAGTCAATACTTCTACCGGCGCGTAATTAGCGCTCACCGTACCGCTCATAGGCACATTGCCCAAATTGGTAGCTGTAACATAGTGATAGCGGCTTAGTCCAGGAACAGCCACTCCAGCAGTATGATTAACCAGTAAATCTTGTACTGATTGGAAATCCATCGCAAAGTCGATTCCCGTGGTATCCTCATCGTAGCTACTAAAAGTCAGGCTTGTACTACCACTAACAGGGCAAAGTGGACTACTAAAAGGTGCTGGCATAACCGAAACTACTACATTACCAGTATCGGCTTGCAGACTGTAATGCCCTTGTGCATCGGTAAGAGTAGCCCAGCCCGGCGCGATATCGACCACCATAAAAGGAATACCATTTTCATTGGCATCCTGAATACAGTTATTGTTTTGATCGTGATAAACCGTCCCCTCAACCAATACGAAGCAAGAGTCAGGTGGGTCTAAGATGAAGGTCTGCTGTGCAAAACACCCAATCGCATCGGTTACAATTACCGAATAGCCTCCTGCACTCAGCGCTCCTATGGCTTGACCAGTAGTCCCATTGCTCCACTGGTAGGTATAAGGAGCCGTTCCTCCGGAGGGGTTGACCCCGATTGCACCAATCGGATTATCACAATCTAAACTATTGACAATAGGATTAAGGTTGATATTGCTAGCACTGACATAAAAGGTATCAGAAATCAACAAACCACTGGCATTCGAAACGTCAACCCAATACTGACCGATGGGCAGACCCGAGATATCCTCAGTAGTGGCACCATTGCTCCATAAATAAGTAAATGGCGGATTACTGGCATTGACCGTGATATCGATAGCACCTGTACTATCATTACAGGCGGTATTGCTCACTACTGCATTGAGGCACTGGCCACCAACCGAAACATAAAACACTTCTGTATGCGTTCCGGGAACCGGACAACCTGCACTAGTCGCTGTCGCATAAAAGGTATAAGTCTGACCAGCATTGTCTGGGCCCGGAGTCCAAGTCACAACCCCTTGTGCGGGATTGGCTCCTGCACTGATAAAAGTGCTACTATCAAGCACCGTCGTTACATTGGAGCTGACTAGGATGTTGTCCATTGCATCAGCGTCGCTGAACGCTATATCGAAGCTGACTGTTTGCCCTTCACATACCACTAGATTGTTGGGCCCTGGCATGCTAGCATTAGAGACATTTTGGAGGCCATCAAAGACCGGCAAAGCGCCGACTCCTGAAGGACAATTATCCACTTGTACTTGAAAATCTCTCGTTACACTACCTAGGTATTGACCATTACGGGATTCGTTGACAGTAACACAAATCTGGTAAGACCCGATAGCCCCAGGGTTGGGAATCACACTCATCAAGCCAGTTTGAGAATCAAAATTAGTCGTAAACATGCTCCCAAAAGGCTGTGTACCAGAAAAGCCAGGGTTATAAGGTATCAACTGATTAGCATTGGCATAGCAAAATGTCAATTGGTACCATAGAGAGTCTCCATCAGCGTCGTAAGCACTCATATCAATCATCCCGCCTTGTCCCATACATAAAATGCTGGTGGGAGGTCCATTAAAGACAGGTGAGTTATTGGATAAACTAGGATTGGCCTCTAAGAGGCCGCTTATGTGGATACCACTGCCAGCCCCCCCGTTGACCAGGGAATTATTGCGACAGCAGTTTTCATACTGAAAAGTATAATAGATATTCGCCGGACAGGCGGCAAAGCATACATCATAATCTGCCATATAGGTTACGATATAGGTCCCATAGACCGCTGCGTTAGGATCATTACACGTATTGGGGACACTAGGGCAAACGGGAGTAACGTCTTGCATACTAAATCCCGTCCATGCAGTTAGGGGTACTGGAGGCGCACAAAAGGTGTCCGCCGACACTTGGATTTGATTAGGAGTCGGCGCTGCAGGAAAATTAGGGGGATTAAATAAGCTTGAAGTACAATCGAAATACAGGTCCAGATACACCCGCGTAGTACAACTATTTAAGCTTTCAAAGCGAAAATTACCGCCCAATAAGTGAGAGGCACTTGCCTCAGGGATCAGTAAACAAAAAAGGCCTATCCAAAGGTAAAATCGTAAAGGTTTAAGTAGCATGTGTAGGGTTCTTAATGTGTTTTCGTTGAGG
Source organism: Bacteroidota bacterium (assembly GCA_039024315.1). Classification (GTDB taxonomy): domain Bacteria; phylum Bacteroidota; class Bacteroidia; order J057; family J057; genus JBCAWW01. Next base: position 47,083 of record JBCCQN010000008.1, read on the forward strand.
ACAAAATAGAAGATTTTTTTAATCCTCAAAGTCCAAAAAATCCTCAAAACACTGTATATCAGCCCGTTAAAACTACCCTTTACAAACGCTTCTTACTCATTTAAACCATCCGAAACATTTAAATTTTGGATTTTCGTTCTTTAAAGAAGGCCCTAACGATCTCCTATCAAGGAGTGCTGATTTGAAAATCTTACCTCCTTATTTTTGCCATTTTGCGGGCATATGCCTTAAAAAATTATTCTATTTTTTTTCCATATTTATCCTTTAATGGATCATCATCTTCCCCTGATACTTCCAATCTCCTTGAATGGTATAGAAATATAAACCCTTGCTTAAACCTAGCCTATTGATTAAAAAATATTCATCACGACTATGTTGGCTATGTAACAAGCGCCCATTAGCATCATAAACACGAAGCTTGTAGCGAACTGCTTGAGGGTTGGAAAAGTAAAGGATCGCATTTTGTGAAAAAGGATTAGGAGCCAATTTTACGGAACGTGCAAACTCCTCTTCCAGACTGGTAGTAAATACATTGATAACACGGCTTAACGTATCGACACCACAACCATTACGTACAATGAGCTTTACTTCGTAGGTACCAGAAGAGTCATAAATGTGGATTGGGTTTAAGGCTTTGCTGGTATTACCATCACCAAAGTCCCAAGTAGCTTGGAAACCTTCAACTGAGGTATTGAAAAAATCAACTTGTTGCCCAAAGGCCTGAGTAGAAAAATTTGCAATAGGTTTATTTTTTGCTATTGAGATAAACATACTGTCCTCTGCCCGAAATCCTAAGGCATCTACCCAACTAATATACTGCCAACTGCTACTATCAATTTGCAACTGTAGGTTGATATCAGCTAGTGAGCCAGTTTGTATTTGTCCATTCCAATTTAGTTGAAAAGGTGTCGTACCTACTCCTTCTAGATTGATTGTAAGTGCTTCTCCTTGACATAATTGATCAGAGACAAAGCTAATCTCAGGGAAGTCATAAACCACATTTTGTACCTGATTGGTAAATATTGGAGGATTGAAATCAAAGTAAATAGCCGCCCGATTGTAAATGCGGGTACCATGACTGAGCGTTCCGCGATGCGGTAATAAAAAACTTACAAAACCCTGACTCCCTAAAAGATCACTGGTCGAGTCTGGGAGACTGATATTAGCGAAAGTGAACACAAAGATACTATCCTCTTTAATATCTAAGCGATAGGGATGACTACTACCTGCAGGTCGGAATTGTAGGGCATCTAAATTTTGATCTATTGTATCTAAAATTTGTACATAAGTGGCAGGAAAGTTGCCTGTATTTTGAAAACGAATGCGATACTGCATGAGTTGCTGTTCTATATCGATGTAGCCAGAATCCTCATTGAGAGGTGCCAAGACTCCAGCGGGACTTACTTGTATATCATTAGGGTCGTAAGCGGCAAAAACAGGTATACAAAGCGTATCTGCATTGTTAGTAGGAGTACTATCGCCAAGAATAGGGGATACAAGACTAAAGCTTTTTAAAGTATCTGTTAAAAAAGCATTAGTATCAACGTTGGTATAGAAGCGAAATTGAAGTGCTGTACCAGGTATAAGCGTATCATATTGCCAGGTCAAAGTGCGCGTCAAAGAATCATATTGACTAGGTAGGGGGATAGCCTGATTGTTCCAGCTTTCCAGACTATCATAACGAGCGCTTATCGTACCAGAAGCGCTAAGACTTCCCTCGTTATAAATATCGACCGATTGATACCGGGTAATTCCCGGCACGGCAATCCCTGTATTTAGGCTTGTCCGAATATCCTGAAAGCTAATAAAATCAGCGCCAAAATTTATTCCCGTAGTATCTTCCGCGTAAGAGGTAAATGCCAGACCATGTATGCCACTGGGAGGACAGGAAGAGCTGAGCGTACTGCTATTTATGAGTGAAAGCTGATAGTTTCCGGTATCTACTTGAAAGGAATATCGTCCTAGAGAATCCGTCATATTGGCCCATCCTGGGCTAATGTCAACCAACACATAGGCGATACCAACCTCCATACTGTCTTGAACACAATTAGCATTAAGATCTTGATATACGATACCAGAGATCTCAACAAAGCAAGAATCTGGTTCTGCTAGCAAAATGGCTTTTTGATTTATGCAGCCTTGATTATCAGAGACGATCACATTATAGCCACCAGCTGCTTGATTCCAAATTGAATTACTATTAGCACCATTACTCCATTGATAGGTATAAGGAGCTACGCCTCCGATAACATTGGTATAAATAGCCCCAGTAGATAAATCGCAAGTAGGAGCTTGGACAACGGTATTGATAATCAAATCTTGATCTCCCACAAAGAATGTATCAGAGATAAAAAAACCTCCGGGCTGCGTAATATTAACCCAGTAGGTACCACTCGGTAGGTTAAAAATATCTTCTGTGGTAGCACCATTGCTCCACTGATAGGTGTAAGGTGGATTGGTGCCTAAAAAGGTTAAATCGATGGCCCCGATACTATCGTTGCAAATATTATCAGTAATAACAGCACTAAGCCCCCCAGATACTACTTTAATACTGATCTGTTGGGTAGACATAACAGGAAAAGGACAGTCTTGAGTTTGGACATTTAGGTTGAAGGTAAAAGTCTGCGCAATAGCAATTACGTCCGGCATCCAACTTAGGTTCACGGTGAGAGGATTAGCACCAGAAGTATTGACAATCATACCCACTGGTAAAGTGGTGCTATCGTAACTAAGAGTTAAACTATCGGAGAGATCAAGATCTCCAAAGAGTAAGTCTACACTCATATCAACTTCAGCATAGACCTTAAAACTACTGGGGGTAAGTGCTTGTGTATTGAGGAAGTTTTGCGAGCCAATAAAACCCGGCGCATTATTTGTCACAAGTCCGCAGTCAACCGTAACGACCTGTACAACATGGTCTATAGAAGAAAGTAGTTCTCCATTTCTCCATTCTTGAATATTAATGCAGGTTTGGAAAGAGCCCGGAAGCCCAAAGAGAGGATTTACAGTCATCAAACCAGACAAAGAATCAAGCTGCCCACTCCATAATGGACCGAAGGGATCCTGATAAGAGAACCCCATATTATAGTTCAAAGAATCTAAAGGCCCTCTCAAACAAGGTGCTATTTGATACGCAATAGAATCGCCATCGGGATCATAGGCACTAAGATCAATGGTACCACCTTGAGAGATACAGAGGTATTGAGTTCCTGGGTGATAAAGCCGTGGAGGCTGGTTGAAAATTGAGGTGTCCATAGAAATAGCCGCTTCAAAATAGAGCCTCAAATTGGGAGAATTAGGACTTGTAGCCTGGGCAATATTCAAACTACTATTATTTAAACAACAAGAGTTAAAAGTGAATTTGGCCTTTTGATTAGGGCAATGGCTTTGGCAAAAGTCATAATCCGCAGCAAAGGTCATCATGTGGACACCCGTAAAGGTAGCATTAGGATCTACACAATCGGTAAGATATGCGGGGCAAATAGGAGTTACATTTTGCGAATCTATTTTTGTCCATTGTCCAATGATTGTAGGAGTTATTGGGCAATTAAGCGTATCCATCTCTACTGTTATATTTCCGGGATTGGGTAGTCCTAGGAAAAAATTTGCTCCTCCGCAATCGAAAAAGAGATCTACGTAGGCCCTAGTAGTACAATTACCTACTGTTTCAAAGCGAAAACTTCCTCCTCTAAAATGAGTAGCGTAAGCATCAGAAAATCCAATCAAAAGCAATATTTGAAATAGAAAAAGAGGAAGCTTTAACCTTAACATTATTGTGTTATTTTTAATTGATCGGTGCTTAGCAAAAATACGTAAATTTCTCTAAGAAGCTGTTAAATTATTTCGTTTCAAGTAGGTATGTTTTGTAGCTTGTTCATAAGTTTGACAAAAGATGTTTTCGACGCGATTTAGATTGGCATTGATGGGATTGTTTTTGGCGCTGGCGGCATGGCTGATGCTCAAAGGTCAATACCCTTATGGCCTAGGATTATTGATGGGAGTTGGCCTATTGGTCTGGGGCTATTTCCGTAATGGTAGTGTGTATCTCGCCTATCGACGCCTAAGGCAAGAGAAATACGAGAAAGCAGAAAAATTACTTGACGAAGTCAATCGTCCTAATTGGCTCAGCAGAGTCGTCCAAGGCTACTATTATCTCAGTCGTGGCCATATCGCTTTTCACGAGGGGCGATATCCAGAGGCCCAAATGCATTTTGAAACTGCTCACGAACTACGGCCTCCCAACGGCAATGATCGCGCCCTCATTCTACTCAATCTCGCCCAGCTCGCCAACATACAAGGCAACAAAAAACAGGCTCGTCATTATCTACGAGAAGCCGAGGGCGAACGCATGACCCCCGAACTCGCTCAAGCAATGGCGGATTATAAGAAAAAGTTGAAGTAAGAATGAGTGTTAAGTAGTGAGTAGCTAGTGTAGAGACAAGCGGCTATTATATCAATAGCAGAAGCTTCTCAATAGATGCTAAAATCATCTATTGAGGCCCTACTACTTAAAGTACTTAGACATTAGTATTCAGTATCAAGACCGAGAAAAATAGGGCTATACGGTTCGTATAGCCCTGTTATCTGTACTGCATACTCCCGAAAGCTTTCGGGATACTTACTACTCTATACTCAATACTAGCGACTCCGTACTAAAATCAGATCATCCCATTGGTGTGCGCCATTTTTTCGGGGATCGCTTGCTTGACCGGCCAATGCCTGACAATCTTTCCTCCGCTAAGGCAATAGAGATCATAAAATACATACGGTATCCCCTCCTTAAGGCCACTTGATTGAGCCAACACAAAATTCCCTTCAGCTATGATACGGTGAGTTTTATCAAATTGACCGGCCTTGACAAGCACTTGGCAATGAGTATCGATGATTTGCTTATTACTTTGTGTGGCGGCCAAATCGCCGATTTCTTGGGGACCATCCATTAGCTGTTGGACTTGGGATATATCTACTGACTCGATGGCGTCCCAATGCTCTACCAACTGGCCGTTTGCAAGGCGAAAAATATCCATTACGACTTGATGCTCTCCAGCAACAAATACATTCATATGGACTACAACATAATTGTCTTCTGCAATTATGCGTTTGATGGGAGATTCTTTAGGCGCTTCGCGCGGGATTTTTTGTAAATACTGTAGAGCTGCAATGACTCCAGCCCGACCACTGGGCAGCAGGGGATTGTGCTGAATGTAGTCTTCTGCGATTAATGCTTGGGCGAGCTCAAAGTCTCCTTTGCCCACGATATCGCGATAAAAACGGAGAACTAGCTCTTTATTCAAAGATGACATAATGATAATGTTTAACAATGGAGAATAGGGCCTCATTGTTGAGGCCTTACATTTGGCATCTACTAGGCAGCAGATGATCTCTTGAGGTATTTGTTAAACAATTAGAATAGTTTCAAGGTAGAGCTTCTAACACATTTTCCCAAAATTATTGTGCTCAAGGCAGGGAAAGCAAAATTTCGCCATGCTAAAGTATTCTTCATCCAATTTGTTTAGCTTTAGATCATAGCTTCCAAACTGAGATTATGAAACGTTTTTTCACACACTTTTTGCTACCAAGTTTGGTAGTAACGCTAGGCTTTGCCTTTCAACCCTTGGAGGTTCCTCCATTATTTGCAACGGATGAGTTAATAGAAATCACCCTAAGCACTGATCTAGAGACTTACGCCAAAGATCGATACGGCACGCCCGAATATAGACCAGCCAAACTGAGCTACAAGTGGCAAGGGGTTACCTACGAAGCCAAGGCTGAAATCCAAGCCAGAGGAAGATTTAGACGGGACATATGTGACCTCCCCCCCATAAAACTAAAAGTCAAAAAAAAGAGCCGTATAGATCTTTTTGAAGGGCAAAAAAGCCTGAAAGTAGTCAGTGAGTGCCGTCAAGACAATAATCAGTCGGTCCTGAGGGAGTATTATATCTACAAAGCCTACAACCTTTTTACCGAGAAAAGCATGCGTGTACGTCTGCTTCGTCTCACCTTAGTAGATACCAAAGGCAAACGACCCGATCAAACCAGCTATGCCTTTTTTATCGAAGATGATGATGCTATGGCCGAACGTGTTGGCGCTACCAAGGTCAGCAAGAGTGTGGACCTTACCAATGAGGATGTTGACAGGAATCAACAAACCTTGGTACATGTTTTTAACTATATGATCGCCAATCGTGATTTTGGCGTCGATATTAGACAAAATGTAGAAGTCATCACTGGAGGCTCTGGAGGCAGACCAGTGGTAGTACCCTATGACTTTGATAATTCGGGCATGGTCAACGCTCCTTACACTAAACCACCCGGCGATACGAAGTCAGCATATGTTACTCGTCGCGATTTTAAAGCTTTATGTCGATCCGAAGAGGAATTTCAAGCAGTATTTACGAAGTTTGTAGAGAAGCGCGATGAGATCATTGCTATGTATGAGAACTCGCCTTACCTAAGTCCTGAAACCGTCAAAGAAAGTCTTAAGTACTACAAGATTTTTTATAAGACACTCAAAAAGAAAAAGTCAATGGCAGAAATTTTTAGAAAGGCATGCAACCCTGAATAAAAAAGCCCTGTCATTGTAGCAACCACCACTGACATCACCGATCCCATTAACCGCTATATTTCAGCAAAATGAGAACTTTTTATGTACTCTTCCTTGTAATGCTACTGGGTATAGCCGACCTAACGGCCCAGGTAGTAATTGCTCCTCCTCCCCCACCCGCCCCAAGAGTGGTGATTGTCCGTCCGCAGGCTCCCCGTGCTCCTCAGCGTGAAGTAATCGTTTATCGCGAACAAAGAGATAGTCGTGCCGAAGCACAGCGTGCTCGCGAAAGAGAACGTTATTATCGCGAGTTGGAGCGTGTCCGTCTTGAAAGAGAACGCGAGCAACTCGAAAGAGAGCGCGAAGCTCGCCAACGTGCCAAAGAGCGCGAGTGTCGCAACAACTCATACGACCGTTTTACCCTGCACTTAGGTGCTGCGGCCAATTATAGTCATGGCCTCTGGGGTACTCCCTACGAAGGCTACAACGATGCCCTCCAAGACTTTCAGCTCAATGGCTTCCTCGGATACCGCTATGACGCTGCCGGTCGCAAACGTGGTAATTTATTTGGTGTCTGGTATGCCCAAGGTCTTTACGACAATCCAGCCATGAACCAGCTCCTCAAAAATCAACTAATCCCCGCTTCCGCTGGCGCAAACTCTGTCAATGAGTTTAGAGAGTGGGAAGTTGGTTTCATCCTGCGTGAATGGTTGCGTATCAGTGGTGGTAAAGGCTATACTTCTTTCCAAAATACTGCTGGTGAGACAGTTGGCCTTGATTATTACACAGGTACAGCCGGCGTAGCACTGCGCTTGAGCAAAAGAATTGACATTACAGCTAATGGTACGGTATTGTTAGGAGAAGATTTTCAAAACATCTCTTTCCGCCCCTCCGCAGGAGTTAACTTTACCTTTGATTTTCTCAATCAGTAGCGTAATTTAATTACATATCACACGCTTTATCGCCTCTCGTTTCTTTCGTTCCACCAAACCTTATTTTCCTTTATGAAACGATTTGCGATCATTGGTTTTGCTTTGGTATGGGCCTTCTCCATCCAAGCGCAGAACTGTTCTAAATCTCGCTCTAGTTGTAGTAGCAGCCAAACTTACAGTAGCAGCTGTAGCAGCAACAATCAAACCCGCGTCGTAACGCATACTTATCATGTCGATAAAAAAGAGCGTAAACGTCGTTTTGACCGCATGGTATTTATGTGGGGTGGCGGAGCTCATTTCTTACCTCAAAACTCCACCTTTGCGATCAATGGTCGTACAGCCGCGGGAGGTACTGAAGAGGTTCGTCAGCGCCAATGGCAGACGGACGCAGTACTGGGGATCAGATATGGCCTCAATGGTAGCCATCGCCGCGCCAATGTAGTCGGTGTATTTGGCAACTTCGGTATGGCCGCAACGCCTGCCCTACAACGTATCTTCTCTGATCAAAATTTGTATCAGGAAGTACAGCCCAACACTCAAGCAGAGTTTCGTTCTCTGGAAGCAGGCTTCCTCTTTCGTGAGTGGATACGTTTGAGTGCAGGAGTTGGTAATCAATTTTTTGTTGACGCTCGTGGCGCTCAGCAACAAGTAGATTACTATACCGCTACCACCGGAATTTACGTTCCACTGGGACGCAGATTGACTTGGACCACCACCGCCACGGCGATGTTTGGTCAGGATTTTCAAAAAGTGACGATCCGCCCCGCTACAGGCCTAGCCTTCCGCCTCAACTTTATGAGGCTGTAATTTGAATCATCAATCGATGTTTATAGACTAAGAGAAGCGTCAATTTGGCGCTTCTTTTTTTTTGGCTGCTGCGCAGAACGCTCGTTCCCAGCCTCGGCTTAAGTACTGAGTAGAAAGTATCCCGAAAGCTTTCGGGAGTATGCAGTACCGAGTAAAAAGATTCTGCTGAACTATATAGCGCCATTTTCCTTAGGTCCTAATACTGGATACTATTGTCTTACTACTTAATGTTGCTACAAGGCATTGTAGTATGAGCAGGATGAGCGTTCCGCGAAGCGGCCTGCCTAATGAAAAATCTCCGCTGCTAGTCTAAAGGTATTGGCATGAGCTTCGACTGTATCCACTAAACGTTGGGAATAGCCACCGCCAATCGCAACCACCAGCGGAATTTGCTGCTTCACACAAGCTTCCATTACCATCCGGTCGCGAGTCTTACAGCCCTGCCGACTCAAAGACAAGTGCCCTAGCTTATCGGTCTCCAAGACATCTACACCCGATTGAAAATAGATCAAATCAGGTTTTACCTTATCGATCAAACGCGGCAGTTGCTCCCCCAAAATTTGGAGATATTCCTTGTCTTGCATGCCGCTAGCCAAAGGAATATCAAGATCTGATTGTTCTTTTCGCAAAGGGTAGTTGTCCTTGCCGTGCATCGAAAAAGTAAAGACCCGAGGCTCATCCGCAAATATCACTGCCGAACCATTGCCTTGATGCACATCCAAATCCACGATCAAGACTTGTTTGACCCTGCCTTTTGCCAGCAAGTGTTTGGCACTGATCGCAATATCGTTGAGTAGGCAAAAGCCTTCAGCATGATCCGCATAAGCATGATGTGTTCCCCCCGCGATATTCATTCCAATCCCATACTCAAGGGCATGTTTCGCCGCCCCAAAAGTGCCATAACAAGAACGGCGAGAGCGATCAACTAAGGTCTCCGATTGTGGGAACCCCATCCGCCTTACCTCTCGATCACTTAAAGACAAACTCACAAATCGCGCCCAATAATCTTCCTCATGAACGGCCAAAACATATTCAGCCTCAATCGCTTGGCACTCCTCGAGCTGCGATTCTAGTAGGGTGCCTTCATAAAGCAACTGCTCACGGATCAGCTGATATTTCGAGATCGGAAAACGATGGCCTTCCGGCAATTGGGGCACAAAGCGATCCGAGTGAAAAATCTTTAACATGAAGCTTTTCTTAGCTAAATTAGGAGTATGAGTAAGCCTAACTCCCGTAAACTTGCCGATGTTTCGTCTTCCAAGGTACTACTTTTCTCAGGGCACATGATTGATCATCCCCAGCGGGAGGTAGCACGCTTTCCACCGAAAAAAATTCCAGCCCTTACCCATTTGCTACTCAATCAATTAGTAGCGCTCAAAGTAGGCGATGGCGATATCGCGATTAGCGGTGCTGCTTGTGGGGGAGATTTGATGTTTGTCGAGGCAGTACTGGCGCTGGGGCTAAAGGCAGAATTGTTTTTGCACACGGACATCGACCGCCATATCAAAGAGGCTTTGGCCTATGCTGGGGCTCGTTGGATAGAGTTATTTGAGCAGGTCCGCCATCATCCTAGGGTGAGTATTCATGTTTTACCTCCCTTTGGGGAACGCCCAGTCGATGAGGCAGATCCCTTTGTTGCCAATAACCTTTGGATGCTCAAAACCGCACTAGCTTTAGGGCCCGAACGCTTACATGGCGTGCTACTATGGAACGGCCAAGGAGGAGATGCCCCCGGAGGCACCGCTCATATGAAGGCAGAGATGGAAGCCGCAGGGGCCTCTGTCAATGTGGTTTGGGAGTGAGCCAAAGCGTCCCCCTCCTACTGTCCCAACAGGAACACAAAACTCAAAAAGATTAGCAAAACATAAGGGATCATCATCAATAAGGGAAGGATTTTTTCCAGCTTGCCAAGATTGACGTAATCCCATTCTTTTAGCAATTGGTATTCCTCCGAAAATGGCTGCACTACAAAATTGTCCTCCATCGGATTGAGCACCTGAAATTTTGCTTTGCTTAATACCAAGGTACTTCTCAAATATTCTCGCCAAATACCACTCAAAATCAAGCCGGTAATCCCAACGGTCAACATCACCGAAAATTGAATCATGCCCGCTCCTGCTAGGTGTTCAGAGCTCAAGACAAAGCCAACTACCCCCAGCAAAGCTGTCAAAAGACCAATAAAAAACTGGTTGCTTTGCTGCCTGCGATTAGTAGTAACTTCTATCGAGTTGAGAAATGTTTTGTATAGTTCCAACATTTCTTTGCGGTCCTCACTATGGGGTAAAGGCGGCGGGTTGCTTTGCTCACTCATGCTATTTAGGTAAGAAGAAGAAAGTAGTTAGTAACAAGAAAGATGATCTCAATGATGCATACAGCGCTTTTTTGCAGGTCTTAATGCTAAATAATTTTGTCTCGGTACTTATTTTGATTTGGCCGCTTCGCGCAACGCTTCTATCCATGCTTCCGCCATTAAGTGATGGCCTGCTGGGGCAGGATGTACACCGTCTGGGCACCAATGATCCACCGATCCATTTTCCAATGCTTGGTCAAACAAGGCCTGAGTTGCAATCCATTGGGTGTTATGCGCTTCGGCGACGCGCTTGGCCGCGGCCTGATAAGCCGGAAACTCTTGATCCCAACGCTCCGTAATGGCTCGCCCACCAGCCACGGCAAAGGGCTCTGCGATGATGATCTTAACGTTCGGCAAAGCCGCCTTTGTCCGCTCGATCAAAGCCATAAAGTCTCGCTCATAGATCTCTACGGTTCCATCATAATTACCATCGACCATGTGCCAAAAATCATTGACACCAATCAATATCGTCAAAATGTCTGGCTTAAGATTGATACAGTCTTCCTCCCAACGCTCCGCTAATTGAAAGACTTTATTGCCACTGATGCCTCTATTGTAAAATTTTGTTCCCTGCTCTCCTTCCGATCCTAGTATCTGGGCGCTAATCAGCAGGGGATATGTACCACCTAGCGCGCCGCCGGCATTGGGCGCTAGCTGGTCCTTGCGGCGTCCCCCATCAGTAATTGAGTCCCCTTGAAACACGATTGTTTTCCCTGCAAAGAGGACTTCACTTTGGGGAGCTGTTGCTTCTGATTGCTCCATAGCACTGGCATTACTAGTGGTATTGGCGCAAGCGGCCAAGGTGATTCCGGCACCAGCTGCGAAGGAAGCTTGGCGAATAAAATTTCTACGTGTAGCCATAAGTAGTAGCGTTTAGGTAATAGTCAAGGGAGTGAGTCTAAACCAGATCTTAGTTGTTTGCGCACTCTCTATTTTCGTTTTGCTACTTTAACCATTATTGCTGAAAGACCCTAATATAGTCCACAATCATTCTCTGCGGAAATTTGGTCGTTACATCTGGGCTACCGGGCCAATCCCCTCCTATCGCCATATTGATGAGGAAATAAAAGGGATGATCAAAGCGCCAAGTCTCGCCCCCCAAATCAGCTGGCGTAACCCTAAAAAATTGCACATCATCCACGTACCACTCGATCAGGTTTTCTTCCCAAATGATGCTAAAGACATGAAACTGCTCATGGAAGGTCCCAGTAGGTAGGGTGTAGGAAGTGCCTTTGAAGCGATGCTCCGTCCAATCTTCCCCATAGTGCACGGTACCATGAGTAATATTTTCCTCATGCCCGAGATACTCCATGATGTCGATTTCGCCGCAAGCAGGCCAACCCTTAGTCTCTGAATCATTTCCCATCATCCACAAAGCGGGCCATATTCCCTGCCCTACAGGCATCATCGCTCGTATATCTATGCGGCCATATTGAAACGCTTGTTTACCTAAGCTCCGAATGCGGGCCGACCGATAGCCTCCCAATACTTTTTGAGCTTCTATTACCATACAATCATCGGTCAAAAAGAGATTGTCGCGCTCATTGGTATATACTTGCAATTCGTTATTGCCAAAGCCACACAAATTAGGGCAGCCATCGCCCACGATATAAGACCAATTGTTGAGATCAAGGCTATTACCCTCAAATTCATCAGCCCAAATCAAATTATAGCCCGAATAGCTCTTAGGAGTCGTATAACCCTCATCAGGGATATCTAGTTTATAGTCATCATCGGTAATATTGATTACCCCCACACTAAAGAGAACTTCCGCATTTTCGACACTATTGATCTCAATTTGGACGGACTCCACCGCTTCGCGATAGTCATCTCCAATTATTTGCATGACAAACTCTCCCATAGTTTCACCCGGCGGAATCACCAAAGTTCCCCCTTCAATCGGTACATAATCTAGGCCCGCTTCGGCACTTCCATCGTCAGTTGAGTAATTAATCGTCACCGGCACCGTAGTAGCCTCGCTTAGGGTAAACTCAATCCGCACTTCAGTGATCGGCTCATTGCCTTCGACATAAGTACTTCCGGGAAAATTGAGTCGTGGCATTGTGGGCTCTTGGCAGGCAAAGCACAAATAGCTTAGGCTGAGCAGCAGGAAAAAGGATAAAGTCTTCATGAAATCTGCTTAGGGTTGACCTTAAATTTACTGCCAATCAATTCTTTTAGCAATGCAGAGGTCGTATGTTTGCATACCATGGCGCCAAAGCAATTTCTAAAATATAGCATAGGTATCCTACTTGGCCTTGGCCTGCTTAGTTTACCGCTCTTTGGTAGTGCTGCGAGTATCCGCTTGGTAGAACTGGTTCTCATCTATAGTATCGCAGGGATGGGTTTACAGTTGCTTACCGGTCAGGCAGGATTGATTTCTTTGGGGCAAGCGGGCTTTATGGCAATCGGGGCCTATACCACCGCCTATTTGCTGCAATTAGGCTGGCCTTTGGCTTTGGCGATACCCCTAGCGGTTTTGCTTAGTGGTTTAGTGGGTATTTTGCTGGCGATTCCTGCCAATCGTTTATCTGGACCCTATCTGGCGATTGTAAGCCTTGCCTTTGGCATAGGCATTAGCTCCTGGATCTCACACACCAATTGGTTAGGAGCGAGTAGTGGGATGAGAGTCCTTACGCCACAGCAGCTGCCGGAAACAGGCCTATACTTTATGATTGTCATCATCAGTTTCGTCGCTTATATCGGAGCAAGCGTTCTGCGTAGCAGTAAATGGGGCTTGATCTGGCAAGGAATTCGTGAGCAGGAAATTCTCATTGCGCATTTAGGGATCAAGGCGGCCTATTACAAATCATGGGCTTTCGTGATTTGTGCAGCCTTTGCGGGTTTAGCCGGTGCGCTTTGGGCCTTATACCTCACATATCTGAGCCCGACTAGTTTTGGCTTTACGCTTTCAATCAGCCTCTTGGCCGGTATCGTCTTGGGAGGACTATACAAGCTTGAAGGGGCTATTTTGGGCATTGCTTTGCTCAGTCTCCTCAAGCAAAATCTTTTACCCACGGATTTGAGTAGTCTTGGCTGGGTGCTTGAGGGAGCCATTTTGATGCTCTTCATGCTGGCCTTACCGCAAAGGCTCTGGCAAATAATCCAAACAAAATGGTTATAACCCTACTCAGCACAGGCTTATTGATCGGCTGTCTTTATGCTTTGATGGCCTTGGCTTTGAGCTTGAGTTATCGGGCTAGCGAAATTACCAATTTTGCGCAGGGCGATACCGCCAGCCTGAGCGCCTATCTTTTGCTGCTATGGGCGATGAATTGGCAATGGTCCCTCTATATAGCTCTACCCCTGGTGTTACTTTTTGCCTTTGGTCTCGGCTGGATGACAGAACGATTATTAGCCTGGATTCCCGATCCCAATCATTTCAAAAGTGTCATTTTGACGCTAGGTTTGCAGATTTTGTGCTTTGGGATCATCACGAGTATTTGGGGTTCAGAGCAGCAGAGCCTCCACATCTTTCCTCAAGCGGATCTACTCACCCTTGGTCAATGGCAATTCAACAGCCGCGATCTCATTAGCTTTGGAGTAGCCGTATTGCTAATGTTAGGCGTTGGGGTTGGTTTACGCTACAGCAGATTGGGTTTAATGATTCAGGCCAGCCAGCAAAATCCAACTGCGGCTCGTCTGCTAGGTATTTCGGTGAGCAAGATGAGGGCTTTGAGCTTTGGCATCAGCGGGATGATCGGAGCGATTGCCGCTTTGCTGATCAGTCCTATCGTCAGTCTTGATCCGAGTATGATGTGGGAGCCTTTGCTCAAAGGTTTTGCCGCGGCAGTTTTGGGAGGCATGCGTTCTTTAAAAGGGGCGATACTCGGTGGATTATTGTTGGGTATTGCCGAAAGTTTTTTTGGGTATTACATCTCGCTGCCCTATAAATCCTTACTGGCCTTGACCTTGATCGTGATTGTCCTTTGGCTCAAGCCCCGTGGCTTAGGGGAAGCAAAACATCAAATCAAGCTATGAGCTATTTATTGCAAATAGACGATTTGGGGCACCAATTTGGTGAGATTGTCGCTCTAGAAGCCGTAGACCTCAGCTTAGCGACGCAATCATGCTTGGCCATCGTCGGTCCCAATGGAGCGGGTAAGAGCACTTTATTTAATTGTATCAGTGGTCTTTATCGACCGCTGCGCGGAACGCTCAGTTTTAGAGGCCAATCCCTACTCGGCAAAAGCATCGAGCAAATCGCCCGTCTAGGTATCGCCCGCACCTTCCAGCAGCCCAAATTATTTGCCAGTCTGAGTGTATTGCAGCACTTACAACTCGCTCAAGCTCCATACGGACCGCTTCGCGGAACGCTTCCCCTGCTCAGACAAATTCTCGCTGATTGTGGCTTGAGTGCCCTGCAAGGTCAGAAGCCCCCAAGTCTCAGTTTTGGGCAGCAAAAATCCCTCTCCATCGCGCGGTGCCTCGCTTCCCATGCCCAACTGATCTTGCTGGACGAGCCCGCCGCTGGGCTTAGTGAAGCAGAAAAAACCGCTTTCATCCACTTGATTCAAGACCTGAGGACTAAATATCAATTCAGCATCCTCTTGGTAGAGCATCAACTGACGATTGTTGAAGCCTTGGCCGATGAGGTGCTATTGCTTGACCAAGGCAAGAGTCTCATACAGGCAAATTGGGAGGCAGTGAAGCGTTCCACGGAGTGGCAAAAATATAAAGGCTAAAAAAAACGCTCCTCTAGGTTACATTTTTATTTGGCTAGGGTACAGATAGGCAAATAGTCCTTAAGAGTAACCATAAAAAACCCTAGTAATGAACTACAATCACATCAGTCGTCTATTTACCCTTTTGATAATGGTAGCCCTCACCCTGGTAGCGTGCAAAGATCCCAATACCATGGAAGAAGAAGAGGAGGAGCAAACCAACAACAATCCTTATGGCATCACCTTTGAAGAAATTGCAGATTTTCCAGTGGGAGAGAGCACCACTGTAAACGGAAATATCGATGATGGTATCGTGCTGCCTGACCTTGATTGGGCCGACCTCAGTAATGTTGCTTGTTTTCCTGGTACGCGCTTTATCGAATTTCAAGGTAAGCAGGAGTTTTATACCGTAAACATCCCTCAAGGCTCTGAATTGATCGTTACCGTAACGCCTACGGGTAGCAAGGAGCGAATCAACCTCTATGGTTATATCGATTTCAATGGCAACAACTTACCTCCATTGACCAGTGTACTTTCTTGCGAAGCAGGCTATGAGCTTTATGTAGGCAACCCAGACTTGACCCAGCCAGGTGAGCCGCAATCCATCTCTTTTGCCCAAGCCGTCAACAAAGGATTCACTTGCTTTGTCGCTGTATCAGGAGCCAAAGACGTAGAGGCTGGAGAATACTCACTCGAATTTAGACTAGAGCCTTATTAGGAAGCTAGTAAAAAGTATTAAGTAGATAGTATTAAGTACAGAGTAGCAAGTATCCCGATAGCTATTGGGAGTATCTAGTACGAAGAATAATCGCTTTTCTACCCCATTGAAGTCGTTTTTCAAAGTCTTAATACTGAGTACTATTGTCTTACTACTAAATACTTAAAGATACGGGAGGTAGAGAATTTGGGCCGGCCCCTTTAGGGTCGGCTATTTTTTGTCTCATCTATGCGTTTGAGGGTGGCCACCGTAGCCGCAATAGTGGCAAAAGCGGGCGCGACAAACCAGCCCAGAAAAGGAATCGCAAAGAGTAACAAAAAGACGGTCCCATTGCCCAAAGCCAGACCGGCATGTTTACGCACAAAGCGAACACTGTCTCTGCGACCAAACTGCTTGCGCTCCAGCGTGTAATCCATATTACCAAAGCCAGCGTAATAGGCCTGTATCGCCAAGGTAAGAACCGTAGCGGCAATAGAACCAATCAGGGGGAGAAAGTTCAAAAAGAGGAAGAGAAAAGTGAAGATGAACTCGCGAATCAGATTGCGGATTGAGATCCGAATCCCCCTCCAGAGGTCCGAAATAAAGTTGGAGGTAATTTCAATTTTGTGGCCGCGAACAATTTCTTCCACTTTTTCACTGACCGGTCCCATAAAAGGGGCTGCGATGATAAGGACGATATATTTGCCAAAGAAGAAAAAGACGATCAAAAAGGCTGTAATCACCAAAAAGTCAATTGCCCCGACTCCGACAATCTTATCAACCACCCATTGGAGAGAGCCCCAAAACCAGCCGTCCCAATCTGCCATCCCTTGGTTGATATTGGCTTCCAGCGTCTCCACATCCAGCCAGCTAATGGTCCCATAGTATAAGGCGCTCAACAAAACTACCGAAACGATGCCCGGTAGGAGGGCATAAACCCAGAGTCCATGTTTGAACAAAAATTTAGAGGCGTGGCGGTAAGCCCCAATACTATTGCTAATATCCTTAATCATGTTTTTCTAAGGCGATTTGGTGATCTAACATACAAAAAATCCCGTCGCTATGATACCGACAGGATTTTTTGGTGAAGGTTTGAATTATGCTTATTCAGCAACCTTAAATGGGATCAATTCTTCTTTATCGCCTAGTTTGATCACCAGATAGTATTCGTCTGGCAATAAGTATTTGGTCTTGACTTTCGCTTTTTTACCCGAACCAGCAATTTTGAGAGATGCAGGATCTAAAACGATTTGCTGCCGCCCTTTCATGACTTTGATAGATTCGATAGGTGCTTCGGCATTGGCCAATTTGATCACCTTAGGAGTCTGAGTCATCATCGTGCTAGGATTTTCGGTATATTTTGGCTCAAAGCGTAGGACGGTTTCTTGAGGTTTAGCTTGCGCAACACGGCCTCTTTGCGGCTTGGCTTCCATACTGATAGAGACATCTGCAAGATCCTTAACGTTCGCGAGTAAGGAATCTGCCATTGTCGCATTTGGGATACCATAGCCATACTTTTCGTCGGGGAAAACAAACTGGTCAGCGCTTAGACGCACGGCTTGGATGATCTCCATATTGCTACGCTCTGGGTGAGCTTCTACTAGACAGGCGACTAAACCGGCAATTAGTGGACCCGAAAAAGAGGTTCCATTAGAGCGACTAATCCGGTTATTGGGACTGGCTACGGTAGTCAAAGAACCCATAGCTACCACGTCAGGTTTCACGCGACCATCCGCAGAAGGACCGATGGAGGAGAAGAGAGAATGCTTAGTATAACGATCTACTGAACCAATACAGAGTACGCTATCCGCATCACAAGGTGCCGTAATATGCCTCCAAGGGTGCGAGCCTTCATTGCCAGCGCTAACCGTCACGATAATCCCTCTGGCCGCGGCCATATCAGCAGCACGGCTGATGATCGTAGTATTACCATCCATATTTTTGTATTCGTAGCTCTCTGCTTTGGTATCAAATAGCGCATAACCCAATGAAGAGTGAATGATATCAACCCCAATAGAATCAGCCCATTCTACTGCTTTGACCCAGTTGTGCTCCTCTTGGCGCGTTTCAGAAGCAGCATCTTCAGTACGTGCTAATAATACCGTTACGTGGGGGGCCATACCGACCATTTTGCCAGGAAGATTAGCCGCAATGGTAGAAAGAACTTGCGTTCCGTGAGCGGAGGCATGATAAACCTCGTCATCATTGTCCACAAAATCTTTGGCCGCAATGAGACGCTCATCTGTACGTAGCGAATCAAAGACCGAAATCGTATCTGCTCCTTTAAAGCCCGCGTCAAAGACCGCAATCCGTACACCACGACCTGTAACCCCTTTTTCGTGTAAGGGACTAATCGTCAGCATATCATTTTGATGGCGAGCCCGTCCATACATAAAGGGACTGGGGGCGAGCGCATTGATATCGATGCTTTCACTTGCGGCACTATTACCGCTTATGGTCTGCACTAGCACGCCTACCGTTTTGATACCCTTGACAAAATCTAGGGCCATTACGGAGGCGAGATCATTATCTCTACTAATGACTGCCGCATTTAACCAACGCGAGGTCGAGATGATTTCAATATCTTGATATTGGAGTTGTGCGAGATAATCTTGCGCTACCGGTAGGTCCTGAGTGGTGATCGCAATATTGTTGACCGCTTTGCGGTCGAGGGCTTCTGGACTTAAAAATGATTCCGGGGTACTAAGCTGACATTCGGCATCATCACCCTTGTCAGTAAAAAACACCCATACGTGATCTTGAGCCGGCAAAAGGCTGACTAACAAGCTCAAAGACAATAAAATGCAAATTCGTTTCATATAAATCTTCTTGACGTTCCGTTCGTTTTTGAACGAGGGCAGAATTTATAAGTTTACAAAGGAAGAAAAAAAACATCTACCCAAATTTCCCAACGCATGATACTCCGCATTGTCAAAATGACCTTTCAGGCTCATAAATTAGCAGAATTTCACCAGCTGTTTGACCAGCACAAACATCAGATTCGCCACCAAAAGGGCTGCCAGCATCTTGAGTTATACGAAGACCCTAGTGATGCGCGCGTTCGCTTTACCTATAGCCACTGGGATTCGCAAGCCGATTTAGACGCTTACAGACACAGTGATTTGTTTGGCATCGTATGGCCTGCTACCAAGCAGCTTTTTGCCGACCGCCCTCAAGCTTTTTCTCTCCAATTCTTGGAACGCATCGACTAACTAAAACAGAGGTAAGTATATTTTAATTACTGACTATTACAATGATTAAAATATTCATATCATTGGGTCCTATATCAATATGGACCCAGAATGATATTTTTTCAAAAACAATATCGCCTCAGCAAAGATGGCACGATGCTCTTTAGACTTTTGCAGATTTCTTTCCTGATTGCGTTTTCAGCGATCTTTGCATTTAGTTTATGGATTTGGCCTGATCAGCCTGCAACCGCCCTATTTTGTGGTTTTCTTGCCGTCTTATTGGCAATGGGAGGTGTATTTAGTCTTTGGGCAGAGCATTTATTTTTTGAAAAAGAGATTCAGAGGGTCCGGCATGAAAACACTTTTAGATCCTTTATCGAGACTAGTCAGGATTTAATCTGGATAGTAGATACGGAGGGCAAGCTTATTTCCTCCAATCATGCCTTCAAAGAGGTGATTCAAGAGCAAACTGGTATAGTGATAGCCGATGGTATGAGCTTCAAAGGACGTAAGCTTAGCCATATGGGAGATGCAGAAAAATGGTTGGGCCTATACAAAAGAGCTTTTGCCGGCGAAACCTTTATGGTAGAGGAGGAAGCCCAAACGGAGGCGGGCGCTTATTGTACGCAAATTCAGTTTTACCCTATATATGAAGGAGGCAATGTCATTGGTGCTACGATCTGCGCGAGGGACATAACCTTGGTTAGGCAACAGGAAGAAGATTTTGTAAAAATCAGTAAAGCCGTCGAAAGTACAGGAGAAGCTATTGCGATTACGGACATAGAAGGGCGTAGCATCTATCATAATGAAGCCTTTAGCCGTTTATTTCAATATGAGGTACAAGAATTGAGAGAGACCTTTGGTTTTGAGATGATCTTTAGAGATGCCCAAAAGGCATCTCGTATTTTAAAAAGCATCAAACTGGGGGCCACTTGGCAGGAAGAATGCCATATGTTTGACAAAGCGGGTAAAGAACTTTACATCAGCTTTAGAGCAGACGCCATCAAAGATGATGAAGGCAATCTCATTGGCTTGATCGGCATGTTGAGCGATATCACGGACCGTAAACGTACCGAAGAGACACTTGAGGGAGTCTTAAACAGTTCCCAAAACGGGATCATGGCTTTAGAAACCATTCGTGATACCCAAGGTAAGATTGTAGATTTCATGTGGACTTTGGTCAATAAGTCCGCAGAAAAAATGCTAGACAAGGAAGACGTAAATCTCATCGGTAAGCGGCTCCTAGAAGAACTGCCCGATTATCGCGAAAATGGGTTGTTTCATCTCTACAAAAACGTGGTTGAAAATGGCGAATTGCTCAATGTGGAGCATTACCTAGACGATGATGAAACCGGCCTCCGGATGTGGATGAATACCGTCGGGGTGAAGCTAGGCGACGGCCTCAACGTAACCTTCCATGATATTAGTGAGCGTAAATGGGCTGAGGAAAGCCTACTCAAAGCAAAGCTCGCAGCTGAGCAAGCTGCTAAAGCAAAAGCAGACTTCCTAGCTACTATGAGCCACGAGATCCGCACCCCTATGAATGCGGTTATTGGTATGACGGGCCTCCTACTGGGTACACCACTAGACATTGAACAAAAAGAATATGTGGAAACCGTTCGCATAAGCGGTGAAAATCTCCTTACCGTCATCAACGATATCCTCGATTTCTCCAAAATCGACTCAGGAAAACTCGAGCTGGAAAATCAAGGCTTCGTACTCGTGGATTGTGTAGAGGACGTTTTAGACTTACTCTCTACCAAAACCAATGAAAAAGGCTTAGAACTAATCTCCAATATTGCACCGGAGATACCTCATCAGATCATTTCAGACCCTACCCGTCTAAGACAGGTACTAGTAAACTTGGTAAACAATGCTATCAAATTTACTCCCAAGGGAGAAGTAGTAGTTTCGGCGCGCTATATAGAAGAAACGCCCGATAAAAAGCTAAAACTTGAATTCGCCGTCAAAGACACTGGGATTGGCATCCCTGAAAATAAAATCCACCGACTTTTCAAATCCTTCTCCCAAGTTGACTCCTCCACCACCCGCAAGTACGGCGGCACGGGGCTAGGGCTTGCCATCAGCAAAAAGCTGGTCGAATTAATGGGAGGAGAAATATGGATTGAAAGTGAGTATGGGCACGGCTCAACCTTTTATTTTACTGTGCTCGTCGGAAGAGAATCTTTACCACTCAAAACTTCCGCTCCCCCCATACCGAAAGGCAAAGACGTATTGTTGCTAGATGACAACACTACCTACCTCCTCAAAACCACCGAGTTGCTTGAAGAATGGGGACTGCAAGTAAAAGCCTGCGACAATCCTAGAGAAGTGCCTGATCTCTTAGCCAAGCATCATTATGATTTGATGATTTCAGATCTTGATATGCCCGTTGTACCGGGGGAAAAGCTGATTCGCCAAATCCGCAAAACCTACGATAAGCAACAATTGCCAATCATTGTCTTGAGCTCAAGACTAGAAAATCCAAGCGAAGAAGATCAAGCAAATTACAATGCCTATCTGCGCAAACATGTCAAACAGGCGTACCTAAGAGCTCATGTCAGTAAGATTCTAAACGAAGACACGACTAAAATACCCATTGCCAAGCAAAGCAATCGTACAGATACGCCTCCCTCAGAATTTCGAGCTGATCTCAGAATATTGATCACTGAGGACAACCTAGTCAATCAAAAGGTAGCCTTGAGGATGCTGCAAAAGCTCAATATGACGGCAGATATTGCCGGAAACGGACTGGAGGCGCTGCACTCGATGAGAATCAAAAAATATGATCTCATTTTTATGGACCTACAGATGCCAGAAATGGATGGGCTTCAGACCACCGAAGCCATCTACAAAGAGTTTGGGCCAGGGAGAGAAAATCGTCCCGTCATCATTGCCATGACGGCCAATGCAATGAAAGGGGATAAAGAACGATGCTTAGAAGCGGGAATGGACGATTACATTAGTAAACCGATACAATTGAGCGATATCAGAAATGCACTTTGTAAATGGTTTCCCCTTGAAAAAACAGCGGAGAGGACATGAAAAAGAATTTTTCACCAGCGAGTATTATAAAACGGTTTTCAGGGACCAACACCTTATTATCGATTCGAATAGCTTATTTTTGTGGAGCAACTAGCCTCCTCCTTTTTAGCTATTGGTTTGAACTGCTGTACCCCGAGATTGCTAAGCCTTATTGGGATAGATATATTATCTCGGGGATCAATATCCTTGCGCTTTTGGCCACTTTTAATAAAACCCTCAGGCCATGGTTTACAGGTAAGGGCTTATACATTTTGCTATGTATCTTTTCTATTGACCTAGGGTACATCAATTATCTCCAGCATTTTCATCCTTTTCATCTGATCAATTCATTTGTCGCTATTCAACTTTGTTTCTTTCTCATCGTTGACAAAAAATGGCTAATTAAATTCCTTCTATTTGCCGGCGCCTCCTTATTCGCTGCTTTGCTATTTACTGAGCATATCTTCCTCGGTAATGGAGCCTCATTGACCACGCTAATTATCATTATGTTAGGGCTCAATTATCAGATTCAAGAAAATCGGCTATCCCAAGAAAAAAAGGTCCTAGAAGCCCAAAGTAACCTCAGGCGCTTATCGCTAGTCGCCGAAAAAACCACCAATGGCGTAGCCATATTAGATGCAAAAGCTAAGTTTGAATGGGTAAATAAAACCTTTGAAGCTATATCGGGCTATCAAGAAGCCGAACTCAAAGGAAAGTCGCCGCTTAAACTGCTCATCGGACCGGAAACCTCTAGCAAAGAAATCGAAAGAATGATGCAAAATCTCGCCAATGGCGAGGCTTACGAAGGAGAATTTCTCTGCTATTCTAAATCAGGTAAGGCTCGTTGGCAAGTCTTAAATATCACCCCTGTATATGACGAACAAAACAAGCTGATCAATTACATCGCCATTGAGACGGATATAAATGCGCGTAAAAAAATGGAAACCCACTTGAGGGAAGCCAAAGAAGCAGCCGAATTAGCCGGCATCGCCAAAGCCGAATTTCTTGCCAATATGAGCCATGAAATTCGTACGCCAATGAATGCGGTGATCGGTATGACCGGCTTGCTAGCAGATTCGGACCTATCATCCGAGCAAAGAGAATACGTCGATACCATTAGGGTAAGCGGAGATAATCTCCTTACCGTCATCAATGATATTTTGGATTTTTCTAAAATCGACTCAGGCAAATTAGAACTAGAGCGGCAGGCCTTCAATTTGATTGATTCTGTCGAAGATGTCATGGATATGCTTTCTCCCAAAGCCCATGACAAAGGCCTTAGTCTCATGTATGAAATTGACGCTAAGGTACCAACCGGCATCTTTGGGGATCCCACTCGCCTCAATCAGGTATTGGTCAATCTTGTCAACAATGCGATCAAATTTACCGACCGAGGTGAGGTAATCATCCAAATCCAAGTAGAAGAAAAAAACTGCGACCAAGGCTGCGTCTTACGCTTTAGTGTTATCGACACCGGTATTGGGATTCCAGAAGAACGACTAGGCCGACTCTTTAAGTCCTTTTCACAAGTAGATGCTTCTACCACTCGTAAGTATGGGGGCACAGGGCTAGGACTCGCCATTTCAAAACAACTCATCAATCTCATGGGGGGAGAAATTGGGGTCAAAAGCCAATATGGTAAAGGTTCAACTTTTAGCTTTAGCCTACCCATCGAAAAAGCCGAAGTACCTGTTAGCCATTCGATCGACCTCGCTCAACTAGCCGCTCAAAAGGCCAAGATTTTACTTATCGACGACAACACCACTAATCTGCGCATCCTAGAAGGGCTCTGCCAAAAGTGGGGCGTTGAAACCATCTCGATATCAAACCCTCGCAATCTCTCCGCAGTATTGGCAGAAAAAATCCCCTTTGATCTCGCCATTTTAGACATGAATATGCCTCACATCGATGGGGCTCAACTAGCGCAGCAGATCAAACAAAACGAGCATTATCATAGCTTACCTCTGATCATGCTCACCTCCCTAGCGGAACTTTCTCAGCAGAAAGACCAAAGCTTATTTGATGCCTACTTGTCCAAACCTTTTAGGCAAAAGCACCTCCTCCAAAATCTCGCCTATTTTATACTCAAGCAAACTGAGCAACCGGAGCGTTCTCGCAGAGAAAATACCCAAAAAGATCTTTCTCACTATCAAAAAAGTATCCTCTTAGTCGAAGATAATCTAGTCAATCAAAAGGTTGCGACCCGCATGCTACAAAAGCTAGGGCTCAAAGCTGATATTGCCGGTAATGGTCTCGAAGCCCTCAAAGCCCTCGACCATCGTCCCTATGATGTACTGCTGATGGATATGCAGATGCCCGAAATGGATGGGCTAACCGCCACCAAAGAAATTAGGGCTATCCAATCCCCCTACTTTGTCCAGCCCACCATCATTGCCATGACGGCCAACGCGATGAAGGGCGACAGAGAAAGATGTCTCGAGGCAGGGATGAATGACTATATCAGCAAGCCCATCAAGCTCTCACAATTATCAGAAATCCTCTCAAAATGGTTTGATCCTGCAATAGCTTTAGAGACGAATTCGTAATTTGTAGTATGAAAGTTATACTGGCCATCGCCACTGTCCTCATGTTGACCTTTGTTGCTTGCACCTCCTATGAGCCCTATGCCCGTCCCTATGGTTTTCCGCGGATTGAGGTTCCCGGCCCCGCCGAACGCTCATACACCAATTTTAGCAATCAGAGCTGTCCTTTTACTTTCGAATACCCAGTAGGTGGTACCATCACTCGCGACCTCAAGGACAGTTGTTGGGTGGACATCCAATTTCCTGATTACAATCTGACTTGGCATATTACTTATCGTGATGTGGACGATAATCGCAGTCGTGCTTCTCACTTTGAAGATTATAGGCGCTTAGTTTACAAGCATAGCAAAAAAGCGACTCAGATCACGGAGGCGGAGATCAAGGGACCCAATGGCTACGGTATCTTATTTGAATTATACGGCACGGTGGGCACTCCCGCCCAGATTTTTTACAGCGACAGCAGCGGCCAGCAAATCGCCATGCTATCCTTTTATTACCGTACGGCCGAAAAAAATGATTCCTTACAACCGCTTACCGATTATATGAAGGAAGAACTGCAGCATATGGTCCAAACTGTCCAGTGGAAGTAGGTGGTTCTATTGGGGGCTTACTGCTTCGCAGAACGCTTTTCTCTCACCTTCATCCGCAGCCTTGTTTTGCGGCAAGAATGGGCGTTCCGCGCAGCGGGGATCAAAAAAAAACTCCCTAATCAGGCTCCTAGTGAAACTCAACCAATATTATTTGCACTTAGGGCAAGTCCCCTGCAGAAGCATATTGACCCCCGAAAGCTGGTAACCAGCCGGCAATTGTACCTTGGGGATAGCGACTTCATCTATGCAAATAGTCTTATCACACTGCTGGCACTTGAAATGGACATGATCATGTTGGTGCTCATGATCACTATGGCAACTCTCGGAGCAGAGGGCATAACGCATGGCTCCGTTGTCGTCTAGCACCTTGTGCAAAATCCCCTTGTCTAGAAAGGTGGAGAGGGTACGATAGATGGTCACGCGATCACAGCGGCCTTGAATTGCCTTTTCTAGTTCAGGCTCGCTCAATGCAAACTCTTGTCGCAAAAAAATAGACAGGATGTCAGACCTTGTTTGGGTCCGGCGCAAGGAATTTTCGCTTAGTATTTGTTCTGCTCGCTGCATCTCTCACAAATATACGAATTTTGCTGCTGCATTGTTTATAACCAATCTGTCAATATTTGGTAACTATTTGCCCCTGTACACCGCAATAAATAGAGAGTTTGATGGCCTTGGCGCTGCTTCGGCCCAAACTTGATTGGCGGGCCTATACCCTGAAAATCCAAGCTTTCCATGGCCGCGACGAAGCGTTCCCGGTTGAGGGCTCTCCCCACCTCCTCTAAAGCCGCCACCATAGGCTCCGCATAAATAAAGCCGGTCTCGGCAAAGGCGCCCCACCGAATCTCGGGATGATAGCGCGCCAAAGCCGACTTATAAGCTTGTAAGCGAGGATTTTGAGAGTCGCTTGGCATCAGCCCGTAGTAGGCAAATATCACATCCTCCCATTCGCCTTGAGTCAAATCATACATTCGTTCCATATCAGAAAGAACGCTAGAGGCAACCCATTGGGGTTGAAAGCCCAAGGAGCGCGCACTGCTCAATAAGGCGACTGCTTGTTGCGGGGCCATCCAAAGCAAAACCACCTCTGCCCCACTCGCTTGGAGGAGGGTAGCTTGGGTACTCATTTCACGTTCGCCTAGTTCATAGGAGACGGTTGTGACCGCTTTTATATCGTAGGCTTGGAGACTTTTTTGGGCAGCCTGCTCCGCAGAACGTCCAAAATCATCGTTTTGATAAACGATCGCAATCTTTTTACTAGCAAGACTGTCCAAGACATAGCGAACAAGTTTTGGGGCTTCATCTACATAGCGGCCAAAAGTGGCAAAAATGCGCGCTTTGGGAGGGTCAGACCAAGCCGAAGAACCCGAACCTGGACTCACCCAAGGAATCCCTTGAGACTCGATATAAGGCAAGACTGCCATGCCGGTATTGGTCCCAAGTCCTCCAATCAGGGCAAAGGCTTGTTCATCTTCTACCAATGAGCGTACGATAGGCACTGTACGAGCCGGATCATAGCCATCGTCTTTATATATGAAATTGATTTTGCGACCGTGAATACCTCCTTCTTCATTGATAAGTTGGAAGTAGGCGTCCATCGCGTGCGTCATGGAGCCCCAAGCCGCTGCAGGCCCACTCAATGGGCCCCACGAACCAATGGTGATGGTACTGTCTGTAATCCCTACTTCTCCCGCATTTTGTGAATCTTTGGCTGGGGTACAAGCAAGTAACAGGCTTAGGCTTAGCCAAAAGCACAAAAGCTTTCCCTCGCCTTGACCAAGCCGCGGTAGGCATTTGCTTTGCCATCTTTGCCTATGCACCAACTCTCTTTTCAATCCAACTGACAATTTCATCGATGACACTAGCTCCTTCTGGTTCGTTATGTAATTCGTGATACCAACCTTCGAAGAGACGAAGGGTTTTGTCTTCTACTTTTGCGCGGGCGTATAGTTGTTTACTACCTTCCGGATTGGTCAGTCCATCTTCACTCCCATGGAGCAATAATACTGGCGTATCAAAGGCTTCCATATGAGTCTGAATTTCATCTATCGCTTGCAAGGATTCATAACCAGTACGAGCGTAATTCTTATCAGCATATACCAAAGGATCATTGAGATAGGCCTCGACTACTTTTTTGTCGCGGGATATATTTTCGCTATTGAGGGCCTGCACTTTGAGCTTGGGAGCCAGCATATTGATCCACTTGGATAGCTTAATCAAAAAGGGAGAGATATCATCTCCAACCTGCAAGGCTGGCGAGCTTAAGACTGCCCCTTGTACGGGTGGTTGCTTTCGGATCAAAAACAAACTCACGATTGCCCCACCTAAACTCTGGCTGTACAAAAAAATGGGCTTGTCCGGATGCGCTGCTTTTACTTGTTGAAAGACTTCCCCAAGATCGTTGATCAATTTGTCAAACCGCTCAATATAAGCTCGCTTACCGGGCGATTGACCATGCCAACGCTGGTCATAGCCAATAAACTTCAGGCCTGCAGCGGTCATTTTTTCTGCCACATGGGGATAGCGACTTGAGTGTTCGGCGAGGCCATGGACTAATAAGACAATCGCTTGGGGCTCTGCCTCGGGCGACCAAGACTGCCCAAATAGACTGGACCCATCGGACAGAGAAAAGGGGTGAGTTTGGTGTATCATATCCTTATAAGTTTCCCAAGGGCAGCATTTGGGGCTGAAACTCCTCCCAATCAGCAGGATTCTGAACCGCCATTAGTAGGGCTGTCCCTTTGGATCTAAAGTGTCGAATGATACGAAAAATATTTTGAACCCAGTTAGGGGCAAGGCCTTTGAGTGGCATATCCCATAAGATTATAGCTGGATTTAGCGGCTCAATCATCAAGACACTCAAAACCGCTTGCTCGCCACCGGAAAGCGTTCCCGCTAATTGAGCATGGCGTTCCTCGAAGAGGGGAAAAAGAGAAAGGAGTTCACTGTTTAAATTTTGACTAAGACGAAGGTGATCGCGCACGCTGAGTTCAGGAAATATGGGTCTGTTTTCAGGAATCAAGGCCAAGCCTGCCTTTACGCGTTTTTCGGTGGGGAGGTCTTGGATTTCACTGCTGCGCAGAACGATTGCCCCTTTTACGGCTGCCTTAGTTTGTAGGCCCATAAGCGTACTCAAGAGACTGGACTTGCCGGAGGCAGCGGGCCCATAGAGGAGACATAGTTCTCCGGAGGATACAGCAAAATCCAACTCCTCAAAAAGCAGCTGACCTTCAAAGCTCAGGCTGAGGGCTCGTACTTCCAAAAGAGGAGTCATGTGGGTAAGGACTAAAAAAAAGCGGCAAGCCTGAGGCTTACCGCTATATACAAAATTAATTTGTTCTGATCGATCGAGGACTTAGTCCATCAATACAGAGTGCTCATCCACTACCTTCTTCTGGATAGTCTGCAGCGCATGAATAACCGCTTCTGGACGAGGAGGGCAGCCAGGAATGTAAACGTCAACCGGTAGGAAGTTATCTACCCCTTGTACTACTCCATAAACGCGATGCATACCACCAGTCGAGGCGCAGGCACCCATCGCGACACACCATTTAGGATCAGGCATCTGGTCCCAAATACGCTTGATCGCGTGCGACATTTTATAAGTACACCAACCAGCTACGATCATGAGATCAGCCTGACGAGGAGAAAAACGCATTACCTCACTACCAAAGCGAGAAACGTCATACTTAGGGCCTGCAAAGGCCATCATCTCAATCGCACAGCAAGCTAGGCCCATCGGCATTGGCCACATAGCATTGGCGCGTGCCCAGTTAGTCACAAAATCCACCGTAGTGGTAAGATATCCTTGTTTAGCTAATGCTTTCTCTAAACCCATAGTATTTTTCTAATATATACTAATCAACCTCGTCTTTCGATAATTGTTTAGGACCATTCGAGGCCACCTTTTTTGTAGACATAAATATAGCCAACAAAAAGGATGAGCACGAATACTAACATCTCAAAAAACGGGAATAGGCTACCAGTAATCTGAATCAATTGCTTGAACTGTACGGCCCAAGGGTACATGAAGACTACCTCGATATCAAATAAGATGAACAACATGGCAACGAGGTAAAACTTTACTTTAAAACGTTCGTGGGCGGTTCCTACTGGGTCCATACCACTCTCATATACCTGCTCTTTGATCGAGTCGGGGCGATAAGGTCCCAAAAGGCGGGACAAAGAAGTAAGAAGGATCCCCACCACTATCGCAATGAGAATCAGGACGAAAATAGGAACATAGGAGATAATTCCGGCTTCCATAATCTAAATTGACAGAATTTGAGGTCAAATATATTGACTATTCAGGGATATAAAAAAGAAAAGAGAAGCTAATGCCTCTCTTCTCTATTTTTTTGCATGGAACTAAATGAATTAGTTCATGTTCACATCTTTCAGTTGCTCAATCTGAGCAATCATGCGGCTAAGCTTGCGGCTTTGGTACTCGCCTAAGTTGCGGATACCGACGCGCTCAGCCTCGTGGATCATGTCCAGTTTGTTACCAATTTCGCGAAATGACAACACAGAATTTTGGTTCGTTTTGTTGCGCACAATTTCGCGATTCAGGAAACTTTTAGTTACCTGAAGTTTTGAGTGAAGCTCTTGAGAGGTCATAAATACTTTTTTGACAGACTAAACCTAATATCTGCTGCAAATTTAACAGCTAATGCGTTGTTTTCCAAGGATTAAACGCGATAAATTCACCTTTTGTTTAAAATAACTTAACGAAAACGATTACGATATAACATGATTTCACCATGTGTCTCGATTATGTTGCAACATGCTTCGCACAAAGCAATTTTTGCAAGCTTTTTGGATACTACCAACGAACGAATCGCTCCAATTATTCTGACAACAAAGAAAATGAAGGTCACAATTTTATTGTGATTTTCTTGTTAGCACAAATCGATTGCTTTGCTTTTGCTGATAAAAGCTTTGCTTTTGCGACGATTTATTACTTGGATGCTGTTTTGAGTCAAAACTTTTGCCTACCCAACTCAATTCTTGCGCAGCAAACTATATAAAAAATGTACGCAAGCTTTGGCGATAAAAAGAATCGCTTTGATCGTAAGACTTTTTGTCAAAGCGCTCGCTCAGCTACTACTTAGCAAACTTCATCTTGTAATCTGCCGAGATCACCCCTTTGGTGATCTTGCTCAAACGCGGCTTGAGCATACGGCGACGGAGTTGAGATATATGATCTGTAAATAAGACCCCTTCGATATGGTCATATTCATGCTGCACGATGCGAGCCTTGATACCATCCAAGGTTTCTACGATTTCCTTAAAGGCAACATCGTAATAACGGATCTTGATTACCGGCTTGCGAAACACATCTTCGCGGATATCTGGAATGCTCAAACATCCTTCTTCAAAAGCCCATTCCTTCCCTTCTTCTTCAAGGATCTCTGGATTGATAAAAACGCGTTTGAAGTCGCTTAGTCCTTCTTCTCCTTCAACAAAACCATCCATCGGAGAGCCATCTACCACAAATAAACGTAGATTAAGGTTGACCTGCGGCGCAGCTAAGCCAACACCATTGGCATTGTACATGGTCTCAAACATATTTTCGACCAATTGCTCTAACTCAGGATAATCCTTAGGTACATCCTGATTCTCATTTCTCAAACTATGGTGCCCGTATCCAACGATGGGTAAGATCATATTCTCCTCATTTTGCATTTAAGGGAGCGCAAATTTCTGATTTTCAGCTCATAAATGCAATCTTAGCCGCCTTGCATAAAATCCTGCAAAATCACTACCGCGCTGATCTCGTTGACCAAGTGCTTGTCTTTGCGCTTCTTTTTCTTCAAACCACCTTCCAACATCGTTTGTTTGGCGATCTGAGAACTAAAACGTTCATCCACTAGATGTATTTTTATTTGAGGATAGGCCTTTTCTAGTTTGACTTTCAATTCACGGACTTCCTCGGTTACGTGGGAATCTGAGCCATCCATACGGGTGGGATAGCCCAAGACAATCGCCTCGATCGCTTCCTTTTCGATTAACTCTTTGAGTTTATCGTCCAAGATGGCCGTATCAAAGCTCCCAATCCCCGTCGCTATGATCTGCATGGGATCAGTCCAAGCTAGGCCGGTGCGCTTAGCGCCATAATCGATGGCAATGATTCTAGGCATAGAGGAGTTTATTTCGGCAGCAATATCCTAAAAGTTGTGCCTTTTCCCACTTCAGATTGTTTGACAAAGATTTTTCCTTGGTGATATTCCTCCACGATCCGCTTGGTCAAGCTTAAGCCCAGCCCCCAGCCTCGCTTCTTGGTGGTAAAACCCGGCTCAAATACTTTTTTAAACTGCCCCTTAGCGATGCCTTTGCCTGTGTCCGTAACATCGATAAAGTATTGCCCCCCTTTTTCACCAGCATCAAGAATGATTTTCCCTTCCTTGCTTTTGCTTTGAATCGCGTCCAGAGCGTTTTTAAGTAGGTTTTCAATTACCCAATCAAAAAGTTGCGGGTTGACCTGCAGCTTGCTGTCGAGGGCAATCTGATTATTAACATCCAAGGTTATACCACCGCGAACTGTCATCCGCTTTTTGAGGTAATCGGCTGAGCGATCCAGCACTTTTTTGAGGCTTACCTCGATCAATTCTGGTTGTGAACCTATCTTCGAGAAACGCTCAGCAATAATCTCCAGACGGTGCACATCTCGCGCCATCTCATCGACTAGCTGACTTTCTTCGGGTTTATCTTCCGCTTTGAGTTTCAGCAATTCAATCCAAGCCATAAGGCTAGAGACAGGCGTTCCCAGCTGATGGGCCGTCTCCCTCGCCAATCCAACCCAGACTTTGTTTTGCTCATTGCGCTTCGCGATGGCATAACTAGCAAAAACGATCCCAATAAAAACGAGGACCAGCAACAATTGAAAGATAGGGAACCACCGTAATTGCTGTACTACGAAGGATTCACCGTAATAAACATATTTGAAGCTACCCGGTGTGTACTCTACTTCAATGGGCTCATGCACTTTCGCAAAAGACTCCAAATAAGAACGAACTTGTTCTTTATTATTCAGGTCAATGTCTAGGTTGGCGATTTCCACGTCAGACAAATTTTCCAAATCGCCTACCATGATGATGGGCACCAAGGTATTGTTGTCAATCACCAGATTACTCATCACAAATTGCAAGAGCTCACTGCCCGTACCCGGGGCATCCGGATCAGTGGTGGTACCTACGACATCTATGGCTTTTCCATACAGCTCCGCTGAACGCCTTTCTCCCTCCATCAATTTCGAGGCGAGATAATTGGAGTACATCAGCGAGCCTGCTACAATCAGCAAGGCAACGCCATAGATCAAAAGGCGCGTCAACAGACGAGTTTCAAATCCAAACATTCAGTTTTATTGGTTGCAGGCTTGGAGAGTCGAATTTTTGAATCCTAAGCTTAGGCCTTTCGATTCAACAACTCAGAAATTCACGAAATCAACAATTCATCTCCAAGCTACTCTTTTTCTTTTGGCTCCCAAAGGCATTCTAATGCCTCTACCGAACGTGCCCAGCTAAAAATGCTCAAAATCTTTTGTCTGCCGCTTTCGCCCATTTGGGTAGCCTGTTCTGGCTGAGCAAGCAAGTCTAAAACCGCTTCCGCCAATTCTTCGCTACTATCTCCCAAACGTATTTCTTCGCCGGCTGTTGCCCCGATCGCATTATTGACCAAAGTGGTGGTTACGCAAGGTCTTGCCATGGAGAGGGCTTCAAGGATTTTGTTTTGCTGACCGCTGCCGGTCTTGAGGGGAGCGATAAAGATTTGCCCTTGGGCGTAGGCTTCTCGTATATCCGCTAACCAACCCGAAACTTTGATGCGCGGATCCTCCCCTAGCCTTTGGATTTCTTTGGTAGGACGCGCGCCAGCAAGCAACAACTTTGCTTCCGGTCTTTTGGCCCAGATCAGGGGCATGATTTCGTTTACCAACCATACCGCTGCTCGTACATTGGGGAAGTAGCCAAGATTCCCGACAAATACGAGTTCATATGCTGCCTTGTATTCAGGCATGGGCTTGAAGTAGTCCACCTGCACCCCATTGGGTAAGATAGCCACTTTTTCACGACTAGGAAAAGGCAAATGAGCTCTATCCTGCTCCGAAATGATGCTGTGATGGGCAAAGCGATCGGCCAATAAACTTTCGTACTGAGCCAATTTCTTGGCTTCCCAGCGCCAGATGAATTTTCCCCAACCACTGGCTTCGGCTTGCCGCTGGATTTGCACCGAAAAGCAATCCATATAATCCAAGGTGGCAGGCCCTTCATAACCTTCGACATAGGGAGCCATCCGCAGGAGTTGGCAATAGAGGTGGTCGGCTTTTTCTTCGGTGATGATTTGGTGGATTTTCCGCTTGATCGCGGAACGATAAAACCAAGCCGCCATCAGCGGCAACTCACTTCCCAAAGCTCTTAATAGCCGAAAAGGCAAGCCTATTTTGGATAAAGGAAATAGCTCAATACGTTGGCAATATTGTTGCATCTCGCGCATTGCCGTCTCGTCCACGCGTTCCTCGAAGAGGCTACACAAAACAATCTCATGTCGCTGCGAAAGCTCCCGGATCTGATGATAGATTCGTAACTTGTCGCCCTTTTCCAAAGGGTAGGGAAAACGAGATGTGAGGATAACCAACTTCATGCCCTGCCAAAGCTAGGAAAATTGCCATGAAAAAACCGATCCTAATCCTAAAGCTTGGTACTGCGGCCATCACTCGAGCCGATGGCACGCCCGACGAACCGGTAATGGTCGATGTCGCAAGGCAAGTCGCAAAGCTGCATCAGGATTATCATATTGCTATTGTCTCCTCAGGGGCTGTAGGCATGGGCAGGCAGTTTATCCGTGGTTTCAGTGGCAAGATCAGTGAGCGAAAAGCAGCGGCTGCGATTGGCAATCCCATCCTCATCAATAAATACGCCCAGTTTTTTGCGCCTTATGGGATTAATCTCGCCCTGAGTCTCTGTGAACGCCAGCATTTTTCCCAGCGCAATCAGTTCCTACAATTAAGAGAGACTTTTGAGACTCTTTGGGCCCAAGATATCATCCCAGTCGCCAACGAAAATGATGTTGTCAGTAATCTAGAACTACGCTTTTCTGACAATGATGAACTGGCGACGCTTTTGGCGGTAGGTTTGGGTGCAGACAAATTGCTTCTCGGTACTTCAGTGCCAGGCTTATATAACCGCGAAGGCAAGGTGGTCAAGGAGATCGCCAACTTTGATGAAGAAGTGCTCGGCTTAGCCAATAAAACCAAATCCTCCAGTGGCCTTGGCGGCATGATTTCTAAACTTACTTTTGCGCGTCTGGCTAGTCGAATGGGGATAGAAGTGATGATATTTGGCGCGCGGGAAAATGATGGCATTATCCTCGCTGCTGAAGGCAAGACCGGCACTCGTTGTCTGGCCCAAACTTCCTCGCTTTCGGCCCGCATGAAATGGATCGCCAGTAGTAGTCTGGTTGCGGGCAGAGTGATTGTAGACGCCGGTGCTCGCAAAGCCCTCGAAAATCGTAACAGTCTTCTGGCCGTTGGCGTAGAAGAAATTCCTTTTCCCTTTGATAAGGGGGAAGTATTTGAAGTGTGCGTGGAAAATCAGTCTCCTTTTGCCCTAGGTAGAGCTCGGATCAATTCCCAAGCACTCCAAGATCAGGCCAAGGCCCATGATCTTATCCTCGCCCACGCAGACGAAATTGTTTTACTGTAAACCGTCATGCGCAACATCAAACCCGTCCTCAGGGGCGTCAAAAATTCCAGTTATCGAGTGCGAGCCTTGAGCGACGCTCAACGCCAAGCTTTACTAGAAGATCTAGCTAGTCTACTCTCGGATAATGTAGATAGCATCATCGAAGCCAATCAGCTTGATTTGGCCAAAATGAACGACAATAATCCCAAAAAGGATCGCTTACTCCTCAATGCTGAACGCATCAATGGCCTCGTCGAGAGCGTCAGAGATATCGCAAAACTCCAAGATCCAAGCGGGAAGCTCTTGAGCGAGAAGACGCTTGATAATGGCTTGCTGGTCCAGAAGATGAGCGTTCCCCTAGGGGTAGTCGGGATTATTTATGAAGCCCGACCGAATGTCACCATCGATGTGGCGGCCCTCTGCCTTCGCTCCGGCAATGGGGTGGTTTTGCGAGGAGGATCGGCCGCTCATAATACCAACATCGCGCTAGTAAAACTGATCCATCAGGCCATGAAAGCGCATGGCTTACCAAAGGATTGTCTGGCCCTCTTACCGACTGAGCGGGCTTATGTAGATATTCTGCTCACCGCAGAACGCTATGTCGATATTATCATACCGCGGGGATCACAATCCTTGATAGATATGGTGCGGCAAAAGGCAAGCGTCCCAACGATTGAGACGGGCGCGGGCGTCTGCCATACCTATGTGAGCAAAAATGCTGACCTCCAAAAAGCGGCCAACATTATCGTCAACGCCAAGACTTCGCGTCCCTCAGTCTGCAATGCTTTAGATACAGTTTTAGTAGATGAGGCCGTCTCCGCCGAACTCTTACCCCTTTTGGTCTCTGGCTTGGCAGAGTACGAAGTAGAAGCGTTCGCCGATGAGGCGTCCTACCAAATACTCGAGCAAGCAGGCTATCCCTACTTGAAAGCAGCAAAAGAAGATGACTTTGGCCGAGAATTTCTGTCTTATAAGTGCTCAGTTAAATGTGTGCAGGACCTAGAGGAAGCCTTGGATCATATCGCGACCTATTCGTCTCGACATTCTGAGGCCATCGTTTCGGAGGATAAAGAGGAGTGTGAACGCTTTTTAGGCGCTGTAGATGCCGCTGCAGTCTATACCAATGCTTCCACTCGCTTTACCGATGGAGGCGTATTTGGCCTGGGTGCTGAAATTGGAATTTCGACCCAAAAGCTGCACGCAAGAGGACCGTTTGCCCTTGAAAAGCTCGTAACCGAAAAATGGATCGTAAGGGGCGAGGGACAGATTCGCTAAAGGAGTCTTTGCCTAAACGATCAATTGACTGTAAATTGACGCCCAAACTCACACTTATCACATGGCAGGATCAAAAAAAGGACCTATTTACGCTGCAATGGCTGCTAACACGGGCATTGCCATAGCCAAATTTATCGGCGCAAGTATTAGTGGTAGCTCGGCTATGCTGGCGGAGGGCATTCACTCTCTCGTCGATACCGGTAATGGTTTGTTGCTACTTCTTGGGATTTCCCGTAGCAAAAGACCCGCAGATAAAAAGCACCCTTTTGGACGCGGGAAGGAAATCTATTTCTGGAGCCTCATCGTTGCTATCTTGATCTTTGCCTTAGGTGGCGGTATGTCCCTCTATGAAGGTATACAGCATATCCAGCATCCTCCTACTGAGATTGGAGATTTTACCCTTAGTTATATCATCCTTGGACTGGCAATCGTTTTTGAAGGCGCGGCATTAATCTTTGCCCTTAAGAGTTTTAATGATGCCCGTCGCCGTCGAGGGAGAAGAAATTTTTGGACAGCCATCCAACAAAGTAAAGACCCAGCATCCTTTGCGGTCATTTTTGAGGATACAGCAGCACTTTTAGGTCTTGTGATTGCCCTAATGGGAATCGTCTTAACTCAGACCCTGCAAGATCCTATTTGGGATGGTGTCGCCTCCGTACTGATTGGTTTGCTACTCGCTGGCATCGCAATCTTCCTCACCGTGGAAACCAAAGCATTGCTAATCGGCGAAGCGGCCTTTCCTGAGGTCAGAGAATCTATCTCTAAAATCGTAGATGGGGATGAGGCCGTCAACAACATCAATCCTCCGATGACCATGCATATGGGACCAGACGATATCCTGCTTGCCTTAGATGTAGAGTTTAAAGATGAACTTTCGGCCGATAATATCGAAGCGGCTATCCAAAGAATAGAAAAAGCATTGAAAGAGAAACACCCCCAGATAAAGCGGATCTTTATCGAGGCGCGTTCCCTTGCCAATGCCGTCGGCCAACTCTCTGGTGGAGCTAGCTAAATCTTAGCGTTTTTGTAGTTTGAAAGTCTGCTTATGCTGCCCGTCGCCGAGACTGAGGTAATAGTAACCAGCAGCCCAATGGTCGGTATCGATATTGACTTCTCCTTCCGCAGGGAGGGAATGAGTCTGATAGATCGATACCCCAAGGCTATTGACGATCCGCAGATTTACTTTCTGATTGTAAGGATTGTTGTATTGGATATTGAGGTATTTACCAAATGGATTAGGATAGCCTTTCACAAATACTTCTAGTACATCACCCTCCAAATTGAGCGATACTACATCACTGTATTGGGTGCGCCCATCCTCTAATATCAATTTGACGCGATAGTAAACACTCTTCAGCGGCAGCCTAGCAATGTCAATATCATCAGCTCGATATTCTGTTTGTCCGATTTGGAGGGAATGGTCCTGTACTTTGCCAAAGGTATTCCCATCCAGGGAACGCTCAATCTCAAAGCGGCCTGCTTGCTCAGCCGAGGAGAGTACCCAAATCAACTGGGCATTATCGCCACTTCTTTGCACATCAAAATTGAAGCTTCTGATACGATTCTCTACCGTATTGGTAATCAAGAATTCGCTGTAGTCAAATTGGATGGCCGCGCGGTTATGAATCACAGAAGCGTGGTCACTGTCTGCATTTGGCAGGATTTGGTAGCGAATGAAACCGTGGCTTTCAGGCTCATTGCTATTGCTATCAGCCAAGAAAATGTAGTCAAAGACAAAGCGTAAAACCCCATCTTCGCTTATAGACATTTCGTAATCATGACTTACCTCGAGCACATTTAAACTCGCCCAATCCAAATGTTGGGACAAGGTATCTAAAATCAACACGCGCTGAGCAGGCGCTGAACCTACATTTTGAAAACGTATGGTATAAGTCAATGAATCAGTAAGTGCGACATCTCCCTCAGGGGTAACCAAAATGTCGTTGGGGTCTACTGCCCCCACAATGGTATTGTAGTCATGGACTATGTTATCACTAAAATCCATGTCGAGCCCATTGCTGCTAATCGAAGCCAAAGTCAAAGTAGTGCGGCCCATTTCGGCCTCAGTCGATACCGAATCCGTTACAAAAATGGTCTGACCTTCAAAAGCAGGGATCGAATCAAAGCGCCAAAAATAGGAAACCGTTACACCATTATCATGTAGGCTATCCCAGGGTTGAGTAGCGCTGAGGGGTATGATGTCCTTATCAAACTCTACCGTCAAGATCGTTTGCCCTGCGGCAACCGTGCTCATGTTGAAATAGGTCAGCGCATATGAATTACGAAAACCGCGACGCAAAGCAGTACTGGAGATCGACAAATTGAGGTCTGGCAGTTCGCTGCCACCTTGGTTGGGAAACTCCAATCCTAGGTCATTGGGATTGGCAAAACTCCCCCCGCTCCCACCATTACTAATGGTATCGCTAGTAATTTGGATGCTCAAACTCATCATGCAGGGAGCATTCCAGCCTGTAGTAGTATCCTGCACGATGGTACTCATACCTTGGGTACGATAAAATGAAAAACGGCCGTTATTATCGGTGGCGAGGGCTTTGCCGTCTGGCAGCACTTTAAACGGCAAGTTGGCGATTAAGCGTTCGCCGGAGTCGTACTGACAATTGTTATTGGCATCCACGTAGGCGGTCCCATAAACTTCCTGCCCAGTAGGTTCTAAGATTGTTTGATAGTCATCGACGCCTTGCGGCCCAAGCGACTGAACGTTGCCCGAAGGCCAAATAATACGAACAGAATCAATTTGTACCGCATCTCCTAAGCCAAAGTGAACATAGAGAGAGTTTTGAGCGCTCACCCCACCTGTCTGACTGGAGACTTCCCGCATTTGCCAAACGCTTTGTCCATAGATAGTAGCCTTACAATAAACCTTAGCTCCAATGGCGCTCCTGTTTGATTGAGTGCCTTCTAATTTGAAGTACTTCCAACGGAAATAAGAACCCTTTTCGTTTTTATAGAGCTTATTGGCTTGGTATTGATTATTCCCCACAAAAAGGTCAATGTCTCCATCTCTATCATAGTCAGCAAAGCTGGCCGTCGCGCTATTGGCGAGAATGGTATTGACGATAGAGTTGTATTGGACGCTGAAAGTCCCATCGCCTTCATTGAGGTAAAGGCGGTTGGGATTGCCGTTGTCATTGACGACAAAAAGGTCTAGATCACCGTCATTGTCTACGTCGCCCCAACTTGATCCAAAGGAATGCCCCGGCTCATTGACTACGATAGAACTAGTATCCTTGTCAAAAGTGCCATCGCCATTATTGAGGTAGAAGAAATTTTTCTGGTTGGAGGCGTTAGAGACATACAGATCCAAATCACCATCATTGTCATAATCTGCCCAACTCGCCCCTAGAGAATTACCCCCATCGTTGACGATATCACCAGTTAGGATTCTCTCGAAGTGACCGTTTCCTTTGTTGCGGTAGAGTGTATTGTTGGCATCCCGCGCTTGCGGAACGAATAAGTCTATCAAGCCATCGCCATTGTAATCTCCCCAAGCTCCGCTCATGGTAGATTTGGCTTCCATGGTGATCGGTGTTTGATTGGATTGGCTGAAGGTACCATCTCCATTATTATGATAGAGAAGGTTAAACTTTGTTGGCATAAAGTCAGCCACAAAGAGATCTAGAAACCCATCGTTGTCATAATCAGCCCAAGCAGCAGAATGACAATAGCCACTGTAATTTGATAAATCTCCGGCATCGACTTTAGTGAAGGTGCCTCCGCCATCATTACGGTATAGATGATTGACCGCTCTCACATTATTGGCGGCAAATAAATCTAGATCGCCATCATTATCATAATCACCCCAGCTAACGCCCACATTGGAGCCTCCATCAGAGGTGATCGGTTCAGCGGCGACTTTGGTAAATGTTCCATCCTGATTGTTGCGATATAGATAGCTGGACCACCAATGGGCGTATTCAGTAACCAGTAAATCTTCCCAGCCGTCACCGTCATAGTCCCCCCAAGCAGCCCCCCAAGTTGAACGCGCATCTATGTCCAATCCGGTATTAGTGGGTTCAGTAAAAAATTCATCTTGCACACAAGCGTTAGACGAAGCTTGACAATCCGGATCATCACAATCGATCAAACCATCTCCGTCCTCATCTATACCATTGCTACAATTTGACTCCGGCACCGAGACGATAGAAGTTACTTCTATGGCCGTCATCGGGCTAGCGGTCACGTAAAAAATTGCGTCATTAAAATCATTGTCACAACCACCATTGTCGCGACGAATATCCTCAAAGGCCAAAATCATCAATTGAGTCTCCGCGTCAAACAATAACACATTGTGCTCACGCAGGCTACTATCTTTTTCAGGATTGTAATCAGGGTTGGAGTACAGCGTCCAATTCCCTTCGGTAACGCTTCCATTTTTCCAGCCATTGGCCATCAATACCCAACCAATACCTTGACCAGCCTGAAAATCACCTAGTTTGACTTTATGCCCGGCTTCTAATTCCCCACCACTGTACTTGGCAGATACATTGGGAAAGATGATCGTAATATCTTCTTTGGCCGGTGGGCTAGTAGGTGGCGACAAAGTGTCGTAGACGTAAAATCCTAAAACGTTTTTATAGCCGGCCCCTTCAGCTA
Source organism: Bacteroidota bacterium (assembly GCA_039024315.1). Taxonomy (GTDB): domain Bacteria; phylum Bacteroidota; class Bacteroidia; order J057; family J057; genus JBCAWW01. The sequence continues at coordinate 87,988 of JBCCQN010000008.1, forward strand.
CAAAAGTAACCCAAACTTCGGCATCCTCTTTAAGTCTAATGTCTCGGTCGTATTGACGCTCTAGATACTTTGGATTGTACTGCGGTACGGGCGCACGTTCGGGCAAAGCTTTGTGCACCATATCCAAAAACTCATTGGTAATGGTATCTTTTCCTACTAGATAGTTGGGAAGTCCTTGTGAATTGTAGGTACCCAGATAGTGATAACCAACATGTGGCGCAGCGCCAATGAGTCCCTCACATTTTGCGCCCCAGCTTGTAGTATCAGCGGGGCTGAACGCTTGGCTCGTTACCGAGGGATCGATCGTCCCATTGGCATAATCCATGATTTGGGGCGGTAAGCCAGTATCATAAAAATTGAGGCCATTGCCGTCGGTACCAAACTGATTGTTGTTGCGAGTGATACCCGTAAAGTAAAAATCTCCGCTACCACTGACTTTAGCATTATTGGTAAAATCAACTCCCCGCATGCTAGCACCCGCAGCAAGGTGAAGATTACCGTTGTTTTGCCAAGCATCCGAGCTCAGCCAAATGAAGCCTTCATTTTTGGTAGTGGAGGCATTATTATTACATCTTCCTTCAAGCAAGAAAGTACAGTAGTTGGTCAAATTAGCCCCAGAATTGATGTTCACATCATCATGGGCAATCAAAAAACCATAATTATCAAAAGGATTGCCCAGATTTAGTCTTTCCGTTTCCATGCGACCACGATTGGTAATAGCAAAACTAGCGCCGGTATTTAGCTGCTGAAAGTAAACTAGCCCTTCGTTAACAAAAGAAGAACCTGACTTTTGCATGGAGGTCGCTTTGGCAAAACGAAGTGTAGCCCCCTGTCGATTTTCGATCTGCACGGCGCCATTCATATTGAAACTTTTAGCAAAGAGCATTTCACCCTTGTTGATGATCTGAGCCCCTGTCATCAAGTTGACGCTGATATTGAAACTTGCCTTCCCTTCATTTTCGATGGTACCCGCCATCTGGTTGAGCCTACTAGGCATAAAAACACCGAGGGGATCAACCTTGATAATCGCACCTTTGGCCATGGAATTTACCTTACCACTAAAGGTTGCTCCTGCAGGAATACAGAACACCTCTCCACTTGACAAGTTGAGATTATCTTGCCGACCATTGAAGGTAAGCGTACAATTTTGCGCAGAAAGAGGAGGGAGTAAACAGAAAAGTAGGCATGAAAGTATAAGAAAGCCGAAAGCGTAAGTTTGTTTCATAGACAATGTGATAACGGCTCTAAAATTAATACCGAATAACCGTAATTTACATTCTATGTTTAAACAGATATTACACCCCTATGCCTAACTCAGGGTACTTTGCTTGGCATTGAGCAAAAAAGCTGACTATAAAATTCATGTCGGCTTCCATGTCATCGCTGGGCCAAAAGGCCTCACTAAAACGAAACTCCCTAAGGCCAAAATCAATTCCAGCCATGACAATGGGCACACCCGCTTTTTTGGCAATATGATAAAATCCTGTCCGTAATCTTTCAACCTTTGATCTTGTACCTTCTGGCGCTAGTGCCAAAATAAACTGCTCCTTGCTAGCAAATAATCTAGCGGCGATCTCTACTCGATTGGCAGATTCGGTACGAGAGACCGGATGGCCTCCCAAGGATCTAAAAAACCAGCCATAAGGGGGACGAAAGAGAGCATCCTTACCCAAATATTGGATAGGCAAATGGAGCACGTTCCGCGCAGCGATACCATAAACAAAGTCCCAATTACTGGTATGAGGACCACCAACGATAACGTATTTTGAAAGAGCAGGGGGGCGATTCGCGATGGTCCATCCACCGAGGCGGAGGATCCATTTGGAAAGTAGTAGTAGCATCCTATAAATATCCAAAAATAGCGATTATTTAAGTACAGAGTAAAAAGTATGCAGTACCAAGAAAATGGTCTTGATGAAACCAAATGCTCAATTTTCCTGAGTCTTAATACTGAGTACTATTGTCTAGCTACTTAATACTATTGTCTAAATACTCAATATTTCCGTATTCCCTCACTCACAATTAAGGGGTAAGGGTTCTGTGTTGTTCAGGATTGGGTTTGATTTTAGTGAGGAGCTCAAAAGGAGGCTTACTGCTGCGCAGAACGCTTATCTCTAGCCTTCGTCCGCAGCATAGGCGTTGTCTTGCAGTAAAGACAAGCGTTCCGCGCAGCAAAAAGCACAATCAAGCTAGTCCGTTTAGGTAGATAAGCTACAGCAGGGCCTCCCACAAGATTTCGACTGGATGCTTAGCTGTTTTGCCAGTACCGTCAAAGATTTGATGACGACAACTCGTACCAGGCGCCGCAATGATCGTGGTCGGCGAAGCTGCCCTGACCTCTGGAAAGACAACTAATTCTCCAATCTGCATAGAGAGAGGGTAATGTTCTTTTTCGTAGCCAAATGAACCCGCCATACCACAGCAGCCAGAGGGTATGACTGAGACTTGATAGTTGTTGGGAAGGGACAGCAGCTCTTCGCTGAACGATACTGACGAAAGTGCCTTTTGATGACAGTGTCCGTGCAACTTCAGCTCCGCAGGTGCTTCCGTAAAGGCAGTGGCATCGATACGGCCTGCCCTCACTTCTCGTATCAAAAATTCCTCCACCATCATGGCGTTTTTACCCAAGGCTTTGGCCGCAGCGCGGTCTTTTTTGGAGACTAAACGAGGGTACTCGTCCCGAAATGATAAGATCCCAGAAGGCTCGATCCCGAGCAGAGGCCTCTCTTCGCTAACAACATCTCTCAGCAGCTCAAAATTTTTGAGAGCAAGCTTCTTGGCTTCATCCAATAAGCCTTTGGAAAGATAGGCACGGCCACTTTCTACATGCTTTGGCAATATCACCGCATAGCCCAAACGATTGAGCAGTAGCATCGCTTTGATGCCAATATTGACATCATTGAAGTTGGTAAACTCATCCGCAAAAAAGTAAACTTTACCTTTTTCACCTTGTTGAAGGCGAGTTCGATTTTTGCGGTACCAACTTTTAAGGCTTTGCTTATGGAGCAAAGGGAGACTACGTTCGACCGCGACTCCCATCATCTTTTTGAGCAGGGGCACCCGCTTGAGCATGAAGTTGGAGAGACCTGGCCAGATCATAGCAAGGCGATTGATTCGACTAATATTGGCGATGGCGCGCGTACGGAAAGGCACCCCATGTTTTTTGTGGTATTGGTACTGGAACTCCGTTTTGAGCAGGGCGACATTAACATTAGAAGGACATTCAGAGGCACAACCTTTACAGGAGAGGCAGAGGTCCATTACCTCTTTGATTTCCTCACTAGCGAAGGGGTTCGCATCTTCCGAACGAGTCAATATTTCGCGTAAGATATTGGCTCTAGCCCGTGTAGTGTCCTTTTCACTGCGGGTGGCTTGGTAGCTAGGACACATGGTCCCACCAAAGAGATGGGTCTTACGACAGTCGCCAGAGCCATTGCATTTTTCAGCAGCACGGAGAATACCGTCTGTATCAGAAAAGTCCAGAACGGTGTCAAACTCCCGTGTTTTTTGATTGACTTCATACCTGAGAGAAGCGTCCATGGGTGGAGCGTCCACGATCTTGCCTGGATTGAAAATATGATGTGGGTCCCACTGATTTTTGAGGCGATTGAGCAGAGCATAGTTGCGATCACCGATCATGATCGGCAAAAACTCAGCGCGTACGCGTCCGTCCCCGTGTTCCCCTGAAAGGGAACCTTTATACTTCTTGACCAACTCAGCCGAAGCATGACCAATCTCTCTAAAATGTTGGCGATCTCGGCTATTTTTCAAATCGAGGATTGGGCGCAAATGCAGCTCTCCCGCACCCGCATGGGCATAATAAACCGCTCTTTGGTCAAAGCCTTCCATGATACCCGCAAATTCGCGGATGTAAGCAGGTAAGTCTGCTAATGGGACAGCTGTATCTTCAATTACCGCCACTGGCTTCGCGTCTCCAGGTACATTAGCGAGCAGCCCTAGGCCAGCCGAACGCAAAGCCCAGACCTTTTTAATACGATCTGCGCCAAAGACGCGGGGAAAGGCGTAGCCCATGCCCGCTTGCTCCATCGCAGCTTGAATTTCGTCTAGTTTAGCTTCAATTTCTGCCTCCGTTTCCGCCCCTACTTCGATCACCAAAACGGCTTCAGGATCACCTTCAATAAAGAAGCGATGATTTTGATAAAGGAGATTTTCCTTGGTGCAATCCATCACGATTTTGTCCATCAGTTCTACCGCTCGCGGCTGAAACTTCATGGCTGCGATGACGGCTTTGAGGGATTCATCGACTGACGCAAAGTGCGCGCAAATGAGCCCTGTCTTGCTCGGCGGCAAGGGATCGCAATGCAGTTTGATTTCAGTGATCAAGGCTAGTGTCCCCTCTGAGCCAGCTATCAGGTTGCACATATCGAAGTTGGGACCACCTGCGGTGAACGCATTGCTCTCTAGGAGGATATCCACTGCGTAGCCGGTATTCCGACGGTGCAGACTAGAGTCGGGAAACTGAGCGCGAATCTCGGCTTGCTGGACTTCTTGACTTAACTCGTCGCGTAATTGGCGGTAGATTTGGCCTTCCAAATCCTGCTGTTCGCATTTTGCCAAAAAGGCCTGAGGGGAGAGTTCGGCGAAGACGACCTCAGAACCATCACTCAGCACTGCTTGCAGCTCCAAGATATGATCGCGGGTGGTACCATAGACAATAGAATAGGAACCACAGGAGTTATTGCCCACCATACCGCCGATCATGGCACGATTGGAAGTCGAAGTATTAGGGCCAAAGAAAAGACCGTGCGGCTTGAGAAAAAGGTTGAGTTCATCGCGGACCACTCCGGGCTGCACTCGAACCCAGCCTTCCTGAGCATTGACTTCTAGTATCTCGGTAAAGTGCTTGGAGACATCTACGACTATGCCTGCACCTACACACTGACCGGCTAAAGAAGTTCCTGCAGTACGGGGAATCAGAGAGGTCCCTTCTGTCTGGGCAAAATGAATGAGCTGTTTGAGATCGTCTAAATTACGAGGCATGGCCACTGCCAGAGGTAGCTCCCGATACACAGAAGCATCGGTGGCATAAAGGGCCCGCATAGTATGATCAAAAAAGAGTTCCCCATCGAGGGAAGCGCGCAGGATTTTGAGTTTCTCGTTCACCTTACAAATATACAGGATTAGAGGCTATTTAAGCCATAACAGAAGGGTCAAGGTAAGGATTCTAATGTGGTTGCAAAGGTGTTTATTTCGAACTGATGGGAACTCATTTTGTTAAATGGCGCGGAGTCATCTTTGGGGCTACTGCTGCGCAGAACGCTTGTGTCGGGGTTTGGTATGCATGCCAAACCTACATTGGGTTATTTGCAGCTAAGAGATAAGCGTTCCGCGTCCCGAAAGCTTTCGTGAGTAGCTAAAAACAAGAAAAAGCGAGCCCAAAGGCCCGCTTTCCATCTTTTTACTAAGCACCGATTAAAAGTCGGCAAACATGACGTATAGTCTATTTTCCTGCATAGCAGGGATCCAAAGCTCATTGCGAGCCTCATCAAAGTAGAAATCAGCCGGTCCACGCATGGCCGCCTGCATCGGCACGTAACCCCCTTTTTCGGCGAATGGATTCCAGATGCGGAGCGCACCGGTAGTCCAATCAGAGTAAACCGCTTTACCACGGATGAGGGCCATACCGTCCAATTGACCTTTGAACTCAGTGTCAGGACCTTGGGCGTAAACCGCTTTGCCATCTTCTCCCCAAGTGATCATGCCCATAAAACCACCATATTGGTCATAAGAATTGACATAAAGGGTGTTGGACTCAGCATCATATGCCAATCCATTAGGAGACTGTACGCGAGGCTCAAGCTCGGTATAGCTCATCTTCTCCCCTAATTTGATGGAGATAACTTTGTTGATATTGGTCAAAGAAGCGTAAAGCTCATTTTCATTTTTGACCACTATGTCATTGAGGAAAGGCGTTTCATAATCCTTGCTGATATCTAGCGTACCCACTCTTTTGCGGGTGTCGAGGCTATAGGCTTTGACCTTGTCGATATCGGTA
>JBCCQN010000009.1:0-92992 GCA_039024315.1 Bacteroidota bacterium
CATTCGGTCGATGCTTTTTAGATTAATTTCGTACCGCACGGGAGATTCTTGAAAGACCGCAAGGGCCTGTTCTAAATAAGGACGGGCCTTTTCCATTTCTTTGAGCTTGAAGTAGCACTCGCCCAAAAAGTAAGCTGCCTGAGCATAATTACGATTTTCAGTGCCGTTGGTCGCTTTTCTGATTTCCAGTGATTTGGTTAGGGGGGCTACCGCTGCGCGGAACGTTTCTCTCTTTAAGTTTATCTCTCCTAGCCTAGAATAATAAAAACTATGCGCATAGCTGTCTTCCCCATAAACCTTATCAAAAAGCGGTTTAAGGCTCAAGAGCTTGTTTTCAGCTTCCCGATACTTTTTCTGATACAGCATCGCGCCGACTAAGTTTTGCTGCGTCGATACATAATAAGGATGCTCCTTGGTTCCAAAGGATTTTTCTACTGCATCACTCAAATAATTATACATCAGCTCTGCAGAGTCGGCCTGTCCTATCTTGATCAAGCAGCGCGCATAATTACTCATACTCGCAATCACCTCAGGGTGATGAGGCACAAATATCGCCTCCCTTTGCTTGAGAGAGGCAGCGGCATAGCTTTTCCCTTCTTCATACAAGCCTCTATCGATAGCCGTAGAGGCAAGGTAGTTTAGCGTATATGCCGTCTCGGAGTGTGGCTCTTCCAGTACTGCCCGCTTCATCTCTAAAGACAACTGAAACAAAGAGTCCGCAGCGGCATACTCTCCTCGCTTCCTGGCTGTCATACCAATCACATGGGCCACTTCGGCGAGTTCTAAGGTATCAGTGCTATGCTGATGGGTCCAAGCATAAAGGGCTTGATAAAAACTATCAGCTCTGGCAAAATCATCCTGTTCATAGGCATTATCCCCAAAACGCTGATTCATATCTGCCTCTATCGAATCATTCCAATTGTCAGACGCTTTGAGCAAAGAGACGGTAAGCCCTAATAGGCTATCCGCTTGGGGTAAGTCATTGGTATAAAATAAGGTAGTAGCCCACTCCTGTAAGTTCAATACCTGATATTTCGCGGGAGGACTCTCCATAGCGTCATAGAGTTCCGCGCTAGCGGCAAACAAAGAATCAGAACGCTCATATTGTGCTTGATTGCGATACAAATAGCCCCAAAAGCTCAATAACTCTGCTTTTGCTTCTGGCGCGTCTTCGAGATATTCATTCACCTTAGGCAAGGCGCGGTTCAAAAACTCCTCCGCGCTTAGCTTTTCTCCAGGGGTTGCCTCAGGGTCTACCTCCAAGAAGGTAGTTTTCATCATCTCCAAGACTTGCCGCGTTTTCTTCGTTTCCTCCTGAGCAAGGTTTCGTTCTTTGGCCAAGCGAGAGGTATAAAAGCTAACCGTCAATATCAATAAGAGACTGGCGATCGCACTTAATACCACTGGAATACGGTTACGCTTGAAATACAGCTTTGCCCGATAGCCAAAATCCGAACGCAATGAGATCGGTTGCTGAGCAAGGAAGGCCTCAATGTCTTCTTTCAAAGCCTCCACACTTTCGTAGCGTTGATCTAGATTCTCTTGCAAGGCTTTTTGTATGATGAGATCTAGCTCATTTTTCATCTCCCTGCGGGGAACGCTTGGCTCTGGACGTTGCGCGAAGAGTAACTCATACAAAACCACCCCTAGCGAATACACATCACTCTGGGTCGAGATATAGCCTCCCGCCAATTGCTCAGGCGAAGCATAAGCCTTGGTCAAAGCCGAAGAAGCTCCTTCTTGCGCATCTGCCTCTTGCTGCCGCACCAATCTCGAAACCCCAAAGTCCAATAGTTTGACTTGTCCCTCTTCCGTCACCAGCATATTACCTGGCTTGAGATCTAGATGCACGATCAATTGGCGATGGGCATATTGAACCGCTGCACAGACCTGCAAAAAGAGTCCCAAGCGCTGCTTCTGATCCAAGCGTTCGCCGGAGGCGTACTCAATTAGTGAACGACCATTCACTAACTCCATGGTAAAGAATGGCTCACCTGCTTCAGAAAGCCCTCCATCATAAAGACGGGCAATGTTGGGATGCTGCAATTGGGCCAATATCCGGCGCTCCTCTTGAAACTGTGGTATCAAGCGTTCAGACAAAAAACCTTGTTGCACCACCTTAAGTGCCACTTCTCTTTGAAAATCGCCCTCTGCTCTAGCAGCCAAATAGACTGCTCCCATGCCTCCACTCGCGAGATGTTCTTTGATCTCATAGGCTCCCATGCGCTCCCCTACCCTATTTACTGATTCAGGCTTGAGACGTAAGCCCTCTTGCATAAGAGTATGAGGCTTTTCATCCATGGCCAAAAGATCTGCCACTTCCTGCGCTAATTGCGGTTTATCGCTTGCAAGTTGTGCCAGTGCGGTCTTTTGAGCCTCTGGATCAAGGTCCATTAGACGCTCAAACCAATCTTGGATTTCGGTCCAGCGAGTATGCATAGGTATTAGAGTTCTCGTTTTAGTTCACGGCTCAGCCAAGCTCTGGCCAATCGCCAATCCCGACGTACGGTGGGTAAGGAAACCTTCATGATTTTGGCGATCTCTTCGTGTTTAAAGCCGCCAAAAAACCAATACTCGATGACCTTCGCCTGTCGTTCGCTTACGGTGGCAAATCGTTCGAGGGCTTCGTTGAGACTGAGGATTTCTTCCGCGGTGGTCTCATGCGAAATATCGGCCTTGGTGAGGGTGATTTTTTGAGGGTTGGAGCCGCGTTTTTGGCTGTTTTTTTCGCGGGCGTAGCTAATCAGGATGCGCCGCATAGCTTGAGCAGCCATGGCCATAAACTGATCTTCATTGACAAAAGCGCCGTTTTGCTTTTCGAGCTTCAGGTAGGCTTCATGCACCAAATCAGTGGTATGCAGCGTATGGTCTGCACGTTCGCGATAGAGCTGATTATGAGCAAGGCGTTTGAGCTGGGCATATACTTGCGGGAAGTGAGCCGAAAGATCGAAGTTCTCCAAATGGTGTCAGGAGTTTGGTTCCTATTGCTTTAAGATACGTAAAAATGCCCAGATTGCTGGTTTTAGGGCCTATTGGCTTTCAAGCTTAGTTTTAGCGCCCGATGGTTCTACTGCTGCACAGAACGCTTGTCTCAGGCATCAAGACAATAGCAATCTTTCTTTAGCAGGCAGACTGAGCGTTCCGCGCAGCGGCCCCCATACACCAGAGAAGCCTATCCCTGACTTGTGGATTTTAGCGCACCAATGTATCTTATCAACAACAAATCACAGTAAACACAGACCCACATGAACCGTATTCTAGCGCTGGTGGCGCTAAGCCTGCTCGCATTGCCCCTCCCGGTAATGAGCCAAAACACTTACCCCTGGCAAGAAATAGATAGTCTATTAGACAATGGACTGAATCGTTCAGCGTTGGAGCTGGCCGAAACTACTTATCAATCCGCCCGAGAAGCAAAGGATCGTGAAAGTCAATTAAAGGCTTTGATGCTCATACTCCCCCAGCAAAGACAACTGAGCGAAAAGGGAGACTCGCTGGTAATCGAACGAGTTAAATTATCTTTGAAGGAGACTGAAGGTCCCACCCAGTCTATTTTGTATGTTTTATTAGCGGAGCAATACCTTAGCTATTATCGTAATAATCGTTACCGCATCCTCAATCGGACGATACGAGAACAAAGTGGTGAAGATTTTCAGACATGGGGGGCAAGAAAATTGCAGGCTACCATTGCCCAGCATTTCCATGCCGCCTTGACTAATCAGGCAGAGCTCATAGCCACCTCAGCACGTGCCTTTCCAAGCTTGATAGACACGGTAAAAGCATCCATGATTTACCGCCCTACCCTCTTTGATGTCTTAGCGCATAGAGTATTGGATTATTACCGCCAGCCAGAATATGGCCTCAGCGAATCTCAAGGTAGTTTTCAACCTGATGCCAACCTTTTGGCTCCCGCCGAGCAATTTGTCAAACTTGCTTTGGTGAGTGCTGACAGTCTTTCACGCTCCTTTCGTTCTGTCAGGCTATATCAACAGCTCCTTCGCCTACATGAGGGCGAAGCTGTGCCCACGATAGACTTAGAGCTCAAACGTCTCGCCTATCTAAGACAAATCCTGCCGGGAAAGGAAACCGATAGTACGGTGCTCAAACTGTATCAAGACCTGAGTGATCAATATCTGGGAGAAGCCATCGCCGGTGAAGTACAAGTAGCAATCGCGCGAATGTATTACGAGCGAGGACAAAAGTACGATGCGTTTCAAGCGCCTGAATTGCAGTGGGAAATCAAAAGAGCTTATGATCTCTGCGAGCAGGTACAAAAAGACCACCCCAGCAGCCGTGCCTCGGCCCAAGCCGCTTCTTTACAGTCACAGATCGACTTATCTCAACTACGCTTGCAGGTGGAAGAAGTGCTATTGCCTAAAGATCCCTTTAGGGTAATGGTCCAATATCAAAAGCTCGATAAGCTCTATCTAAGACTTTATAAAGTTGACTTTCTGGAGATTTTACCCAATAGTCAAAAAGAAACCTTCACTCAGCTCAGCAGCAGAACCCCTCTGAGAGCTTGGGAACAAGCACTCAAACAAGTAGGCGACTACCAACAGCACCGATCCGAAATCGTAGTTGAAGGACTCGCTAATGGGAGATACATGCTAGTAGCCTCTAGTGATCCCAACTTCCAATATGATGAGCACTTAAGCCCATACACCACTTTTCAAGTTAGTGAGATCGCTTATTATTATCGCCGCGACAAAAAGGGATCGATCGTGCTCCAATTGCAAAATCGTCAGACAAGTAAGCCGCTCAAAGATGCTAGCGTTGATGTTTACAAGTATGAATACGACTACCGTAATCGAGAAGGCAGCTTCAATCAGCTCAAACGTAATCAAAAAGTAGATGCGGAAGGCCAATTGACTTTAGATACCCGAGTCAACAATCGAGACATCGTCCTGCATATCAAAGATGGAGAGGATCAATTGCAAAGCGATCAGATGTATCTCTACAATTACGGATATGAGCGGGATCGGGCAGAGGATGAGGTATTTTTCTTTATGGACCGCAAAATCTACCGCCCAGGTCAAACGATTTATTTCAAAGGCTTAGCCCTGAGAAAAAAGGATAAAGAATGGCGCATCCGAAAAAACAAAAGCTTTGAAGTCATTTTTAGAGATGTCAATGGACAAGAGATTCGTACAGAAAAGTTCAAATCTAATGAGTTTGGCACCTTCAGCGGTAGTTTTACCGCTCCGGTTGGGGTACTCACCGGCAGCATGCGTTTACATTGCAACAATTCGAGTATCAGCTTTAGGGTGGAAGAATACAAACGCCCTAAGTTTGAAGTTAAAATAGACCCATTTGAAGGAGAGTTTGTACTAGGAGACCCAGTTAGGGTTCAAGGTGAAGCTTTGGCATTCTCAGGCGTCAAACTTGATGGCGCGAAGGTAAAGTATAGCGTTCGCCGGAATGCCCGCTTCCCTTATTTTTACAGTTGGTGGCGACCGGCTCCCAGCTCTCCCAGTAAAGAAATTAGTTCAGGAGAAGTCTTGACGCAGGCCGATGGCAGCTTTAGCTTCGATTTTCCGGCGGAGCCCGATGTGGGTATTCGCAAGGAAGATAAGCCCATTTTTAGCTATGAGGTCAACATCAGTGTAACGGATATCACGGGAGAAACCCATGAAGCATCTACCAACGTCCAAGCAGCTTATACGAGTTTGCTGCTAGATATGCAACTGCCCGAAAAGCTTCATCCGCAAAATGAACAACTGAGTCTGCAGGTCAACAATCTCAATGGTCAGCCTGTGCCTACCAAGGTCAAACTAAAACTATATCAATTAAAAACGCCGGATCGCATTCTAAGAGAGCGATCTTGGGACAAAGTTGACTTCCCGCTTGTTGACTCTGCCGAATTTGAAAAGTTATTTCCTCACGAAGCTTATGCAGACGAAAAAGTGATGGGAAGCTGGGACAAGACTTTGGTCTGGCAAGAGGAAGTAAGCACTACCGAAAAAGCGCTGGAAAAGGCACTCCGACTTCCTCGTCCTGAAGGTGCTTTTGCCCTTGAGGCGAGCTTTTTGGACCCTAGTGGGGATTCCATTCAGTTGAGTCGTTATGCCTACGCCTTCGGCGAACGCGGCTTTCGTAAGAGCAAGCTTCCCTTATTGTTGGAGGCCTGGACGGAAGAGAACAAGGCGGAGCCCGGCGATATCGTCAAACTAAAACTAGCTACTGCCGAAAAACGCCTTTGGGTTCGTTATATGCTTTCTCATGGAGATGAAATCCTCCGCAATGAGATGATCATGCTCAAGGGCAATCAGCAAAAGGAAATCAACATTCCAATCAGCGAGGCGCTACGCGGCGGATTGAATTGGACGGTTTCTACCGTAAGCTACAATGAAGCTATTGTAAAAGCGGGCAATATTGACGTTCCTTGGACCAATAAGGACCTGCAACTCTCTTGGTCCACTTTCCGCTCCAAGCTACAACCGGGGCAGCAAGAAGAATGGAGGCTCAATATTAAGGGTCCCCAAGGCGAGGCGGTCGCGGCTGAGATGGTGGCCACTCTCTACGATGCATCCTTAGATGCTTTTGCCCCCAATACTTTTGGCCTCAGCTTGTTTCCAAAATATGGCATGTTTTGGAGCTCTTATTGGGATACAGAACAATCATTTGGCCTCAACACCGCCCAAGGTACTCGGGAAAAAGCAGAATACGAGCGCCTTCGACAATTGAGAAACGTTCCTCAAAGAGGCTATGATCGTCTGAGGATTGGTATTGGGCGTTATGGGAATTATGCTTTTGGAGTGCATGTCCCCGGATCAGCTGCCCCCAGACAAAGAGAACTCACTTTTCAAGCGGCTCCTGCGCCTGTAGCACAGGCGAGAGCACAAGCGGCCCCTGCGATGGCCTTAGAAAAGGATGTAGGACTAGATTTAGCTATTAGGGATGAAGATCGCGTAAATACCTTTGGAGAGAGCCTAGGGGAAGACAGTTGGAGGCCTAAAAACAAGGATGATAAAAAACCTAGGACTGAGGTGAAATCAACAGCTCCCCCCATCCGCACCAACCTCCAAGAAACAGCCTTCTTCTTCCCCCAGCTTCGTACCGATAAGCAGGGAGATATCAGTCTCTCTTTCACTATGCCGGAAGCTCTGACCCGCTGGAAGTTTCTAGGACTAGCCCATACGGAGGACCTACAATCAGGCGTTCTCGGTGGAGAGACTCTGACCCAAAAAGAATTGATGGTACAACCCAATCTACCACGATTCCTGCGGGAAGGAGATAGTCTGCGTCTTATTGCCAAGTTGAGCAATCTTTCGGAGGAGGCCCTTGCAGGGAACGCCAAACTCGAGATTTTTGACGCCCGCACTATGGCCTCTGTGCTTAGCAATTTTAGCGTTGAGCGTAGCGAACAAAGTTTTGATCTGGCGGCAACTAAAAACCAAACCCTAGCTTGGGAGGTCGTAGTGCCTGAAAACGTCCCAGCCGTCGTCATCCAAATCTCAGCCCAAAGCCAAACTTTTGGGGATGGAGAAGAAAATGTATTACCAGTACTACCCAATCGCATGCTGGTAACTGAAAGCTTACCCATGAGCATGCTCAAGTCCGGCAAAAAGACATATACCTTCAAAGGACTCGCCGCTGCGGATCAGTCCAGCACTTTGAAACATCAAAGCCTGACTTTGGAGTTTAGTTCCAATCCCGCTTGGTATGCTGTGCAATCGCTGCCTTACCTGATGGAGTTCCCTTATGAATGTACCGAGCAAATCTTTAGCCGCCTTTACGCCAATACCTTGGCCAGCCATATTGCCAATCAAAATCCGCGCATCGAAGCGATCTACCAACAATGGCAACAAGCTGCTACCCAAGGGGATAGCCGTTCATTTATGTCCATGCTCGAACAAAACCAAGACCTCAAAACGGCTCTACTGGAAGAAACTCCTTGGGTACGCCAAGCCAACAATGAGAGTGAACGCAAAAAGCGCTTAGGTTTACTGTTTGACCTCAATCGCATCAGCCTCGAATCAGCTACGGCCAAACGCCAACTCGAAGAGAGGCAATTGCCCAATGGCGCCTTCAGTTGGTTCCCCGGTATGCGCGAGAGTCGTTACATCACTCAGTTGGTAGTTACTGGCATTGGGCATCTGCAAAAGCTTGGCGTGAGTAGCTTGGGCAATCCAGAGATCGGCAATATGACGAGTCAAGCCATACGCTACCTGGATCGCGAAATGCAAAAGGATTATGAGCGTTACACTCGCCGTACACCCAAGGAAGATTGGAACAAATATGTACCGGGAGCGACCCAGATTCAGTATTTATATATGCGCTCTTTCTTCCCTGATATGGAACAAACCAATGGCACCGGTCAAGCCTATGTCTTTTATTATACGCAAGCCGAAAAGTACTGGCTACAACAAAGTCGCCAGTTGCAAGGCATGCTAGCTTTGACCTTTCACAGGACCGAAAATCAAGCAGGCTCGAGGAAGATTTTAACTAGCCTCAAGGAAAATGCTTTGATAGACGAGGAACGCGGCATGTATTGGCAGGATCAGCGCAATGGCTACTATTGGTATCAAAGTGATATTGAGCGCCACGCCCTGCTGACTGAGGCTTTTTATGAAGCTGGTGGGGATCTTGCAGCGGTAGCCCAACTCAAACTTTGGCTGCTGCAAAACAAGCGTACACACGATTGGAAATCAACCCGCGCTACAGTAGCTGCTTGTAATGCTTTATTGGCCACAGGTGCCGATTGGCTGCAAAATCAGGAATTAGTAGCCATTAGTCTGGGGGGAGAAGCGATCTCTCCGCAAACGGATGAAGCGGTCAATCTTGAAGCGGGTACCGGCTATTTTCAAAAAGCTTGGGAAGCGAACGAAATCGATGCTAGCAAAGCTTCGGTCGTCCTGCAAAAGGCGAACGAAGAACTAGCTTGGGGGGCCATGTATTGGCAGTACTTTGAACAAATGGATAAGATCAAATTTGCCTCTACTCCCCTATCGGTTACGCGCAAACTTTTCAAAGTAGAAAATACCCCAGATGGTGAAAAACTCATGGCGACCCAAGCGTTCTCCGTAGGAGATAAGGTCAGAGTCCTACTAGAAATCAGAGCTGATCGTGCTATGGAATACGTCCATCTCAAAGATCAGCGAGCTGCTTTATTTGAACCAAAAGATGTCTTGTCTCAATACACTTGGCAAGGCGGACTCGGCTATTACCAGAGCACCCGGGACCTATCGACCAATTTCTTTTTTGATTATTTACCTCAGGGTACTTATGTATTGGAGTATGATCTTTATGCGACCCAGTCTGGGAACGCTTCTCAAGGGATCAGCACTTTGCAGTCCATGTATGCACCAGAGTTTAGCGCTCACTCTGAGGGCATCAGAGTAGAGGTAAAATAGATAAAGACCTCCCTTTGTGATAGATGTTTTCTATTAGAGAGGGAGGATTTATGTTTTAGGCTGTGGCTTCGCCGAACGCTTCTTTTGTGGCTTTGTTACCCAAATATACCGCCACTGAAGCAGTTGCATACATCATAATGCTATAAACCGCCGCTGCAATGGCAAAGTCAGGTCTAGCAAGACTCACCACTGCTAAACTAATGGCTAAGGTTCCGTTTTGATTACCAGACTCAATGGCAATAGTAAGCGCTTGTTTGAAATTGAGTTTAGCCAACTTAGCGCTAAAGTAGCCGACTAGCATAGTAATGATATTGAGGGCTAGGGTAATGAAGAGAGCGCTTTCAAAATATTCGATGATATGCGCCCTTTCCTTGATCACCAAACCCACGATCACCAAGGTGATCAGGACTCCACTAGCGATGCGTACGCTTCGTTCCATACGATCCGCAAAGCTTTCCGCATATCGCTTCACCAACATCCCAATCATAAGGGGGATAGCGATAATCACCACTAACGAGCCGATGATATTACCAATAGGAGCTTCCACCGCAGCGGTTTCACCGAGAAAGGCATCGAGAGCAAAACTGACAATCAAGGGTATGCTGATGATCGTAATCAAGCTATTTACTGCCGTAAGGGTTACAGACAAGGCAATGTCTCCTTTGGCTAAGTGCGTTACCAAATTAGAAGTAGGACCACCGGGACAAGCCGCCAAGATCATGATGCCTATAGCAATGGCCGGCTCAACTCCAAAGATCAAGCCCAAGACATAAGCAATTAGCGGCAGTAAAATAATTTGATTGAGGAAGCCAATCAATACCGCCTTAGGCATTTGCAAGACTCGTTTAAAGTCCGCAATAGTCAGGGCAAGGCCCATACCGATCATGATGATAAAGAGGGCGATGCCCAGTATAATGGTAGAGGAGCTATCCATAATAGTAATTCCGCTTTGAGGATAGCGCCAATATAAAAACAAAGCGGTAAACTTTTCCACCGAGGAAAAGCTTACCGCAGATATTAAGAGTCTGTTTTAAATACAGGGTAGAAAGTATCCTGAAAGCTTTTGGGAGTATTCAGCACAGAGAGAATAGGTATCGATGAATCATATACTCGGTCTTAATACTGAATACTATTGTCTAAGTACCTACTGATTCTTCATGCGTAGCATCTCTTGTTGGAGATCCATTACGATAGAAGAAAGCTTTTCGATCGACAGATCTGGCTCTGGGAAGTCATTGGACATAAACATCTTGGCCTTCCAGACCTCTCTCAATTCTGCCACGGGCACTTCATAGGGAGAATAAGCTGGGTTGTCAGAGCGGAGCGTAAAGATAGGATCACCATTACCGTCCTGCTTGACAAAAACCCGCTTGTAAACTACGCCTTCTGACTCGGAAACAATTACATAGGTATCGCCTTCCTTGACATCACGCCAATCTGGCAAATACTCACCGATGATGATGGTACCAGACTTGAGCGGTAGCATCGAGTCTCCTTTGATTTCAAACGCTCGGAAAGTACCTGATCCTAGCATCGGGAGCTGGAACTTGGGTAAATCACTGATGAACTCTGGGTCTGCATAACCATTGAGGTAGCCTGCCGCTGCCTTTTGTTGCTCAACAAACTCGATATTCTCACGTCCATCGCTATCAACCGTGATCGGTAATACCCTCAGCTTACGCCCTTCGACATCCACTCTAGCTTCGGCAATAGAGCTTCTAAGCTCCTCTTCAGTGTACTGAGATACGTCCTCTTTGACGAGCATATCGATGGAGACATTGAAAAAGTCAGAAATCTTTTCTAAGGTCTCATACTTAGGAGTAGCACGGCATTCTTCATAAGCTCCGATAGAAGAACGACGAATTTCTAGATGATTGGCGAGCTCCTGCTGCGTCAAACCTTTGAGCTTACGCAGATATTTTAGATTTTTACCGATAACCAGTTTGTCTTTTTCGCTCATGACAGGCAGGATTAGTTTTACAATTAACTAAATGAATTAGCAGTTTGAGTTAATTTTTAGCAAAGTATAAAAAGTTTAGTAAAAAACTAAAATAATTTGTGTTTTTTTCGCTTTTTCACCCTCAATGCCAATAGGTTAAGCTAAATCAGCGAAAGTATTACCTGAAATGCTGCCATTTTTGGCTTTCACAGACAAGTCATAACATTTTGTTGAATCTTGAAAATATAGGAATTGAGTTTAGTGGTCGCTGGTTACTAAAGAATGCCACCTATCAATTCTTGCCTGGAGAGAGAATTGGGCTGATCGGCCGCAACGGAGCGGGTAAGTCAACTCTCTTACGGATGATCTCTGGAGATATCAATCCAACCGAAGGCAATATCAACCGCGCTGGAGGGCTCAAGGTGGCCTTTTTTAACCAAGATCTTCTGTCCTACCAAACGGAGCGTACCATAGACGAAGTGGCTCGAGATGCTTTCGAACCGGTCCTTAAACTGGGAGCAGAGGTAGAAACTTTGTTGGCGAGGATGGAAGCCGGAGAAACCGATGAGACCCTTTTAAATGAATTGAGTAGCAAGCAAGAGTTATTCGAAGCTCAAGAAGGCAAATTGATCGATTCTAAAGTTCATAGCACGCTAAGTGGTTTAGGATTTAGTCAAACAGAGCAGCATCTCCCCTACCAAACCTTTTCGGGAGGTTGGAGAATGCGGGTCCTATTGGCTAAGATGCTTTTGATGCAGCCGGATATCCTCCTGCTGGATGAGCCGACTAACCACCTAGACTTGCCTTCTATCCAATGGCTGGAAAACTATTTGCGCACCTTTAGAGGTACGACCATTGTTGTTTCTCACGACCGCTTCTTTATCGACCGTATGGCCCAGAAGATCGTGGAAATTAGTTTTCAACAACTGCAGGTGTACAATGGTAACTACGCTTACTACCTAAAAGAAAAAGCCCTTCGCCACGAGCAGCATATAAAGGAATACGAAAACCAGCAGAAGTATTTTGCGGAGCAAGAACGCTTTATCAACCGCTTTCGCTACAAAGCCTCTAAAGCGCGACAAGTACAAAGCAAGATCAAGCAACTAGAAAAGATCGAACGCCTTCAACCACCAGAAGAAGAGACCATAGGTCTCAATATTCGCTTTACGATGAAGCTCAGGTCTGGCAAGGAGGTATTGCGGTTAAAGGAAATCCATAAGGCTTATGATAAGAAGCTGATCCTTGAAAACACCTCGGCTACTGTGATGCGGGGCGACAAAATTGGTTTGATTGGAGCTAATGGATTGGGAAAGTCCACTTTGCTAAGAATCCTTGCAGGTACGGAGCCTCATGAAGGGGTAAAAGAAGCCGGTTATCAGGTGCAAGATTCCTTTTTTGCCCAGCACCAGCTAGAAGCCCTCAATCTCAAAAACAGCATCTTAGAGGAACTGGAAGCAACGGTAAGGGATCGAACCGAAACTGAGATAAGGAATCTCTTAGGCTCTTTTATGTTCACGGGTGAAGATGTCGATAAGAAAATCCAGGTCTTATCCGGTGGAGAGAAGTCTAGAGTAGCCCTAGCCAAAACCTTGGTTTCAGAAGCCAATTTTTTACTGCTAGACGAGCCGACCAACCACCTCGACATCCAGAGCATCCAAATCTTGGTTGAGGCACTCAATGCTTATGAAGGGACTTATGTACTAGTATCGCATGACCGTTACTTTTTGGAGCAGGTCAGCAACAAAATTTGGTATATAGAGGACCATCAGGTCAAGGAGTACCCCGGTAATTATGCCGAATACTCTGAATGGAAAGCCCGACAGGAAGCAGCTTTACAAGCTAGCGAAGCGCCGGAACTGAGCGTTCCGCGAGTAGCGGTAGAAGAAGAAAAAAGTACTCAAACGGCCGGCCTAAGCTATCAAGAACAAAAACAACGTAAGAATCGCATCAAAAAGCTTCAGCGCGACCAAGAGGGCGCAGAAGCCAAAATTGAAGAACTGGAAGCCGTAGTGGCCCAGCTAGAATTAAAGATGGCTGATCCAGAGATTGCGACTGACTTTGATAAATTACAGGCGGCCCAAAAGGAGTATCAAGCCACACAGCAGCAATTAGAAAGCCAAATTGAAGCTTGGGAAGCCATTTTGACAGAACTAGAATCTTATGATTAAGGAAAGCACACCAGACATATCCGATACGCCCAACCCTATCCAAAAGCCCAAAAATATTTGGCGCCAAGCTTGGGATGAACTCATTGATATTCTTTATCGCATCGTAAATCTTCGAGATACCACAGATGTCAAAAAGACAATTGACAATATTCGTAAAGGAGTAGAAATCAGGGGATACAATGTTTGGATTTTGGCCTGTGCGGCGATGTTGGCCTCCATTGGCTTGGATCGTAATTCCTCAGCGGTGATTATCGGCGCGATGCTTATTTCCCCTCTCATGTCTCCGATATTGGGGATTGGGCTTTCAATGGGGATCAACGATAGAGAGTATTTAATCCTTTCCCTCAAAAACTTCGCGATCGCAATGTCGGCCTCCATATTGGTGAGCACCCTGTACTTTTTAGCCACCCCACTAGGAGCGGCCACTGAAGAAATCTTGTCTAGGACTCAACCGGATACTTTGGACGTATTGGTCGCCATATTTGGCGGTATTGCAGGTATTGTAGCCGTTTCACGCAAAGAAATCACCAATGCGATACCGGGCGTAGCGATTGCCACCGCCTTGATGCCACCGCTCTGTGTCACAGGATATGGACTAGCCAAAGGCGAATGGGATATTTTTGCGGGTGCCTTCTATCTATTTTTTATCAACTCTGTTTTTATCGCGCTGGCGACTTATTTGATCGTTCGTTTTTTGCGCTTTCCTTATATCGATTTTGTAGATGAGAAGACTAGACGTAAAGCAACAACCTATATGTCCCTTTTTGTGCTGCTGTTGATTGTCCCCAGTTTTGGGTTTATGGTCAATAGTATTCAAAATCTGCGGCGCAGAACGCGCATCGAGAACTTTATTGAGCTAAAGATAGAAGACGAAAAGCATCGCGTTACCAATTATGACTACGCAATGCAAGGGGATAGCCTATGCATGTTGACGATTGCCCTCGTGGGGCCAGCCATAGAGGAGGATTCTCTCGTTCGGCTGGAAGCCTCTCTCCCCAGCTTCCAACTAGAAGATACACGTCTTACGATCTTACAAAGCCCAGAAAGCATTGATGAGCAAAGTTTAACCTCACGCACTACCCTAGAGACACAAAAGGCAATGCAGCCCCAAATAGAGCAAATAAGGGCCCAAATGGACAGTCTCAAGGATCAGGTGCTGGTTGTCAAAAGCGAAAAATTTGCTTGGGACGAACTTGTGCCTCAAGTCAAAAGTCTGTATCCAGAACTAGAGAATTTTTCGCTTGGAGAAATGCAACAAACCGGATTTGGCCCCAAATCAGATACCATTTTGACCGTTTTGGCTAAGTGGAAGCGTTCGCTAAGGACGGCGCAAAGAAGAGAAAAGGGGAAACAGATGGAACGCTGGCTCAAAACGGAATTAGCTTGCGATACCGTGATCGTAGTGGCCATACCCTAAGGCTATTGACCCATCGTTTTGATCTTATGGAGCAAACCCTCAAAGTGGTATTTGTAGCGACGGGCGGATTCTGCATTGCCTTTACGCTCATGCGCCTTGATAATATTACGCAAGACCCTCAACACTATCTCATGCGTATTGGCACGGAGACGTACCAAAGCGGAGCCGGGTAGTTCCATTGCTTTTGACAATTGCTCTACGCTCTTGGGATGCAGGGCCACACCTTGGTTAAAGACATCAAAGACTCGAGTCCCTTCGCGCGTGTCGGCCATGACCATAAAATGACCTGGCATATTGAAGCCGTGGATTTTGATACCGAGGCGCCGACCTACCAATATGGCCAGGCAGGAAAGACTGATTTGCAGCCCTTCTTTTTGTAGCATGACCTGTACCAAATTGCTGTTTCGGGGGTGGTAGTACTCCTTCTTCGGAGAACGATAAGCCTTGGTTCTAAACAGGAAACGCATCAATAAAGGAACCTCCATTTTTAGGTTCATGAGTTGAAACTCTTCGGCAAGATCATCTAGCAAAGTGCGCATATCCGGATCTTCGATGCGTGATTCCAAAATGGCCAAAGCATAGAGCGCGTTTTCTAAGGCGAGGGCCTCATCTTCCTCTTGCAACCACTGCTCCCAGTAGATTTCAAAAGTTTCTAATTTTATTTCTTGCCAAATAAGTTCTAGCTGTTGCTTTTGGATCGCTGTCATCTCCAACCAAAGGGGTACAATGGCGGTTTTGAAGACAGGGCCTAGCTTCTTGAGGGCATCTTGTACCTCCTTGCGTACAACATCTGACTCATCATCTAGCAAATCGAGCAGGAAGGGTAGATTTTTGAGATCGGTCATGTTATCCATAAAGCTAAAAGAGACACTGCCAAAACAGTGCCTCTTCTATTGGTGGGTGGCTAATGGGACTCGAACCCACGGCCCCCAGAACCACAATCTGGTGCTCTAACCAAGCTGAGCTATAGCCACCATAAATAACGGATTGCAAATATAGAGATTCCTCTGTGATCTGCAAAAAGGGAGGGCCAAAAAATGTATTTTTTGGCCCTCATTTTATTTTCGCTTAGCGGAACAAAGTTACCGTTCCGGTACGGTTAAACTCGCTATTATCTTCTCCTACTCCGGTTACTACGAAGACATAGACGCCTTCTGGCACTGGGCGACCTCTATAAGTACCATCCCAGCCGACCGTTAGATCAGGAGAACGATATAGTTCTTCTCCCCAACGATTGAAGATGATGAGCTCTCCAATGCGAGCATTAGGGGCAAAGACTCTAAACTCGTCATTATTACCATCATTGTTGGGAGTAAAGGCATTAGGGGTAAAGACCACTGGCCCAAAGGTCACACAAGCCTCATTGGAGAGGGCTTCTTGAGCAAAGTTGCCCGTCTCAAAGGCTCTAATACGATAGCAGTAGGTAGATTGAAAAAGGGTTGAAGTTTGGTCCTCGTATGCCCTTGTGGCAGCACCAGTTTGATCCACCACGTCCCAATCACCTGTTTGCTCGTTGAATATCTCTATTTGATAGTTTCGGACTCCGTTGAGCCATTCTTCATACTCAGACCAAACTAGTACGGGAATTTTACCGCTAGGATCAATCGCAGCACTCAATAAGATAGACTTACCGTAGCGGCCTAGCACAGAGATATCACCACATTCGTCAAGGGCAAATACTCGATAGTAGTAAGAAATTTCATCGACGGCAACATCATTATCCTGATAAGAGGTTTGCGTCAATGGCGTAGTCGCCAGAGAGTCCCAAGTGATACCGTCGATAGATCGTTCCAAGTAGTACTCGCTAGGACGATAGCCCCCATAATCGGTCCAAGAGACATCAATAAAGGTGTCCATCACGACCGTGGTAGTCAGAATATGAGTAGACTCTGTTGGTAGTGGGTGGAAAGGAGCGTTGGCAGATAAATCTGAAAAAGAACGCTCATCTGGATCAGCTCCAATGGCTCTAATACGGTACCCTATCGAATCGGAACAGAAGGTCTCGAGATCCGTGAAGGTTAAGACATTTCCAGGCACTGCGCCAATCTGAGTGACGTTGGCCGGATCATAATCGTTTGCTCGGTAAATTTCATAAGTAGCAACCGGATAGCCGACATAATCAGACCAGTTTAGAATCAATGCATCGGTTCCCGAAGTAACTTCGAGATCAATGGTACAATGTTCCTCGGTAAGATTGAGTAGTGAATACTCAAGACAATTATTTTGTACCAAAACCTTATAACAGTAGGATTGGCTGCTAAAATCGAGCGTGGGATCACTATCAACATAGGTCACTGTCAATTGATCCGCAATGTTCGCCACCAGGACAGGAGCTCCAGGACCACTGGTACGATAGACGGCGTATTCGACAAAGTCGTTACCAGGATAAGCCCCCCAAAGAATCTCCGCACTATTATCGTCCACGACGGTAACATTGCGCATTTCGATTGGATCTGGCGTAACCCGAGTATTAATGGTTACATCAAGTGAATCTGAAACATTGGTACAGCCTTCACTATCTGTTACGGTCAAGATCATGGCATAATCTCCCCCCACATTAAAGCTTTGGATGAGGCTATCTTCGGTAGTTGTGTTGCACACAACGCCACCAGTCCCAAGATTTACTAAACACCACTCGTACTGAATTACCGTACGATTGGAATCGATCACCGTACTGTCAGCGAAGAAAGTGAGGTTGACGGGATTACAACCAAAGACTGTGTCAGCATAGACGATGGCTTCTGGGTGGTTCAAGACGATATATTGTTCTTTAACAACGGTATCCGAACAACCCAGATTATCAGATACAATCAAGGTTACATCATAGGTCCCATCATTGAGATAGGTATGGGTCGGGTTGGGAGTACCAGTAATGGTATCGCCATCTCCAAAGATCCAAGTATAGCTAATTGGAGGCAGGTTGGTACTACCGTCATTAAAGGTTACGGTAAATGGCGCACAGCCAGAAGTATCCGTAGCCGTAAAGTCCCCTATGGTACCTTCGTATGATGTCAATGAGGTTGTAGCTGTATCAACACAACCATTGAGATCCTCCACAGCAAGGGTAACGGTGAAAATACTATCCTGCAAATAGGTGTGGACCGCATTTTGCGTGAAGGCGGTATCCCCATCACCAAAAATCCAAGTCCAAGCACTTAGGGTAGTATCGCCCTCAATGGAGGTATCTAAGAAAGGTACTTCAAAAGGCAAACATCCCGCTGAGTCCAAAGGTGCTATTTGCGCCTGCGGCAGAACAAAGATTTGCGTACTGTCCGGAGAACTAATGGTGGTTTGACAACCATTATTGTCAGTCAATACCATCTCTGGGAAGTATTTTCCGGGATTAGCGTAAACTAAGCAAGTGGTAAGCGTATCTTGTACCCCAGAGAGGCTCCCAAAGACGGCGGTATTACCATCTCTCCAATCGACTAAGGCAACATCAGTATCCGTCAATATTGCCTCAACACAAACAGAATCTCCCAAACAAGCGCTTGGTGGCTGTACTACAAAACTACCAAAAGGTCCGTTGAGTTGGATATAATCTTGCACAAAAGCAGTATCTCGACAGCCATCTACATGGGTGGCTATCAGGCTTACGTCAAAAGTTCCAGGCGTAAAATAGACGTTTTGAGGATTCTGGATATTACTAAAGTTGATACCTGTACCGAAGTCCCACTGCCAGGCTCCGACATTGCCGATAGTAGTGTCGGTAAAAACCGTGGTCAAAGGTGGGCAAACCCCAATCCTAGGGGTTCCCGAAAAACCAGCTTGGAAAAACTCTATATAGATAAAATCATTCCGGACCAGGGTATCGGAACAACCGTTGGCATCCGTTACGATCAAGCTTACATCATAGCTGCCCGTATCAGCATAAGCATGAGTGGCAATAGCGAGCGTATCGGTATTACCATCACCAAAATCCCAGAGGTAAGTTAGGGGTCCTACTCCTACGGTAGTACTGGTAAAGGTTAGGTCATTGCCAGCACAGGTAGTATCATCGTCCACTACAAAATCGACTACTGGTTGGGTGACGATCACAGCAGCTGGAATGGTGATTGTATCGCTACAACCTTGATTGTCTGTTACCGCTAAAGTAACATCATACGTTCCAGCAGCGGTATAGACATGATTAGGATTTTGCTGATTAGATAAAGGAGAACCGTCCCCAAAGTCCCAAGACCAACTAACTGCGGTAGAAAGGCTACTTGTAACAGTGCTATCAGAAAAGCTTACCGCTAAGGGCGGACAGCCTAAATTAGGAATGGCACTGAAATTGGGATAGGAGCCATAAACCTCAATATAATCTTGCCTCACCAAGGTATCTCGACAGCCGAGGTTATCAGCAACAATTAGCTGAACTGTATATAAGCCTGTATCTTGATATGCGTGGGTAGGCACAATATTAGTTGAAGTCGGTCCACCTCCAATAAGATCATACCTCCATAAGTTAGTCGTGAAGTTTTGCGAATTGTTTTGGAAAATCACAGTGTGCGGGCGGCAACCATTCAGGATATTTCCATTAAAGTCTGCCACTGGCGCTCCAGCACTTACGACAACAGTGGCAGTATCGCTACACATCGCGCTTGTGTCTTTGACGACTTGTGTTACCAAGTAGTCGCCAACGGCAGGGATGGTAAAGTCAGGAGGCGTGGCTTGGTTAGAATATAAGTTGCCGTTGATATACCACTCATAAACATCCACAGGCCCAATAGAGGAGTCAGCAAAAGATACTGTCTGGGGAGGGAAACAGAAAGCGATATCACTAGGAAAGAAACGGGCGTCCGGTGGATTGACGTAGATCATACTGTCAATCACTAGAGTATCCCGACAACCATCGTTTAAGATCACTAAGCCCACCGCGAAGTAACCTGTATCGGCATAAGTGGTAGTAGCGGTATCCATATTTGCCGCAAAATTGCCGGGATCTTCATATTGGAAATCCCAGAAATATTGCCAGTTAGGATCTGTAAACGTACTCGAAAAAGTCACATCTTCATTGATACAAACGGTGTCTTCAGAAGCAGTAAAGTTGACCTGAGGCGGTAATCCGACTTCGACCGCATTGGCACGCACCAAAGTATCAGTACATCCCCCTTGGGTGACCACAATTAAAGTAACATCATAATTGCCAGGATTTGTATATGTAGTACTTGGGTTTTGGGCATTTGAAGTAGGGGGAGTCGCGTTGACCGCACTACCAAAGTCCCATTGCCAAGAAATGATGGGATCCGATGCAGAAGTAGAAGCGTCTTGAAAGTCTACGTCCAACGGCACACAACCCTCAAAGGGGTTTACAGAAAAATTGACCAGTGGAGCTTCTATAGTGATCGTGGTGCAAAATACATCTGAGCAATTACTGGCATTGGTGACCGTCAAACAAACATTAAAAGTACCAAAGCCGGGGAAGGTATGAACAGGGTTTTGAACATTTGATACAGGTGATCCATCGCCAAAATCCCAGGCCCAGTTAGTAGCTCCTGTAGATTGATCTGTAAAAGTAAAGGGCAAACCATCCTGACAATCGACTGTTCTATCAACAGTAAAATCAGATACTGGCGAAGCCACTACTGTAATTAGGTTGGTCTGCGTTATGGTATCACCACAGCTTGGATTGTTGGCTGCGAGCGTTACAGAATAAGTGCCGGGGGTCGTATAAGTAAAGGTAAAGCTTGGAGTAGTCCCGTCTATGCCGGGATTTCCGTCCACCTCCCATTCAAGATTGGTAATCCCCCCCGTTGAAGTAGAAGTAAAAGTTACAGGATCTCCTACACAAACTTGAGTCGCGCTAGTGGTAAAACTTGCCGTAACCCCACCGATACCAATCAGATCATTGAGCGTGAGGGTGTCGTTACAAGAATTGGAAGAGTTTACAACCAGCGTAACGTCATATTGACCATCGGCATTGTAAGTTACCGGAGGAGGGGTAAAGCCAGTAAAGGTATTGCC
This sequence comes from Bacteroidota bacterium, assembly GCA_039024315.1. Classification (GTDB taxonomy): domain Bacteria; phylum Bacteroidota; class Bacteroidia; order J057; family J057; genus JBCAWW01. The sequence continues at coordinate 20,821 of JBCCQN010000009.1, forward strand.
ACCTCCGGCAACGGTTCCCCCTGGAAAACTCCAGTTGTACTGAACGTTCTGCGCAGCATTGGTCTGACTGTTGTTAGTAAAGTTAACCGTCAAAGGAGGATTACAAGCAGAGTTTACATCAACGGAAAAATCAGCTTGTGAAGGGGCTTGTACCTGTACTACATTGGGTACTACAATGGTATTTTGGCAACCATTGGTATTGGTTACGGTCAAAATCACCCCTGTAGTATCGGTTGTAGGGAAGGTAAAGCTGGGATTAGGACCTGTGAGAGGTATGTTATTAGAGGTCAGTGTCCAAGTCCAGTCTACTATACCAGCGGAATTGGGTATGGAGGCATCACTAAAGTTTACCGTCAAAGGCGCACAGCCAATCGGTAAGTCTACTGTAAAATCTGGTTGAGGTTGCGCAAAGATTTCAATAAAACAAGTTTGCGTAACGGTATTAGATCCATTGGCATTGGTAGCAGTAAGACTGACCGTATAACAACCAGGGGCACTATAAACAAAAGCGGGATTTTGGAGTGTACTACTACTCCCGTTGGCATCACCAAAGGTCCAAAGCCATGCAGTGGGTCCATTGGTACTTTGGTCTTGAAAATTGACAACCAAGGGGAACGGTGCACAACCGGTCGTGGTGTCAGCCGAAAAAGCGGCTACAGGGGCCTGGGCTTGCAGGGCAAAAGGGAAAAGCAGACTGGCAAGCAGGAGGCCAAACGAAAACTTCGATTGAAACATAAGTATTTCAGTGTAGGTCCCTCGCACGTGGCGGATTGATTAACATTGCTAGACGTATGATGAACGATTTTCCATGGAAATAATTCTATCTCAATTAGAGAATTAAACCAAATCGAAATATTTGGAAATCCAATTCTCCATTTAATGCCTATTTGTAGATACTACAACTAGCATTCATGATCTACTACCAATGAATTTCAAAGCCCCAAGTGAAGGAAGGATGCGTTTGTCTTGTCTGAAAGAGCAAAAACAAAAGTAAGGTCTCAATTATCTATTAGCAAATGCCAATTTGTTAGGAAAAAGGATGGGTTAGATTGGTCGCCTGATAAAAGCGTAACCCAGCGATTGCAATCAAATAAATTGCGATGGGACCTAGATCAATTAAAGATTTTTTAATGTTCCAGCTTTGTCCCCAATGTAAGATCAACTGGAAAAATGTAGTAAAAAGCATCACGTTGCCTCCCATTTTGATCACCGGATGGACAGACAATTGGTGAGCAGGGATATGGCCATGCCAGCTAGAGGAGGGGACAATATATTGAAAAGGGGATTTTGCGAGAATAAATATCCCAACGGCAAAAACGATGACCCATTGCAACATCGAGAAAAAGAGTCTGATGCTAACTAATTCCTTAGAGTAATTGAGATTACGCGCCCATATCAACAGCAAAGCAGTAATCATCAAAAAAACCAGCAAGAGTGCGGATAGAGCATAGTTGAGCTGAAAAAACCAAGACACTAAGGTGAAAGCGTACTGCAAGATGGCGTGTGTAGCCACCAATAAGGGCAGCTCTTTGCGTTTGGCCAGCAAAAACCAAAGCAAGCATAGGCCAATAAAAATCAGATACAGAATGGTTAGCATAACGCCTATTGAGTGCCAGGGATGATTTTAAGGAGTCTCTTGACTAGGAGAACTGAGATTATAAGTTAGGCTAAATTGATGGATATGAAAATTGCTTGCACCATAACTGGCAAAGCCGTAATCAAAAGCTAATCGACTTAGGCGAAGCCCAGCTCCCAAAGAGAAACCTGTCATTCCCGCTCTGTTTATGGATCTTAACTCCTGACGACGCAAATGGTTATAACCTGCTCGGATACGCAAGGCTTTACCAAACAAAAATTCTCCCCCAAAGACAAAATGCCTAAAGATTAGATCCACCGTCTGGTTAGGAGGATCGATTGGATTACCAGCTAGATCAAATTGCTGTTCTGGATTAGGATCTTTATAGATCAACCTTGGAGTATCAAGATTGGTAGCCGTAATCGAAAAGCGCAATGGCATGTAACGTAGCTTCTGAGAGATACCAGCAATAATTTCAAATGGCAGAGGTTCTCGCACCCCACCATCGACATAGGTAGTCAACTGGGTCCCCAGATTTCTGACGTTTACTCCTGCGGAGAACAACTTATCTTTAGAGCGGTAGGCTCCCCCTAAGTCCATGGCAATTCCAGTAGAATTGTATCCTGGCGCAAGCGTAGAACTGATAAATTTCAGATTCGCACCATAAGAAAACTGTTTCCAACCTCTTGCATAGCCCACAATCACAGCCACATCTCCCGCCCCAAATTCACCCGTAATATTACCAAAGGGATCGGCCTCTACCATTTGGCCATAGTTGACGTATTGTACCCCTGCGTGGAACGTTCCTATCCCTTCCTTGTGGTAAGCATAACTCGTGTACCCATAAACAATCCCCGCCAAATAATTGGAAAAGGAGAGGGATAAATGATTATGCATCGAGTCATTCAACAAAGCAGGATTTTGGGCTGCCTGATTAGGATCATCATCCATAGTGGAGACATTGACGCCTCCAAGCGCCACCAACCTACCAGTAGGGGTAAGATTCAAAAAGTCGTAGACGTTACGTCCTCCGATTTGGGCATAAGTAGAATAGACGCTTCCAATCAGCCCAAAAATGATCAATAGTTTTTTCACAATACAATGATACGCACTGGCCTCATTTGATGAGGTGTCAAAATTTAAGTATCAAGCCAAAAGTAGAAGGCACGCCCCCAAAAGACCCAATAGATCAATGATAGCTGTTTTTCTTGATCCTTGATACTTTTTACTTGCTAAGCCAAGTTAGCTACTAATCCTAACGTAAAGAAACCTAATCCGAGGCCTTGTATAACCTCAAAATAAAACCGTCCCGTAAACTATTTACGAGACGGTTTCATATTTAAAGCCTCAAAATGGCTTTATGGGCTCAAAAAAGCCTTAATTATTATCATCTTGATCCTTGTTCCCTTCATCCTTGACCGGGATTGTTTCTTCTGTTGGCTGGCGAGAAACATTCTCCATTTCTTTCTCCATCGTTTCGATGCTATCATCTTCTAGGGCATCAAGACCATGTTGCTCAATACGAGCTAAGGTTTGCTGTATATTGATCAAGCGCTGGCGCTCTTCCTCAATCTTTACCAACTGATTGGCGCGAGCTACTTTATTGTTTTCAATACTTTCGATGGTTTCTGCAAGCTTCTGTTGCAGCGAAATAGAGTCGTTTACCATTTTTTCATGGTTACGAATCTCTTTTTCAATCAGCTTTTCCTGCGCTTCGATGGATAGACCTAGCTCATACTTAGTAACCTCAAACTGGAGATTTTCGAGAAAACTGGTCGCGTTGGCGATCTCATCAGGGTGAGTGCTAGAATCCATGAAGTTTTCATTTCCGGAGGAAAGAAAAATAGTAACTCTGGTTTGGGGAGGGGTAGTTTTAGATGCGCGTTCTACATTGTAGTACACGTCCATAGTAGCGTTAGAAATTTCGGCAAAACGTGCATTAGAATGCAAGCGGAAGCCTTTACTATTTTTTCCTCGGACACCAGTACCGCGATTGACAAGCTCATCCATCACGTGCTGTACATTTTTAGATTCTCCTTCTACTACTACAGTCAGTCCGTTAGCAGTAGACTTTTTCATAAACTCTCTTTGGCCCTCAGTTACTTCCTGAGCCGATATTTGCGCAAAAGGCAAGCAGCAAGCGAGGAACAAGAGAAGAGCAAAATTTCTTTTTGGCAATTGAAGCAGTTGCATAATCAATTGGGATTAGTTTTATCTTTTGACGCTAGGTTTTACAATAAGTAACATAAAGACTTCCTCTCTGCCGAAACGTTGCGCTAGAATTCTTACATGGTTGCGATCAGTAATTCTATATCTCTGTAGTTCATCGTCATCCCAAAGAGGCTAGCCAGCTTCTTTTTTGTCAAGTGACGGCGATAAATATAGACACCCTGTTTTAGGCCATGATTGAAGCGCATGAGGTGTTCAAGCCCTCCATTATCACCAATCTTAATCAGCATTGGGCCAAGGATATTACTCATCGCAATGGAAGCCGTTCTGGAAACCCGTGAAGCAATATTAGGCACACAGTAATGGATAACACCATGTTGTACAAAAGTTGGATTATCATGGGAGGTGGGCCGACTAGTCTCAACGCACCCGCCTTGATCGATGGCTACATCAATGATGACAGAACCTGCCTTCATTTGCTGTACCATATTTTCGGTGATTACCATAGGAGCCCGTTGCCCATCGTGAAAAGCAGCTCCGATGACTACATCAGAGGAGGTAACCGCATCGTACACATAATTGCCTTGAGCGACCGAGGTATAAACGTTAACGCCCAATTCTTTTTCGATGCGGCGGAGTTTGTAGATTTCTTCGTCAAGGATTCTGACTCGTGCCCCCATACCCATAGCGGTTTGGGCGGCATTGAAGCCAACGGTCCCCGCACCAATGATGGTAATCTCCGCTGGAGGGATACCGGTAACCCCTCCCAATAGGATTCCTTGACCGTTTTTTTGTCCAGTCAAAAGCTCAGAAGCAATGTGAATAGAACTTACTCCCGCAATCTCGCTCATCATCTGCACCAAGGGTAAGGAGCCATCGCCACTACGGTAAAACTCAAAACCAAGCGCGGTGATATTCTTTTTGATGAGAACATTGAGGTAGTCAGGGGATAAAGAGCCCAAATTGACCGCCGAGATGACAGTCTGATGATCGCGCAGCAAATCCAGCTCTGCATGAGACAAGGGGGATACTTTGACAATGATGTCGGCTTGTTTGAAGACATCCTCTACCTTGTAACACACGATACCGCCAGCCTCTGAATAATCTTTATCAGTAAACCGAGCCCCGAGACCAGCATCATGCTCAATGAAGACTTGATGCCCATTGGCAACCAGTACCCCTACTGTCGCAGGAGCAATCGCAACCCGTGTCTCTTGATGTAAAGTTTCTTTGGGGAGCCCGATTCGTAGGCTTTTCTTTGACTTGCTGGTTCGCAAAGCCCTTTCTTGGGTGATCGCAAAGCTACTGGGAATTCCTGGAAACATCTGCCCACCTTCCATTGAGAAATCAATATTGGCCATACCTTAGTAGCTTAGCGTAATTTTCCTGCTCTTATCTTCATTGACATTTAGTCTCACCTCCACCGCCTCTTCTGGCAATAAGGTAGGAATCCGCTCTGGCCATTCTATAAAAACGTAATGCCCAGAATCAAAATACTCATCCGCACCAAGGTCATAGGCCTCTACTTCGGTGCGTATCCGGTAAAAGTCAAAATGATAGATCATCTCTGATGTACCCTGATACTCATTTACCAGATTGAAAGTAGGACTAGTAACAGCTTCCTTTACACCTAAAAGCTTGCAAATTTGTTGTATAAAGGCCGTTTTTCCAGCTCCCAGCTTACCAAAAAATGCAAAAATTCTCGCAGATTTACAAGCATCTAATAGCTTGCGGGCCAAGGGTTCTAGGTCGCTTGGGGTATAACTGTGCAAAATTAATTCGGGCATCGGGAGCGTATTTGCGTCGCTAATGTAGGAAGTTTTAAACGTTTTCCCATTCTACAAGATAATTTCCAACTACAGTTTCATGATCCGATAGCAGGCAACTGGGCCAATAACCACTTACGATCCGCCAAAGGCTGCGTTTCTAGGATACTTTGCCGGACACTTGCGACAGCTTCTACATCTGCTGGCGGTAGTTTCAATATGCGCCTCACCAAAGTGAGGATATTTTGATAGACCTCTTTGTGATAGCCTAAACTAGAATGTCGCTGTAGATAACGGTTGAAACTTTCAATTAATGCTTCAAGAGAATCCAGTTCCTTTTCTTCAAAATGAATTTTCAGCAGCATCATTTTAGCGCTTAGATTAAAAAACACATCGTCATACTCTACCCCAATGAATAAACGCTTTGCCTGTCCATAGCTACCTTGGGTGAAGGCCAGTTTAGCAAGATTGAAGTCTCGGTAGGTCGCACGAAATGGCTCTTCTAATACCGGAGTGTAGCGTTCGATGAAATCGGCCACCCAAGAAAACTCACGCAAAATCAAGCCAATGGAAACTATGTTTTTGTAATCAAATCGACTTAGCACTCCTTTCTTAAAGAGCATTCTGCTTGTAAGCCCCTTTTGATACAACTCAAAAGCTTCCTTGGCAAAATGCGCCTGTCCGGTGTTCAAACCTTTGATACAGACGTTGATAGTCATCAACAATACTTCCTGTCGTTCCGCTGGCGGCAACAAATCATAATGTTCAAAAAAGCGCAGCTTGAGCTTATCAAAAGTTGCCTCTTCATACTGTAACAAAGATTGGTAGGTGTAAAAATAAATCAACAAAGTAGGCGGGCAGGTCTCTTCATGCATGCTTATCCAAGTCAATACCCCATCTAACAAAGGTATCTGATAACTAATCGAGGAGATGTTGGAGTGAGACCGAGCATTACAGGCATAGCGTAGGCTTTGGTACATAAAGTGATGAGCAGCGTTCTCAAAGAGCTGCGCTAGATTATTGGTTTCGGTTCTTTTCTGGGTCCCAGAACGCTCAAACTTGACTACTTCGAGTTGAAAAGCTCGCTGGAAGAAATTAGCATCTCGGAAAGCTGATGCTGACAATATTTGTTGCATCTTTTGAATGCTTTTGGAGCTAAGGGGTTCTAGTTCTTTATCAAGTAAGCTTTGAGAAAGGTAAAATTGATATAAAAAATCATCTTCAGATAAGCTAAAAAATCCAACAAAATTGCTTAAAGCTTCCCACCCCAAATGCGTCAAGCTACGTAAGCGATCATCATCATAGGCCTTAGCTCCAAAAAGGTATTTCCAGAGCTTGGGCTTTTGTAAAGAAATTGGGCTTAAATGATTTCTAGAGTACAAAAACTCAAAAATTCGCTTTACTTCATCATGTGTAACATGCAAGGGAGATTGCAACCACTTTTTAAATTGGCGATGCTCTTTTTTATCTAAGCTTAAGAAAAGTTGGCAAAGTTTCGAGTCATACATAGAGACAATTTTACCCATTTTATTCTAACAATCAAGTGAAAGTGTTTTATCCCTTCTGACTGATTAGCTATAATTTGGGTACAAATGCAAAATCCTACCATTATGACACGATTGATACGACTATTTCTTTTGGGCCTCATTATTGGGCTAGCCCCCAAATATTCGCAGGCTCAGTTTATGCGTATCTACACCCAAGGCTTTACCTCAGAGGCTTATGTAGATGCTCAAGCGACCATTGATGGTGGGTTTATCGCTTTGGGAGATGGCACTGATTTCACCCCAGGCCAACTCCCTGCCTTCAAAAAAATGTTTTTGCACAAAACAGATGCGGTAGGGGCGATCCAATGGACTAGGCAATTTGATCAGGGGCCGCTGGATTCCTTGGATTACCGAGCCCACCGAGTCATACAGACCTCAGATGGGGGCTATCTGGTAATGGGAACTCAAATCAGGGATATGTGGAATTCACCTGATACGATGAAGACCATCCTCATTAAGACCAATGCTGCCGGAAATACCCTTTGGTATAAAACCTACCTGCTAGATTTCTCTATAAATATTGCACGGAATATCGTCAATACTCCAGATGGGGGCTTCATTTTTTGTGGAGAAAAGACCAATGGAGCAGAATATTTCACCTATAAAGTTGACGCTCAAGGAGATAGTTTATGGACACGTAGCTGGCCAGGTATCTACCAGGAAGGCATGAATGCAATTGTCAATACTCCTGATGGTGGTTTTACGATAGGAGGCTCAATAGACGTTGATACCCTCAATCTCCAAAACAATGAACTCAGAATGTATCTCCGGCATTTTGATAGTCTGGGCAATCAATTGTGGTACTCACAGTATGGGGTACATGCTCAAAACTTTTTGGTCTTTGACATGAGTCTTTCCGCCAGTGGGAAGTATGCCTTTGCCATTATCGATAATGATACATTAGGGGGACCGCAACAAGGCGCAATCGCTGTTTTTGACAATCAAGGAAACTTTGAGTTCTTGAAGCATTACAGCACGAGCGCTAGGGAATCGCCTAAAGCTATTTGGGGTACTCCCGATGGGGGATTTGTGATGACCGGTAGATCATTATTTGATGGAGGTACAATACATGCTATCAAAACCGATAGCTTAGGCAATACCGAATGGGCCAACACTTATAAGGCGCAAAATACAGGTTCTAACTCCCTTAGCCAGAAGGGAGTGAGTATTGCCCCTACTTTAACGGGTGGATATGTCATCTGTACGGAAGCTGGCTACTCCTCCCCCTATCTTATCGTGGTCGGGGCAAATGGCGAGGTCGAAACCAATATAGTAGAAGGCAACGTATTTCTTGATACCAACTTTGATTGTATCCTAGATAGTGCCGAAGCCAACTATTCCGCGATGGTGCTTGAACTGAGCGATCTAAGTACGAATACTCTCTATCATACAGTGCCTGACAGCAACGGCTATTATCAATTTGAGGTTCAATCAGGTAATTATACCCTTAGTACGCAGACCAATGTGCCTTATTTCAATTGGTTATGTCCCCCAAACCCTCTCATGCTCAGTGGATTTGATACTATTGCTGTAGATATTCCACTCGAGATCACCAGCTCTTGTCCCTACAATACCGTAAGTGTCAATAGTCCGGCTTTCCCTTTCAATACTTTGAGTCGGATCTATGTTCAGGCCTGTAATACTGGTACGCTTTACTCGGAGAATACGCTAGTAGAAGTAGAGCTCGATTCAGCCTTGAGTTTTTCTAGCGCAAGCCCTAGCCCACTCTCGATTAATGGACAAATACTCACCTTTGACTTGGATACGCTTGACGTACTAGAATGTGTCCAAATCGAAATATATGCTCAACTGGATACGCTTACTACGCTTGGGGCTACTCATTGTGTCGAAGCCAAAATCTATCCAGACACTGTATGCGGCTTTAGTCCTTGGACGGGCGCTAGTATCACGGCACAGGCTAGTTGTCAAAACGATAGTGTGATTTTTGAGCTAGGTAATCAGGGATCAGACATGCTGTTGAGCCAAAATTATACAGTCTATGTCGATGATGTCATTTTTAGCACGGCCCCATTTCAACTCAACAATGGGGAGTCCGCACAAATCAAGCAAGCAGCCTTAGCAGGCTCTACTTATCGGATCGAGGCGATGCAGGAAGACAATTATCCTTCTTATCTCGGAGATTCTATTGCGATTGCCTTTTTTGAGGGGTGTTCGGCTTTGCCGAACGGTGGGTTTAATGTGGGTTTCATTACCCAGTTTTATCTGGGCAACTCCAATCCTTCTGAGGCGATTTTCTGTCAGGAAAACGTCTTTGCTTATGATCCCAATGATAAACTAGCCCAGCCCAAAGGCTATGGTCCGGGCCACTTGATTTACAACAACACTCCGCTTGATTACACCATTCGGTTTCAAAATACCGGTACTGACACTGCGCGTAGAGTAATCATTCTCGATACGCTTTCGCCTTTACTCGACATTAATAGTATTGAGCTAGGTGCAGCCAGCCATCCCTACACTTTTGACATTATCAGAGATAATGTACTACGCTTTACTTTTAACCCCATTGTCTTACCGGACTCCGGTGCCAACCAAGCAGCCTCTAATGGAAATATTAGCTTCAAAGTGCAGTTAGCAGATAATCTCCCCGACGGAACCTTGATTGAAAATAGAGCCGCAATTTACTTTGATTACAATCCGCCAATCATTACCCCCATCGTATTTCATAGCATTGGCTCAGACTTTGTCCCGATCAACCTGACTTATAGTGTGGAGCCCATTAGACCGGAGCTGAGTGTAAAAGTATGGCCCAATCCGTTCCGCGAAGCGGTAAATATAAAAATAGAAAACCGGCCCTACAGCCAATTAAGCATAGAAATCATGGATATCAACGGACGGCTTGTTAAAATAGAAACTGTACAAAATAGTCAAGAAATCGTTGTCCAAGCCCCCCATTGGCCCGCAGGAATCTACTTCTTTCGCCTCCTAGGAGAAGGAGAAGAACTTGCGAGGGGGAAAATGGTCCTCAAAAATTAAATTTTCTCATTATTGTCACAAGCGAAAGGGTCGCACTTTATGCGACCCTTTTTTCTGTTATATCGATCGATCTTATTTAAACTTAGGGTTTAACTCAATTATGGGTACAATCATTTCCTCCAAGCTGATCCCCCCGTGCTGGAAGGTATCCCTATAATAATTGACGTAATAATTGTAATTGTTGGGATAGGCAAAAAAGTAATCCTCCATCGTAAAGACGTAAGTAGAACTCACATTAGACTTAGGCAAGAAGGCATCTTCTGGCTTATAGATGGTGAATACGTTTTTAGACTTTTCGTCGTAATTCAAATTTTTCCCTTGCTTGTAACGCAAATTAGTCGTGGTATTTCTATCCCCGATAATCCTTATAGGACGCTTGACCCTAACGGTACCATGATCAGTCGTTAAGATCACTTTGACGTTACGCTGAGATAGCGTCTTGAGCACACGTAATAAAGGCGAAAATTCTAACCATGAACGCGAGATAGACCGATAAGCCGCTTCATTGGGAGCAAGCTCACGGATAATGTTCATCTCGGTGCGTGAATGCGACAGTAGGTCGATAAAGTTATAGACGATGACGTTGAGATCGTTGTGCATCAGATTGAGGACGTTATCCGCTAGGTTCTTACCATGTTCATTGGTGATAACCTTGTGATAACTATGCTTGATGTTAAGCCTCGCTCTTTTGATATGCTCTGCGAGCAACTCCGCCTCAAATTGGTTTTTACCGCCTTCTTCCTCATCATTGAGCCAATATTTGGGATATCGCCTCGAGATCTCCAGTGGCATTAGGCCAGAGAAGATGGCGTTGCGCGCGTATTGAGTGGCCGTAGGCAAAATACCATAGTAGGCGTCCTCATTATCGATGTAAAAGAAGTCCGATATGATAGCTTCAAATTCTTTCCATTGGTCGTAGCGCAAACAGTCCACCAGAATAAAGAAAACGCTTTCGTAGCCATCATCTAAGTGGCGGAAGGTAGTCTGTGAAAGCACATCTGGCGACAACATAGGGCGCTGCGACATATCTTTGGTATGTAGCCAGTCAACATAGTTTCTGGCTACGAATCGCCCGTAATTGTTATTGGCTTCTGAGAGCTGATTGGCGAGGACTTCTTCCATGCTTTTGTCCTCATTCTCACCCATTTTCCCTTCCCAATAGATCAACTTCTTGTAGATATCGATCCAATCTCGATGATCGTTATCTTCAAAAAATTGCATGGCGATATTTCGAAAATCCTGCTGGTAGTCTGAGTTGACCTTTGCAGTAACCAGTTTTTTATTTTCAAGGACCTTTTTACAGGCCAACAAAATTTGGGTGGGCTTGACAGGCTTGATCAAATAATCCGTAATCTGGGCCCCGATCGCACTTTCCATGATGTGCTCTTCCTCAGATTTAGTAATCATGATCACCGGCTGATTAGGCTTGAACTGCTGTATTTCAGACAAGACCGTAAGCCCATCCATTCCTGGCATTTGCTCATCTAGGAAGACGATGTCAAAACTTTCTGTTTTGAGTAATTCTAGTGCATCTAAACCATTGCTGACAGAGGAAACATCAAACTTTTTCTCGCGCAGGAACATCATGTGCGCTTTGAGCAAATCGATTTCATCATCAACCCACAGGATTTTTGGATTTTGCATATGTTCTTTCTACAGATCGTGAAATAATAAAAGAGTAGCGGTTTTTCGATGCGCAAAAATAATTAGTGGGTTAAGTTAAGATATACGGGAAGGATCTCTACAACGTTTTGTCAATTATCCCAACACGATCTCTTGATGCTCCGAAGTCATGCCGGCATTGGAAAGCGAGCATTTATAAACCCCTTGGGGGAGGCCATCTAGATCCATCTTTACCCTACGAGAAGTTCCCGAAATAATTTGATCCCGCACAGGCGTACCGCTGTGATTATGGAGCGTAAACTTGGCGGGTTTGGTCCGAATAGGTATGTTGACCTGAGCGAGCAATTCATGTTTTTTGGCATTGTATTGCAATTGGGTAATTCCGGGTGCTACAGTGCCTTTACTAGTTCTAAACATAAAATACCTAGCCAGGTAGATCAAGACAGCCAAGCCAATTATGATCGGAATCGCTAAATATATCCAATCGGAATCTGCTTTATCAGAAGCGCCGCCATCTACATCTTCCATGGGTACTAGCGATACTGCCTTATCACTGCTAGTTTCAGCTAAGGGGCCATCATTGTACAAATTAGGCGCAAAAAGTTCTATCGCTCTCGTTGCATCCATAGGTAGGGTAGAAACAAAAGAAATTTGGGTGGAGGCGATTGGGAGAGAGCGCCACTCGCTAGATTCTATATCTCCATTCATCAAAAGGGCCAAATCTTCATACAAGCCACCACTAGTCCAACTGAAGTAGGCCCAATCTTCTTTATAGCCAGGGGCGAGTACGTAAACGGGAAGTTCTATTTCCCGAAATATATCTCCAGGACTCCGTTCACTATAACCACTACTAATGATAAAAATTGCCTTATTACCGGCATAAGGATTTAGGGCCTCTATGCCAGCTTTCATCGCTTGTGGCAAGGCTTGGCCAGGTGCTTCTTCGCTACCATTGAGAATCATTTTAAGCACCTCGAAATTGTCGGTCAAATCAGTATTCATATCTACTGATTCGGCAAACCCAATTAGAGCTAGAGAATCTTGCTCAGCATTGAAGCCATCAATCAGCTTACTAATGGATCTTTTGACACTTTTCCAATTAAAAGGGGTTCCAGCCCAACCGCTTGAATGATCAAATATCAGCACTGCATTAATGCCTTCATCTCTACTATTGCGCTGCCATTTGGTAATATTCTTTTTTTGCCCATTTTCTAGCACATACCATTGTTCTACTTGGTTGCTATTGGGATCAGGCAAAGCACGATTGACTTCTATAACCATCTGCCCCACTTCGCTGGACACGATATCCAAAGAAATTGGATTGGCAGCATAGGAGTTGAAAGCGAAGCAGATAAGAGCAGAAAGAATCGTAAGACTTAAAGGGTTATTGATCTGCATTAGGTTGATTATTCTCTGATCTTCAACGAGTAAAGTACAATTATTTTTTAATTTAGACCGCAAAAGCCTCCCCATCCTTGAAAAAGAATCTTAAAAGTCCCAAAATCATCAATGACCCTGTTCACGGCTTCGTTGAGATCCCGCGTGGAACCCTACTCAAACTCATTGATGAGCCTGCCTTCCAAAGGTTAAGGAGGATCAAACAACTAGGGATGAGCACCCTAGTATATCCTGGAGCCGTCCACACTCGTTTTAATCATGCCTTGGGAGCGATGCACCTCATGCGCCAAGCCTTGGACACCCTCAGGCGGAAGAAGGTAGAAATCTCAAAAAGAGAATACCGTGCAGCCCTCATCGCCATCCTCATGCATGACATTGGCCATGGCCCTTTTTCTCATGCCTTAGAGTACGCGATTATCCCCAATTTGCATCATGAACAAATGAGTCTTGCTCTCATGCAATATCTCAACCGCAAATATCGTGGCAAACTTGATTTGGCGATTGACATTTTTGAAGGCAATTACGAAAGAGGCTTCTTTCATCAATTAGTTTCGGGTCAATTGGATATGGACAGAATGGATTATTTGATCCGAGATTCCTTTTTTACTGGGGTGGTAGAAGGTGTGGTGGGGATCGATCGCATCATCAAAATCCTCAATGTCTATCAAGACCAATTGGTTTGTGAGGACAAAGGCATCTACTCTCTCGAAAAGTTTGTAGTAGCGCGTCGTTTGATGTATTGGCAGGTGTACCTGCATAAAGCGGCCATGTCAGCCGAAAGTACCATCGTCAATATCTTGAAAAGGGTTAGGTATTTGTTGGATTCGGGCGAAAAAGTTTGGCTAGATGACAACTTGGCTTATTTCTTTGAAAATGACATTTCAGCAGATGACATCAACGATGAGGTAATCGAACGCTTTATCAGACTCGATGATGGAGATATCGAATTTGCCTTAAAAAAATGGCAGTTCGCCAAGGATAAGGTCCTTGCCGATCTTTGCCAACGAATCGCCAGTCGCCGTCTACTCAAGTTGAGTATTAAAGAAGAAGCGTTCTCCGAGGAGATCATACACCAAAAACGCCTCGCCTGGAGTAAAAAGGCCAAAATCAGTATCGAGGATGCTGCCTATTTCGTATTCGCTGGCGAAGTGTCCAATCAACCTTATTTCGAGAACAGCCAAAAACCAATCATGATTTGGTACAAAAACGGTAAGCTCAAAGACCTCAGTACCGCCTCAGATATGCAAAACATCCACGCACTATCTGAGCCCGTCATAAAATACTACCTTTGCCAGCCTGGCGAATTGACTGACTAAGCGTTCTATGCTCGACCTGCTGGCTCAATATGAATTAAGTACCACCCAATGGCTATTGCTTGCGGTGTGTGGCACCATCGTAGGCATGTCCAAAACGGGCGTTGCTGGCGTTTACAATATTACCCTCCCTATTTTAGCGATCATCTTTGGCGGGAAAGACTCAACAGGCATATTGCTTCCGATTTTGTTGATGGCCGATGTCTTTGGCGTGGCCTACTACAATCGTGCGGCAAACTGGTCCTACATTTGGAAGATCTTTCCTTGGGCTTTTGCGGGGGTCATTTTAGGTACCTGGGTGGGAGATAGCATTTCTGATCAGTGGTTCAATCGCCTATTGGCGATTGTGATTCTCTTGGGGATTGGCATCATGCTATTTATGGAGTTTCGCAAAAATAAAAATGTACCCGACCATTGGTGGTTTGCAGGTTTGATGGGGCTTTTGGCGGGCTTTACCACTATGGTCGGCAATGCGGCAGGACCGATCATGGCGGTTTATCTATTGGCGATGAGGTTGCCTAAAAATGCTTACATAGGTACTCAAGCTTGGTTTTTTATGTTGATCAATCTTAGCAAACTGCCTTTCCATGTCTTTGTCTGGGATACCATTTCCCCCAGCAGTTTAGTGCTGGACTTGAGCCTTTTGCCGGCTATAGGCCTAGGCGCTATTATCGGTATTTGGATCATCAAACACATTAGCGATTCTGTTTATCGTAAATTTATCATCATTGTGACCATTCTTTCGACATTCCTACTTTTCTTCAAATAGAATATTTCCCGTTTCCGCAGCAAAATCAACCATTCGGGTAGGCTTGTTTTTGCCTTCTGCTTGACAATTCTATTTTCGGATAATGAAACAACTTTATCCGCGCATTTGCCTTTTGCTCATCATGCCCCTGTGGATTAGTTGCCAAGGACCCAAAGCGCAAATCCAAGCCAACACCTGGGTACTCTTTGAGCATGTTTACATCAACACCTCCCAACAAGAATATATAAAGGACACCTTTACCCTTTCTGAACGAAAACTAGTACTCTCATTTGGGGACACCTCTGTCAATTGGGTAGAAGATAACCGCCCCATGCATGGTGAATATCGAGTACTAGAAACAGGCTATCTGCATATGTTGGGCCATGATTTCAGGATCAATCGACTAGGCGAGCGTATCATGGTGCTCGAAAAAGAAGACGAAAAAAGTCTCAGTCAATACTTTTTTGCCCCTGATGACTGCATGTGCTGGGAAGAAATGTAAAGGGGCTATTTATCCTTCATAAATTGTCGCACCACACGATCAAACTGCTTCGGCGCTTCGATAAAACTAAAGTGCCCACAATAAGGCAAAACCGCTAACTCGGCTTCCGGCATTACCTCTACCAACTGCTTAATCGCCAGCTCCGGAGTAGGATCAAAGTCCCCATGAATAAATAAACTAGGAACCTCCAAACCCGCTAAATCTTCCACCAAATTATAGTCGCTTAGATCGCGGTATAGGGGATAGAGCCGGCGTTGCCGAACGTTATACTTTGTCGGTACATAAATGCGCATCGAGTCTAAGTATTGTGGATAATAAAAACCATATTTATAACTCAGCCGCTGGATATAATAATAGGCATTGGGATCCCCTGCCTTGTATTCATCCGACCGATACCAATCTCTCAATAATTCAGCATCCTCATCGTTCCGTCTCCTCAAAAAGATGCTATCAGCCAAGCCTTCAAAATTACGATTAGGAGCAATAGAGTTGACAAAAATCAACGAATTAAGATTTTCAGGATAGGTTTTGGCGTACCACATCGCCAATAAACTTCCCCACGAATGCCCCATTAGATTTAGTTTTTCAAGGCCAAACTGCTCTCTCAAAAACTCCAAATCCTCTACTAGCTGATCCATTTTTAGCCCCATGCTATCTCCCTCCAAAGAAGAATGTCCGGCATAACGCTGGTCGTAAAAAATCAGTTGGAAATTTTGGGCGAGGCCTTCAAGATGTGGCAAAAAATAATCGTGGCTCAGTCCCGGCCCTCCGTGCAAGACCACAATAGGTTTACCACGGCCTATTTTCTTGTAATACAATTCAGTATCAAACACCTTCACCATGCCTGAAGGAGGGTCAGCAGGTATATTTTTTTCAAGACAAGCCGTCAATACAAGAGACAGCAATATGGCAAGCCAATGTAGTTTCATGGTCAATTAGATTGCGTTTTTGGCAGGAATCCCGTTGTACAAAACTTGTTAATCTTCCCAAAATCGCCAAACTTGTGTATATGATCATACGCCTTTTTTTGTTTAGTCTCTTAGGACTTAGCCAAATTTTGCTTAGTTGTAGGACCGCCAATAAGCAAGCCCAGAGCTTTCCGGAGGCACCGACGCGAACTCAGCTGAGGGAAGCACTCTCTGAAAGAGGCCGCATCTTAGTAGTTTATGCTGCTGGAGATAGCTTAGTTAGCGAAAAATATCATGCTTGGTGGCAACAAAAAGCAGCTGAAATTGATTTTTTGGAAATAATCGTCCGCTCTGATGCAGAGGTTACAGAGGAGGAATGGCAAGCTGAGGCCCTTTTTCTTTGTGGCACCTTTGGTGAACACCAACTCATACGCCAATTAGCCGACCATTTTCCCTTTCACCTCGAGCAAAATGGTTTCCGTTTTATGGAAAAGAGCTATAGCGAAACGCAGCAAACGCTCGCGCTTTCCTTTCTCCCCCACCCTGTAAAAGCGCCCCTCCCTATCGCTATGCTATCCGGTAATTCGCAAGAGGCGGTTTGGGAGCAACTTCAATCTGGTCGAGTAGGAGGTTGGGCAGGACTGCCTTGGGGCAATTGGAGTTTTCAAGTATTTGAAGGCGCAGAGCGCAAGGTGATGGGCATGTACAGTGAAGACTGGCAAATTGATCAATCTAGGTATTGGAGTTGGGAAGGAGGAGCAAATGAAAGTCTTGAAACCACTCATTATCATTTCAAACTCCATCACAAGCACCTTAGCCAAAAGGCCTTAGAGGCAATGGGCGAGGCATGTGAGGCCCGCTATCAAGAGATCGAGAACTGGATCGGCAAACCAAGCAAACTTGCCCCCATTAGCTTTCACATATACGAGGAGGCAGAAAACATGGGCCTCCAACAAAATCGCATGGAGCAGTCCTTTGTCGATTATGGCAAAAACGCCGCCTATGCCCTTATCAATGATGATTATGCCAATAATTTTGAGGAAGCCGAAAGCCGCTTACTCATCAATCATCTCTTAGGTGCCCCTCAAATAAGAGCTTTGGAAGAAGGGCTAGCAGTTTATTTTGCCCGCAATTGGCAAAAGTACGGCTGGCAGTATTGGGCCAACAAAGTAGCCGGTACAGGCTTAGTCTATGCGTTCCATGAAATGGTAGATAACGGCCAGTACCGCCAAAAGTCTGATCTTATCCGCAATGCTTATGCCGGAGCTATGATTGATTTTTTGCTCGAACAGTGGGGCAAGGAAGGCTTTTTGGCGCGATATCAGGCCTGGAATCCAGACGAAACTGAACTGACCAAACTAGAGCCACTTTGGCTGGACTACCACCAAAGACAGCTAAAGCAGTTTAAGGATCAGCATAAATGGCAGGCCGATTTGCCCAATTTTCATCGTGGGATGACTTTTGCGCATGAGGGTTATCGGGTTTACAATGGCTATGGATCAAAGCTAGCCAAAGCCTCCATGGATAGCTTGCAAGACCTTGCTGTCAATGCTTTAGCTATTGTACCCTACTCGGGAACGCGTGAAACCAAGCGTCCCGCTCGCTATCATTTTTCAAGAGGGGCAGGAGGTGAAAACGATGCGAGCGTGGTCCATTGTCATCATGCCGCTCGTCGAAGAGGGATGCTCAGTTTGATGAAGCCACAGATTTGGTTTCCAGGAAGTTGGCCAGGGGACGTTGAGATGCAAAACGAAGCGGATTGGAAGCTATTTTTTGCCAATTACCGAGAGTGGATCTCCCATTATGCGATGCTATCTGAGATTCATCAAAGTGATATTTTTTGTGTGGGCGTAGAATTTGCTAAAACTACCCTCTCCCATCCAGAAGCATGGAAGAAGTTAGTAGATGATCTACGCCATCTTTACAGCGGACCGATTACCTACGCCGCCAATTGGGGCGAAGAATTTGAAAAACTCGCTTTTGGTGAATCACTCGATTTTTTGGCTGTAAATTGTTATTACCCCCTAAGCAAAGACAAAAATCCGGACGATAAGGAACTTTTAGAAGCTGCTAATGAAAATTTTGACAAGATTGAAAAAGTGGCTAAAAAGTACCAGAAGCAGGTTTTGTTTACAGAAGTTGGCTTTCGTAGTATAGCAAGGCCTTGGGAGCATCCACATGCCGAAGCCAACGGTCAAGAATATGATGAGCAGTCGCAAGCGCGCTGTTATGAAGCCCTTTTCAAAGCAGGTCAAAATCGGGATTGGCTGGCAGGATATTATTGGTGGAAATGGCCTTCCTACATCCCTTATGCCAAAGAAGCGAGTAAAAGCTTTACCGCCTGTGGCAAAGAAGCCCAAGCCATTTTGGGTAAGTGGTACCGTGAAAAATACTAATTTCCAAGGCTTTAACGTTGCTTAAGAGATTGGACACTACGTGGTCCACGTTCTTTCATACCTTAACACTTCCTGAATACAGACAGTATTTTGAGAAGCACTTTTATCCTTTTAGCAAAGGCAGAAAGCGACTTTAGTCCCTTGCTGCCTTTTGCTTTTTTGAGCATTTTTACAAAAATCAGTCAATTCAAATATTTGCAGCGCTCAATTTCAGTAAAAAAGAATTTTTAGACTCGTTTAAATTTATGAAATAAAGCAGATTTTAGATTTTTTGACATTATACTTTGTGTTACAATCCAGAGTTTTCTACTTTCACAGTTGAACTGACAACATACTCAGTCACAAGCATATGAAACATCTGATCTTGAGTATTGCTTTATTAGTGCCCTTCACGCTCGGAGCCCAAATCGGTAACAATACTATCGAAGCCTTTAAAGCAGAAAAATTATTTGGAGAAGGAAAAAGCTTCTACGAAAACGCTGACTTCACTCGTGCACTGGCAGTCTTTGCCGAAGTCAGTCGTCTAAACCCTGAACATCCTCAGGTTTATCTGTTTATGGCCGAGTCTTATTATGCCCTCAAAGACTATGACAAGGCCCTTGACCACTATACCCTAGCAGTACGCCAAAATCCCGAGGATCCAGAGCTAAGAAATAGTCAAGGTACCGCTGCCGCACAATTGGAACTGTACGATGCAGCGGCAGCTTACTTTTATGAAGCACTCAAATTGGATCCTGATCACCTTGGTGCCAAAGAAAACTTGGCCTTAGTAGATCAATTACGTAAGCAACAAGGCACCTATACGCCTCCTAGTCAAGGTGGTTGGACAATTGAAGACAGCCAAGGTAATACTACCATCGGTCAACCTAATTTAGGACCTGGTTTTAATCCCCCCCCACAAAACAATTTTGAAGACTTCACCTCAGGTAATGGTAGCTTGAGTGAAACTGGCAATAACACTGGCAACAATATTTTTGAATTTTCAGAACCAGAAACGCCAAACTTTGAGCCAGAGCAGGTCAGTAGGGATGGGCAAACTTTTGGACGCGAGGATATCAAAATTGGTAACCAAACAGATATGTCGCTGCGCATTCTCCAAATCCAATTCACTGAAAATGCGACTACCCTCACCCTTGAAATCCAGTCAGTGGGAGATGAGCCATTTCCCATCAATTTAGCGCCTGCCAATAGCAAAGAGGCCTTTTATCTGACGGATCAAAGTATGCGCAGGGTGTTTCGCCTCAAAAATGTAAGGGGATTGGCCGGTTGGCCCAAACGTCCCTATAATTTGCAAGTAAGAGAAAGAAAAGTAATAGCCCTTGAGTTTGAAAGACTACCCGATGATATTCAGGTCTTTCACCTACTTGAAGGGAGTACCAATAGAGCCTATTCTTGGGATTTTTATGATGTCGAGTTGATTGAGTAATATGGAATTCACTTCATTAAAGCGTCAAACTAACAAACACTAAGTTTATACCATGAATTTTATTAAGCGCATTTTCCCCTTCTTACTCCTGCTTATCCTTTTCCCTGCGCTAAATGCTCAAAACGACCAGGCTATGCTTCATATGAAGCGAGGCCAAGAAGCGTTTCTCAATGGCCAATTTGCAGAGGCCGTTGATCACTTCAACCGCGTAATCGAACTGAGACCTTCACATAGGGTCTATGCCTATCGAGGCAATGCACTGCTGATAATGAAACAATACCAGCAAGCAGAAAGAGACTATTCTCGTGCTATTGATTATTATTTACGTACCCAACAGCATCGCGCACCTGAAGGTGGTTTTGCTTTTGGAGAAATGGTTATCATTCAACCTGGGCAAGGAGAAGAGATTCCCTTGGCCATGATTTACAACAATCGCGGCATCGCTCGCTATTATCAGGGTTTGGCTGCTGATGCTATTGAAGATTTTAGCTCAGCTCTAGATATTGATCCGGGTCTAAACATTGCTCAACGCAATAAAATGGCCGCCTCCTCAGGTCGTGCTCCTCAAGGCATGAACACCAATCGAGGCCCCAATGCGAGTGGTACTCCTACCGGCAGAACTCCCTATGTAAATAACTACAATCGGTATTCTCGCCCCGTAAATACTCCCCAGCCATTGGATCGGGACCGTCAGTTTGATCAAACAGAAGATCTGAGAGAACTTAGAACCTTAGAGATTACTGATGAAGGTACTTCTCGTGGTGGTATTTTTGGCCCACGTGTCCCTAAACCCTTTGAAAGACGTACTATCCCTAAAAAAGGGAAGTTTTATAAGGGGCCAGCAGTCAAAGCTCAATCGCAAAATTATGTTACCATCGACAACGTTAAGATTACAGACAGAGCTACCTTCATTCGACTCAGAGTAGAAAACCTAGAGGAGAAGCCTTACTTTATCAGCTTACAAAAGCCGCGTAGCCCTGGTGCTTTTTATCTCACCGATCGTAGTGGTAGCCAAAGAACTACTTACAAACTAAGGAGAGTTATAGACGGGCTTGCCACCCATCCCAAAACTACTGAACTCAAACCAGGTGAACCCATATTTATCACCCTTGAGTTTGAGAAGATTCCAGATACTTTAGGCTTCGTCAACTTGATCGAAGGCGATCGCCAAGACGGTCAAGCTTGGAACTTTTATCAGATCGATCTTACCAAGTAAGAATCAAAAGGATATTTCAAGAAAAGTCCAGTAATTTCACTGGGCTTTTTTTTTATCCCTTATTATTGACCGTTGAGGAAGTATTTATAGCCAATTTTCGTTTATTTTATGTCATGTAATATTTTTTACATAAATTGCAACAGACAAACAAATAAAACGACCTTCTCTTTTTTCCAACGATATCCCCACATGAAAAATTGGCAACAGTACCAGCAAGCAGAACCAATCCTCCAAGAGATTGAAGGAAGATTTGAACGTTTACAGAAATTTGAAACTCGCTATCCAGAATCGATGGCAGAGGAGCTAGGACTTAGCCCGGAGGATATCCGAGCCGCCAGAGAGGCTTTATTTGAGAGCCTCAAGGCAGAAGCTAGTCTTATCAATGGTAAGGTCTATTATTGGCTTTATCCCTTTTATAAAGGTAATTTCTTGACGCTAGTAGCCGCTTTGGGCTCAATTGGCTTCATGGAAAAGCAAAAGGATGATGAAGAATCTCGCAGTGCTTTTTATCGTTTTTTCCGCTCTGTACCGATGGAAGAACGCTTACTCCTCGGAGAACGATTAGACCATCCAGAACTGACGGAACAAGCCCAAAGGATTCAGAAAAAAATCCAAAATAGGAGAAAAAAAGTAGAGAACTATGTCAACCAAAACTTTGCTAATTAATTTTTCCCTCTCCCTACAATCAAGACCGAGGTAAGCAAAGCCAAAAAGATTAAGAGGAAAACATTACAATAAATTATTTATTTGTTGTAATGTTTTTTTTATGAAGTACAAATACACTCATTCTCAACTTCAAAAACCCCAAGCAAAACAAAAAATCAAGGCCGCCCAATGGGTTTCCACCTTCGGCATCATCATACTCAGCGCAAGCATCTTATTCAACTTACAAACTCAAACTGCAGGTCCTTGTAGCACCACCTTTGAGCGCTTGCATGCAACAGGTCAATGGCAGTCAGATGGTCAAATAAGAATTCATGGTACCGACCTAGCCCCTGGGGATGCCAGTATCTACATTTATAACCTCACTACCGCCACCCTCATAGCCAATACAAGCTCCCCTGCAAGTTCGTATACTATCAACGGGCTGCAAGCCCAAGATTACGATATTCAGATTAGACGAGCAGATGCTAGCAATACCATCTATTGTGATGAGACTACCACAATCAGTATTGGCTATTACGCTCAAGGAAGCGGAACTTGTAGTGCAACTTACAACCCCAGCGCCTACGCCTATGGAGCTATTGGCTGGAATCATAATGCCAATGACCCAGCCGGTCAGGTAGATGGCCACCGCCTTCCTAATATCTATAATAATTGGTGGGTCAGTAGCGCAGACCAGACAGACTATGAGGGCCTTAGCTATGGAGGCGCCTCTTCACAGATAGAAGTACAGATTGAAGATGCCAGCGCTGAGGAAGCCATTCTTAATGGAAGATATGCGGAATATCGTTTTACTACCACCAATAATGTAAACGAAGCAGCCATTATCAGTGGCATTGGCTTTTCCATTTATGACTCGATCAATCCAAGTGCTCCTGCTACAGGACGTTACAAGATCCAAGTTCAATTAGATGATGATGCTGATTTCGGTTCTCCCACTATCTTCCTAAATCAAATCCAAATTGACAATGAGGATCCCAGTGTAGATGCCTTCAGCAGCAACTTGTATACTGCTACCAATTACACGCATACCCATAATTTTTATCGTGCAGATCGCTCTATTTCCCTGCAAGCCAATACTACTTACTATCTAAGGGTCTATTTTTTTGATAGAGATAGGGCGGGATACTCTCCTAGCCAAAGCCTGAGTAATTCAATCCTTTGGGATGATGTCAGGATTCATCTTGAGGCTTGTCAAGACAATGACAACGACCTCATCGGTGATGAAACTGATATAGATGACGACAACGATGGGCTTACCGATCTAGTAGAAAATGGTTGCGTAGATGGGGCTTATTTCATCGGTTGGTGGCACAATAACCCTTATGCCGACGCTAAACAAGACGGTTTTAGTAGAAACCCTAATGGGGGCCCCACCTATTATTGGGCAGCGAGTCAGATGGGGGCAGATACTGCCGTCGTGAGTGGACAGGGAACAGATTTAATTATTGGACCGGGTTTTAGTAGTCATAAATACCCAGGCAGCCTTTTGACACTTTATGGAGCAGATCAAAATGACTTTAACAGCGCATTTAGTGATCAGGATTATATCCAATATAGCTTTGATACCCGAACCGGATTTCAAGCTACGCTCGATAGGTTTGGTTTTGCCGTAGGGGACAATAGTGCAGGAGATGCGCGTACTTCAGGCCATACTCTCAGCCTCTTAGTCTCTGATGATAATTTTAGTTCCTATGATACCTTGATTTTAGATCATTTCTCTCCTTTGTCCAGTACGTGGTATGAATATAGAGAGATTGATCTTAGTAAGTACAGCTACTCGCTAAACGCTAATTCCACTTATACTTTTCGCCTCTATCTCTACAATGCTCCTGCTGCTAACCTAGACTCTGTCAATGTTGATGACATACAGTTTAGTGCCATATTTTGTAGGGACACTGATCAAGATGGTGTCATGGACTACTTGGATTTAGACTCAGACAATGACGGTATTCCGGATTTAGGAGAGGCAGGCGGTACCGATATTAACGGGGATGGATTAGCCGATAATTTGCTTGATCTCGACCAAGATGGCTTAATGGATCAATTTGAAACCAGCGATGGTAGCACTTCCATCCTAACGGACCAAAATGGAGACGGTATCAATACAGAAGGAGATTTTGATGGTGATGGACTCCCCAATTGGCTAGACCTCGATAGTGATGGAGACGGAATCGTGGATGTGTTCGAAGCCAATGGGACCGATAATGATCAAGACGGTCTTATCGACAATTGGGCTACAGACAATGATAATGACGGACTAGCTGATGGGGTAGATAGCGACAACGGCAATAATAATGATGCAGAAAACACCTCAATTGCGCTTATGTTGACCAATGCAGACGCTAATGGGGATGCGTTCCCCGACGGGGCCTACCCTAGAGCCAACTTTGATACCAAAGGTAAACCAGATTTCCTAGATATTGATAGTGATGACGATGGTATAACAGATAATACAGAGGCCCAATCGACCAATATTTATCTAGCCCCCAGCAATGTCGATAGTGACTTGGACGGCATTGACAATGCTTATGATAGTTCACCATACAGTTTTGGGGGTGCCAATATCAATCCTGCCAATACAGACAATGTCGATGAGTATGATTTTAGGGACTTAAACTCCGACAATGATGCTGAATCTGACCTTATCGAAGGACATGACACCAATGGAGACGGAAGCCCCGATGGGAATGCCGCTTCAGCCAATGGAAGCGCGACAAATGTAGATAGTGATGAAGATGGTTTAGATGATGGTTTTGACAACAGTATCGGTAGTACAGATCCGACCAATGGAGGCCTGAATCCGCTCAGTTTCCCTAGAGTGGATGGTGGCAGTGATCGTGATTGGAGGGTCGATATTTTGTTACCGGTTCAGTGGCTAGCTTTCGAAGCAAAATGGCAAGCAGAAAATGTCATCCTCGAATGGCAAGTAATCGAAGACGCTCAGACGCAGACCTATATTATTGAACGCAAGAACCAACTCAGCAATGCTTTTGAGCAACTAAGCAGCATGGATGCTAAAGGCTTAGCCCAAGAAGTCCGCTATCAGTTTAATGATGAAAAAGCAAGTCGCTTTGGGCAATTAGGAATCCTCTATTACCGGATCAAACAAGTCGATGTCAATGGTCAGTTTCAATACTCCAATGTCGTAGCCCTAGCTTCTCAAAATACACAAGCCGATTTGAGTGTCTATCCAAACCCTGCTAAGCATAAAATTCAAATTCAAATCGAAGGGCAAATCACAGTAGGAGATAGATTAAAAGTGTATAACCAAGAAGGAAGAATTGTACATTCTGAAGTAATTTCTAACACCAAACTACGTCTTTATTCTCTCGATATTGAGGATTGGACCGCTGGATTTTACCTCATTCAGCTCACAGGTGAGCACAGTTCAATAGCGAAAAAGCTCAAAGTCAATTAAACAAAAGGGGAATTTGCCGTGGCAAATTCCCCTTTTGATAATTTTATTCTCAAAATTAGCCTGCTAACTCATACAGGGTTTTGTATTTCATACAGTCATTTTTCCGCCAACGAAGCCTGATCAAGACCGTCTTGCCTTCTACTTTGCGAAATTCTGCGTAAAAATCAATGGTGTCTGTACCTCCGGTAAAGGCGTTTTTGTATTGCACCTTGGCAAGACCGTACACCCGCAATACACCTGCTACCTCCTGATGCTTGGTGATTTTAAAGCCTTTGGTGTAAGTATGGGCACATTCGTTACACTCACAGCCTTTTGGAGGGTGGATTTTCACCACATAAGTTCGTAATGATTCATCTAGCAAGCGTTTCACTTCCTCGCTTGAGTTTTGAGCATGAGTGAATAGGGGAATAAAGAACAAACAGATTAAAAAATAAGCTTTCATATATGGGTTAATTAAGAACTTTTACCAGCATTTACTGCTGATTATTCAAAGCAGGTGCCAGCCCAAGTGTCTATATCTGGCAAAGCAAGCTAAAATCTTACATAGCTTAGATCTGCGATTTTTAGCAAGCCTAAAAATTGAAAGTCCAACCTGAAATCGATATATTCGTATATAAACCAGCGTTTAAACAGAATAATCTATGTCGCTGAAAAAGTTCTCAGACGATAATCCACCCGAGCAAAATCCTATTTCAGATGTCGCCAATATCCCTATCATGGGGGCACTGGACGGTATCACAGGTATGATTCGAGAAGGTATCGTATGCTTTGATGAGTATCGTGAAGGAAAGATTACCCAATCAGAAGTGATTGACCGTGTCTACAGCAAAGGGGTTCTTTACAGCTCCCGTACTTTTGCGGCTCTATCCTTTAAAGAAGGTGCCAAAGCTGTTACCCAAAGGCTCGGTGCCGAATGGCTCAAAAGACTGACTCGATCCAATGCTATGACTTCTATCGCCTACGGCTTAGTAGATCAAGGCATTGATACCTATAAATATCAAAAAGGCGACCTCAATGAGGTACAGTACAAAGTCTCTACCGTCAAAAACGTAGGTAGTACTGGTGGAGCCATAGGCGGTATTGTGGTAGGTACGATGATTGGTTCTGTCGTGCCGGGTCCTGGTACCATGTTAGGAGGCATGCTTGGAGGGATGCTCGGAGGTATGTATGGTGCCCAAGGTGGCCAAAATGTGGGAGAAATGGTCTTCGGCCCAGATCCAGATAAGGATGAAAATGATAAGGAAGATCCCACTAAGTACATCCATATTGATATTGACTAAAGAATATTTTCATATTGTCCGTAAAGCCTTCGCTTATGCGAGGGCTTTTTTTATCTTCCGGCCATGAATCCTGGCGAAAAAGGCTGGCTCCATAAGTTTGTTGATTTTAAACTGCGGCAATTCCAAAAGTTGCCGCCAGATGAACTATATACGCTCCAAAAAATCACCGAATCGGTCAATAGTCAGGAGTTTCTTTACCAACTTATTCAACCAACTGGCCTCATGTATGGCCATCCCATTCGATTCATAGAAAAGCATCACAGACGTTCCAAGAATTGGTCTGAAAAAGATAAAATTAAGGTCCTCATGGCGGAAAGCTACCTCAGCCTTGGGCTTTATTATCGATATTTAGAAAACCCCTATATCCCCCAATCTTTTGCACTAGGGATCACCGATATACGTGATTTTTACCAACAAAATTTTGTCCGCTATACCCGTCCACCAAGAGGTTTCTTTAGTCGCTCTGCCTCTACCGTCGATCAGATCGAATATATCTTTGACCAACGTATCAGCATCCGCTATGATTGGCGCAATTTCTGGACGAGCTTCTTCCACAATAGCCTGCTTTTTTTCGATCTCATCTTCTTTAGTGAGTGGCGAGATGGTAACCACCAACTACCCAATGAAAGCTTAAAGCAAAGACGCCAAAGCATGCGTTTCAAAATCTTGGAGATTATTGCGGCGGCGGCGCATGCAGATCATAAAGTATATCCAGAGGAACGAGAAGTTTTTAATTATTTCCTCAACTCTGCTCACCTTCCAGCCCCACTTAAGCGTAAAGCCGAAGGCTTTCTCAAGCATGGCCTTGGGCTGGACCAAATAGACCTCTCAGACATCAATAGCTGGCTGCTGAAAAAGTATTTCCTTGAGCTTGCCATCCTCACTTCCTTCTCTAATCGGGAGATTTATCCTGAGGAACAAGCCTTTTTAGCCTCCTTAACCGATCGATTGGAACTCAAATCTTCCGAACTAGAAAAAAGCCTCCTCACGGTCAGGGACTTCGTGGATCAATACTGGGAGGATGTGCATTATCTTCAGATCAAACAAAATTATCGCATCCTCTCCGAGAGGGTCATCCGGCAAATGCGAATTCTGGTCCGTAAAAATCAAAAACGGATCATTAAAGAGATTCAAGAAAGTCGAGAGTTGGTAGTGCTCTTGCAAAAATCTACCCGAAAGTCCTTGACGGCTAAAGAAAAAGAAAAAGTTCGGACCCAACTATTGGACATTTTACGTGCGATACCTGCTTTTGCCATCTTCATGCTTCCAGGTGGTTCTTTCACCCTGCCTATTTTGCTGCGTATCCTTCCCAAAAACATATTGTATCCCAGCTCGTTTAGGGATCAAGACGAAGAGGAAGACGATATTTAAGGTAAGATGCTTAAATCCTATCTGCTACATATAGATCAAATTGTCCAGGAAACCCAAGACTGTATTAGCCTACACTTTAAGCAGCCCTCATTAGATCGGATTTGGTACAAGGCGGGACAATATTTGACCTTTCGTTTTGAAATCGAAGGCAAGGAATATATACGCTCCTACTCCTTATCTACTGCCCCAAGACTGGATGAGACCTTAGCGGTGACGGTCAAAGCCGTCAAAGGAGGCATCGTTTCCAACTTTCTGCTCGACAAGGCCTACCCCGGCATGGAGATGGAAGCCAGCAGACCTCTCGGACGTTTTTTTATAGAGAACAGCGTCAAGGCGCATCGCCATATCGTTTTGATGGGAGCAGGCAGCGGGATCACACCTCTTTACGCTATTTTACGTTCTACCTTGTTCAATGAACCACAAAGCCAAGTAAATTTATTTTATGCCAATCGAGAGCCAAGTACGGTTATTTTTCGAGATGAATTAGCCAGATTAGAGCGGATCTTTGAGGGGCGTTTCCGCTTCGCGGAACGCTTCTCTCAAACCCAAGGACGTGCGACCGCTGAAACCATCGAGAATTTTGTGCAGCAATTAGCCGCTCCCGATCAATGTAGTTTTTTTCTCTGCGGTCCCGATGCATGGATGCAAATGGTAAATGAAGGACTCAAGCGTTCGCGAATAGCGGCAGAAAATATCTACCAAGAGAGCTTTACCATCCCAGAAAAGGAGCAAAAGGCGCAATTGCCAGCCAGTGGTCCTGCAAGAGAAGTAGAAGTGCAAGTTGGCCACCAAAAGCTTAGCTATAAAGTTCCGGCGGGCACCACCATCCTTGATGCTGGTCTCGCTCAAGGATTAGAAATCCCCCACAGTTGTAAAGCAGGCACCTGTGCAGCCTGCATGGGTAGAATCCTCTCTGGAAAGATCAGCATGGATAACAATGAGGCCCTATTGGAGTTTGAAGTAGAACAAGGCAAAGTACTTGTTTGCCAATCACATCCGGAGACTGATGATGTCAAGATCCGTATCGGTTGGACCTGAGCAAAGAGTAGACAGTATCCCGAAAGCTTTCGGGAGTATTCAGTACGGAGAAAAAAGGCCTCCCTGAACTATGTAGTCCACTTTTCATAGGTCTTAATACTGAATACTATTGTCTAAGTACTAAAAAAGAAAATGAATATTACCGTAACGGACACTGATGGCCAAACGCGCCAACTAGAGATTAGTCAAAATCCCTCTGG
The DNA here is from genome assembly GCA_039024315.1 of Bacteroidota bacterium. Lineage (GTDB taxonomy): Bacteria > Bacteroidota > Bacteroidia > J057 > J057 > JBCAWW01. The sequence goes on from JBCCQN010000009.1 coordinate 50,376, forward strand.
CAATTTGATGGAAATCTTAACCGAGGAAAACTATGATGTCCCAGCCATTTGTGGCGGGATGATTAGCTGTGGCACTTGTCACATCTATGTTCTCAGTGGCTATGATAAATTGGACCCACCAGAAGAAGATGAATCCTTTTTGGTAGAGAGTTTAGATAATTTTAAAGAAGAAAAAAGCCGTCTCTCCTGTCAAGTATTTCTTACAGAAGAACTCGATGGCGCGACCATTCAGGTTGCGACTGATTAGTTTTCTAACCCTGCCCTTGTTGAGAGGCCCGAAAAAGGTGGCATGAAGCTTTTGTAAACTTCGTTGAAAGCATCTGCTCCTTTCTTGGTCAAAGAAGCTCTCACAAAGCTATACAGCAGCTCTAGATAGTGATCCACCTTTGCATCATTAGCCCCCGTATAGTAAAGCTCGGCATCCATCACCCATAGGTTCAAGATCATCAAGAAGTTGTGGACAATCATATCGTAATGCCCGTCCCGGCGTTCCTCTTTGAGGTATCCCTCCTGCATCAAGAAGGTAAAGATACGACGACCTATAAGCATGCGATTTTGGTACTGTCTCACCGCATGCGCTTTGATTTTGGGATACTTACGGGTAAGCAAGGTGAAGTCTAGAAATACAAACTTGTATTTGTGCATCACCTCTAGCATCCGCCTAAGACTCTGGACCATAAAGTCAAAGCCATAGATCTCCTGCTGCAGATTTGAAAGCTCGTGATCCAACTCGCTCTGCATATCCATATACAATTGGTGAATCAAGTCTGCCTTCTTAGGAAAATGATAGCAAAGGTTACCATAACTGATACTTAGCTCATCACTAATATTACGGCTAGAGATATCGCTCACGCCGTGCTCGTTGAACATCAGGCGGGCGGCATGCAGTATTTTATCGCGTGTCTTCATTTATTACACGCAAGTTACAAAAAATGCGAAAAGGGATCATAGCTATCGCTGCGATCCCTTTTCATACTTATGATTTAGCTTATCCCAAAAAGGCAAGCGTTTGTTCAAATACATTATCGGCAGTGTAGCCCAGCTTCTCGTCAAGCACTTTGTAAGGTGCAGAATGCCCAAAATGGGTAAGGCCGATTACTTTGCCGTGCGGTCCGACCAAGCCTTGCAGACTAGAAGGCAAACCAGCTGTCATACCCATCGTCGGAACCCCTTCTGGCAGCACCGATTTTTGATAGTCAATATCTTGCTGACGAAAAAGACCTTCGGAGATAGCTGAAACCACTTGGATTTTCAGGCCTTTCTCAGCTCGCAGCTTATCCGCACCAGCGATCAAGGTAGCCACTTCAGAGCCGTTAGCAACAAAGACGACGTCCGGTGTACCTTCTACCGCTTGGACGATATAGGCACCGCGTTCTGCTTGCAGAGCCGACTCATAAGCAGATACCCCCTCTGCGACGGGTAAATTGGCTATATTTTGACGAGAGAGAATCAAACCAGTTGGCGTATGCGTATTTTCCATCGCCATTTTCCAGGCCACAGTAGTTTCATTGGCATCCGCTGGACGCAAGGCCAAGAATCCCGGCTTACCAGAGTGATTATGCAATTGCTCCAAAAGGCGGATTTGCGCTTCTTGCTCGATGGGTTGGTGGGTAGGGCCATCCTCCCCTACTCTAAAGGCATCATGCGTCCAAATAAATTTGGTTGGCACTTCCATAAGAGCTGCTAGGCGGAGCGATGGTTTCATATAGTCAGAAAAAACAAAGAAAGTCGCACAAGCAGCAATTACCCCGCCATGTAGTCCCATCCCAATCGCCAAAGAAGCCATCGTCAACTCAGATACACCCGCCTGCAAAAACTGACCGCTAAAGTTACCTTTAGTGAAGTGGGTAGTTTTATTGAGGAAAGCCTGAGTTTTATCACTATTGGAAAGGTCAGCCGAAGACACGATCATATTTTCCACATGATCAGCAAAGTGCGCCAATACAGTTCCGGAGGCATTACGAGTCGCGCTATTGGCTTTTTGGGCAATGCTAGCATAATCAACCTCAGGGGCCTCTCCGCTCCAAAACTGATCAAGTTTTGTGGCTAGTTCAGGATTGGCTGCGCGCCAAGCAGCTTCGGCCTGCTTACGTTCAGCTACTTGCGCTTTTTTAGCGGCTGCTACTTCCTCCCAATAAGCGCTAACATCTGCAAAAACCGCAAATGGGTCTTCAGGATTTCCCCCTAAGTTGCTTACTGTGTTAGCAAAGGAGGCACCAGCACCTGTCAAAGGCTGGCCATGGGTTTCCACTTCTTTTTCGAAGCTTTCGCCTTCCTCTGTAACTGCGCCCTTGCCCATGACTGTCTTGCCAATAATCAAGAAGGGTTTGTCAGTTTCCGCTTGAGCGTCTCTTAATGCCCCACGGATTGCTTCTTGATCATTGCCATCAATGGTAACCACTTTCCAGCCCCAGGCTTCATACTTCATGGCCACGTTTTCGTTGCTCACATCAGGCACAGTTGAAGAAAGCTGGATATCATTAGAGTCATAAAACATGACCAAATTGGAAAGTCCCAAAAAACCCGCGATACGCCCAGCCCCTTGGGAAATTTCTTCTTGGATCCCTCCATCAGAAATATAAGCGTAGGTTTTATGGCTCATCCATTCACCAAAACGAGTAGCGAGGAAGCGTTCGGCAATAGCCGCCCCCACTGCAAAAGTGTGTCCCTGACCAAGTGGACCGGAAGTATTTTCTACTCTGCGCTGAACGTCTCTCTCTGGGTGTCCTGGGGTGACACTTCCCCACTGACGAAAGTTTTCGATATCCTCACGGCTGTAATCACCGCTTAAGTGAAGGATCGAATAAAGCATAGGGGACATATGCCCGGGGTCCTGAAAATAACGATCGCGATGAGCCCAAGTTGGATCATCAGGATCGTAGGTCAAGAATTCACTAAAAAGAACATGCACGAAGTCAGCTCCGCCCATTGCTCCACCCGGGTGTCCGGATTTAGCTTTCTCAACCATCGCAGCAGACAAAATTCGGATATTATCAGCAGCGCGTTTGGAAATCTCGTTGTTTACAGTAAGCGTTTTGGACATGTAGATATATGATTTGGCTGCAAGATAAAAAACTTATGTTATTGGCACTGACACATAGGCGACTTTGCATAAATTGCTCAAGCAATCATCTATCTAAGCCGTAAACAGACTCACAATTACAAGCTTCAGGATTGCAATGGCTACCCTTAGGACCTCTGCTGTGCAGAACGCTTAATTCTATACAGACATTTCGACTACCGATAGCGATCGGTACAATTTGACACGCCAAAAATCAATCTATCCAATAGTCATCCTGAGCCCTGTCGAAGGGCCTTTGTTTTTTATTACTGCTAGCTATACGGGCGCGCAGAACGCTTAGCAATTATGATCCGAGGTTGAATTTCATTTGCGCGAGATGAGCTGGAGGGTTGCTAGTCAAGGACATCAATATAAGCGTTCCGCGCAGCGGTCTCTCTCCACCCATCATCCCTTAGCTTGACTTGAATGCGAATCCAAAAGCTGAGATGGTGATGCTTTTGCCTGAGTACTCAACAAGAAAAAGGCCCAATTCCGGTTGGAATGGGCCCCCACATTAAGGCAAATACGATACTTCCTAATTTATATATCAGTCTCCGAAGAGCGATTGTCTAGTTTAACACTACTACCAAGTAGCGGCTGGCAGACCAGAATTTTTCTGGATCAGTGATTTCAAGGCTTTCAACACGGCCTTTTTCTGTTTCGTTGACGGCATAAGCGTCAGCGGGGTGAGCCGTCACTAACTTCATTTTCTTAGTTTCAACTGGGATGCGATCAAAATCCGTGATGTCAACGGCAGTAAAGGCATTAGGATCAAAATTATGCGCTAGCTTAGCCGTGCGTCCGATACCGATCAAACCGCCCTCTTTTTCGAGTACGTTCATTGCTTTGAGTTCTTTTTCAGTACCTACTACGTAGAACGCTTGGTTGAGACGAGCCGTTTGGTGGTTGATTTCTTCCGTTTGCTGCGCTAATACTTCTTCTTTGGCTTGAATGGTTTGAGCCTGATTGTTGGATAGGGCTACTAGGCGCTCGTTGCGGCCTTGCAGCGTATCTACTCTGATATGTAACTCCTCCTTTTCAAAGTTTAGGGCAACTAGCTCTTCTTTCATCGTATTGATCTCTACATCGCGAGATTCAAGATCTTTTTTGAGGCGAGCCACCATACGGCGAAACTCACGCACTTTACCATCATTTCCTTCTACCTTTTCGGTTAATTCCGCGATGAGTGTACGATTTTGATCAAGCAGGTCATTGATCATTTGAATATCAGTGAGAATTCTTTCTTTTTGGTCAGGAGCCAGCTCATCATCCGAAGTTTCCATAGAGATAAGATTCTCTTTTTCCTTAATCAGACTAAGGTTGTCTTCAAATGAATTGAAGGAAGTCATAAAATCATTAAGGAGAGAATCCTGAAGAGCAGTCTGTTCGTTAAGCGCTTTGTTGCGTTTTTCTAGCTCTGCGAGTTTATCACCATTACATGCTACTAAAGTAAGGGCGGCGATCATGAGCGCAAAGAGAGATATTTTTAGGTTTTTCATAATTAAGGTGAGCTTTAAAAGCTATGTGTTTGATGAACACTGCTGATTTATCAAAGGCCATTCCAACTGAGACAAATTCATTAAAATATTGAAAATCAGATACTTATCATTTTTCTTATTCGCATTTTTTTCTAGAAATGATAAGCGGCTTATCAAATTGAAAATCAAGTCAGCAAATACTCTTTGAATTGAAATAGTCAAAGACAGGAAGCTTATGTCAACGACAAAAAAATAGGACCCGTTCCTTACAGACACGGGCCCCCACATTAAGGCAAATACGATACTTCCTAACCTTTAAAAAGTCTTTATAGAGATAATTTTATCCTTTCGGTTTTGATGTAGGCTTTAGGCTTTTTAGCAAATGTTTGTATCAGCTGCTGTTGCTTAATCACTTACACTAACCTATAGGCAAAGGCTATTCCCAACGTGCCAAAAAACACTAACTCACTCATAAACAACACACTATAAAAAATCAACTTGGGTCATTTTTCTAATTATGAGAAAAATCGTTCTCAGAATGAGAAAAAATGCCTTAGAAATAATTTTAGGCATAAAGGCCTAGGAATTCAAAATATGTTGTTATATTTGTTTTAGGCACAAAGGCCTAAAGATTTTTAACAATATTCAATGGCAACTAATACTAAAGCCCCCAAACATATCACCGGCGGTACCTTTATCATCAAAGATACGGATCCCCAATCCATTTTTATCTCTGAATCTCTGAGCGAAGAACAGCGCATGATTAGAGAAAGTATCGTCGATTTTATTGAACAAGAAATTGATCCAGTTTCTGAACTCTTGGACTCGCAAAAAGATCTAAGCTTAGCTCCTCACCTTTTAGAAAAAACAGGAGAACTGGGTATGCTAGGCATTGGAGTACCCGAAAGCTATGGCGGTATAGAGATGGATTTTGTCACTGCCTTGAGCAATAGTGAAAGCATGAGTGGAGCCCATTCATTTGCCCTTACTATCGGCGTTCAGACTAGTATTGGCATTGCCCCGATCCTGCTTTACGGCAATGAGGCACAGAAGCAACAATACCTACCTCAGATGATAACCGGGGAGCTCAAGAGCTGCTATTGTTTGACAGAGCCAGATGCAGGATCAGACGCTAATTCGGGTAAAACTACGGCTCAACTCAATGAAGCTGGTACTCACTATATCCTCAATGGTCAAAAAATGTGGATCACCAATTCTGGTTTCGCAGATTTGTTTATAGTCTTTGCCAAAATCGATGGAGATAAAAATCTATCCGCTTTTATCGTTGAAAAAGCTTTTGGGGGGGTAACACTGGGCGAAGAAGAAAAGAAAATGGGTATCAAAGGCTCCTCAACCCGCCAAGTTTTCTTTAATGAAGTACCCGTACCTATTGATAATCTATTAGGAGAGCGTCAAGGCGGCTTTAAAATCGCCCTCAATGTCCTCAATACTGGTCGGATCAAATTATCGGCCTCCTGCCTAGGCTCCAGTAAACGTGCTTTGGGCCTTGCCAGTCGCTATGCAAATGAACGTAAGCAATTTGGAACGCCTATCTCTAGCTTTGGCGCAATCAAGGAGAAGCTAGCCAAAATCGCTACTCGTACTTATGGCTTAGATGCAGCTCTTTATCGCACCGGCGCAGCGATTGATCAGGCCTATGATGAAATGATAGCTGCAGGCCTAGATGCCAATATTGCCAAGTCAGCTTGTGTGGAAGCCTACGCTATTGAATGTGCCATCCTTAAAGTTTACGGCTCAGAGACAGAGGCCCTAGCTGTAGATGAAGGCGTACAAATTCATGGCGGGATGGGCTTTTCGGCTGACACTAAGATCGAAAAAATGTATCGCGATGCGCGCATCAGCCGCATATTTGAAGGTACCAATGAAATTAACCGCATGCTCAGCATCGATATGCTGCTAAAAAAGGCTATGGGTGGGCAATTGGATCTACTAGGCGCAGTGCAAAAAGTAATGGGAGAACTCAGCAGTCTGCCAGAACAGGAAAACCCCTATAAAGGACCTCTCTCTGAAGCAAAATGCTTATTGGCGGGCTTAAAGAAAGCCTTTTTATTGCTCGCAGGCTCGGCTGTTCAAAAACTCATGATGAAGCTCAAAGAAGAGCAGGAGATATTGATCAATGCAGCCGATATTTTGGCTCAGATCTATATACTAGAGTCGGCTATTCTCAAAACAGAGCAGCTGATTTCGCTTAAGGGGGAAATCAGCTGCGAAGATCAAATCCGTCTTACTCAGCTTTTGGCGCATGATTCGGTGAGCGTAGTACGCAATGCTGGAGAGGAAATCATTTATGGATTTGCCTCCGAAGACGAGATTTCCTTCTTGCTCATGGGGCTTAAGCGTTATACCAAAATCAGTCCACTCAATCGCAAGGCTGAAAGACGGCTCATCGCCGAACGCTTATCCGAAAAGGCAGAATGGTGCTTTTAGAAAGAAGCACTTAAGGAATACCACATGGCCTCAGTAATTTGAAATTACTGAGGCCATTACCGTTAGAAAGACAACTATTCAGCCTGATTAAATGCACTTTTGTACCTACTTATTTCGAAATTTTAAATTTTACTACTATATTTTACATGTTCATTCAATCTTGGGGAATTATTGATGAACTGAAATCATGTTTTAATAGCTTTTTTGATCAAAAGGGCAGAAGGAATTACGATCATATTTAATTGGGGCTATTTCTGTTATTGGTTTCTAAATTGCTAGTTAAGTAGCTCAGCTATGGACTAGCTTATGTTCTCAATCCGGCATATGTGGGTTTTCCCAAGCTAGTATTGAATCCTTCTATCGAAGGACGAGCTGAAAAATCATGTGCATAAGCATGCGATATGTATTCTTGTGATTAATTGCTCTTCCTCCAAAAGCTAGCAAGGTAAGCAACCGAAAAATTATTAGTTAAGCATAGATTGTAAAACTGATTAAAACGACACTTACTTCCCAAAACGCCCTACATGTTATCCAATTGCGTAGTTATCGACAGCGATCGACTAACTCATGACCTCCTTGCCCAAACACTAACAGAATACATCCCTGAGCTTGATATCCTCAAGTCAGCATATAATGGTTCTGAAGGAATGGATATTTTGCGTACTCACACACCAGATTTGATCTTTTTAGAGGTCGAATTAAATGACATGAGTGGTACAGAAATGCTCTCACAAATTGGAGAGTTATCTAGTCTCGATTATCAAATTATTTTCATGCACGCTGATAAGCTTCACAACAAAAATGTGATCAAGCATGATTCTGTAAATTACTTGAAGAAGCCTTTTGACCAAGTGGAATTGCAAAAGCTTCTCAAACCGATCCTTGCTCGAAGAAAAAGTAAGATACCAGCCGCCACTCTCACCCAAACCCCAGATAATAGGGAGGTCTTATCTCTCCAGCTACAAGAAGGAGAAATTCAGATTCCCATGCGTGAAATATTCTTCCTACGTGGAGATCGAAACTACACCTACATTCACAGCAAGCCTTATGGCAAAACCTTGGTGTCTAAAACCCTCAGCCATTTTGAAACAAATGTGAATTCGGCCTCCTTCTTTAGATGCCATAAGTCATTTATTGTAAATCGAATTCATATTAAAAATTATCTTCCCAACAATAGACTTTTGTTATCCAATAATGCTGAGATACCCGTAGCCAGAAGGAAAAAATCAGACTTTATGAGCTGGTTTGGCGCCCGTCTAAAAAAATAAGGCCATCAATCAAAGACTGGTCTCTTTTAGCTTTAACTGCACCCTAAAATGTGGCTGATTCTTACTTCTTTTTATGTATCAACAGCCGATATAAAATCCAACTGAGTAGCATGATACCAAAGTAAATCCCTGCCAACATTAAGTTAAAATATACGATCGCGATCAAAGCTATCAAGGCAATTACAAATGCAATCGCAGGTAAAACCGGAAAGGCAGGTACTTTGAAAGGGCGCTCTAGTTGAGGTTCTCTGCTTCGCAGAACGAATAGAGAAACCAATGATATTAGGTACATACTCAATGCTCCCATACAAGCGATGGTAATGATTTGACTGGTTTTGCCGGTCAAAAGGGCTATGATCCCGATGATCATATTAAAAATCAGGGCATTGGCAGGAGTTTGGCGCTTGGGCAAGATTTTTCCGAGAGCTTTTGGGGCGAGTCCGGCTCTGCCGAACTCATAACTCGCACGACCTGCGGCCAAGATAATCCCATGAAAAGAAGCAACCAGTCCAAATAGGCCAATAATACTTATCACTGATACCAACACATGCCCTTCACCCATCAAATGACTCATCACTAGTGGTAATGGAGCATCAGAAGCCTCAGTCGTTCCAGCATCGTAAACGGCGGTTTCCCATCCATTTACCCCCACAGAAGACAAAAAAGTCAAGCCACAAAGGAGCAGGAGCGTAAAAATCGCCGAGCCAAAACCAATTAAAACATTTCGTTGGGGATTGATCGTTTCTTCCGCCACATTGGCGACCCCCTCTATTGCTAGGTAAAACCAAATCGCAAAGGGAAAGGCCAAAAAGATCCCGTTTATACCATTGGGCCAAGCGTTAGCCGAAAAGGCGCTAGGCTCAAAATTGGGTAGGCTGATGCCGGCAAATAACAATAAGCCAATGATAGCAATCACCGTGATCAATAATTCAAAGCTAGCGGCCGCCTCTACGCCATAAATATTAAGCCCAGTAAAGATCAAATAGGCGGCTATGGCAATGTAGATTTCCGGTATTGCAGGCACAAAAGGCCCTAAATAGGCCCCAATCGCAAAAGCAATCGCTGGTGGAGCAAAGATAAATTCAATATTTTGAGCCATCCCCCCAATAAAACCCCACTCAGCGCCTAAGGCTCGGTTGGCATAATCAAAAGCTCCTCCGGCTTTGGGAATCGCACAAGCCAGTTCCGTATAGCTAAATGTAAAACAGAGGTACATGATAGAAACCAAAATGGTAGCGATCGCTAAACCACCTGTTCCTCCCTCAGGGAGGCCAAGGTTCCAGCCAAAGTACATACCAGAAATGACGTAGCCGACGCCGAGCCCCCAGAGCATCAAAGGTCCGAGACTGCGTTTAAGGCCATCAGTAGCGTTAGACATGAATGAGTTATCGATAGGATTGAGTTCCTAGCTTACTCAAATATTCGCTAAAGTCAAAGTAAAGGGACTAAGGCAGGGCTACACCAATAAAGGCTTTCGCATTTTCCAGTCTCACTTCATGATCGCCATTGCTCAGTCGACAATTGAGATCAAGCCCTAACCTTAAGGTAGGTTGCCCTAATTCGTTGTCCTGATAATCAAGCACTTCAGTAATTTCGATCTTACTCTCACTGTCCTGCTGACTCCAATCAGAACGATAAAGTTGCCCATTTTCATCCCACCAAAGTACTCGCACATGCCCAAATTGCATGCTATCTGGGCTAGTTACTTGTTCTAGTTGGTAGTCAAAGTTATAGGTACATTGATTAGGATCAGTAGAAACCAAGCGACTATAGCTAGCGCGACAGCCATTGGCATCGATAATATTTAGTTCTGCCTTATATCGTCCTTTGGTTTGGTAGATTACGCCAGGGTCAGCCTGATTACTTGAATTTCCATCCCCAAAAGACCAGTTGTACTGAATCGGAGCAGCGCCTTGTATTTGGCTTTCAAACTTTACGTAATTGAGACCGGTGTCAATTTCTGCCACAAAATCCACCTTACAGGCCTCAAGGTCTAAGCGTACTTCATTACAAATTTGAGACTCGCAGTTTTGGCCATCAGTAGCGCTCAAACAAACTTCATAGCTATTACCGCTTATTTCTTCATAAAAGCGTATGGGATTAAGCTCATTGGAAGTGCTGCCATCACCAAAAGTCCATTGGAGGAGCGGATTATTGCCGCCACTCGCATGGGTTTGATAGCTTACTTTAAATAAGACCGGCCCCAAAGAAGGGGCAAAAGCAAAGGGATAAGACTTGGGCTGAAAGATGGAGGGAATGTCAAAGCCACCATTGTCAGGTCGTATATCTACATCTCTAAACTCGATAGCGAAGCTATTAGGGCATTCTTGACAATCTACTGGGCTCAATTGACCTTCAAAGATCCATAGGTTATTAATATTTCTTTCACGCCGCGTGTACATATAATAACCTTTTTTGCCGGCATCTAATCTAATTGCTTGACCATCAATTTGCCCGTCAAGGTAGAAATCCACTTCACCCTCCGAAGGAAGAGGTAAAGGTTTTTCTTGACAGCTCAACAAACTGAGGCACATTCCCCCCAGCACTATAAAAAAGGAGAGGTTTTTCATGCTAAAAATGGCTAAGGTAGAATTCAGCAAACACGCGGAATTGCAGCGGAGACAACTCACGCTCAAGGAAGTACTCATCCCCAAAGGGACTTTTTAAATTATAATTTGCCGTGGCTCCTAGGCGAATACCTCTTTTCCAATAGTAGGCATAACCAGCCGTTAAAGCGGGATTCCAAGTCCGTAAGCCTTGTGTATAGCCCCAAGCAGCGCTAGTCTCTTCTTTTTGAATGCCAAAAGAGTTTTCTGCCCGATTGGTGATGGTACCCGAAGCATTGACAAGGTAGGACATTTGCGCTCCCAGCAATAAATAATGGCCTTTGTAAACTCTCATATCCAAGCCGATCGGCATCTCTAAATAATGCAAACGCTCTACGTTCAACACATTGGCATCAATATCAGCCCCAAAGTTATAATAAATCTGCTGGATGTTGGTGACGGCATTTATGCCCCCCCTACCCTGATACGTAAGACCTGTGTACAACTTTAATCGGCGAGTAAGTCCGAAGGCATATTTTAGCCCCATAGCAGGATGCGTACTCCAATCATTGAAACGTACAGCACTAGGGTTGAGATTGAATCCAAGCCAGAGAGATAGTTCGTTACGAGGGAAGCCGCTAGGCGGAACGCTTATTTCCTTAGCAAACTGACTCGAGAGACTCCAAATCGTATTATTGAAGCCTAAACGTTTGAGCTGTTTGAGTTGAGAAGACAGACTAGGTCTATCATCCTCAGTTGAGGCGAATGAGAAATCAGGTCTGCCTTGGGGTTCAAGAGAGGCCAAAGTGGACAGAGTCTCATCGTTACCTTGCCCTTGGTGGGCTTGGCGAATGCTTTGGGCGGATTGATTAGCGGCTCGACTTTGCTCATATGCTACTTGTGAGCTAAATGAGCGTTCCCCGGAGGGTGAAACAGATGCTACCGCCAAAGGAATCCCTTGGGTAAGCGCTTGGGGTGATTCTAAGAGAGTATGTGTAGCCGAGAATGGCTCAATGGGGCGTAGTTCAGCGAATAGCCGGTTGCCAGAAAATATCCATACCAATAATGGAATGCTGATCACTGTAACCAAAATCAGGCTGTAGGTGATCAGGGAGAGTAGATACTGTTTCCGCCTCTTCTGCTCAGCAAGAATCATTTGCTCCGCTTGCAGCCAATAGGATTCCTGAAAAGGAAAATCCCTTTGGCCAGCTCCGTTGCGGAACAAATCGTCTAATGGATGTCGGTTCGTACTCATGATGACAAGGTTTTAGAAAGCTTTTGGCTTTCAACCAACCATTGCTTTAGTTTTTTACGGGCAAATGCCACGTGCCATTTTGAAGTGCCGTCGGACATACCCAACATATCTGCGATTTCTTTGTGGCTATATCCATCGATGGCGTAAAGGTTGAAGACCTGGCGACTCATGGTCGGTAAGCGCTGAATCAGGGCTTCCAAGGCCTCCGCATCCATACGCAATGCGGCTTCATTGAGGTCTGTATAGGAGTCAAACGTATCTGTATCGGTAAATTCGGTTTGCTGATGAGTCTCACGGTAGCGACGATGCTTCCTAAACTCATCGATGATCGTATTGATCATAATCCGTCGAATCCAAGCTTCAAAAGGCACATTGGCCTTCTTGCGTTCGAGGTTTTGGAGGATTTTGAGAAAACCCATATTGACCAGCGGCACAGCGTCTGCTTCTTGCTTGACATAACGTATGCATACGCTCATCAATAAGCTGAAGCATTTGCGGTATAAAGTGGCTTGTGCTCTACGATCTTCGCGGATGCAGCCTTCCAATATGCCGTTTTCGATGTTCATGAGTCGATGGGTCTGAGCTTGGCTTTCGTTAAGATACTAGGTAAACGTTTAATTCATCCACAGATTGCTAAAAAAGTTTTCCAAAAAAGCCCCTACTCTCGCGTAGGGGCTTTTTGGCCAAAATGAAATCTAGCACTTCAAATTTTGAGGTTTTGGTTAGAGGTTGAAAGAACGGGAAATCGCAAATTCAAACAGCTACACGCATCCCTATGGCAAAGGGTTGGGTAAGGGGTGAAAAAAATTATTTTTTTTTCTATTCGCTTGAATTCCTAAGCTCCAGCGAGACAATTCATTAGACTTGTTGGATATTTTGTATCTTGTAGCAAAAAGAAGTGCGATCCCTGCTTTTATGTTTGATACTTGCTTATGCTACTGGCCCACTTTGGGCTCAGAAGAAGCTTGAATTTGTTAAAATGGAAGCTTCGGCATATTGCATGCGACTCAGTGCAGACGGCACTCAGCTCCTACAAAGCCAAGATCCGCAACTTGAACCTTGGCTACCTTCTCGACAATTTGGTTGGTTGGTAACTCATGATTCCATCCTGCAAAGGTTTTTTCAGCCTTTGACGGCCAAATCCCTAAAGGTGGATTTTGATCAATACTTTGTTTTAGCCCTAATTCGCTACGATCAATATCCTTGGCGCTTTGATGTAGAGCAAATCAATCTAGCGCCCAATGCGCCTCTTATTGAGCTATCCTACACTTTGGTGCCAGTAGGCAGGCGACACAAAGACCCATTGCTTAGCACCCAGCTCATTTTGGTTAAGAAGACACCAGAGCTTCTTAGATTGGGCGTTACCAATATTCCTTTCAAGCTCAAGGAGGTTTTGGATATCAATGATCCCGACATTCCCGTCTTTGGGGAAAACGAGGATGAGTTGATTTTTCCAACCGCTTATACTCTAAAGGAGATCCTCCTCAAGCAAGACTAGGTTTTTACACTGCTGCGCAGAACGATCATCCCTGTAAGGCATTTCGGCAGGCTCAATGTGACAGATTGCTTGTATTCCTAAGCCTTCTTGAAGGATCAATTGTATCTCCCCTGCTGCGCAGAAATATTATCCCTCAAATAAAAACGCTGACTGAGTTTTAAGCTCGGTCAGCGTCTATGAGGGTAAGCGTTCTGCGCAGCAGTAAGCCTAACGCGAGAGATACATATTGCGTTCGTTGTAAGCCTTCACAAAGAATGAATCTTTGAGATCTTTGATAAAGAAGATCTTCTCCCCTGTGGACTTCATTTCTGGGCCTAGCGCCTTATCTACATTCGGAAATTTGTTAAAAGAAAATACGGGTACCTTGATCGCATAGCCCTTGAGCTTAGGATTAAAGGTAAAGTCCTTTAACATATGCGTACCCAACATGATCTTGGTGGCATAGTTGACATAAGGGATCTTGTGGGCCTTGGCAATAAATGGAACCGTACGAGAAGCCCTTGGATTGGCTTCAATAACGTAAACCTTATCGTCTTTGATGGCAAACTGAATGTTGATCAAACCTTTGATCTGCATCGCCAATGCTAGCTTGCGCGCTATGCTTTCCATTTCGGCTTGAATCTTCTTGCTGAGGCTAAATGGAGGCAAAACTGCCATAGAGTCTCCTGAGTGAATACCAGCAGGTTCAATATGCTCCATGACACCAACGATTTGTACATCCTCACCATCAGCAATGGCATCAAGCTCAGCTTCGATACCACCGTCCAAGAAGTGATCCACCAAGACCTTGTTGCCGGGCACTTGGTTCATGACCTTGATTACATGTCGGGTAAGCTCTTCATCATTGATTACGATGCGCATATCCTGCCCCCCCAACACATAAGAAGGACGCACCAAGACAGGATAGCCCACTCGATGCGCAATAGCTAAGGCTTCTTCGGCATTTGCCGCCTCACCAAAGTCTGGATAAGGGATATCCAATTCTTTGAGGAGGGTTGAGAATCGACCACGATCCTCCGCCATATCCATCATATCGAAGGAAGTTCCGAGAATCGGAATACCGTAACGATCTAATTTTTCAGATAGCTTAAGCGCTGTTTGACCACCAAGCTGCACGATTACTCCTTCCGGTTTTTCGTGCTGGATGATGTCATAGATATGCTCCCAGAAGACAGGCTCAAAGTATAGCTTGTCAGAGATATTAAAGTCAGTAGAAACCGTTTCAGGGTTACAGTTGATCATGACCGACTCAAATTCTTCTTCACGAGCTGCTAATACCCCGTGAACACAGCAATAGTCAAACTCGATCCCTTGACCGATACGGTTGGGACCAGAGCCAAATACTACCACCTTTTTGCGATCAGAAGTGATAGATTCGTTTTCTTGGTCAAAAGCTGAGTAGTAATAAGGAGTTGAGGCCTCAAACTCGGCCGCACAAGTATCTACTAATTTATAGACACGCTTCACCACTAGCTCTTCACGGCGAGCAAATACTTCGCTTTCAAGGCATCTGAGCAGGTGCGCAATCTGACGGTCAGCGTAGCCATTTTTCTTCGCTTCCATCATGACATCATAAGGGATGTTTTTGATCGTGTAGCGAGCGATTTCCTTTTCGAGAATGACCAAGTATTCAATTTGGCGCAAGAACCAAGGATCAATCTTAGTAGCGTCAAAGATGTCTTTTAAGGGAACGCCAAGATGCATGGCGTCTTTGATGTGGAAAATCCGTCCGTCAGATGGCTCGCGAAGGCTCTGCATGATTTCTTGCAAGTCTTTTAACTCCTTGCCATCCGCTCCCATTCCATTGCGCCCCACCTCTAGCGATTGACAAGCCTTTTGGAGGGCTTCGTTGAAGCTACGGCCGATAGCCATTACCTCTCCTACTGCTTTCATCTGCAGGCCTAGACGAGGATCAGCTCCTGGAAACTTGGCGAAGTTCCAACGCGGAATTTTGACAATCACATAGTCCAAAGTGGGCTCGAAGAAGGCCGAGGTATTTTTAGTGATTTGGTTGGGAAGCTCATCAAGGGTATAACCCACTGCTAATTTTGCTGCAAGACGCGCAATCGGATAACCGGTTGCCTTAGAAGCAAGTGCCGAAGAACGAGAAACCCTAGGATTAATCTCGATGATAATCACTCGACCCGTTTCAGGATCGGAAGAAAACTGTACGTTACAGCCACCCGCAAACTCTCCTAATTCATCCATGACGCGGAAAGCATAGTCGCGCATCTTTTGGTAAATAGTATCCGGTAGGGTCATCGCAGGTGCTACCGTAATAGAGTCTCCGGTGTGGACCCCCATAGGGTCAAAGTTTTCGATCGTACAAATCACCAGTTTGTTACCAGCTTTGTCTCTCATTACCTCCACCTCATACTCTTTCCAGCCAAAAATACTTTCTTCGAGTAGGACTTCGTGAATAGGACTAGATTGTAAGCCTCTTTTTAGCAGGCCATCAAAGTCTTTTTCTTCGTGCACGAAGGCCCCCCCAAATCCTCCCAAGGTGTAGGATGGCCGAATTACTAGCGGGAAACCAATTCTTTGCGCGATCTCTTTACCTTTAAGAAAAGAGTTGGCCGTTTCGGCATTGGGGATCGGGATCCCAATTTCGAGCATGGTCTTACGGAAAAGTTCCCGGTCCTCCGCTTTGTCAATGGCGCTAATGTCTGATCCTAAGATCCTGACACCATATTTTTCCCAAATACCTGCTTTGGCACAATCTACAGCAAGGTTTAATGCCGTTTGCCCACCCATGGTGGGAAGTACCGCATCAATTTTTTGCTTTTGTAGTATCTGCTCGATAGACTCAACGGTAAGTGGCAACAGATAAATATCATCTGCTGTCACAGGGTCAGTCATAATGGTAGCAGGATTAGAATTGATCAGGGCGACGCGAATCCCCTCCTCTTTTAATGCAAGAGAGGCCTGCGATCCCGAATAGTCGAATTCACAGGCCTGGCCGATAATGATGGGTCCGCTGCCGATAATAAGCACGGATTTGATTGACGGATCAAGTGGCATATGCGATGAAATTTCGCGCAAATTTAAAGGTCAGCGCCCTAATTGCCTAATAAGTTTCAAGAATATCGGTTAACTCTTGCAATATCAGGCGATTTCCCTTGACAAGTGGACGATCACAAAGTATTTTTGCGCCATTCTATTCTACACCCGATAATACACGGCACCAAGACTATATGAAACTCTCTGCCTTCCACTTCGAAGTACCTGACGAACTCATTGCCCTCCATCCTCATGATCCTCGCGACGAAGCTCGCCTTATGGTCGCCCATCGCGACACAGGCAAAATCGAGCATCGCATGGTCAAGGACATGCTTGAATATTTTGAGGAAGGCGATGTATTTGTAATGAATGACACCAAAGTTTTTCCAGCTCGTCTCATTGGCCAGAAGGAAAAAACAGGGGCAGAGATCGAAGTCTTCTTGCTACGCGAGCTTAATTCTAAGCAAAAGCTATGGGACGTACTCGTTGAGCCAGCCCGTAAAATTCGCGTAGGTAATAAATTGTTTTTTGGCGACAACGATCTCGTAGCCGAAGTAGTTGACAATACTACTTCCCGTGGTAGAACCATCCGTTTTCTCTTTGATGGAGAAAATGAAGAGCTACACCGCATGATCGATAAGCTCGGTAAAACGCCAATACCTCCCTACATTGCTGAAAAAAGGGAAGTAGAGCCTCGCGACCGCGACGACTACCAAACGGCTATTGCCACCAATGTCGGGGCTGTGGCGGCTCCTACGGCCGGCCTACACTTTACCCGTGAGCTGTTGAAGCGCTTTGAACTCCTAGGTGCAGAACAACTTCGCCTTACCCTTCATATCGGTATCGGTACATTTAGCCCAGTCGAAGTGGAGGATCTCTCTAAGCACCGCATGGACTCAGAGTATTTTGTAATACCGGAAGAAACCCGCGAGATGGTCAATACGGCCAAACGTGAGCGTAGAAAAGTCCTTGCCGTAGGCAGCTCAAGTATGCGTGCCATGGAGTCTGCGGTTTCAGCTAGCAAAATGCTAAACCCAGCCGAGGGTTGGACGGATAAATTTATTTACCCTCCTTACGAATTCCAGATTTGTAATAGCTTCATGACCAACTTCCACCCGCCAAAATCAACCCTCTTGATGATGCAAGCCGCATTTATGGGCTATGAATTTATGATGGAAGCCTACGAAGAGGCGGTCAAAGAGAAATATCGTTTCTACTCCTACGGAGACGCGATGCTCATTCTCTAATGAAAAAGGCAGCACTAATTGTAGCGGGTGGCACAGGTACCCGCATGGGCAGCGAACGTCCTAAGCAATTTTTATTGCTTGGCGGCAGACCGATATTGATGCATACCTTAGATCGATATCTGGCGCTTGACCCCAAACTCCCGCTACAATTGGTTTTACCTGCCAATGAGGTCAAATTTTGGTTTGAGGATGCCCCTCAGTGGTTTCGGACCAACGAGCTGGCTCGAATTGAGGTCTGTGAAGGCGGGGCTAGCCGGACTGAGTCGGTGCATAAAGGCTTAGAGGCATTACAAACGCGCTTGTTTCAGCCGGAAAGTTATTTCGTGGCCATCCACGATGGTGTCCGCCCCTTTATCCATACCGAAAGGCTAATGGAGGCCTATCAGATTGCTGCCCAGCGAGGCGCTTCCGTAGCCTGTGTGCCCGTAAAATCTTCGATCCGTATGATGTCTGCCGATGGCGGCAGTCAAGCAGTAGATAGAAGCCTATATTACCACGTGCAGACGCCGCAGACCTTTGCCTTTTCCCGCATCCTCAAAGCTTATCGCGAACGGCCCGAAGGCGCTTTTACGGATGATGCTAGTCTCTATCAAGCCATGGGAGGAGAGGTCGTGATCTGTGAAGGCAGTTATGACAATCTCAAGATTACTACTCCAGAAGACCTTTTAATTGCTGAGCAAATCCTCACGCGTTGGCAAGCCGCTGCTTCAGATTAAAGCCAATTTTTCTTCTACCCATTGTTTAGCTGCTACTTCACTATACTGGGCGAAGGTTTTTTCTATTTTGCTGCGCAGAACGTTGTCCCCAGATTGATAGCGGCCCATTAGTTTTAGGACACGCACAAAATTTTGGTAGAGGACTCGCTGCTGAGAAGAGAGCGATTTTTCACGGCTGAGATAAGCTCGAAAATTTTTGAGGAGCATAAATAATGATTCATACTCTTCGGTTTCATAGTAGACCCTCGCTAAGATCGTTTTGGCCCCAAGTTGGTAAAAGACATTGGTAAACTCTACCTGGGCGATAAGTCTCATAACCTTAGAATACTGACTTTGGGCCATCAAGAGATAGGCCATGTTGAAGCGATAAGCGTTTTCTTGTACTGTTGGATACAAACGTTCTCGATAAGCATTGATGAAGTTCTCGGTCCATTCATACAGTTTTAGGCGAGTACCAAGAGAGACCAGATTTTTATAGTGGTTGTCCTCGAGAATTCCCCCCTTGGGCAAAAGGATTTCCTTTTCAATACTATGCCGATATACTTCAAAGGTTTCTTGTCGGAAGGCTTCTGCGCCAGCATTGAGACGCCCAATACAATAGTTTAGGGCCAAGGAATGCAAGGCATCAAGGTCGAGCAAGGCCCAATTAGGTTCTTGCCAAAGCAAGGCTTTGAGCGCAAAATAATGGCGTTCATGTGCTTCTTCGGTGAGCATAAGGTAAGCGAGCCGATAGGCTTCGATCAAAGGATTACTCGTTTGACTATTTTTTAATGAGTCTAAAAGCAAAGGAGTCAGCACTGTTTGGGGGCTTTCAGCAAAGATGCGGGCACGATTGACACCCTCGCAGGCGTAGCGGAGGTGTCTAAGCAGATACATTTCATCGAGACTTTCGAGTACTTCTTGTACCGAACGCTGACGGGCAAACTGGTCACTTTCAGTAAGTAGATCAAATTCGGCTAGTTGAAAGCGCTGCTGTAGAAGTTCGGCGGAGAGCTGAGCGTCCTCCTCTAATTTACGTTCATAGCGTTGTCGAGTTTGCTTCTGATATTTGCTTAGCCCGCGCTTTTGATAAGCCCAGAGCAAGCTCTCCTCAGGGCGATAAACATCCTTTGACCAATCTTTGTAGGCCCAGAAGCGTTCAATAAGACGGGCAAAGTCCGTAAGTAGGTAGCGCAATCGTCTTTCGTGGAAGCTTTCATCGGGCCAAAGGATCTGAAATAAGGCATGGCGCTCTAGCATAGGATCCTCTAATAGCGGGCACAGCGGCCAAATGTTTTCCCAAAGCTTGAGGATAATCTCCTGCTTATTGAAGAAGGGAGAACGCAGAAAATCGTCCAGAGAGCGTAACTCCCAAGTGCTAAAGGTCCTTAATAACTGAAATGCTTTATTGTGATGCATAAAACTTTTCCGACAAACTGACACAATAAGCAAAAAGGTCAAGGAGCAAACAAATCTTTCTCAGATGGCACATAAAAGCTAATTACTAGCGATATAAGCGTTCCGCGCAGCGGTAAAAAAACAAAAAAGAAAGCAAAACTTATCCGACAAAGCATGCTTTCTTGGTTTGAAATCTCCATGCTCATATAGCTTTTTTGTATCAAGCAATTAACTCTTGAGCCATGACAGTATTCATATCTCGTTATTTAACCTTAGCCTTGATCGCCATAGTGCTGCCCGTCAGCCTTTCGGCTCAGTACGTTTATACCCGCGCCTATCGCCATAAAATACAACCACTCGCCATGGCCGTTGACAGCTTAAGCTTAGTGTCAGTCGGTACCGTTGCGGGGCACTCCTTTGGGTTTTCGAAGATGGACTCTAGTGGTCAGATCCTTGAAGCCCTCGCATACCGGCCAGTCAATGCCAACACTCCTAGCCCTATCCCTTCCGCAACTCTACGTATGATTCATCGCCATCCAGGAGGTGGTTACGTCGTTGCCGGCCAGGCAGTTAGAAATGCAAACAATCAGGACTCGGCTCGCATTGTTATCATGCGAATCACTGCTGATGGACTGCCCATTTGGGCTCGTTCGTATCGTTGGGCCAGTGGTTTGGGGGGGCAAGTGACGGGTTTGGATGTATTTCCTGATGGTAGCATCGCCATTGCGGCCTATATGTATCAACCCAATACCAATTTGCCGGTGGTGGGCTTGGCCGCGAAGTTAGATCAGACGGGTAATATTGAATGGTTTCGCCAACATAATCTCGCCAATAGCACCAATGCCTCATTTGTCCCTCTGGTACGTAATAACCTGAGCATCAATCAAAATGGAGAAATCATTACCGGCTGGAACGTTGCTACAGGAGGACCATTGAATATAGAGAGAGGATTTGCCTTTAGGACTTTTGAGGCAAGCACAGGCAATACCACCTGGCGTGCCGAATACAAAGCCCGTAGGCTCCTGACCTTTGATTACACCCCCAACGATAATGGATTAGCGGCCTATATTGAGGATAGTAGCCAAGTCAAGCAATTGGTCAAATTTGATGCGACGGGAGTGGTCCAGTATGTGGTAAATGATGCTTACCAAAGTATTACGGATCGCGCCGTACGCATCAAAGCTATCGGCAATAAAATTCCCTACCTCTATGCCAATCGCCTTACTTTGTGGCAACCTACACCTAACAACACCCCTGATGCTCTCCGCTTGCCTTTTAGCACTCAGCGAGTCGTCACCGACTTTTTGTTGAGAGGCAACACCGCCTATTTTGTCGGCTATAGAGTAACCAACTCCGGCAATATCCCCACCTTGAGTAAGGTTGCGATCTCTGATACAGTAGCAAACTGTTTTTTTGAGTACGACGCCACCAACAACTACTCTCTAGGTAGTCTAGACACCCTGATGATGGCCCCAGTAGTGGGGGTGATGCAAATGTTGACGACAGATTCTCTGAACGTTCAGACGGTGCCGCTTACGCAGATTAGTCGCTACGAATGTGTAGGAGAAGGTCTGGTATGGCCAGGAGACGCAAATTCAGACGGTGTCGCCAATGTCATTGACGTATTATTTCTTGGTCTTGCTTGGAATGAGACCGGACCAGCCCGCGCCACCCAATCTGTCCAATGGCAAGGATTTCCAGCCATCAATTGGAGCAGCAACTTTTTCAATGGCGCCAACAAAAAACACGCAGATTGTAATGGCAATGGGCACGTAGGCATCGCAGACTTTGGTGCAATCCTGCTCAATTATGGCCTTACCCACAACAAAGGAGACGTCAATGGGGCTCCGACCGATCCTCCGCTCATCCTTCGTATCCTCAGTGATACGGTTTCCGCGGGAGATTCGGTTCATGCAGAAATTTGGTTAGGCAGTGATTCGATTCCCGTGCCTGCCATCCATGGAGTAGCCTTTAGTCTTGGATTTAATCCCATGCTTGTTGATACCAACAGCTTTGCCTATCATCCAATTGATTCTTGGTTAGGTACAGATAATGTAGATCTGGTGTACCTCGACAACGAACTTCATAACGAAGGGGTCTACCAAGTCGGGGTAACCCGTACTGACCAGACTGATGTAGGCGGCTATGGCCTAATCGGCAAAGTAAGCTTTGTGACGATCGATGATATCGCCGGTAAGACCGATATCGCCGAGCTATTGCAACTGAGCATCAACACCCTTGATGCCTTTGATAATCTCGCCGAGCCACAATCGCTATACGCTTGCTCTGATTCAGTGGTGATTGTCCAACAAGAGGCGAGTACTGCTATTGATCCAAATGAGCTGATCAGCGGAGTGAGCATATTTCCAAATCCAAGCGAAGATCATTTTAGGATTGCTTCGCAGAACGTTTTCACCGAGCGCATTAGCCTCAGCGACCTTCAGGGAAGAATCGTGCTTCAGCAAACCATTATGGCCTCCAACGCCCAAGTTTCGGTCGCCTACTTAGCTCCGGGAGTTTATATACTCAAAGGAGAAAGTCCGAACGGAGTCTGGATGGAAAAGCTGATAATTCAATAAGTGGTATCGCTGTACCTCTATAAGGCGCCCCTTTTGGGCGCCTTTTTTGTTTGAAGTATCCCAACCCTGTGATATTTTTAGGCTCTTTACAGAGTAAGAAGTATTAAGTTTAATTTAAGATGAAGGTCCTTTCGCCCCAATCTTTCTATTCCATACTTTTACCTTGATACTCAAAAAGTATACACATGGACTCTCATCCTTCCAATATTCAAATTCCTTGGGGCACTCCTTTCAGCAAAATCATGCCCTATGTAGGCTACTTTCTCATGGCCCTAGGAATATTTGTATTCTTAAGCAGTAATAAGCCTCTTGGCATTGGCATGTTTTGTCTAGCGCTGATCCCGGCATTTTTGCGAGAGGGGATCATCATCTCTCCTAGCCTAAATCAAGTAAAGTCCTATTGGAGTATGCTAGGCCTAAAGTTTGGCAAATGGCAAAGCTTAGCCAAGTATAAGTATCTGGTGATCTTGCGCTCGCAAACGAAGTATGCAAGTACTGGTTCGGTGAGGGTGCCGCTACCAGAAATGAGCCGGACTGAAGTTACTTACGATGTTTACATCATGTCGGCCAATCATCTAAAGCGGATTATGCTGACCTCATTCAAAGAGCAAAAGGATGCGCTAGAGATGGTCAGAAACTTGTCCAATGATCTGGATTTGGCGTTTGTCAAATATAATCCGGGCAAGCTAGTGCACGAAGAGCGCCACTAGAAAAGCCATATTTAGCCGTTTCCAATTAAGGACGCTGGTTAGACTTGCGGTCGCTTTTTGATCACCTTGGAGTAGCGACGAGCCACGATCTTTTGATAGCCAGAGGGGAAGAGCCTTTGTAACCAAGCGAGTCTTTTAGCATCCTTACCAATTAGGATGCGGGCCTTCCGTTTTTCCATGCCCTGTAGGATCACCTGAGCAGCCTGCTCTGCGGTGGTAGGGGCTAATTTATCAAAATTGCGAATCAGCCTTTCGTTATCTGTAGTACCTAGTGTTTTGGTATCGTACTTCCCCGCCCGAGCGATATTGGTTTTAATCCCTCCTGGATGCACGCAGGCGACATTGATTTTGGTGTGAAGTAATTCTTCTCTTAGGGTCTCAGTAAAACCTCTAATGGCAAACTTAGTGCTCACATATGTGCCTTGAGTAGGTACCGCTAGGATACCAAAAATGCTGGAGATGTTGGTAAGCCATGCCTCTTCTTGCTCTAACAGATGAGGCAAAAAGGCTTTGCTGCCATAGACCATGCCCCAAAAGTTGATAT
Organism: Bacteroidota bacterium; assembly: GCA_039024315.1. Classification (GTDB taxonomy): domain Bacteria; phylum Bacteroidota; class Bacteroidia; order J057; family J057; genus JBCAWW01. Next base: position 74,103 of record JBCCQN010000009.1, read on the forward strand.
TGAAGATCCATTCGTAATCTTCATAGCTCACATTGAGCAAATCAGCGGTCAAAGAAACACCCGCATTGTTGATCACGATTTGTACCGGTCCAAAGTGCTTGATTAAGCGTTCGGCGTAGCCGTAAAAAGCCTCACGATCTGCCACATCTAAAATCTCGGTGTGGACCCGTACGCCCATATCTTCCAAACGAGACTGCGTTTCGGCCAATCCTTCCTGATTGACATCAGAAAGGGCCAGATGACAACCTTCTGCTCCCAAAGCCAAAGCCAAGGCTTTGCCAATCCCCGAGCCTGCGCCCGTGATAACTGCGGTTTTATCTTCAAATATGGACATAGTTAAACGCCAATAGCATGACGACGATACTTACGAAACTCCTGTCGCCCCTCAGGGGTGCTGATACCACGTAAATAAGGCCAGATTACATTTGCCATGAGAACTTGGCTTTTGGTGCTTTGCTCAGACAAAGGATCTCGTTCAAAAATTGATTTGACTAATAAGGTAAGGGTTTCTGCACAAATCCCCACATGGATACCATCGATAAAAATACCTTCTCGAATCCCTCTTTCGACCAGCTCCCGCGTATATTCCATCCCAAAGGCTTCTTGTTGGTTCCAAAGTTGTGGAAAATAGCGAGCGACATCAACAAAAAAGTTAGGGTTGATGCGGCGCATGCTATCCACAAGAGAGTTGTAGAAACGAATGAAAGCATCTGCTACATTTTCGGCTTCGCCCATTAGCTGCTCGTAGGTTTTCGCAGTATTGGTGCGGTAGAGTTCCACGCAGTGATGTACCAGCCCTGTTTTGTCTCCAAAAAGTTGATAGAGGGTCTTGGAGGAGACGTTGAGATGCTGGGTGATTTGCCCGATGGTTACACTTTTTACCCCGTATTTGAGAAAGAGCTTGAGGGATTCCTTTACGTAATATTCATTGCGATCCATATTAGTCCTTTTTCTGGCGGTAAACGCTAAACATCCCTCTTGCTTCGGCCACTAGCTTTTGTCCGTCTTCTTGCCAAGCTTTCATTTTGGCGGCGATAATGCGGTTACCGTTACGCACCAAAAAGCCTTCTACTACCAAATCAGTTTCGGAAGTACCCCGCAAAAAGTCAACTCGCATGTCAATTGTCGCTAATTTATCTTCTGGAGAAGTTAAGGTAGTCATCGCTGCGGCCCCACCTACAGAGTCCATTGCAGTAGCAATCATCCCCCCATGCCAGCGACGAGTAATGAAGTTTCCCAACATCTCTTCCCGAAAAGGAAATAGAAGCTTACAATATCCTTCTTTAATATCCAGCAATTTGACCCCGAGAAATTTATGGACAGGGATCATTTCTTCGATCAATTGGGTAGCGATTTCCTTGCTAAGAATCATATCTTTAGTTTGTATGATATTTACCTACTCAAATTTAGGAAAATTATTCGTTTTCCATATTTTCTCACAAAGGATACACAACCTTATCCAAGGTCGAGCGTAAGAAAGCCCGAGTATGCCTTTACTCTCCTAACATACTCACCCTCCTCTCAGCAAAATGTCTAAATGGCAGGATTCATCTTTGTTTCCAGCCAAGCTTTTCGCTATTTGCCCTCTCCTTACCAGGGATGGCATTTTTCCTATGTCATACACTACACTACATGAATTCTAATTCACTCTCGCTTCATAAGCTTTGGAGCACTCTCAAAGAAGCCGTTAAAGGCGGTGAAAGAGATTACACCCAAATCCCTCTCAATCAGGCCATTGTTTTCCTTGCCATACCGATGGTATTGGAGATGGTAGGAGAAAGTTTGTTTGCGGTGGTAGATTTCTTTTTTGTCTCGCAGGTGGGTGAGGCAGCGATGGCGACCGTCGGCCTGACGGAGTCAGTGATGTTTTTGATTTATTCTCTCTCTATTGGCCTTGCCAATGCTGCTACAGCGATGGTAGCGCGACGAATTGGGGAAAAAGAACCAGAGCAAGCCGCCATTGCCGCGGCTCAGGCCATCCTGATTTCCTTGGCGATTTCTATTATGATTGCCATCCCCGGTTTTTTATTTGCCGGTAATGTGCTTGCCTTGATGGGAGCAGAAGCCGACGTTTTGGAGACAGGCACGGGCTACACGCGTATCATGTTTGCCACCAATGGGGTGATTATGTTTCTCTTTTTGCTCAATGGTGTATTTAGAGGAACGGGCAATGCTGCTATCGCCATGCGGGTGCTTTGGCTGTCAAACATTATCAATATGATCCTCGACCCTTGCCTGATCTTAGGCTTAGGGCCCTTTCCAGAGCTAGGTGTAGAAGGGGCAGCGATTGCGACTTCGATTGGGCGTGGCACAGGAGTGGCATTTCAGCTATACCTTCTCTTCAATGGAGAAAAATCTATCCAACTCAAGGCCAGTGATTTCGTTCCTCGTTGGGATATCATCAAGCGCTTATTAGGGGTTGCCGCCGGAGGAACAGGTCAATACCTGATCTCTTCTGCGAGTTGGATTTTCTTGACTCGGATTGTGGCTGAGTTTGGTACTTCCGTAATGGCTGGTTACCAATCTGCTATTCGGTCGATCATTTTTGCCATCCTGCCGGCCTTTGGTTTGAGCAATGCATGCGCAACCTTGGTGGGACAAAGTCTCGGCGCAGAACAGCCAGACCGAGCCGAAAAAGCTGCTTGGCGGAGTTCGTTTTACGCCATGGTTTATATGGTCATTGTTTCTATTCTCTTTTTCGTTGGAGCGGATTGGGTGATCGAGCTTTTTGCGGAGTCGCCTGCAGCCTTAGACGCAGGGATCACCTGTCTTCGAATCATTAGTTCAGGCTATATTTTCTTTGGCTTTGGGCTCGTGCTCAGCATGGCTTTTAATGGTGCTGGAGATACTCGCACCCCTACTATCATCAATTTTCTCGCCTTTTGGATCGTGCAGATTCCGCTCGCCTACTTCCTCGCTACCAGCTTGAAGATGGAGCAAACTGGAGTGTATGTGGCGATTTTGATCGCAGAGGTTGTCTTTACTACCATCTGTATTCTGTGGTTTCGCCAAGGTAAGTGGAAAAAGACGATGATTTAGTTTTGGAGCACCTCCCGATAGCTATCGGGAGCGCGGAACGCTTATCTTGAGGGTGCGGCATGCATGCGCGCACCTACCTCTTGGCATTCATTTCGATCCTGATTTTTGCCGGGAAGAAATCTCCTTGATTTCAAGATGTAATTACAATTTACTGGAAAGGAGATTTCTAGCCGGTCCGCTGCTCGGCCCTCTGCCGAAATGAAATCAGGGGTCGTTTAGCGACAAGACACTGCCTTGTCGCGCTAGGGACAAGCGTTCCGCGCAGCGGTAATAAAAAACGGCCCTAGAAAACATAGCCCAGACTCAAAGCCATGGTCCAGCGATTGAAATCGGGCGTATATTCGAGATTGAATTGAATAGGACCAGCGGGGCTTAGATAGCCCAGCTCCGCACCTAATCCAGACATTCGTCCTGCTTGGGCTTCGATCTCTGTTGCTTGGCCGTTGAGTAGGACTGGATAAGCAATTTGCTGGAAATAGCCATAATTGAAAACGAAGGCGGCAAAAGTATTGCTCAGGACTTCCCCCCTGATACGGAGCCCCCCAAAGGCAAAGGCACTAGCTGGCCGTTCCATGTGTCGGTAGCCACTAAAATTGAGGTATTGCTCGAGATACGGTACTGGTCGGCCGATAAAAAAGAGTTGAAAAAACTGGGGGTCAGAACTATTGGACCAAGCACCCTGAACAAAACCTTCGAAGCTAAGGCGTTCGACGGGCGTCCAAGCGTGCAGATAACCTAAACTGATCCGGTTGGTTTGCACTTGCCGTAAAGTAGTGTCCCTACCGACTTCGTCAAAGATTCTAACACTGCCCAAGGGGGCATAAACTGCATGCAAATCCACTCTAAAACCCTCATGCGGAAAAACCTGTCGGTCCAAGGTATTGGCCAAGAGGGATAAACTGACATGAGGCTGTAATTGGATGCGCGCATCGGCATTGAAGAGAAAGAACTTTTGCCGTTCGATCCTTCCCTCTACGCCTAAGCCCAAACCAATAAAAAGGTTGCGACTCAGACCCGAGTAAGCCTCTAAGCGCAATCTGGTGTAAGACATCGCCAGTATATCTCCTCTTTGGTTTTCGCGATCGTAACGGAAACCTGGATAGGAATTGAAAAGCCCCTTAAACCGTAGGCCCACACTGGGATTGCCTCTGGTTTGCCAGCGATAACTACCAAACAATATCGGATATTCAGAGACCTTGAGGTCCAAGGACAGCTGTGAGCCTTGGATACCGAGGTTTCGTCGAGTGTAATTAAAGAGCAATCCCGCTTTTAGATTAGCATCATAATTGATCCCCAGTTTGATAGATGCCTCGCGACTCCCTACGGCTTTTACGACTAGCTTCATCCCATCTTTTCCAGGTAGTAAGCGATAATCTACCTGTTTGAAGTATTCGGCAGCATAGAGCAGGCGTACCAAATCGTCGATTTGATCGAGGCTCATTTCTTTGTTTTCGGGTAGTTTGAAGAGCTGTTCTAGCGTGACTTGGGTAGCGGGATTGTCTCCGACGAACGCTAGTTCACTGACCCTAACTTTTTCGGGTAAAATCATCGGCTGAGCGTTCGCCAGAGGCGGGAACCTCTTTATCCCTCGCTTTCGCAGTGAGTCTTTAAGATCAGAAATCACCTCAAGGGCGGCTAGTTTACCGAGCAGTAGCAGACTGTCCGGTCGCTCAAATGACAAAGCGTTAAAACCCGCTAATTGGGGTTGAATCAACACATCGACCAACTCCCGCTGGGCAGCAGTGGACTCTACTATCCGAAAGCTGCTAGTCTGATCTAAAATACTGATCAGAGAATTGAGTTCTTCGGCTTTATAAAGCGGGGCGCCAACGTCCACCCCAATCACAAAGTCCGCCCCCATTTCGATCACGTCATGCACGGGAAAATTGCGTACTAAGCCTCCATCGACTAAGATCGCATCTTGGTATTGAGAAGGCTCTAAGACCGAAGGGATGGAAGCGCTACAACGAATCGCCTCTGCAAGATCCCCCGCTTGATACACGATACCTTCTCCGCTCACTAGGTCAGTGGCTACACAACGGAAAGGAATCCCAAAGTCATCAAAGTCTTGGGTTGCATGCACCGGAATCGTCAGATGCGCTAACAATAAACGGAGTTTGGCCCCTCCAATCAAGCCCTTGGGTAGCTCTGGCTTTCCTTTGTGCAAGGGGAAACTAAGCTGATATTGAGCAGGGGAGAGTTTGTCTTCGATGGGACGATAATATTCTGGTACCTTATCGCTAAAATAGGAAGCCCACTCCAAGCTGTAGGCCATTTCTTCCAATTGGTCAGTAGTATAACCGATGGCGTATAAGCCCCCGATGATCGCGCCCATGCTCGTGCCCGTGATGTAATCCGGTCGGATACCGTTTGCTTCCAAGATTTTGAGCACCCCTATATGTGCCAAACCTTTGGCCCCTCCCCCGCTGAGAGCTAGGCCAATTTTGGGTCGGCTAGGAAGATCCTGAGCAGTAATATGAGTTGGTAGCGCGCATAAATAGAGCAGAAAAACGGTGGCAATAGTGTGTTTCATAGAAGCAGTCAATATGCAATTGCTTCAACGAAAAGAAAAAGGGATGGTTAAGAAAAACCATCCCTACAAAATCCTCAACAAACAATTCTTGCGCTTAGCTTAGGTGTGTTACCGCCTAAATGATTAGTGTACCACTACTTTTTGATAATAAACTTTTGCGGAGTCCTCATTACGTAGTCTCAATTGGTACAAACCGGCTGGCAAATGACTGACTTGAAGAGGGATAAGACTTTCTTCTCCGGCTTGGAGGCTGAGATACTGTGCTTGTAAAACGCGGCCTTGCTGGTCAATTAGGCAGATTTGCCCCCTGCCTGCTTCCACAAATGAGACCGATACAGTAAGTAAATCCTCCGCAGGGTTTGGATAAGCGCTGAGATGATCAGTACGCAACTTATTTTGCAGCAGTACTATTTTTGAGTAGCTACTAGTACCATCAAAATCTATTTGACGAATGCGGTAGTAAATCGTTCCACGCAGTGGGTCAGCATCTACAAAAGCATAAGCATTTACTGCTTTATGGTCAGCACTCGCCGCTACTTGACCTATTTCGGTAAAGAGCTTGCCGTCGGCAGAACGCTCAATCGAGAAGTAATCATTATTGGTTTCTGTACCCGTAAACCAGTCAAGTTGTACCCTAGCTGCGGGAGTCAATTCTGCGGTAAAGTCTAACCATTCAACGGGAAAGACTGGGTTATCAGGGTCATAAGCAACGATGCCAAAGGTACCACCATTGACACTACTTTCGCGCCAAACTTGGATAAAGATCGTTTGAGAAGCCAAGGCGATATCATTGATGTCGATGCGAGGCATATTGCCATTGAGAGAGCCATTGGTATTACATTCGTATTGAAAGAGGCTCCCACAGCTACCGGTGTACACCGCCATGGCCGTGTTGCTCAAGTCTCCTTGGATTTGGTCGATGGTCAATTTGCCGCTGGAAGACACATCTGCTTTAAACCAAACATCCACTCCATTGTAAAAACCACAACTAGGACTCGCATCGCCCGAAGTGCCAGCATACTCATTGGTAAAAGTACCATAAGCAAGGCTATTGGCCAGAGTCAAAGCAAAAGCATTGGCACAATCTACATTGATAGGGATACTCGGCTCAAAGGCACAAATTTGGAATGTACCTCCATTGACACTTCCCTCTCGCCAAACTTGCACCAAGACGCTTTGATTGGCTAGCGCTGGATCATTGACTACGATTTGGGGCATGTTACCATTAGGTGAGCCATTGGTATTACAAACATATTGGGTCAAGGCACCACAGCCACCCGTGTAAACCGCCATGGCTGTATTAGTGAGCCCAGCATCGTCTTGGTCGATCACCAATTGTCCCGATGCAGGTACGGTCAAACTAAACCAAACATCAAAGCCATTGTAAAAACCACAGCCAGGGGTAGCATCGCCAGAAGTAGTGGCATATTCATTGGTAAAAGTCTGATAGCTACAACTGCCTCCGACACTAATTGGAGTAGCGTTGGCGCAGTCTATATTACTTGGGATACTCGGTTCAAAGGCACAAATCTGAAATGTACCGCCATTGACACTGCTTTCTCGCCAAACTTGAATAAGCAAAGTCTGATTAGCCAGCGTGGGGTCATTGACTACGATTTGGGGCATATTGCCATTAGGCGAGCCATTGGTGTTACAGGTATATTGCGTCAAGGCCCCGCAACTACCTGTATAAACCGCCATGGCCGTATTGCTAAGGCCATCATCGTCTTGGTCAATCACCAATTGTCCAGATGCTGGTACAGTCAGGCTAAACCAAACGTCAAAACCATTGTAAAAACCACAGCTTGGTGTGGCATCGCCAGAAGTAGTCGCATATTCATTGGTAAAAGTCTGATAGCTACAACTGCCTCCGACACTAATAGGGGTAGCGTTAGCGCAGTCTATATTGCTCGGGATACTCGGCTCAAAGGCACAAATCTGAAATGTACCGCCATTGACACTGCTTTCACGCCAAACTTGAATAAGTAAAGTCTGACTGCCTAAAGCAGGATCGTTGATCACAATCTGAGGCATGTTACCATTGGGGGAGGCATTGGTATTACAGCTGTATTGGGTAAGGGCGCCACAAGTACCAGTGTACACCGCCATAGCAGTATTAGTCAATCCAGCGTCATCTTGGTCAATCACCAATCTACCAGAGACGGGAACGGTCAAGCTAAACCACACATCAAAGCCGTTGTAAAAGCCACAACTGGGATTGGCGTCCCCAGAAGTTGTAGCATATTCATTAGTAAACGTCTGATAGCTACAACTAGCTCCTACTGCAATAGGAGTTGCATTGGCGCAATCAAAATTCGTAGGAATACTAGGCTCAAAGGCGCAAATATCAAAAGTGCCTCCACTAGCGCTCAGCTCCCGCCAGACCTGGACATAAATCGTTTGATTGGCTAGGGCCAGATCATTGATGACAATCTGGGGCATACTGCCATTTGGAGAGCTGTTTCGATCACAGGCATAACTAAAAAGACCGCCGCAGCTACCCGTATAGACTGCCATGGCGGTGTTGTTGAGTCCAGCATCGTCTTGATCGATCACCAATTGACCAGAAGCAGGGACCACGAGACTAAACCAAACGTCAGCCCCACTGTAAAAACCACAACTGGGACTCGCATCACCAGAGTCAGTCGCATTGAGATTTGTAAAATTTTGATAGACACAGCTAGCCCCAACGGTGATAGGAGTAGCGGTCGCACAGCTGTTGTTGGCCGGTTGGGCGTGCAGGGAAGCGAATGCAAGTAAAAGAGAGCAAGTCAGGAGTAATTTGTAGAGAACTTTCATATGCATTTACCAGATTAAAGGAAGTGGTTGCATATGTGTATCACTCCTCCTGAGAAACGTAACCTAGAAGGTGATTTTTTCTATTAGGTTTTGTTGGGACTTCTTTTTAGAGGCTACTGCTGCGCAGAACGCTCATCCTTGACATCCCCTTTTCGCAAGCCTCAATAGCGCATAAAATTTCTCGTCCAAGGGCTTCTACTAAGCCTACTGCAAAAAATGCTGCATGAAACCCTCCTTACGACTTTCGGAGACGGGAATTTCCTCGCCATTGGTGAGATGCGCCATACCGCCCTTTTTGCGGCGCTTGTAGGCGACAATTTGCTGTAAATTGAGCAGGTGGGATTGATGTACCCGATAAAACCCCAAAGCACTCAGCAGCCCCTCATAAACTTTGAGCGTTTTGGGAATCAGCATTTTGCTGCCATCTAAAAAGAAAAAGTGGGTATAATTTCTTTCCGCCTCACAGCGCAGGATAGCCTTCACATCACGGACAATAAAACCCTCCATGGTCGGCAGGACGATACGTCCTTCTTGCTGTGGTCTTTGTAGTTGCGACTTAAAAAGAGAGATTCGCGGATCAGCCTCCGTTTTTGCTTGCTTTAGGCTATGTCGCACTTTTTCTACTGCTGCTTCCAGTTCGTCTGGATCAATCGGTTTGAGCAGATAATCTAGGGCTGAAAATCGAATCGCCCGCAAGGCATATTCGTCATAGGCCGTTACAAATATCACCGCAAAGGGCGTGGCAGATAAGCGTTCGAGAATATCGAAACCACTCCCAGGACTTAGCCTTACATCTAAAAAGACTAAGTCAGGCTCTAGCTGAGGGATCACCGCTACAGCACGTTCGACCGTAGCAACTTCCTCCAATATTTCTACATCCTCACAATAGGTATGCAAATAATTTCGCAGCGCAAATCTCGCGTCTGCTTCATCGTCAATTAGTAGGGTTCGTATCGCCATAGTCGTTAGTCCTACAGCAAAGTTGGGAGGAAAAGCGAGAAATCAAAATGTAACTATTAGGCTCACCTTCGTACCAATAACCTGACCGTCAGGCTTTTGCAAATCCTCTATCTGCATAGACAATTCCATCTCATGCAAAGCATTGAGCATACTGATACGTTCTTTGGTGATCGACATACCTTTGCTAGGAGGACGATAGCTGCTATTAGCTTTAAAGCGTTCGGAAGCTTCTCTTCCGATCCCATTGTCAATGATCTCGATACGATAGCCTTTGTCAATTCCTTGGATGTTAAGTTGTAATAAGCCTTCCTCCTCTTTGGGCATTAGCCCATGCCAGATTGCATTTTCCAAATAGGGTTGTAGCAGACCTGGAGGAATCTCTAATTGATAAATATCTAGCTCAGGTCCAGTATTGATTTCATAAACAAACTTTTGCCTTGTCCGTAGCTGCTCTAAGGAGAGGTAGAGATCCAGCGTATTCAACTCTTCCTCAATACTTACCAAGGCTTGACTCGCCTGTTGCAATTGTAAGCGAATCAGTCTTCCAAAACGAGAAATAAATTTACCTGCCTCCTTCGGGCGATTTTCCAACACAAAACGCTGGATGGAATTAAGCGAGTTGAATAGAAAATGCTGATCCATCTGTGAAGCTAAGGATTCTTGCTTACTATGCGCAATCCGTCGTTCTAAGGCTTGTTTTTCGCGTTCGCGCAAGCGCCACAAATAAAAATACACCAAGGAAGCAACCAGTAATATCCCTAAGCCCACCAGTCCTAAGCGGAAGCCCCAATGCTGATCTAAGCGAGGCTTGATTTCGATAGGCAGTCGAATCTCTGGCCCATTAAATACGCCATCACTATTACTGGCTCTAAGTCTAAAAACATATTCGCCTGGCGGTAAATTGGTATAACTTACCTTGGGATCAGCACTAGGGTATTGCCAAGCTTTTTCCCAGCCTTCGAGCTGCCATTGATAACGAATTTCAGTCGGATCGCTATAGTCCAGCGCCACAAAGCTTAGGTCTAGTCGCTGCCCACGATAAGCCGTCAAATGCAATCCTAAACTATCCTCACGCAAAGGCGGTGCCGAGACTTTGGCGGGTTTAAGATACAGGGGTGGAACATACTGACTGGCGCTACGCTCAATTTGGCTGGGATAAAAGGCCACAAAGCCGTCAGAACCCCCCATATAAATTTCGCCATCGAGACTTTGCAGGTAGGCGCCTGTGGCGAACTCTTCGTCCATTAGGCCATCACGCGCACGGAAATTTTGGAAGACCTCACTGTTTGTGTCCAAGCGTGCAATCCCCAGATTGGTGCTCATCCACAAATGGCCACTACTATCGGGTAGCACGCCAATGACAAAGTTATTGGGTAGGCCATCTAATTTGGTATAGCTTGCCAAGACTTTACCGCTTTGATCTACCTGCACCAGACCCGCTCCATAAGTACCCAGCCAAAAGCTATCATCTATATCCGGCCAAATGGCAATCACGGTATTATCAGCGCGATAAGAATCTGGAAAAACTGGCAGCAGACGTAATTCTTTGGTACGAGGATCCAAGCGTAACAAGCCTCGTTTATTGGCTATCCAGAGGATGGAGTCCTTAGCTTGGTAAGCGTCCCAAGAATAGGAAGGAACTATTTGCTGAGTGAGAGTATCTCTCAATTTGACGGACGAATAAGTTTGGGTCAAGGGGTCCCAATAGTTTACCGAACTACCCAGCAGTAAAAATTGATCCTGAGGATATGAGAGGGGTAAAATCTTCCTGAGGGTGCCTAATTTTGCCTTTTCTCCTAGCTGTTGCATGGCTTGAGTCCGCCAATCCAAAATATCAAGAGAGGGACTACGACCATAACCAATCATCAGCTTTTGCTCGGCGGTTTCATACAGACTCATAATCACGTTTTGGCTAAGTCCGAGGGAATCTGCGGGGCCTTTTTGGTAGTGCTGGAGCACCGCTTTGGTTTGCTTGTCTAAAAGATAAAGGCCATTGGTTGTACCTAGCCAGAGTCTATTATCTGCGCCTTCGGCGAACGCAAAAACGGTCAGTTTAGACGCCTGAAAATAACTAGATCTATAAGCCTGAAAACGAGGCCGGCTCGCTAAATTGACTTTGTATAAGCCCGCTTGTGATGTACCTACCCATAGATTGCCAGCAGTATCCACCAATAAGGAAAGAATCACTACATCCTGTAAGGAATTAATCGCTACAGACTCAATTTGGTCATTAGCCAGCTGTTTTCCGCTAGGTGAAATAAGAAAAAGTCCATCATTGGTACCTACCCAAATCCTAGCTTGCTGATCCTGCACCAAGCACAAGACTGAGCGTTCGGCGAAGGCGCTATCTCCTACCTCTACCAACGAATCGCCTGCAACAAAATAAAGCCCTCCCCTAGCCCCTAACCAGATGCGATCTTGCTTATCCTTGAATATGCATTGGATTTTCTTTTCTCTTAAAGGCGCAAGTACCGCCCAGCTTTCAAAGCTCAAGCTATCCGCTCGGGGGCTGGCAAGTTTTACGCCCTGATTTGCGTAGGCCGTCCATAGCTTAGCCTTTTCCCACATAAAGGCTTTCCCACGTTGCCCGGCAAACATTTCCCATTGCTCTTTAGCCTTTAAGTGCATCAATCTCGCAGGGCTGCTCATTTTATTTAGCCATAGCTCCCCCTTCTCGTCTAAACTCATCGCCTGCACGTTCCACGCCCGTCCAATTCCCTCTGGTACTGGAAATTGGTAAAAGTCATCCGTTTGGCGCTGATAAAGACTTAAGCCTCCTTGACTCCCGATAAATAAGCGCCCAGCCCCATCTTCGAGGATACATTTTACATCATTTGCCGCTAAGCTAGTGCTATCCAATGGCTCCCTTTGATAAGTCTGAAATCGGTAGCCATCATAACGACAGAGCCCATCCCAAGTACCAATCCACAGATAACCCAATTGATCTTGATAGAGCGCTTGAATACTTTGATTGGGGAGGCCCTCCCTGATTCCAAAAGCCTGAAATCTCAGTGCAAGCCCTTGGCCCCAACTAAGCTGGGAGAGGCATATTATGAAACTGAATAAGAATATTTTCACGGGTGTCCAGTATCAAAAAAAAACAGAAGCTCTCGCAGAAAATACGGTAGCAAGGCCCTCAAATGCAAGTGGAGCTTTACCCACTCAGGATGAGAATAGGAGAGTTTTAGTGAGAGGGTGCTCCACTTGATTCTTTAAGTACTTTGACCTAGGAACTTAGGGTCAAGTGGTTCATCAAGACCATTTTGTTTTGCAATGAATACTCTTTACCCTCAGCTTAGAAAGTCAAAGATTTTGATAAGCTTAGTTTTTGAGGCCGCTGCTACGCAGAACGCTTATTCTAATTTGTCGAGGGCTTGCATCATCAATGCCCGCTTAGAACAAATAAGCGTTCCGCGCAGCGGTCTGCTTCCTAAAACTGATGAGATAATAAGGCTTAATCATCAACTCAAACCAAGGGGCAATGAGCGCTGGGGGTATAATCGAGGACGCATGGGGCAAATGCTTGATTATATACTTCCCTTATTGGCGACATAAAATGAGCGAAGGAGTTTCATGCCTTTGGCTTCTTGGTTTTCAAAAAGAGGCAGTAAATCCTTTTCGACTAGGTTTAGCTGAATGCCAATATCAGCTATAAACTCAGAGGTAGTAAGCCTCTTGTAAGCCATCGTCCAGTGGGGAAACAATCTGTTTTCGATGGCCCCCTCATAAAGGCGGATGATACCATGATGGCGCATATCCATTTGAATCTTACGGTAAAGCCGTTGTACGTTGTATTCGGGTCCTTCTATAAGCTGGATGATACTCCCGTCCACATAGACCAAAATACCCGTTATCTGATCCCTCACATTATTGAGATGAGATATCGCCATCAATTCGTCAAGCTCAATTTGACTCATATCCTTGAAGGCAGTACTTAGATAAACGATCTGATACATGATCTAGCAGGTTTACTTCCAATAATGCAAAATCAGTACCGATTCGCAGCACAAACTAAGGCTAAAACTTACACGCTATCAAGCACTTAGTAATCATTAAGTATAGAGTAAGAGGTAAAAAGTATGCCGTACATAAAAAAGGTCTAGATTAACCGCATGCCCAATTTTCTTCAGTCTTAATACTGAATACGATTGTCTAAGTACTTAAGATTTTCGATCCCACTTGCGGATCAAATCTGGCAGTTTATGTAGTGCGGCAATCTCTCTCAGTTTTTGGCGCGCTTCAGTAGCTACCATTCCCAGATAAGTCTTGCCTCCTTCGAGCGAAGACATTACCCCCGTTTTGCCATACAACTGGGCCCCTTTACCGATGGTAAGGTCTTTGTTGACCCCGACTTGGCCCCACATGATGACATCATCTTCTACGATGACCACGCCAGCGATCCCCACCTGAGAGGCAATCAAACATCTCTTTCCGATCACAGTATCATGGCCCACTTGAATCAAATTGTCTAGCTTGGTCCAGTCTCCAATTTCAGTATCCCCACTTACTCCACGGTCAATGCTACAATTGGTACCAATGTCCACGTGATTGCCAATGACTACCCGACCTTTGGTCAACATCTTGTCCCGTCCGTAGGGCCTTGCTTTGAAATAAAAAGCTTCTCCCCCAATCACCGTACCGGCATTGATGGTCACTTCATCTCCGATGATCGTATCCTCATAGATAGTCACATTGGGGTGTATGCGGCAATTTTTACCGATCTGGACCCGAGAGCCTATTACACAGTTATGACCAATTTGACTGTAATCTCCGATGCTTACGGCTGCGCCGAACGCTACATTTTGGCCTACTTTGACCTCCTTTCCCAACTGTGGTTCAGCCGCAATATCCAAGGGAAGACTCGGCTGAAAATGTTCCGTTAAACGGTTGTAATCCCGAAATGGATCATCACTAATCAACAAGCCTTTGCCTGCTGGGACATCAACTGATTTGTTGATCAATATAGTGGTTGCGGCACTATTTAGGGCTTTATCATAATATTTGGCGATATCGACAAAAGTCAAGTCTCCGGCTTCAACCTTGTGAATCTCGTTGATCCCAGCAGTCATATGATCAGCATCTCCCACATATTTGCAGTTGAGGATTTTAGCTAGGTGGGAGAGTTTAACTGGATTTTTCAATTTCATGTCGCGAAGGTATAAAAGGCAAGGCAAATGTTTTGGTTCAAGCTGATCGCTTCTTTTGACCAAAGGCGAAACAAATATATAGCGAATCTTCGCTCATAAGGTTTGCAAATTGCTCGTATTCAACTAAATTTGGGCCTCTTTTGAAATTTGGACTTAATTCTAAGCTATTACTAATTAATTCATGGAGAATTTGATTTATATCCTTCCAATAGCAGGTCTGATCGGTCTGTTATATACCTTCGTACGCTCAAAATGGGTCGCAAAGCAAGACGTAGGGGATGATCGCATGGCGCGCATCGCCCAAAACATTGCTGAAGGGGCCATGGCTTTCTTGAAAGCCGAATACCGTGTGCTTGGCATCTTCGTCATCGCGGTTGCAGCTCTCCTTGCTTTCAAAGGTGCTTCCGAAGAACAATCCAACTATTGGGTAGCACTTTCCTTTATTGTAGGAGCGATCTGTAGTGCTCTTGCAGGTTATATCGGTATGCGCGTAGCGACTAAAGCTAACGTTCGTACCACTCAAGCGGCTCGTACTTCTCTCGGCAAGGCCCTAGAAGTAGCATTTGCTGGTGGTTCTGTGATGGGACTAGGAGTGGTTGGTTTGGGTGTTTTAGGACTTAGCCTCCTGTTCATCATTTTTATGGCCCTAGACTTCGAAGGCGACGGTATGTCAGTGCTTGAGTTCGCCGAGACTAACGTTCTACTCAACGTTATTTCTGGATTCTCTCTTGGTGCTTCTTCTATCGCCCTTTTCGCACGTGTGGGGGGTGGTATTTACACCAAAGCTGCTGACGTTGGTGCGGACCTTGTTGGTAAAGTTGAAGCGGGTATCCCTGAAGACCACCCACTAAATCCTGCTACTATTGCTGATAACGTAGGAGACAATGTGGGTGATGTTGCTGGTATGGGTGCTGACCTATTTGAGTCTTATGTAGGATCAATCATTGGTACCATGGTATTGGGTGCTGCCTTTATGGGTGGTGGCTCTGATTATGCAGACAACTTTAGCGGTCTCGGAGCGGTAATGCTTCCGCTAGTACTGGCTGCTACTGGTATTATCGTTTCTATCTTAGGTACATTCTTCGTAAAAGTAAAAGAAGGCGGTAGCCCACACCGCGCTTTGAATATTGGTGAATTTGGTTCTGCCGCTGTAATGCTACTCGTTGCTGCTGGCGTCATCCAATGGATGCTTCCTGAAACTTGGACTGCTGATGGAACAGAGTACTCTTCTTGGGGGGTTTTCTTCGCCGTTATTTCTGGTATGATCGCCGGTCTTGCCGTAGGTAAAGTAACTGAATACTATACAGGCACTGACACCAAGCCAGTAATTGGTATCGTACGCCAGTCGCTTACTGGTTCTGCTACCAATATTATCTCTGGTCTTGGAGTAGGGATGATGTCAACTGCTTTCCCGATCCTATTGATCGCAGCTGCCATCTTGATCTCTTACAACTTTGCCGGTCTTTACGGCATCGCCATCGCAGCGGTTGGGATGCTAGCTAACACTGGTATTCAGCTTGCGGTTGACGCTTACGGTCCTATTTCTGATAATGCTGGTGGTATCGCCGAGATGGCCGAACTACCCAAAGAAGTACGTCAGCGTACTGATAAATTAGATGCTGTTGGTAACACTACTGCCGCTATCGGTAAAGGTTTTGCCATCGCTTCTGCGGCGCTTACTGCCTTGGCGCTCTTCGCAGCCTTCATGCAGCAAGCAGATATCAACGAAATTGACATCGCGAAGCCTAGCGTAATGTCTGGTCTTCTCGTGGGTGCCATGCTACCATTTGTATTCTCTGCCTTGGCCATGAATGCTGTAGGTCGTGCGGCTATGTCTATGATTGAAGAGGTTCGTCGCCAGTTCAAGGATATCCCAGAACTGAAAGCTGCCCTTAACATCATGCGTAAATATGACGCAGACCTTTCTAATGCTACTGAAGAAGATCGCGCGATCTTTGACGCAGCCGATGGCAAAGCAGAATATGATAAGTGTGTAGAGATTTCTACTACTGCTTCAATCAAAGAAATGGTACAGCCGGGTCTTTTGGCCATTTTGGTACCTGTTGCAGTTGGATTCCTCGGTGGTCCTGAAATGCTCGGTGGCCTACTTGCAGGGGTAACTTCTAGTGGGGTATTGATGGCGATCTTCCAGTCTAACGCTGGTGGTGCTTGGGACAACGCTAAGAAAATGTTTGAAGAAGGCGTTGATATCAACGGTGAGAAATACTACAAAGGTTCTGAGCCACACAAAGCTGCCGTGGTAGGTGATACAGTTGGTGACCCATTCAAAGACACTTCTGGCCCTTCCCTCAACATCCTCCTCAAATTGATGTCTGTTGTAGCCTTAGTTATTGCCCCTACGATTAAAGAAGGTGGGATCATAGATTTTGGCGATTCAAAAGCCACTGAGACCACACCGAGCGTTACGCAAAGCGTAGAAACAGTGGAAGAAGTGAATACAAACGACCCTGAGTTGGCGGTAATGCACAAAGAAGACTAATCAAAGTTTTGTCCAAGGCGAGTCCTTGTCAAAAACATAAAATTTAGGCGGTGGAGCTTGGCTCTATCGCCTTTTTCTTTGAGCACGATTTCGTATTTTAGGGAATCGTTCGTCGCAGACTGTCTTATCTATAGACGATCAAATTTTGAACCCTGTTTTCATGAAAAAACTTCTGCTTCACCTCATATGCGCGCTAGCGGTTTTGGCCCCTCAATCGGGGAACGCTCAGTCGAAATATTGGATTGAATTAGCCGATAAAGGAGATCTCAGTCAATATGGGCCCACGGATATTCTCAGCCCCGCTGCTCTAGCCAACCGAGCCAAGCAGGGAATCATGCTTGACTATACCGACTATCCAGTCAATCCCACTTATATCCAAAAAATTAAGGCGCTAGGTATCCAGCCACTGCGAGCCAGCAAATGGTTTAATATGGTATCGGCAGAACTTACTATCTATCAAAAAGTGGCTTTATACTATCTACCTTTTGTCAAGGACATCACTCCAGTCCAAGGGGTTTCTAGAATCGCAGCTTATCTGGACGAAGCCTGCCCTGATGTTGAGTTGACGGATACGCCAGAACGCCAGCTAGACATGGTCCAACTCAATTCTCTCCATAGAGCGGGTTATACAGGCAAGGGTGTAACCATCGCCGTTTTTGACAATGGTTACAGAGGAGTAGATACTCTAAGTGCCTTCAATCATCTATTTGTCGAAGGTCGCATACTTGCCACCAAAGACTATGTTGACAATGACGATGATGTTTACGCGCCTTGCATTCACTGTCGCCATGGCACCAATGTCTTTTCTATTCTTGCCGCCAATCAACCGGGGGTTTTGACGGGCACGGCTCCTGATGCCAATTACATTTTGCTAAGAACAGAAAACGACTACTCAGAGACCCATCAAGAAGAAGACAATTGGTTGGCCGCCGCTGAATTTGCCGATAGTATCGGTGCGCAAGTATTCACTACTTCATTGGGCTATTATAATTTTGACGCAGGAGAAGGCAACTATACCCAAGCAGACCTTGACGGTAATACCGCCATCATCACCCGTGCCGCAGACATGGCCGGAGAGAAAGGTATTCTCGTCGTCAACAGCGCAGGTAATAGTGCCAGTCGAGGCGTTACGGCTCCTGCCGACGGCGATTTAGTGATTGCCGTAGGAGCCGTGGATCAATGTGCAGAATACGCCAGCTTTTCTAGCCAAGGGCCAAGAGTTGATGGTAAAATCAAGCCAGAAGTGACCGCTATGGGACGAGACACTTACATTTTGTTACCAGATGGTGCCTTAGCACGCGGTAGTGGTACCTCCTTTAGTTGTCCAGTAATCTCGGGCATGTTGGCCTGTGTACTACAGGCCGTCCCTCAAGCTAGTCGCGAGCAGGTCTATGAAGCGCTGATTCAATCTGCTGACCGCTATGCAAATCCGGACAAGTTTTATGGCTATGGGATACCCAATGCACGCTTGATGCTAGAAACGCTAGGGCAAGATCCCCTCGCGCCAAGAAGCTACGACGATCCGTTCGCCGGAGGCGAACTCCTCCTCTACCCCAACCCCAATGCAGGAAGCTTTTGGCTGACGCTACCTTTTGGTACTGAGGCCTTTAGTGCACAATTAGAAATTTTTGATATCAGAGGTAGTAAGGTACATAGTCAAGCAATTGAATTCGATTCTGTCAATTTACCTTTCTACTTTGAGGCCGCGCTACAAGCAGGTATCTATGAGCTTCGCATTCAAGATGTCGCCAATGAAAACCGACGTTACCTCCAAAAACTCGTAGTCTATTAAGCCCATAGACCTTCCCAAAATTTGCTTTTGAAATTCTCAACCCCCGATTCATGGCAGTATTATTTGACAGCTTCGCGGAATGGCAAGCGTATCTCACTCAACATCACGACAGCATCTGGC